>JBDQFC010000019.1:0-49757 GCA_040266055.1 Candidatus Nanopelagicales bacterium | reverse complement strand
GAGCAAACTTGTCCGCGATGCATTACCTGGCTCGGTGATATCGGTCTCGGTCAGATGACGAGCGATCAAGGTGTCCACTGTGCCGAGGGTGAGTTCATCCGCCGTGGCCAGCTTGCGGTCAGGGTCGTAGGTGTCCAATAACCACGTGGCTTTCACTGCAGAGAACATCGGATCGAGCGGCAGGCCACTGATGCGCCGAACGGTCTCGGCATAACCGGCATTAGTGAGCGACTGGACGATGGGTGTAGCTCGTCGGTCCTGCCAACTGACAACGGGCGAGATCGCGTTGCCCGATTCCTTCTCCCACAGGGCCAGTGATTCACGCTGATTGCTCAAGCCCACGGCTAGAACGTCATGAACGGACACAACGTCCAGCAGCGATGCCACTGCTTGGTCGACGCTGGCGAGCAATTCGTCGACCGTGTGCTCGACCCAGCCAGAGTGCGGAGTCTGCAGCGCGAGCGGTGCTGATGCCCTCGCTCGAATTCGGCCGTCTCCATCGACAGCCACTGCCTTGGTCGAACTGGTGCCGCAGTCGATCGCGACGATCAGTGCCTCACCGGACACGAGCCGCTCGAATGGTCGCAGCAATTGACTCTGCATCAAGACCGAAGTGACGGGTGAGTTCCTCGACGCTTCCCGTCGGGGCGAAAGTGTCGGTACCGAGCATCCGCATCTCGACCGGAGCGTGGTGCGCAACGATCTCTGCGACGGCACCACCCAAACCGCCCCGGGGGACTGACTCCTCGACCGTGACCAATAGTGGGGTCGCGCGTGCGGCACGGACGACCGCAACTTCATCCATCGGCGCGATGCTCGCCATGTTGATAACTCCTACCGAAATACCTTCATCGCCAAGTTGTCGTGCAGCCTCCACCGCACGCCAGACCATCGTTCCGGTGGCAATGATGGTCGCATCCAGACCGATCAGGAGCGTTTCCGATGCTCCCGGCTTGAATTCCTTGTCCTCGCGTTCCTGAAGTTCGGGCACCGGTGTTCGGGAAATCCGCAGGAAGGCAGGACCGGAGTTAGCTGCTGCCCACCGAACAGCGGCAGCAGTTTGACGTGCATCCGCTGGGACCACAACATCGAGGCCGTCGATGGCTCGCAACCATGCGAGGTCCTCGATCGAATGGTGGGTGGCGCCGAGTTCCCCGTAGGCGAAGCCGGGACTCATTCCGCACAAGACAACGTGGGAATTGTTATAGGCGACGTCAACCTTGACCTGCTCGAGGGCACGGCCTGTAATGAATGGGGATGCCCCGCACACGAAGGGGATGAGTCCAGCGTTTGCTAGTCCGGCGCCGACACCGACCATGTTTTGTTCCGCGATTCCCACGTTGACGAGTCGATCGGGAAATAGGTTTTGGAACTCACCAAGGTTGCTAGATCCAACGGAGTCATTGCAGACGGCAACTATGCGTGGATCCGCGTGCGCAAGTTCGATCAGGGTCTCCGCGAAGGGCTTCCGGCAGTCGGTCATCGTCACAGCGTTCATGAACTCGGTCCAATCTCGGCCAGCGCAGCGTCGACCTGCTCGGGGCTGGGAACCTTGTGATGCCAAACGGCGAGATCCTCCATAAATGACACACCGCGGCCTTTGATGGTGTTGGCGATGATCACCAGCGGTTTGTAGTGTGATCGAGACAGTACGCGTCGCAAGAGTTCATGATCGTGACCGTCGATCTCGACGGCCTGCCAACCGAATGCTTCGAATTTGGCGTCGAGCGGATCGAGTGCATTCGTCTCCTCGGTGCGGGCTCCTTGCTGCAGCCGGTTGCGGTCGACGATCAGCGTGAGGTTTCCAAGGGACCGGTGGCCGGCGAGCATCGCGGCTTCCCAGTTGGAGCCCTCTTGAAGTTCACCGTCTCCCGTCACCACGAACGTTCGCCATTGCTCACCGCGAATCTGCGCTCCGATGGCCATTCCAACGGCGACGGGCAGACCGTGTCCCAGTGGTCCGGTACTGGTTTCTACTCCGGGAACCTTTGCGCGAGCGGGGTGACCGTTGAGCATCGATCCCTCAGCCGCGAATGACGTCAGCTCGTCAAGCCCGAAGTAGCCGCTCATCGCGAGCGTCGTATAGAACGACACGGCTGCGTGGCCCTTGCTCAGCACGAATCGATCGCGCTCGGGCCAATCCGGATT
The DNA here is from genome assembly GCA_040266055.1 of Candidatus Nanopelagicales bacterium. Classification (GTDB taxonomy): domain Bacteria; phylum Actinomycetota; class Actinomycetes; order S36-B12; family S36-B12; genus S36-B12. The sequence goes on along the minus strand of JBDQFC010000019.1, from coordinate 47,609 downwards.
CTCAGAATCGAAGCGCAGCACATCGGAGTAGAGCACCGCGAGGATGTCGGTAACCGAGAAGTCCCCGCCGACGTGCCCTAGACCGGCACCGGAGATGGTGCGCAGAACGTGGGTTCGAGTGAGTCGAGCCCGTTCCCGAGAATTCATGAATATCCATTCACATACGAATAATTTGCACTTCAGTCTTGCAGGCCGGTGCTACTGCGTCAATGCTCGGGCGGTTTCCACGTCGGTAATGAGTACCGAGATCCACCCCCCGAGGCCGGCGGCTCGGATCGCATCCACCTTGGATGCCCCTCCGGCAACGCCGATGCGCCTTGGGACCGCGCGGATGGCGGCGGGTGACATTCCAACTACCCGACGATCAAACGAGCTCTCGATCGGCTCGCCGGACTCATCGAAGAAACGAAGACAGACATCACCCACGGCACCATGACTTCTGAGCTCCCGCATTTCCTTGTCAGTCACCGCGTTACCGCTGCGCGCAAGAAGTGGCGACGGTTCAAGCGCTCCGATTCCGACAAGCGAAACCGAGATCTGCGACCACTGTTCAATAACGGCGCGAACGTCCGGATCCTCTTCGAGTGCGCGGGCTGTCGATTCACTACCCACGACCGCGGGTGCCGGAACGAATTGGGGTTCGGCGCCGAGAACTCGTGCAAGATCGCTGGTCAATCGAGTCGCCTCGTACTGCACGTCGGGGTTGCCAACCCCACCAAACATCTGAATGACCAACCGCGCCATGTGTTTGGAGGCCGGCCGCATCGACTGCAGTGCGGAGATAAGCGAGCTGCTCCAGGTGGAAACACCGATCACCGCATCGCCGGTGACTGTCGACGTGAGGTAATCAGCGGTTGCCGTACCGAGGGCTTGTTCCACCGATCGGGCATCGTCGGTGTCGACGACCACCGCTTGTGTCAAGGACAACTTCGCTTCCAGCTGGTCCTCGAGTTCAGCGTGCACTCCCGTTGGTACAACAACGACGGAGCGAACGATGCCTCGTTCCTTGGCTTCTTTGATCAGGCGCGATACCCGTGCCTGTGAGATCGCGAGCGTGTCCGCGATCTCCTGCTGCTTCATGTCCCGCTCGAAATAAAGACGGGAGACTTTGACCAGGAGGCGCGTGTGTTGATCCATCACGCTCCTTCCCTCGCTACTTTCGTCGTCGTTGTCATCCAAGCAGTGACGTGGCTGCCTAGGGTATGCCCGTGTTCATCGGAGTGGACTGGGGCGGAACGAAAATCGAAATCGTCGCCCTTGATGAAGGCGGCAACGAGTTACTTCGTGTTCGACGCCCTACGCCGCGGGGTGACTACCACGGGTGTCTGGCAACGGTTCGCGCGCTCGTAGAGGAAGCCGAAGCGCAACTGGGCAACGCCGCTCCGGTGGGCATCGGCATTCCCGGTTCCCTCGATCCCGAAACGGGGCTCGGTAAGGGTGGAAGTTCCACCTGGATCAACGGTCAGCCCGTGGCCGAAGATCTGCACAGGGTTCTAGACCGACCATTGCGCATCGTGAACGACGCCGATTGCTTCGCAGCATCCGAGGCGATCGACGGTGCGGGCGTCGGCTACCGCGTGGTGTTCGGGGTCATCCTCGCGAGTGGTGCTGGTGCAGGAGTGGCCATCGACGGTCGGGCGCATCACGGCCCTAACAACTCGGCGGGGGACTGGGGGCACAACCCGCTTCCCTACGCATCGACGGACGAACAGCCAGGGGACGACTGCTACTGCGGCAAGAGCGGATGCATGGAGACCTGGGTCTCCGGTTACTCGTTCGCGCGCGACTACGTCCGTGGTGGTGGACAGGGTGATCTGCTCCCGACCGACATAGCCGAGCGCATGCGCGCAGGTGAACCAGCAGCCGTCGCGGCGTGGGAGCGCTACGTGGATCGGGTGGGTCGCGGTCTTTCCGTCGTTGTCAATTCACTCGACCCTGACGTATTCGTCCTCGGTGGCGGGATGAGCAACATTGCGGAGTTGGAGGAACAGTTACCAGCGGCGATAGCACGCTGGACCTTCTCTCCGGTTTTTGTCACGCCGATTGTGCGATCGCTGCACGGGGACTCCAGCGGTGTGCGCGGCGCAGCCTGGTTGTGGCGCGACGGATAGTCGAATTAGGCGTGTTGCCGGCGATAGTGCTCCGCTAGCGGGTCCCGTCCGAAGTCCCGATACGGATCTCGCCACACCGTGTGGATGTGGTTAGCGCCCCGCTGCGTGTTGTCGCACTCCACCATGAGACTCGGCCCCTGCAGCCGGTAGTAGTACGGATCTCCAGGCTGATGGCTTCCGGCCCACAACAAACTGTGTTCGTGAAGTCGAGCTCCTTCGTATTTCTTGCGTTCCAGCTCGGCAAGAGGGCCGGGAAGCCTGTCCGCGTAAAGATCGAATAGCGAGCGCACTAGATCTACCTGGCCTGCATCAAGGTCACCTAGAGACAACCCACGTGGCTCCCTCGTAAGTCGAACCGCGTCAAGACTTTCTGGAGTGACACCAGCGAGTTCATCGGCACAGTCTTGGACTTCAATCGTGAGTTGGTGCCACGGATCGGGGAGTCGACCACGCCACAGATCCGGCAGTGGTATCGGGAGATCGTCGTTGCCGAAGGCGGAGCGATTTGCACCCACGATGTCCGTCGGAGCGACATCAGTCACAACAGCAATGTTCAGCTGCTCGTCGGACAGCGACGCCATCAAATCCTGGGCGACATCTTCGTAAGCACCGAGCGGCCGGTTGGGGTTGGTACCAAGCAGCGGTGCGCGCGCAGGATCGGCGCCGAGGAACAACGGTGTGCTGCCCACCACCTCATCTCCCACGATGGCGTGGTGGATGGATATGTGGTGACCGCCGACCCTCCACGACCACGGCTCATCACCTGTCGGATCACCGAAGACTCGCCAGTAGTAGAGGCCAGGATCACGACCGCGTTCACGTCCCCAATCGCGGATGAACCCTTCGAGCCGGTCGAGCATGTTGTCGAGTCCGAGAATCGCGGCCGCGGTGTAATAACCCGGTTCGGAGAGCCCCTCCGCGAGCAACATGTGTGCGTACTTCTGCTGCGCCGGCGCCATCGCCGAAAGTGGGAGTCCGCCGTGATCGGTCGGTGTGTAGAACCAGGTTTCTCGTTCTGTCGTGTCCTGGAATGGACGCTGGGCTCGAGCGCCTTGATCGGTGTCAAGTGAATCTAGGAAACGTGCCGCTGCTTCCCGCATTCGTCGGGCAACATCCGAGCTACTCACGGCCCCTCATCTCGCAATCGAAACAACGATTCGTCGGTGGGCGAAGTCCACGAACCATCGACCTGGGAGGCGAACCCAAGCCGCTGCGTCCGTCTGACTAAGTCACGGCCGATCTGCAGTTGCTCCGGCTCCCACGCCTTCAACGCGTCAAGAATGGAGTCGGCGGTCTCCATCGCCTGTGCCAATCCCCACGCATTGGCCGCAGCTTTGGCGGTTCCAGCCGCAGCATGTGGGCGCATCACGAAGCCGGCATCGCCGATCAGGCATGCCCTGCCGAACGCCATCCGATCCACTTCTAGGTCGTATACCGCCTGCACGAATGGTTCTTTCGCAGCAACGACCGCCTCGGAGACGACGGAAGGAAGGCGGGCAAGAGCGTGGGCGCGCATCTCGGCGACGTGCTCCTCTCGCGCCGCACCCGGAGGCAGTGTCGGATCGTGGCGCCGACCAGTCGCATCGGTCATGAGATCGGCGAAGTCACAACCAACTGCGTAGTTTCGGTACCAAACGGTGTTGATAAGCCGCTCTCCCGGCGCGACAGAGCCGCTCGGACTTGGAATCGGATACACAAGTATGTGGCTATTGGCATAGAAGGCGTAGGTGATCGCATCGCTGAGCGCTTGTTGAGTACGAGGAGAAAGCTCCGACTCGGGCACCATGCCACGCCACGCCACATACCCTGAGTACGCCCGTTGGGCGTCGGGCAGAAGCGCCTTGCGGAACATTGAGTTCACGCCGTCCGCGCACACAACAAGGTCGGCCTCAACTGTGCTGCCGTCCGCGAAATCGACGGCCCCGTGCTCCTCATCGAGGCGCAAAGACACCGCTTCCTTGCCGGTCAAGTATCGAGTGGAGTCGAATTCGTTGAGCAACCTGCCGTACACCGTGAACCAGGAGGTGTAGTGATACGTAACAGCACGTTCATGATCAACAGAGCCGTCGCGATTTAAATAACGGATGGTGTTTGTTCGCGTGCTGATCTCATCGATGTTCACACCACACCGTTCGATCAGATATCGGGAGGCGTCCGGGAGGAAGCCGAGCCCTGCTCCACGCTGCTCAAGCTTGTGTCCCGATCGTTCATAGATCGTGACGTCATGCCCAAGGTCACGCAGAAGCAGGGCTGCGGTTAAACCTCCAAGGGAGCCCCCGACAACCGCGATGGTCGCGCTGGGGACCACCGCTGTCTACGGACGACCGAAGGTGGCGATGCGATCGATGCCGCACACGAAGAGCACACGACGCTCGTCGATAGATGGATCGCGGAGGCCGTAGGGCGGTTCGTTTCCGGTGTACTTCGTCCAGATCTTGTCGAGCTGGGCCGTGACCAAGTGGCCCTCTTCCGGATCGTCCTCGAGGATCTCACGCTCGACGTGGCACTTGATGCTGATCCAGTGGTACATGTTCTCGGGGTTGACGATCAAGATCGACAGATCCGGGTACTTACGGATCCACTCGACCTTCTTGCGATGGGTCGCCGCGTTGACCAAAACTTTGTCACCCTCGTAGTCGAACCACATCGGCGTCTGGTTGATCTTGCCGTCATTGCCCATGACCGCGAAGTTTGCGTGAAATGGTCCGTCAATGAGTTGCTTGTAAATCGGGTCGATGTCATCGAGCGAGTTGACCGGCTTGCGGTCACCGACCGTGAATTGATTGGCCTGCAATCCATCGGCCACATGCAAGAAATTGGAAACCTGGATTCCCATGACACTCCTCTCCGCTGAAACGGTGCGTTACCACCGCCTGTCGAACCCCCATCGAGACTCTAATGTTGCTTCCACGAACACACCAGAGTTTTGGAGAACCAGATGGCAGCGAATCGACGGGAGATCGCCGACGAATTGGTCGGCGCCGCAGCAGCCCGCGGTACCCGGTTCGCCTTCGGTGTTCCCGGTGGTGGCTCGAACCTCGACGTTGCCGGGGCCTGCGAGCGGCATGGTGTCCAGTTCGTCCTCACCCACCTAGAGACGTCAGCCGCACTCATGGCTGGGGTAATCGGCGAACTCACAGGTGCTCCCGGCATCGCGGTCGGCACGCGTGGCCCCGGCGCTACTGCCGCCGCAAATGGCGTTGCTAACGCGCTGCTCGAGCGATCGCCGATGATCATGGTCAATGACTGCGTACTCGAGAGTGAATCCCCACGGATTTCACACCAGCGGATCAATCAAACGGCCCTCTTCGAGCCGATCGCTCTCGCCTCCGGCCGTCTCAACGGACAAGATCCACATGCCTGCACCAAGTTGGTCCAAGCAACCACCGTGCAACCTCCCGGACCGGTACAGGTCGATATAGATCCCACAGCCAGTGGTTCATACCGAGTCGAAAGGGCCACCGACGATCAGGCAGACCCCAACGCGATCGCCCCACTTCTCGCATCCGCCCGTCGCCCCGTCATCATCGCTGGGCAAGGAATTCTCACGATTCCAGTCGAGTCACGTGAACGCGTCATCACAGGATTGCGTGGACTTGCCGCACGGACCCACACCCCCGTACTGACCACCTACAAAGCAAGGGGTGTGGTGGCAGATGCATCGGAATTCGCTGCTGGAATAGTCACGGGCGGCACCGTGGAGTCCCACGCATTGAACGATGCCGACCTCATCCTCGGAATCGGACTTGATCCTGTGGAGTTGCTACCCACGGCATGGAACTACGCCGCCCCGACTGTGATCGCGAACCCATGGCTGATTGACGACGCTACGTACTTCGGAGACAGTCTTGCCGGTTGTTACGCAATGGACATGGAACTGCTCATCCACTGGCTGGGGAACCAACTCGCCAGCGACTGGGAGCTAGAAGACGGGTGTCGGTACCGAGACATCTTGCGAACGGCAGCCTTGACTCAGTCCGATCAGAAGGTCAATGCACTTTCCCCGGCGGAGATCGTCTCGATTGCATCCCGAATCTGCCCGCGCCCAGCTACTGCAACAGTTGATGCCGGTGCTCACATGCTGGTCGCCATGCCTTTGTGGGAGGTATCGGAACCTCAACGACTACTCATCTCGAGTTCTCACGCCACCATGGGCTACTCGCTCCCAGCAGCCATCGCGGCATCGCTGGTTCGTCCCGACGAACCGGTTATCTGTTTCACCGGTGATGGTGGACTCGGAATGGTCCTGGCCGAACTGGAGACGTTGGCGAGGCTGCAGCTGCCCGTTGTGGTGGTCGTTTTCAACGATTCGCTACTTAGCCTCATCGCCGTGAAGCAAAGTCCCGTTGATCAAGGTGGCAAGGAAGTTGTGGCCTACCAATCCACAGATTTTGCAGCCGTAGCGCGGGCCTGCGGTGTCGAAGCTTGGGCCGTGCGCGACGCAGGCGAATACGAGGCCGCCTTGCAGTCAGCGCTATCGAGTGGTCGTCCTGCACTGATCGATGTGGCAACCGATCCGTCGTCGTACGGCCCTGTCTTCTCCGCTCTCCGTGAATGAGGTCCCAAGCGAGCAGGGCCGCCCCGAAGGGCGGCCCTGCGGTCGAAAGTTTGTGAGTAGTGACTAGCTAGCGACCGCGCGCTCGGCCGTCTTGACCTTGATGTAGGCCGAAGAAGCCGAGTTCCACAGCAGCCACAAGATCACGAGTTCAATGACGATGGCCACGATTCCAGCGAGCCACTGGCCGCCGAGAACCGAACCCACTCCACCAATCAAGTAGAGAACCGCAATAACGGAAATCAAGATCCGCGCCCAACCATGACCACGAGCCAAAGACACGGCCACGATCGCCCGAATGACCGCGATCGCGAGCAGCATGAGGCCTCCGACAAACAGACCACCTGCGATGGCCACGGCAGAGCCATTGATTCCTTCATCCGAGAGTGCCTGCTCAACACCTTGACGAACATTCGTGTTTAGCATCGCAAGAGCACTGCCGAGCACCGCGACCGCACTGAAAATGCCGATGACGGCAGCGATCCACTGCAAGATGACAGCGATGGTCAATGTCATTGGTCTACTCATGGCACGCACGCTAGCGATGGCGGAGCCCGGTTGTCTCGAACTCGCCCAGAAAGAACCGCTACTGAGGTAGGCGTCGGAAGATCGGCCGCGGAACGGTCTTGACCGCCCCCATCAAGAATCGCAGCGGGCCTGGCGCGTAGACAGTGTGCTTGCCCTTGCGCAGTGCTTGCACAATCACCTTGCCCACGACTTCGGGATCGGTGGTCATCGGTGCTTCCGGCAGGCCTTCGCTCATCCGCGTGCGGACCATGCCCGGTCGGACCACCAGCACCGAAGCTCCGGATCCGACCAGCGCATCGCCGAGACCCTGCGCGAACGCATCCAGACCCGCCTTGGTCGATCCGTAGACGTAGTTCGAGCGGCGAGCGCGATCTCCGGCGACGCTGGAAAGCACGACGAGGTGTCCGTGGCCCTGCCCACGGAGCCTGCGCGCCACATGTAGTCCAACACTCACAGCACCGGTGTAGTTGACCGTGGCCATCTGGACGGCCTTAGACGGATCGGCTTCGACATCCATCTGATCGCCGAGAACGCCAAAGGCCAACAGGACGATGTCGATGTCCCCGTTGTCGAAGACTTCGTCGACGAACGCCTGGTGAGTGTCGGTGTCCGCTGCGTCGAAAGAAGCGACCTCAACAGTGGAAATTCCACTGTTGCCGAGTTGCGAAGCGGCGTCATCAAGTTCGGGTGATGGACGACCAGCAAGGACTACTCGACGCAGACGCGTGCGAGGCAGCGCCTGGATCGTCGCTCGCGCGATCTCGCTCGAGCCGCCGAGAACGAGCACCGATTGCGGCTCACCCAAAGCATCGATCACAGTGACAACCTTCTTCCCAAGTCGGAGGTGAACACACCCCGCGGATCCATGACGTCTCGGACAGCCTGCCACTCAGCTAGCCGTGGGTAAGTGCGCGCAACCATCGACGGTGACTGACGCGAGTCCTTCGCGAAGTAGAGGCGGCCACCTTCGCTCGCAACGAGTTCGTCAAGTTCGTCCAGGACGGGACCCAGTGCGTCGATACCTGCCGGGACGTCAGCCGCCAACGTCCAGCCGGCCTGCGGGAAGGACAGTGGGGCTGGATTGGCCGGGCCGAATCGCTTCAACACTGTGAGAAAGCTCGGTGCACCAACATCACGGAGTCGGCGAAGCGTCCTTTCCACGATCCAACCGGCGGAATCGGGGACCACAAATTGGTATTGCAGAAAGCCTTGCGGGCCGTAGACCCGATTCCAGTCCCGAACACCGTCCAGTGGATGGAAGAACGCCGGTATCGACTGAACCTCACCTACTCGATTCTTCGGGTGCTTACGGAACCACGCCTCATTGAACGCGCGCACAGATGCGGAATTCAAAAGACCGTTGGGGACGAACGCCGGAGCAGAGGGAAGCGATGGAGTGACGTAGGCCAGCGGATCACCGGCTTGCTTGCCGGATAACTGATCGCGACGTGCGTGGTCCCCACGAGTGAGCACTCCACGCCCGGAAGCGGCGACAGTGTCGATCCACGCCACGGAATACCGGTAATCGTCATCACCTTCGACCATGCGGGTCATGACGTCGTCAAGATCTGAGCATCGAACAGTGTCAACACTCATCCCGGATGTCTCGATTGGTAGGAGACTGAATGTGGCCTCGACTATGACGCCCGTCAGACCCATGCCGCCCACGGTTGCCCAGAACATCTCCTGCGTTACCGGATCATCCGGCGACAGCGTGCGCACCTCACCGGATCCATCGATCACGGTCATGGCGGTGACATGACTACCGAAGCTGCCTTCCACGTGATGGTTCTTTCCATGAATATCCGCAGCGATCGCGCCACCAACGGTGACAAATCTCGTTCCCGCGGTCACCGGAACAAAGAATCCTGCGGGAACGATCGCGCGAAGAATCTCGTCGATGCTCGCTCCGGCATCGGCGGTGAGGGTTCCGGACTCAATATCGAGATCGAAGCGGCGAAGTCCGGTCATGTCGAAGACCGTCGCGCCTCCACTTTGCGCGGCATCTCCGTAGCTCCGCCCGAGTCCACGGGCTAGAACGCCGCGAGGTCCGGCATTGATGATCGCAGCGGAGACGTCGTCATAGTTCTGCGGTGTCGCAACCGTTGCACGAGAAGGAGCCGTTCGGCCCCAACCCATAAGCAGGCGGTCGCGCTCGTCTACGGAAAGCGGCGACGTTGAGGTCACTTTCACACCCCCAACGCGCCGAGGCCGAATAGGACCAGCCACGCCAGACCGAGGAGAAGCAGTACTCGATCACCGAGCGCGGTGTCCTCGGGCGCTTCCGCGCTTCCGCGATCGACGCTGATTCCGTATCGAAGAATCGCGAGCACAAACGGCAGAACGCTCCACGCCGCCCACGGGAAACTCGAGGGAGTCTGGGCAACGTCAAACGCCCACAGGCAGTAAGACGTAATGGTCACAGCCGCCGCGACTCCCCATACGAAGCGCAGGTAGCCGAGCGTGTAGCCGTCGAGCGATTTGCGGGCCGTGCCGTTGTCTCCCGTGCCACCGCCGTCGCGAACAAAGCGATCGAGTTCGCTGTAGCGCTTCCCAGCGGCCATGAACAAGGAGCCGAAGCCGGCGACGATCAAGAACCACTCGGAGATCGGCAGTCCGGATGCTGCACCACCGGCGATTGCGCGGAGCAGGAAACCCATGGCCAGAAGCGCTAGCTCGATCACCGGTTCTTGCTTCAGGAACAGCGAGTACGCCAGCGTGAAGATCGCATAGGCGACAACCACGCCACCGAGGGCGAGTGAGATCGCGAAGGACAACGCCAAAGAGACCACCGCGAGCACGGCGGCAACCACAAGTGCAGTGGTGGTCGACAGGTGCCCAGCCGCGATCGGTCGCGCGCGCTTCTTGGGATGATCACGATCGGATTCCACGTCGCGGACGTCGTTGACCAAGTACGTCGCACTTGAGATCAGACAGAAAGCAACGAAGGCCCCGATACTGGGGAGCAGGATGTCGATGTCGAAGAGTTGGCCTGCGGCCAGCGGCGCGGCGAAGACGAGAACGTTCTTGGCCCACTGCCGCGGCCGCATCGCGATAATGAGCGCGGTGAGTGTCGAACGATCCTCGATGGGCTGAGGCACCGAGCGCTCCGATGTGCTTGTCATGTGTAGATCACTTCGCGTTCTTCATGCCGACCCGGTTCGGAGTCACCGATGATCCGGGCGATCTGGGGAACAACAAGGATCCACGTCACAACGTGCATGACTCCGAGGCAGATCTGGGTGGACAGCAATACGTCCGCCGGCTGCACCACCAAGGGAAGGAACGACGCAATTGCGATGAGTGTGCCGACCCAGAACACGATGCGGCCGCCGCCCTTCCATCCTCGGACCACGAGGGCAGCAATAGCGCCGATCTCCGCGGCCACCAGCGGCAGCAGCAGCGCCACGAACCATGGGACGACGGTCATGCCTGCGGCTGTTTCTACCTCCATCGGCACGCCAAGGAGTCGGGCAATTCCGTAGAGAGCCAGGCACACCAAACCCGACCAGCCCCCTGTGACCAATGCGGCGTACGCCATGGTGCGAACACCCGGGCGCGCCGAGGAAGGGGGAGGAATCGGGGTGACCGAGTCCGACCAGCCGCTCATGGGGCCCATTGTTGCGGGAAACGTCGTTGGTGGTGCCCGCGCCCCGCAATGGGGGCTGCTTGCTCTTGCAATCACTCCGCATCGGGTGCATCATTAAGTTACTGGCCAGTAACTTAGGTGGCCGTGGCAGCGAGATAAAGGGGAGTGCCATGTCGCACTACAAGAGCAACGTCCGTGATCTCGAATTCAACCTGTTCGAGGTATTCGGTGCCGGTGAGCGCATGGGCAGCGGCCCGTTCGCGGAGATGGACCCCGACACCGCCAAGGAGATCTTGCACGAGGTGGACCGGCTGGCCGTCGGACCGCTTGCGGAGACATTCGCCGAGGCCGATCGCGTTCCCCCTATCTACGACCCCGCGGCCAAGACGGTCACGATGCCCGAGGGTTTCAAGAAGTCCTTCCAGGCGTTGATGGATTCCGAGTGGTGGCGTCTGGATCTCCCCGAGCACCTCGGTGGCAGCGGTGCACCCCCGTCGCTGCGGTGGGCCGCCAGCGAACTGATGCTCGGCGCGAACCCCGCTGCATTCCTTTTCATGTCCGGTCCCAACTTCGCCGCGGTTATCGACGGCCTGGGCACTGAGGAGCAAAAGGAATTCGCGGCCATAATGATCGACAAGGGCTGGGGCGCCACCATGGTCCTCACTGAGCCCGATGCCGGATCCGATGTGGGAGCTGGCCGCGCCAAGGCATTCGACAATGGCGACGGCACCTGGCGTATCGAGGGGACCAAGCGCTTCATCACCTCAGGCGAGCACGACATGGCCGAGAACATCGTGCACATGGTGCTCGCGCGCCCTGAGGGCGCTGGTCCCGGCACCAAGGGCCTGAGCCTGTTCATCGTTCCCAAGTTCCATGTCGATCCCAAGACGGGTGAGATTGGCGAGCGCAATGGCGTCTACGCCACCAACGTCGAAAAGAAGATGGGATTGAAGGCATCGTCCACTTGTGAAATGACCTTCGGTGAGAAGGAGCCGGCAATCGGTTGGCTTCTGGGTGACGTCCACGACGGAATCGCGCAGATGTTCAAGGTCATCGAGTACGCCCGCATGATGGTCGGCACGAAGGCCATCGCCACCCTCTCGACGGGATACCTCAATGCGCTGGAGTATGCGAAGACTCGCGTGCAGGGCGCCGACCTCACGCAGATGACTGATAAGACTGCACCCCGCGTGACCATCACGAATCACCCGGATGTTCGTCGTTCGCTCATGTTGCAGAAGGCATACGCCGAGGGCCTGCGCGCACTCGTCGCCTACACCGCGTGCTGGCAGGACCTCGTCGCGATGGGTCAAGCCGGCGATACTGATGTCGATCTCGACATGGCTGAGCGGATGAACGATCTTCTGCTGCCGGTTGTCAAGGGTGTCGGCTCCGAGCGCAGCTACGAGATGCTCGCCGTATCTCTGCAAACGTTCGGTGGCTCGGGCTTCTTGCAGGACTACCCGCTTGAGCAGTACATCCGCGACGCCAAGATTGACACCCTCTACGAGGGCACCACGGCAATCCAGGGCCTGGACTTCTTTTTCCGAAAGATGGTGCGCGATCAGTTCAAGTCGATCTTCTACCTCGCCTCCCAAATCACCGAGACGGTCAAGGGCGACGAGGGTAAGGGTGCACTGGCCAAGGAGCGCGAGCTTCTCGGTGTGGCACTCGAAGACGTCCAGTCCGTCGTCGGACGCCTGGGCGAGTGGGCGATGGCTTCCCAGCAGAACCCCGAGGAGATCTACAAGGTCGGCCTCAACACCACCCGTCTGCTGATGATGAGCGGTGACCTGTTGATTGGTTGGCTGTTGCTGCGTCAGGCTGAGGTGGCAATGGCGGCACTCGACGCCGGTGCGAGTGATCGGGACAAGGCGTTCTACGAGGGCAAGATCGAGACGGCCAAGTGGTTTGCCCGCAACCGTCTTCCCTTGCTGACCGCGGAACGCGCCGTCGCCGAAGCAACCGACGACGACATCATGCGGCTGCCAGAAGAGGCTTTCTGATCACTGTGCTCGCTTAAGTGAGCATCCCGAAACATTCACCTGAGAAGATCCAGGGGTGACATTCGGGGCGGTAGAAGCAGCCGTGGGCATTCACGTGCCTGCTGCCGCCTCCAGCCCCGAACTCAGCACGCTCTTCTTGGAATTCGGGCTGCTGATCCTCGGGTTGGGCATCATCGCTCGGCTGGCCCGCCGTTGGGAAATGTCCGCCGTACCCTTCTATTTGATCGCCGGCCTACTCGTTGGCGAAGGTGGGTTCGGGGCCGTTGATGCCAGCGACACCCTCGTTCCGACGCTCGCCGAACTCGGCGTCATATTGCTGCTGCTCCTGCTTGGCCTGGAGTACTCCGGCGACGAACTAGTGCAAACCGCTCAACGTCAGTCACGTTCAGGACTCATCGATCTAGTCGCGAATTCGCTGCCGGGTGCACTCGTGGGTTTTGCCTTCGGTTGGGGAGTCCCCGGCGCCTTGGCCCTTGCCGGCGTCACCTACATCTCTTCCTCAGGCATCGTCGCGCAAGTGGTGCGCGACCTACGTTGGCGACGCAACCCTGAAACCAAACCCGTGGTGTCCGTCCTGGTTCTTGAGGACCTTGTCATGGCGCCGTACTTGCCAATCCTCACCGTAGTTTTGACTGGCACCGGTCTGGTCACCGGTCTCATCAGCGTCAGCGTCGCCCTAATCGTGGTCGCCGTCGTCATCGTCATCACCCTGAAGGGTGACACCAGTTTCAAGCGGTTCTTCGACGCAAGTGAACCCGTCGGACTCCTGCTTGTCGTGTTCGGTGCCGCCGTGGCCGCCGCGGGACTTGCCGGGCTCGTTCAGTTCTCGCCCGCCGTCGCAGCCTTCCTTGTCGGTCTGCTACTCACCGGGGAGCTCGCCGAGGTTGCTCGCCGTCGTCTCGACCCGCTTCGCGAACTCCTCGCCGCGATCTTTTTCGTCTACTTCGGGCTGTCCACCAACGCAGCGGATCTGCCAGCCGTACTCCTCCCGGCAGCAGGCCTGGCCATCGTCACCATCGTCACCAAGTTCGTCACCGGCTGGTTCGCCGCCGGAACTGTCGAAGGTGGAACTATCTCGAAACTGCGTGCCGGAGCACTCCTTAGCGCCCGCGGTGAGTTCAGCGTGATCATCGCTGGCCTGGTCGCCGTAAGCGGCGTACTACCTCCGACTTTCCAGGCTTTCGTCGCCGCCTACGTCCTCATCACGGCCACCGCCGCCCCCTTCCTCGCGAGGTGGGCCGAACCCCTTGGTTGGTGGTGGGAGCAGCGACCAGGACGCGTACGCTCGTAGGCGTGACAACTCTGCTTCGTCTGCTGATTACTGCTTCCTTGGCTCTCGCAGGAAACCTCATCTTCGTCGCTGGTGCCAACGGGCACGCGAGTTTGTTGTCCAGCACTCCCGAGGACGGCGCGACCTTGGATGTGGCACCCGAAGATGTTCGATTCACATTTAGCGAAGAACTCTTTGCTGAACTGATCGAGGTTTCGGTACTCGATAGTGCAGGGGAACTAGTGATGGCCACCGAAGCCGAACAGACACCCCCGCCGGGAACCGATGTAATCGTGCCGTGGCCGACCGACTTACCCCCCGGCGAGTACTCGGTTGCGTTCCGGGTGGTTTCCGCAGATGGGCACCCGGTCACCGGGCGCATCACTTTCTCCTACGAATCCGCCGCGGTCGTCGAGGAACCCACTCCCGAACTCATCAACGAATCTTCGGCTCCAGCTTCACCGACGCCGGAGGAGGCAACACCGGAGACGGTCACGACACCTGCGCCTGAGAAGTCGCCTGAGAAGTCGCCCGAGACCACAGCAGCAACCTCAACTGCTGCACCCGGCGAGCCGGACTCCTCCCTCATCGGACCCTTGCTCATCGGTGCCGCGATCATCGTGGGCATCGGTGTGGTGTTCTCAATCATCATGCTTGCCCGTCAAAGAAACTGACCCAACATGAAGCCGACCGTTCAAACCGCGACCGAAACTGCTCCCCGATCTGTTCTCGGGTTGCCCGTGGCCTCGATCGCTATTGGCCTCGTCGCCGTTGCGGTGTCCGCTGCGGCATTCGGCCTCGTTCTAGCCGGTGGAACCTACGAGACTCTTCCCGGTATCGCCGATCCAGGGGCTCTCGTCACGTGGGGTGCGCCAATCATGCGAGTCCTCACCGACATCGCAGCAATAGCCACAGTCGGGCTTCTACTGTCCGCTACAGCCCTCGCACCATCGGGCAAGGACGGGGTTTTGTCCAAGACCGGTCGCCGCGACTCCGTGCGTGCAACCTGGACAGCAGCCGTCTGGGCGGTGCTTGCCGCGGCCCAACTGTTCTTCCTGCTCGCTCTTGTCCTCGGAGTTCCCTTGTCCGAGGCTCTCAGCCCGGACGTGGTCTCGACATATGCCAACGAGTTAGACAGCACGAGGGCCCTTCTTGCGATGTCCATTCTCGCCATCATCGTCGCGATCGGTGCGCTCACATCCGCAACGACCGGCGCCACCGGATCATGGCTCGTAGTCGCCATCGTTGCCGCAGCACTCCCCGGCCTCGCTGGACACAGTTCGACCCTAGGAGATCACGAGCTCGCCACCACCGCCGGTGTGACACACATGGTGTCCGCGGTGTTGTGGATTGGTGGGCTTCTCGCTTTGACACTGCACGCTCTCAGGGGCGATGTTCCGTTGAAGCGAGCAGTTCAGCGATTCTCAGTAATCGCGCTGACCGCGGTCATCTTGTTGGCCGCCAGTGGCTTGGCGAATGCCTACACGCGAGTCGACGGTCTCCAACAGTTCCTCACGACCGGATACGGGCAGGTGACATTGATGAAGGTCGGGTTGATCATCAGCCTTGCCGTTATCGGCTACCTGATGCGTCAACGGATCCTTCCCACGCTCGATTCCACATCCCGCGCTCGGGCATTCGTTCGAATCGCAGCAATCGAGTTGACCATCATGGCGATCGCCATCGGCTTGGGAGTTTCACTCGCCTCCAGTCCTTACCCCCGAGAAGAGCAGATCTTGCCGTCGTACGGGGAATCGCTTCTCGGATTCGCGTATCCACCCCCACCCACTGTCGAGTCCGTACTCCTCGGATTCCGCATGGATCCGTTGTTCTTCACTGCGAGCTTGATCGCCGCGGCCTTGTACGTCGTCGGCTACATCCGAGTGCGTCGGGCCGGAATCGTGTGGCCTGGCATGCGTCTGGTGTCGTGGCTTGGTGGAATTTCGGTCGTCATCTGGTCCACGAGCGCAGGTATCTCGACGTACGCCCAGGTCTCGGTCGGCCTGCACATGACCCAGCACATGATCTTGACGATGCTGGGGCCAATCCTGCTCGTCATGGGTGCCCCCGCCACTTTGGCGCTGCGCGCACTCAAGCCGGCACGAGGAAATGAACGCGGGCCGCGGGAATGGTTGGTGTGGTTCCTCCACAGTCCGATCACTCGCGTGCTGACTAATCCGTTCTATGTGTTCGTCGTCTATGTGATTGGTCTATACGGCCTCTACATGACACCGCTCTTCGGCTGGTTAATGGGTTCGCACGTCGGGCACGTGATTATGCAAACGCACTTCATCGTGTCCGGCTACCTCTTCTACTGGGTACTGATCGGCATTGACCCGCGTCCTCGGCCTTTGCCGTACTGGGGTCGACTCCTGCTGCTTCTCCTAGCCCTCGCCGTTCACGGGTTCTTCGCTGTCGCGATGATGATGGGCACCACTCCCATGGCTGTCGAGTGGTACGGCGTAGTCAGGCCCGAATGGGTCACCGATCCCCTGCGCGACACCTTGCTGGGTGGTCAAGTCACGTGGGGACTATCAGAGATCCCCAGCCTGATCGTTCTCATCGCCATCGCCGTGCAGTGGTCACGCAGTGACGAGCGCGAGGCCAAGCGCAAGGATCGACAAGCAGCGCGCGATGGTGATGCGGAACTCGACGCCTACAACGCATACCTTGAATCTCTGAATTCACGATCTCGGTAGCAGTTCAGCATCTCGGGTTTGACGGTTATGGCGATTGTGGCCATCTGGACGTGAACGGACCGACCTCGTCTAGCGGATAACCCGAGTGCAGACGCACCCACGGATAAGCCTTGGTGTCCACTTGCATGCTGCGGCCGTTCTCTTTCCACGCGCCCGCCCACCACGCAAGGGACAACTGCTGCAGCGCGTACTCCTCTTTTCCTAGCCGGTAGGACTCCTCATCGCGACCGGGCGCGTAAATCTGCCCCGTCCTGTAGCGCAGTTGCAGTGCACGGGTGTCGTAGGCGTGCGCTGCAAGAAAAGCGGCGGCGTTCGTGTCGGGAGCCGCATAAACATTCGCGAAAGCGTCGACACCGACGAAGGTAGCCGGCCGCCGGATTCCCCAGCTAACTCCCATCGGGTAGTAGATCTGCCCTCCGGGTGCGTAGACCGTGCCGCCGGGGGCCGCGTATGGCGGACTGGGGAAGTTAACGACGGCAAGCGCGCGATAAACAATGTCCGCGTTAAGGAAAAGGGCTTCGGGGACAGCCTGCCGACCTGCTCGTAGCAGCGTTGCCGCCCACCACAGGTGTTGAACGTTTTGTGTGTAGTCGGGATTGACGATGCCATGGTTGGTAACCGTGCCGTCTTCGTTTGCGTTGGTTCCCGGGAGCCGGATGCTGACGCTAATGCCGTTGACGAACGTGTTGTTCTTCAAATTGCTGGGTCGTGCGAATGATGCGATCGCCATCGCGATCATTGAGTTTCGCCATTTTTCGGCTTTTTCGTGATCGGGAAACATCGCGAAAGCAAGCGCCGGAGCAAGCAGGTCCCAGGAAACTTCATCGGACATGGAGTTACCGGGTGTTAGTTCAAGACCGAGACGATCACGGAAGTAGCGGGGACCACGTTGTGCTGCGTACTCGGCCTCACTGATGACCATTGCTGCGACGTATGCCCGTTCCTGAGTGCTCAACTCGTCCCACAGCATCCAGCCGGCCTGTCCTGCGACAACTGCCCACAGTGTGCTTTGCCAACCATCGCCCCAACCACCTGGGGAGATGGAACCGTGCGCACACGCAATCGACCGGATATGCCAGCGCGCGTAGTCCAAGAGCATTTCTCGGGTGATGCGGTTGTCCTTTATGTAGCCGCTCGTGCTGTACAAGATTGCTGCACTAAGTGCGGCATTGGCCGAACGACGAATAGATTCCTCAGTCGACGGCTCGGTGCTCAGTGGGTCGTAGTACGGCATCATCGAACGCGAACGCAATCGACTGGTGAGGTCGGTGACCATCACTCCACGCATTCCATCGCGCATCGTCGCGTTAATTTCCTGATAGCCCGGGATCAGCCTCGTTCCCTGGGGCAACAAGGGTGCTCGCACTTTGCGCTGCTCGACTTTTCCGTAGCGCTCCGCCGAAGCGGTGGCCGTTGGACACGCTCCAGGAACACTCGACTGCAATCCAACGAGTGCAACTTCGCCTTCGGAGATCTGAAAGACGACTTCGCTGACGTCATTTAGCCGCGTGACGCTCTTGGCCATGAACCAGCGCTGGTTGCCACGCACCACCCCGGGGCCGTCCTTGCCGTCGCCGTCCCAGTCCCCGGCAATCGGAGTGTCTCCCGGCTGACCAAAAATGAATGACCTGGTTCCCTCACCACTTGCCTTTGGGACGATCCAGGTCGACCCGCGGACCACGCCGGGTTCATCGATGCCGTCGCCGTTCCAGTCCCCCACGACCGGAAGATCGCCCGGATCCCCGAAGACGAACGTCTCCTGACGTCCGGTGGAATCACGCCAATTCCAAATGCCATCGCGGAACGTCGCGATGTCGGCCTTGCCGTCACCGTCACGGTTTCCCGTCAACGGGGTATCACCTGCCGAACCCAACGACGCGAACCCTTCCCACGACGCCGAATCGACTGCCGCATTGGTGACCAGCCATTGACCATCACTGAAGACGCCCGGCGTCGCTACTCCGTCGCCATTCCAGTCCGCGAGCAGTGGCGTCCCCTGCGCGGGAGGCATCTTGACTCGGGTGCGCGAGTTACCGGTCCGGCTCCGACTCAGCGTGATCCACATCCCCGATGCTGCGCTGCCGAGCCCGGGAATCGAGCGAGACTGATCCACACCTAGATCGGCCCGCCCCGGGGTGGGAAGTTCCGGAAGATTAGGGGCCTTATTGATCCTGTCCGGCGCTGCGGTAACAGGGGTGATGAGGCCGGCGGTTAGGGCCAGCACTGAGCCCGCGGCCACGCACGCGACCAAAGGCCCTCGGGGAACCCGGGCTGGAATCACGTGAGAACTCGCTGACACTCGACTACGGGAAGGCTTGGACTGTGGCACCCATGGTAAGTCGACAGTTGTCCGGTCCTGGCCGGGCAACACCGCTGGCCCCCTCACGCTCGACACAACCCCAGTGTCATATACCCTAGGGGGTATGAATTCGCATCGTCGCCGTTCCCTCGTTGCCCTCGCCGGCGCAGCCGGTCTTGCACTCTCGATCGGCCTGTCGGGCTGCTCGTCGGATTCTGGAGCCGAGCCAGCGGCGGCTGCCGAGCAAGGCCAGGCGCAAGGCACGGGTGCCGACGTTGAAGTTCCTGAGTCGCCGGTTCGAGTCGGCGTGCAGGAATTCGCCGACGTTATTGCGTCCCCGGGTGTCACGATCGTCGATGTCCGCACTGCAGAGGAATACGCCCAAGGCCACATAGAAGGCGCGATCAATATCCCGGTCGAGAACTCCGACTTCATCGATCAGGTAAGCCAGCTTGATCCGAACGGCACCTACGCGGTGTACTGCCGAAGCGGAAATCGATCTCAAGCCGCCGTCGCGGGCATGTCCGACGTTGGCATCAACGCGATCTTCGAGCTCGAGAGCGGCACCAACGGGTGGAGCGGTGAAGGACAACCGCTCGTCCAGTAGTTAATCTGCTGATGTGCGCATCGCAGTAACTGTCTTCGCAGCACTCTTCTCGCTGGCTGTGATTCCGTCTGCCCACGCAACGTCGGTACCAGATTCGCGGATCGGTGATGCTCGCCAGGTCATCGTGGTGGAGGCCCCGAAGTGGTCCGCCACCGAAGGGACGCTGACGGCTTTCGAGAAGCGAGGTGGCACCTGGCAGGTCGTCCAGCCGACGGTTCGAGCGCAGCTCGGATACGGCGGACTGGTCAGGGGCAACAAGCGCCGGCAGGGCACGGGGAAAGTGCCGACCGGTGTCTTCGAGGTTCTCAGCGGCTTTGGTCGTAAGGCCGATCCCGGAACCTCTCTCGATTACATCCAGGTCGATCGCAACGACGCGTGGACCTACAACCCGCGCGTCCCAAGCACCTACAACGTGTTTCAAACCGTCGACCGCTCGTGGAAGTCCTACGGCGGTTACGTCGAGGACCTGTGGGACATGGGCTACCAGTACGACTACGTAGCGGTGTTGGAATACAACCTTCCGAAAGGCCCCATCACCACCGGCGCGAAAGGCGTTCGGCGCAGCTCGAATCCGCCAGATATCTCGCGCGGAGGTGGGATCTTCCTGCACGTTGATAACGGCAACAAGACCGCCGGGTGCATCGCAGTCAAGAAGAAAGTTATGCGCGACCTCATGCAATGGATGGATCCCAAGAAGGACCCGGTGATCGTGATTCGCGTTGTCTAGGGCCAGTTGACTTAGAAGTCCACACGATCGCGCAACGCAGGGAACTCCTCGCGCCACTCATCGACTGCACTGGGATCGACCGTCGCCATCAACGTTGTCTCCTCGGCAGCAGCACGTGAAACCGTGTTGCCGATTGGATCAATGACGGCACTGTGACCACCGAGTTGTACTCCCTTTTGCATTCCCACTTGGTTGCACGCGATAACCCATGCCTGATCTTCGATAGCTCGCGCTTGCAGGAGCACGTCCCAGGCGTCGATTCGCTTGGTAGGCCAACCGGATGTGATCATGAAGGCGGTGGCGCCTTTGTCGGTGAGTGCGCGGAACTGCTCGGGGAATCGAGTGTCGTAGCAGGTCGCAAGACCGGTCATTCCCAGTGGTGTCTCTACAACGACGAGTTCCTCACCCGCTGACATTAGGTCAGCTTCGCCGCCGTAGCCGAAGACGTGGATCTTTCGGTAGATCGCTGCCACCGATCCATCGGGGGCGAACAAGACGCTTGTATTGAAGTGTTGCCCGTCCGCGGTCACCTCGGCAAAGGAGCCACCGTGCAACCACTTCGAGTGCTTGCGAGCAATGTCCGACATTCGAGAAACGAGGGCGCAGTCGAAGGGTTGTGCATGCCGACGAGCACAGTCGAGGTCGAACGCTGCGGTGCTCCACAACTCGGGTAGCAACGCGAGGTCGGCTTCCTCGATGGCGCGGTCGGTCTCAGCCAGCACTCGATCTATGCGTTCCTCGAACCCCTCGTCAGAACTGCAGTCCGCCTGCACCAGCGCCACCCGAACACCAGTTCCACTCATTCCTCCACGCTACCCCTCCCGCGAACCTGCAGTTTCTAGCCCCGAACTTGCAAATCTCCGGGTCGAACGTGCAGTTCCTCGGGCCGAACCTGCACTGTCAGGTGCTCGACCTCGCATTCCTGTGGAGTAACGGCCATCGAATCGAGGAAGGCTGTGCCCAGACTCTCATGACCCACGACGACGTCTTCCAAAAATTGTGCTCCGTCGCAGGACTAGCGGTGAAGTTCTTCAGAATGCGCACGCGACAACCCACAATCGGGACCTACGCTTGCAATATGACCGGCGACGCATTCACCACATGGGACTCAGCCACCGAAAGCTTCATCTCAGTCGTTGAGGGAATCGACGACTGGAATGTGCAATCTCCCTGTCCCGGTTGGACGATCGCTGACCTAGTGGCTCACACCAGCGACCTCGAATCGATGCTCGCTGCGGATCCGCGCCCAAACCACTCTCCGGCCTGGGAATCAATTGCGCATATTGATTCCGACTTCGGTCGCTTGACGGAAGTCGGCGTTGACTACCGACGCGGATGGTCCCGCGGCGACCTGCTGGATGACCTCACCGCCAGCCACGAACGAGCAAGAGAACGTGTCGCAAGCCTCGGACCCGAAGCAACGATTCCCTGGCTGCGCGGCGAGACCCCGATTCCACGACTACTCAGCATGCGCACCTTCGACGTCTGGATGCACGAGCAGGATGCCCGGGTCGCAACTGGCAATCTAGGGAATCTAGACGGCCCGGGTGCACGCGAAGCGATGACCTACTTGAGCGCCGGGCTGCCGAAGGTGTGGGGCAAGAGCGTTGGTGCTCCGGCGGGATCGGTCCTAAATGTTGTGACGACGGAGCCTGGCCTGGCCGCGGAGTTCTGGGTTCGCGTAGGTGAGGACGGCAAGGCCGGTCTCGTCGATGAGATCGATGCCGACGTGAGTGCGACCATGCCGTGGATGTCCTTCGTCATGCTGGCCGGTGGTCGTGCGACGGAGCGCGATTTCGCGGAGGACGTCGTCGTCGTTGGTGATCAAAGCCTCGGCGTAGCGCTCCTCGATTCCATGGCTGTCACTCCCTAAAGGAGCGGGGTCACCCACCTGACAGTGCAAGCTCGGCCCGAGGAACTGCAGGTTCGGCCCGAGGAACTGCAGGTTCGGCCCGAGGAACTGCAGGTTCGGGGCTAGAAACTGCAAGTTCGCGGGAAGGGCATACTGAGGAGATGGATCAGATCCGGGTCTTCCTGCTCGATGACCACGAACTTGTTCGCCGCGGCCTAGCCGACCTGCTCGGCGTCGAAGCCGACCTTGAGGTGGTTGGCGAGGCCAGTTCGGTGGCCGAGGCCATGGCGCGGATTCCCGCTACCCAGCCCGACGTCGCAGTCCTCGACGTCCGCTTGCCCGACGGCAGCGGAGTAGAAGTGTGTCGTGACATCCGTTCACAGTTGCCCGACGTCAAGTGCCTGATGCTCACGTCCTTCTCCGACGACGAAGCATTGTTCGACGCCATCATGGCCGGAGCGAGTGGCTACGTGCTAAAAGAGATTCGTGGCAACGATCTCGTCGACGCGATCCGGCAGGTTGCAGCCGGCAAGAGCCTGCTTGATCCATCGCTCACCCAGAAGGTGCTTGAGCGCCTGCGTCGCGGCAACGAAGAAGACGAGCGTCTCGCCGGCCTCTCCGACCAAGAGCGTCGCATCCTCGAACTCATCGGCGAAGGTCTCACTAATCGACAGATTGGCGAGGAGATGCACCTCGCTGAGAAGACGGTCAAGAACTACGTCTCAAGTCTGCTCGCCAAGTTGGGTATGGAACGTCGCACGCAAGCAGCAGCGTTTGTAGTTCGACTCGAGGCTGAGAAAGAGCACTAGACAGGAGCCCGCCAGACAATGCGGGTTCCGCCCTCAGGAGATGAGCGCTCCACGCGACATTCACCGCCGAGTTCATGGGCGC
The DNA here is from genome assembly GCA_040266055.1 of Candidatus Nanopelagicales bacterium. Classification (GTDB taxonomy): domain Bacteria; phylum Actinomycetota; class Actinomycetes; order S36-B12; family S36-B12; genus S36-B12. The sequence goes on along the minus strand of JBDQFC010000019.1, from coordinate 24,475 downwards.
GTGCAGCCATATTCGCAATCCCAGACCGGCGGTCCGGACCATCCACCGGCAACCCAACTCCATCATCTGTCGCGATCAAAAGAACATCAGAGGCTTCAACAGTGATCACGACATCCACGCGTGTTGCCTGCGCATGTTTGGCGGCATTCATCAGAATTTCACGAAGAGCAGCGATGAGATTCTCACTCGTCGTCAAGGACACCGTGCTGTCTACAGGTCCGACGAAACGAATCGAAGGCTCGAAGCCCAGCGAAGCGGCCGACTGCGCAGCTTCACGCATGACGCGGCCCCGAAGCGAGGAGTTGGGGCCTTCCAATGGCTCATGCAAGGCGAAAATCGTGTGTCGTATCTCCTTGATGGTCTCGTCAAGTTCATCCACCGCCCGCGATACCCGCTCGACGGCATCGTTGGGAACTCCAGGAATTCGAGTAGCACCCTGAAGCGACATCCCCGTTGCAAACAACCTCTGAATCACTAAATCATGCAAGTCTCGAGCAATCCGATCCCGATCTTCATAGACCGCCAGCCGCTCTTGACCACGCTTCGCCTCCGCGAGAACGAGTGTCACCGCAGCCTGTGACGCAAACGGCTCGGCCAGTTCGACCAGCTCACGTGTACTCGGTGCGTGCACATCCGTTGGTGAGTCTTTCAACCGGATTGCCGTGAGGACTCCAAGGGTGCGATCCGCAGTTCGAAGTGGCACCGCAACGGCCGAGCCACTAAGTGCGGCGTCGCCGATGAGGCATTCAGCACTGGACGTAGTTACCCCACTGTCAAATGCTTCGAAAATCACCGACTTCTTCGGGATCAGTGCCCCTGAGATGCCTCCATGGCCGACAGCGAACTCAACTCGAAGATCATCGTCGACGGGCAGAGCGATCACAGCGATGTCCGCACGCATCAGTTCTCGTGCACGCTTGGCCATCAAAGCTAAGGCATCTTCTGGATCACCTCCGTCCAGAACACTGGTCGCAATCTCGGTGAGTGCGGCTTGCCAAGCTTCGCGACGACGGGATCGCTCGTACAGACGCGAATTTTCAATTGCCACCGCTGCGGCTGCCGCCAGGGCCATGACCGTTCGCTCGTCGTCACTCGAAAACGACTTCCCGTTGCGCTTCTCGGTCAGGTAGAGGTTGCCGAATACTTCGCCCCGAACCCGAACCGGAACGCCCAAAAAGGTTCCCATCGGCGGGTGATTGTCCGGAAAACCTACGGCGGCAGGGTGGTCAGAGATCCGATCCAGCCGAATGGGCACCGGGTGCTCAGTGAGCAAACCAAGGATGCCTCGACCTTCTGGGAGAGTTCCTATGCGCTCTGCTGTTTCTGGGCCGATGCCCACGTGAACGAAATCGGCCACCCGACCGTCCGAATCCAAGACGCCGAGGGCGCCATATTGGGCATCGACAAGATCGATGGCCGCCTGAACAATCCGACGCAGTGTCGCCGGCAGTTCCAGTCCGGCCGCGACCGCAACCACGGCGGAAAAGAGACCTTGCTCGCTTTCCCCTCGCACACGACCATCTTGCCCTGAACAAGTGACGCCCGGGACCTGCCACGTTCTTGGCGCGATTGATATCTGCCACAGTTCCCCTCGTGGCACAGAAAACGGGTACTTCGGGCGACGGTCGAGATATCCGAGGTGTCCATTCCGCGAGCACCGCCGCAATTGCTCCACGCCTGCTATCTGTCTGGATTATCTGGGGTTCGACGTACCTCGGCCTAGCCGTCCTCGTTCAGACCCTGCCCCCACTACTGGGTAACGGAATCCGGTTCCTGATCGCGGCCGCGATCCTCGGGCTCGGGCTCATTGTGTTTCGTGGTCCGCGAGTTCTCGCGATCACCGCACGTCAGTTTCGAAGTGCCGCAATCATGGGCGTCGCGTTACTCGGCATCGGCATAGGCACCGTCTCGATGGCCGAACGTTTCGTGCCGTCTGGCATCGCAGCACTGTTGGTATCCGTCATGCCACTGTGGATCATCATCTTCCGACTGCGCGCTGGAGATCGTCCATCGCGCCTGACACTGGCCGGCGTGGCCGTCGGTCTGACTGGCCTTGCAGCGATGCTCTTGCCTGGTGGCACTTCTCCCGTCAATGGCGGTGACTCAGACGTTGTGCGGTGGAGCCTTGCGATCATGGTCAGCAGTTTTATCTGGGCGTACTTCTCGTGGCGGTCCTCCGGCTTTGAATTACCGAAGAACCCACTAACCACGACGTTCTACGAGATGACTGTTGCCGGCATCTTTTTGAGCATCGTGGGGCTCATCGCCGGACAGCGTGTTGATTTATCAACCGCGTCGACCGCATCCTGGGTTGCCCTCGGGTACCTGGTCGTAGCATCACTCATCGCCTATACCGCGTACGTGTGGCTGCTGGGGAACGCACCTATGTCACTCGTTGCGACCTACGCGTACGTCAACCCGGTGGTTGCGGTTTTCCTTGGATGGCTGGTGGTCGGAGAGCCCATCACCCTTGACGTTCTAATCGGCGTCACCATCGTCGTCGGCGGTGTTGTTCTGGTCGTGTCAGGTGAGCGAAGACCAACGCTTATCGAAGAACCCAGCTGATCCAAAAGCCAACTACACGATCAAGGATCGACCAACTTCGATGACACGATCGTTCGCCTCTTCTTCGGCCACACTGATGCGCACTCCCTCACCCGGGAACGCACGCACCGTGATTCCGGCGGCCTCACAGGCCTGCGCAAATTCCTCGGTTCGATCACCGAGACGCAGCCAAATGAAGTTGGCGTGGCTCGGATAAATCTCCCAACCTTGATCGGCAATTGCCTGCCACACGCGGTCACGTTCAGCCGACAGGTGCCGGACTCGATCAAAGAGTTCGTCTTCGCACTCAAGCGCCGCTAATGCCGCATCCTCTGCGATAGACGAGACCCCGAATGGCAGAGCGGTCTTGCGAATTCCTTCGGCGATGGGTTCGGGTGCAATCGCGAATCCGACGCGAAGGCCCGCGAGGCCGTAGGCCTTGGAGAAGGTGCGAATCACCACGACGTTGTCTCGATCACGGAAGAAGTCGAGACCGTCGGGCACGTCGGAGTCACTAATGAATTCCCGATACGCCTCGTCTAGAACGACGATCACGTTCGAGGGCACCGCATCCAGGAATTCCACGAGCTCATCGCGGTGCACTGCCTCGCCGGTCGGATTGTTCGGATTGCAGATGAAGACAACGCGGGTGGTGTCATCGATAGCCGCGAGCATCGCGGGCAGATCGTGGCGTTCATCCGGCAGCAGCGGTACCTGGATGCTGCGAGCACCGGTCATCTGAACCCAAATCGGATAAGCCTCGAAACTGCGCCACGGGTAGATGACCGTGTCGCCCGGTCCAACAGCTGCCCACAGCAACTGCCCCACAACCGCAACGCTTCCCGTCCCCAGGGCGATCTCGGATTCGCGGACGTTAAACCGCTTCGCCAACGCCGCTGTCAGACGCCTGCTAAACGGATCGGGGTAGCGGTGCACATTGGCGGCTGCATGCTCGATGGCCGCACGAACAGCCACGGGGGGCTCGAACGGCGTCTCGTTGCTCGAGATCTTGTAGGTGGTGATGTCTGTGCGCGGCGCCGGCATCTGACCGGCTTTGTACGCGGGAAGCGAGTCGATTTCCGGGCGAAGTCGAGGTGCGGTCACCGGTACAGAGTAGAACGGTGACGCACCGGCGCACGTTGCTCGCCCTCGGACTGCAAACCTGGCAGCCTGACGTCATGAATCTGGGGGCCCTTCCGTTGCAACGCAGGCTCCTGTTCGTATTGGCCGCATCCACCGGAATCGTGTTCGTGATCGGCGTGATCGTCGGGATCCAGTACTTGGCCAGCTACAACGGCGCGATGAATGTGCAGCAACGGCTGACCCCTGCTGCGGAGTTGGCCGACAATCTGCTCTTTGCGCAATCGTCCGCATCGGGCGACCTCAGCGACTATGTCTTAACCGACCGAAAGCGAGCACTGACGGCGCACGAAACTTCTGTAGAGATGGCCAACTCGCTCATTCGCTCCCTCGAGGCGACATTCGACGGTGACCTAGTGCTTCTCGGTCAACTCGCCGGGGTTCGGGCTGCGCAACAAGTTTGGCTGAATGACGACGCCGACCCAACGCTCGCGTTCATGGACGAGGGGCGGACAAGTGAGGCCGCCCGCGCCACGAATCTGCCTAAGGCATGGGATTCCTACGATTCGATGATCGCCACCACAACGGACTTGCGCGATGCCATCGAGGAACAGCGTGCAGCGGCACGTGTGACCGTGGATTCGTTTGGGCGACAACTCGGTTTGTGGTTGTTCATCCTGGCAATCGTGGTCGTCGGCTTAGTGGTGTTCTCGTCCATGTCACTGAATCGATGGGTACTCAGACCCCTCCGTTCCATTAGACGTGACCTCACGCGCGCTGCTCAAGTACCCCACACTCACCCGGTTACTCCTCGGGGACCGCCAGAGTTGCACGCTGTCGCTGTTGATGCCGAAGATCTCCGACGAACGCTCGTGACCGAGATCGATGAGGCGACTGCCGCCCGAGAAGGTCTGGTCCAAGACGCACCGCTGGTCGCTGCCCTGCAACAAGTCATGCAGCCACCCGGTGCCTCCTCTATGTCAGGCGTCGTCCTTGCAGGAACGTCGTCGTCCGCTGAGGGCGTGTTAGCCGGTGACTGGTGGGATGCGATCGAGCTCGACGATCATCGACTCGCATTAGTGGTTGCCGACACTTCCGGACATGGGACGGGTGCAGTTCTCACTGCACTTCGCACTCGGGATCTCTTACGCGCCGCGCTAGCCGAAGGACGCTCTCCAGCAGACGCTCTAGCCCTCGCGCTTGAGGGACTGCCCTCCGAGGACAACTTCGTCACGGCATTCGTGGCGATCATCGACTCCACTACCCACTCAATGACGTTCAGCAACGCCGGTCATCCGCCCCCGGTCCTGATCACGATCGACAAGAACACCGAAGTTCTCTCGGGTACCGGTCCGCTACTGAGCACGCTGGCGGGCGTCTGGGAGGAGAGAACGACGCTGTTCGCGCCCGGCAGCCTGCTTTTGGCTTACACCGACGGATTGATAGAGGGCCGGGCGGTCGACGGCGATGATCTTGTGGCTGAGGACCTCAGTCGGATGATCCGCGGCTTAGACGGGCCGATTCGCCAAGAGCCCACCGAAGTTCTGAACCGGGTGGTGTCCCAAATCCGCGAAAACGCCTCGGCCTGGCATCGTGACGACGTGACCGCAGTGGTGGTCGGTTGCCCGGTCATGGCAATATGACCGGATGCGTAGATCACTTCCCCGTACTTATCGCACCCTTGTCTCTGCTCTGACCCTCGCCTTAGTGGCAGGGTTATCGCTCTCTCTCGCCGGCCCCGCTCAGGCGAAGAAGCGCGGGCTGACCGAGTTCGACTCGGTTCGCGGCCAGATCATCGGTCAGGAAATGTTCGGATTGCACGTCAAGAACGAGCAATACGGAGTCTGGCCAAACATCCCCTTTGGCTCCCTGCGTTTGTGGGATAACGACGTCGCCTGGTCCAACATTGAGATCGCGCCAGGACAGTACAACTGGACCACTCTCGACAACGCAATCAATAACGCGCGTGCCAACGGCGTCACCGACATCATGTACGTGATCGCCGGAACTCCCGCGTTCTACAGCTCCAGTACCTGTGTGGCCCCTGCGTGCCTGCCGACCAACGGCGCCGCAGGCATGCCGACCGACCTCGGTGCATACGACCGGTTCGTCACCGCAGTGGTCAATCGCTACAAGGGCTTGATTACCTCTTATCAGCCTTGGAACGAGGCCAACCTCCTCACGTTCTTCGAGGGCACCCCGCAGCAACTGGCAATGCTGACCAAGCGCACCTACGACGTTGTCAAGGCCATCGATCCGAACGCGAAGGTGGTTGCCACAAGCGTCGGCACGCGACTCGGTGCGCAGAACAACAAGTTCTACAAGTGGTACCGGCCGTTCTTGAATTCGCTCGAGAGCTACGGATGGCCAATTGATGCCTACGCCGTGCACACCTACCCGCACAGCCTGGGAACTCCGGTAGACCGCGGCATCCTCGGCGAGAAGTTCAACCGACTGCTCCGTCAGGTGGGCGCTCCCAAGCTTCCGGTGTGGGACACAGAAAACAACTTCGGCCTGAAGGGCCCAGGTCCGCAGAACCCCGACGTTGACATCGAGGGTGCAAAGGCGGCGAACTGGACCGCTATCGCGTACCTTGACGCACTCCGCCTGGGAATTTCGCGCGTGTACATGTACACCTGGGAGCCGCCGAATGATCTGTGGGGCATCCAGTACTACAACGGCAGCCCGGGCGCCATGGCGATGAACACGATGCAGGACTGGATCGTGGGAACACGTTTCCGCAAGTGCACGAACAACAAGAAGGGCACCAAGGTCCGCTGTAACTTCACCGGATCCGATGGGCTGTTCCAGATCGTGTACCCGACCAAGGGCCGCAAGACTTTCAAAACCAACAAGCGCTACAACCAGGTCTGCAGCCTCGATGGAATCTGCCAGCCAATCACCAACCGGAAGGTACGAGTCGCTGGACCAGTGCTACTCCAGCGTTAGCCTGATGGCATGAGCAGTGCCCAGCAACTGATCGACCAAGCACGCAGCGTCACCCCCGCCGGCGAGGACGTCCTCGCCGCGGGGGTTTTCGCTATCCAAGACGACCACGCTGCCAACGCAGTTGGCGCCATCGGTGGATCCGCGATCGCCGATGAACTCATCGACAGCCCCCTTGCCGAGGGAGCCGGCGCTGCCGCTGGGATTCGCGCTGCGCGTGAAGCACATGCTGCCGATGAAGGAGTCAGCCTTCGGATGCTCGTCGCTATAACCGACTCGCACATTCGCCTCTTCCGACTCGGCGCCATTGGCGGGACACCCGGTGAAGAACTCATGAACTTCAACCGTTCAACTTGCAGTGTCGACGTCAGGAAGTTCGGTGCTTCGGAGCACATCAACCTTCGCGATGGCGCCAGAGAAATGAAACTCACCGGTGGTATCGGATCCCTGTCGGCCTACAAGGACGGCAACAAGAAGGTCGCGAGCGAACTCGCGTCCTAATCAGAGATCCTGGTCCCTTTGCGCTAAAAGTCGACGTCCCTGACGAGGCCTCGTCAGATAACAACGGCACTGCTGAGGGCAACGGCCAAGGGTTCGTCCCACAACTTATGTTCAGTCGCTCACGAGAGAACTGAGAACATCACAGACATCCGCATCAATGCGCACTGTGGCAAGTTCATCAGCCCGTGTCTCTCCGGAATTCACAATGGCAATCGGCTTGCCGTTCCGATGGGCGTGAATGGCAAAGCGACGTCCTGAGTAGACGGTGAGCGTGGATCCGACAACCAACAACGCTGCAGCGTCATCCACCATCGTGTAGGCATTTGCCACTCGATCAGCAGGAACGTTCTCTCCAAAATAGACAACGTCCGGCTTGAGATCTCCTCCGCAATCTTCGCAAGTGACCATGGCGAAGTCCGCAAGCACATCGTCAGGAATGTCGGTGTCGCCGTCAGGATTGATGGTCTCCGATGCCACGGACAACCACGGGTTGGCAGCGGCAAGGCGCTCATGCACCCGACTTCGGTCCTCCAGTGTTCCGCAAGCTAGGCACACCACTCGATCCAGACGACCGTGAAGATCGATCACGTTCTTCGATCCGGCGGCCTCGTGTAGGCCATCGACATTTTGGGTGATGACGCCCACCACGCTGCCGCGCTGCTCGAGTTCAGCCAGGGCGACGTGAGCTGGATTCGGTTGAGCTTGCGAGAACCGCACCCACCCGACGTGACCGCGCGCCCAGTAACGCTTGCGCCCGTCGGGGTCTTTCAGGAATTGCTGGTAGGTCATCGGCGAGTGACCTCGGGTGAACGCGCCGTTCGGGCCTCGATAGTCGGGAATCCCCGATGCCGTAGAGCAACCAGCTCCGGTCAGGACGGTAACCCCACCTCGATGCAACCACTCTTCGAGAGTCGACTGGTCTGCCAGGGCTGTCACCTAGTCAGTCTCCCCCAAGAAGTTCGGCCACGCTCGTTGCCCGATCCGACCATTGCCACTCATCGAGCATCCACTGGCGTCCCGCAGCACCCATGGCCTCTCGCTTGTCGTCATCGCGAGCGATGTCCACGATCTCTGCAGCCATGGCTTCTGCGTTCGTCCCGATCAGGTGGCCAGTAATCCCCTCCTGGACTGCATCGACCGAGCCCCCGCTGTCTCCGACCAACACCGGAACCCCACTCGCTGACGCTTCGAGGAAAACGATGCCAAGTCCCTCAACGTCCACACCGAACTTGCGAGTGTGGGTCGGTAATGCGAAAACATCCATGGCATCGTACGCCGCCGGTAGTTCCTCATCGGCAAGCGCACCCGCGAAGATCACGTAGTCGGCGACGCCCGACTCGCGGGCGAGTTGCTCGAGTTCATTCTTGCGCGGTCCATCTCCGGCGACCAACAACACCGCATCCGGAACAGCCCGGTGCACATACGGCAAGGCGCGGATCAAAATATCCACACCTTTGCGGGGAACGAGGCGCGTCAGCGTCCCGATGACGAATGCATCGTTAACCCCCCACCGAGAACGGAGGATGTCTCCGCCACTACCCGGGTGGAAACGATCGGTATCCACTCCCGGGGGGAGTCGGTGCAACTTGCTTGCTGGCCTTACGTACTTGCTCAAGATGCGATGAGTAAAGGCACCGAGATAGGTCACGTTGCGAGCACCGTTCAACGGATGAACCAGAGCTCGCCCAGCTGGCAACTGGGCCCACCCGGCTTCGTTTCCGTGCGTGATGACCAGGGCAGTGGGCAGTCCGCGGCGGCGAAGAAACGGAATGAGATGCGAATTGGGCATACCCGAACCAAGCATCACTTGTTCGGCACCCGTTACAGCGGCGACTTCGGCAATCTTCCTGGCCATCCACGGTGTGGGAATGATCGGACCTTGGTGTCGGTGGATCTCATAGCCCGCGGAGTTATCGAAAGTTGCCGAGTCACTCTCCGCCGGACCGAGCACTGCGATCGAATCCGGATCTTGGCGACGGAAAATTTCGTGCAGGAAAGTCTGGATGCCGCCACGGCGCGGGGGCAGATCGTTCGTCACAACGAGTGTGCGCACCGTCTACCCCTCTTCATCTAACCGAAGTCGCCGACCATCGTGGTCAGGCAAAGACCACTGTGCGGTGTCCATCCAACAAGACTCGATCTTCTGCGAAGAGTTTCACCGCTCGGGCAAGGACCAGACGTTCGATGTCGCTTCCTATCTGCGCCAGATCCTCGGCTGTCTGGTGGTGCTCCACGCGCTCTACATCCTGCTCGATGATCGGGCCTTCATCGAGATCAGCCGTAACGAAGTGCGCGGTAGCGCCGATCAGCTTCACTCCGCGGTCGTAAGCCTGGTGGTACGGGCGAGCACCCTTGAATCCAGGCAGGAACGAATGGTGGATGTTAATCGCGCGGCCTTCAAGGTCACGGCATAGATCGTTGCTGAGGATCTGCATGTATCGAGCGAGGATCACGGCATCGATGTTGTACTCATCAATCAATGCACGTAGTCGATTTTCCGCTGCCAACTTCGCGCCGTCCACGCCCTTTTCCAAGGGAACGTACTCAAAGGGAATCCCGTATTGCTCGGCGATCGGCCGGCACACTTCGTGGTTGGAAACAATGACGGGGACGTCCATCCTGATTTCACCATTGGCCTGGCGATAGAGCAGATCGACCAAGCAATGGTCGTACTGAGACACCATGATCAGCACTCGCGGTAGATCGTCCTCCGCGCGCAAAGTGATGGTGGGCTCGAACCGTCCAGTTGCCGCCTCGATGATCCGACGAACAGCCTCGACGTCAAGCCCATGAGCCTCGAACCGCGTGCGCATCACGAAGATCCCGGTGCTCTCATTCGTGTACTGAGCCTGCTCGAGGACATTGCCCTGTAGTTCGAGCAGAGCACCTGAGACTGCGTGAATGATGCCGGGAGCGTCCGGGCAACGCAGTGTCAGGATGTAGCGGTCGCTGGACACGAAGGTCTCCTAAAAGGTAGGGAAGGTCTTCGAGCGTACCGAGTCTGAATTTGCCGCCATCAGCACGTTCGATAGCGTGCCGAGGTGTTCACGGTCGGCTCCATGGATGGGGGATCCGAAGACGACTCGGAGGCCACCTCTGCCAGTACGCCCCTGAAGCAACTACTTGATCGAAACCGCTGGATCGGACTGCCCTTTGTGGTCGGGTCGATGCTGTTCATCGTCGCGGTGCCAATCGGTGTAAGCAGCGAACTCGCCTCAGCCCTGCTGTTCTTCCTTGGCTCCACGCTCTACCTGATTGGAGCTGGAGCCGATGCCTGGAATGCGCGCTCGACCGCTCACAACGCAACAGAATGGCGCGGATCAGTCGACACTCAGGGAACAGCTACTACCGGCTGGACCAAATACCTGCGGCGACGCTTCTCCGCCTCCCTTATCCAGGCCTTTGGTGCTGTCCTGTTTCAGGTGATGGTCATCGCCGGATTGATCGCCGGACTAGATCCGTTCTGGGTGGACGCACTCATCTGGGAACCAGACATTGTTGGCTCTTTGTGTTTCGTCGCCTCAAGCGCGATGCTCGTATCGATCCGCCACCCACTGGCCGGTCGAGGAGACTTCCGCGATCGCATCAAAGGGGCCTCGCTACTCAACCTTGGCGGTTCCTTGTGCTTCCTCGCCGGATCACTAGGTGCATTCGTTCCCCTGACCTCAGGAGAGCCGATCAGTCCCCTACTGTCCAGCTACGGAACGGTCGTCGGTGGCCTGTTCTTCCTGATTGGATCTTGGCCAGGGCTTCCCGAACGACTCCGCTCAAGGATTGTTGGCTGACGCACCACAACGCCGCTTGTCGTGCGCTGGGATGCTTGGCGAAGAACACGACCGAATTACCGGCCGCGCCGCTACTTCGTCAGCCGGAAAGGCACGCGTCGTAGAGCTTCTCGGGAATCTCAGCGTCGCTGGGGTAGTTGCCGTCGTCGTAGGTTCCGCACACGTCTTCTTTGTCCTTGGGAATCCAGAACTGACCTTCGGCCTGAAAGACGAGGTTGGTCGGTGCACCCATGGCATCGGCCGGTGACTGACCGGCTTCGCCCAGAGTTCCAAAGGCGACAGCCCAGCCGTCGGAGCACTCGACCGAGTCGGGGTACCACTCGTTGTCGGCGCTCTCTTCCTCAACTACCTTCTGGGCTTCTTCATTGATGATCTGATCGGTGCACTCGGTCATGCCCCCTACCATTTCCCCGTCATCAGACGAGCAGGCAGCCAGCAGGCCGACAGATAGAACCGAGACACTTGCAAGAGCCAGGGAACGACGCACGATCTTCTCCTCAAATTTGGACAGCGCACCTAGGTTACGGCGGTCATCCGCACGACCGGTGGGACGACTCGCCGAGTGTTTTACGACTGGGCCATATCCACAAAGCGCGAGTAGTGCCCCTGGAAAGCGACCGTGATCGTGGCCGTCGGACCGTTGCGGTGCTTGGCGACGATGAAGTCGGCTTCGCCCGCGCGGGGTGACTCCCGTTCGTAGAAATCTTCACGGTGCAACAACACAACCATGTCCGCGTCTTGCTCAAGTGAGCCCGATTCGCGAAGGTCTGCGAGCATCGGCCGCTTGTCCTGTCGCTGTTCTGGGCCGCGGTTCAACTGACTGATCGCAATGACAGGTACATCCAGTTCCTTCGCGAGCAACTTCAGTGACCGGGAGAACTCCGACACCTCCTGCTGTCGACTCTCAACACGCTTTCCGCTCGACATCAACTGCAGGTAGTCGACAACAACGAGTCGGAGATCGTGACGTTGCTTCAGCCGCCGACACTTCGCACGGATTTCCATAAGATTCATGTTTGGCGAATCATCAATGAAAAGTGGAGCATCGCTGACGGCGCCCATTTTGCTCGCAAGCTTGGACCAGTCGGCCTCGCTCATCGTGCCGGAACGCATGTGTTGCAGTGGTACTTGCGCCTCGGCCGATAAAAGCCGCATGACGATCTCGTTACGGCTCATTTCGAGCGAAAAGATCACACTCGTTAGTCCGTGCTTGATCGAAGCAGCGCGGCAAATATCCAGACCCATCGTTGACTTACCTAGGGCAGGCCTAGCCGCGATCATGACCAGCTGACCCGCGTGCAGACCGTTTGTGAGTGAGTCCAGATCGGTGAAACCAGTGGGAACGCCAACCATCTCGCCATCACGGTTCGAGATCGCTTCGATTTCGGTAAGCGCATCTCCCATGATGTCGCTCAGCGGCAGATAGTCCTCGCTGGTGCGTCGTTCGGTTACTTCGTATACCTCAGCCTGTGCGCGGTCAACGGTGTCGTCGACGTCACCGGTACCTGAGTAGCCCATGGACACGATGCGGGTGCCGGCCTCGACGAGTCGACGAAGAATCGCCTGCTCGCGCACAATGCGGCCGTAATAGTTCGCGTTCGCTGCAGTGGGAACGAGTGAAACGAGGGTGTGTAGGTAGCTCGGGCCACCCACGCGGGAAATCTCCCCGGTCTTGGTGAGTTCCGAGGTGATGGTGACCGCATCTGCCGGCTCGCCCTTGCCGTATAGGTCCAAGATCGCTGAATAGATCGTTTGGTGCGCGGGACGGTAGAAGTCATCGCCACGGACGAGTTCGACTACATCTGCGATGGCGTCCTTGCTCAGCAGCATCGCACCGAGAACCGACTGCTCGGCCGCGGGATCATTTGGTGGGGTTCGGTCCGGTTGAACCGGGCCTTCCTCGGGCACGGGGAATTCCGCGACGCTCACGCACTTCCCCTTCCCATCAAGACCTATTCTTCGAGGCTTTCGCCGTGCGCCATTTCTAACCCGGGCATGTGACACTCGGACCCGCAGCGAGGAGACGCTACGCAACCGCCGTCCCACCTGTCCACGAGCGCTGTCGACAAGGGTGTGCACGGCCTGTGGACAACTGTGGGCTGGGCTGCGGACACCCTGTGGGATACCTAGGGATAACCCAATAAATTTCTGAGGACTTCCCTGTAATTGAGCGTGAAATCCTGTCCCCAGGCTGTGGACGAATATTCGTTTGTTGTGTCGTTAGCATGACCAGGTGCCCGACGATCACTTCCGCATTACCGCCGTGTGCCTGGGAAATATCTGCCGCTCCCCGATCGCCGAGGCGGTAATCCGCGACCGGGTTGAGGCGGCCGGGCTCGGTGACGTCGTCGTTGTCGATTCTGCGGGAACTGGGGACTGGCATATCGGCCACGACGCCGACCCGCGATCCCTGTCGACCCTCGCCGCGAATCAATACCTGCTCGACGATCACACGGCTCGCCAAATCACTGCTGACTGGTTCCACCAACTTGATCTCGTCCTGGCGATGGATTCGGCCAACTATCGCGATCTTCAGGTGGTGGCCAGCCGTGCTGGCGTGGAGCCCGACTTTCACATGCTGCGAGCGTTCGATCCCGCGCTCAGTCACCTTCAAGCGCCACATCCCGAACTCGATGTGCCCGATCCCTACTACGGCGGCGACGACGGATTCAACGACGTACTCGCGATGATCGAGGCCGCCGCCGATGGCCTCCTAACGCAGCTACCGAATCTCACATCGCTTCAGCGACGAAGCTAACTACGGTGCGCTTTAGTCTCGTAGCGGAAATGCAACGAGCTCCTTGTCAATGCCCACAACTCGCTGCCCCCACCACAGAGGCCACGCACCCGCCATCCGGACGGGCCACGGCGCACAAGATCTACCGTGATGCTCAGCATCATTGACGATCAATTCTGCCTATCCGAAACCAACACTGAAATGACACCACCAAATGCAACTACCGGCCCCTTTGGGCCGGTAGTTGACGAGTCTTACTGCGTCCTAAGGACTACGCCGGCGGCGCTCCGTACTGGTTCTCGGCCGGGTTTCCTGCTTGCGCCCACAGCACGATCATGATGATGATGCCGACGCACGGGATAAGGATGAGCAACTGCAGCCAGCCACTCTTGCCGGTGTCGTGCATGCGACGCGAACCAGCCGCATACAGCGGAATCGCCAACGCTACCGCCAGCACAAAGACAAGCAGCGTGTAGAGAACCGAGTCTGTGCCTACCACGACGGCAACCAAACTCTGGACGACGATCTGAGTGATCAAGACGAACAACCAGAACCACCAGAACTCCGAACGACGCGCACGGCCGTTGAAGTTCGCGTAGTTGCTGAAACAGTACGAAATGGACTGACCGAAACTCACAATTCCTCCTCATAACGCAGGCCGCGCGGATAACGGTCCTGCCTGATGTGCGCCAGTGTTCCGCGCTTGTGGATTGATATCCAGCACATTGGCCAAAAACCGAATCAAGAGTCGGGGATTCGGTAACGTGAGGCACCTAAAAGACAGACAGACCGCCTAGCGGAATGAGGAGAGATGGCAACACCAGAACCTGGAGCAGCCCCGGTTGGCGCTCCGCAAAACGGCATGGGGACCGCCGCACTGGTCATGGGCATTTTGCAGTTCTTCTGCCTTGGGACAGTGGGTTCGGTCCTCGCAATCGTCTTCGGCAAGATCGGAATGAACAAGGCCGATCAAGGGTTGGCGACGAACCGAGGAGCTGCGAAGGCTGGCTTCATCCTCGGCATCATTGGCCTCGCGCTCACCGTGCTCGGCATCATCATTGCGCTGGCGGCAGGGGTCTTCACCGCAGCGAGCCAGTAACTCGAACAAAAACGACGAAGGGGCGCGGGATTCACTCCCGCGCCCCTTCGCTGTGTCTATGCGTTTGCTACTCGCTGACAACCTCGACCGTCACGTTCGCAACCACATCGGGATGCAGATCGATCGCGACCTTGTGCTTGCCGGTCTTCTTGATCGGGGCAGCGATGCGAACGTGGCGCTTCTCGACCAGCGGACCACCGGAAGCCTTGATGGCGTTCATGACGTCAGCGTTAGTGATCGAACCGAAGAGCTTGCCGCTTTCGCCGGCCTTGGCCGGAACGTTGATCGTCAATGCCTCGATGTCGGCCTTGACCTCCTTGGCGTGATCGAGGTTGCGGATCTCACGGGCCTTGCGAGCACGCTTGATCTGCGTGACCTGCTTCTCGCCACCACGGGTCCAGCCGATGGCAAGACCGCGGGGAAGGAGGTAGTTGCGGCCGTAGCCGTCTTTGACCTCGACGATGTCTCCAGCGTCACCTAGTCCGGCAACTTCCTGAGTAAGGATGAGCTTCATGTTCTGTCTCCTTACCGGGCCGTCGACGTGTAGGGAAGAAGCGCAACTTCGCGGGCGTTCTTAACCGCCATCGCGATATCACGCTGGTGCTGGGTGCAGGTACCTGTCACTCGGCGGGCGCGGATCTTGCCGCGGTCCGAGATGAACTTACGAAGCAAGGTGATGTCCTTGTAGTCGATTCCCTCGACGCCTTCCTTGCAGAACGGGCAGGCCTTTGCCTTGACCATGCGCTGTTGCGCCTGGTTCTTGTCGCGCTTGTTATCGCGTGCCATTGATGTCTCCTGTTATTTCGAAATGGGAAGAAAGTGATTAGAAGGGGGGTTCGTCGAAGTTGTCGCCGCCGCCACCCGTGGTCCACGGATCTTCAGCAGGGGCACCGCCACCGGAGTCGCCACCGAAGCCTCCGCCACCCCGCTGAACGCGGTTGACCTTGGCTGTCGCGTACCGCAAGGCGGGGCCTACGTCGTCGACGTCAATTTCGAACGACGTGCGCTTCTCGCCTTCACGAGTCTCGTAGTTGCGCTGCTTCAAGCGACCGGTGACGATCACGCGCGAGCCCTTGGTCAAGGACTCGGCCACGTTCTCCGCGTACTGACGCCACACACTGCAACGAAGGTAGGTCGGATCAGTGTCCTTCCACTCATTCGTCTGCTTGTCCATATAGCGAGAACTGCAAGCAACGGTGAACGATGCAACGGCGGCTCCACTCGGAGTGAAGCGCAACTCGGGGTCGTTGGTCAGGTTGCCAACGACGGTGATGTTGATGTCGCCGAGTGCCATGTCAGGCTCCGAGCTTCTCTTCAGCCTTGGCCGCAGCCTTCTTCACGACCGGACGGGTCACCTTGGTGCGGACGATGGCCTCGTTGAGGTTCAGCTGACGATCGAGTTCGGCAACTGCCTCCGGCGTGGCGGTCAGGTCGAGGACGACGTAGAAGCCTTCTGCCTTGTGGTTGATCTCGTAAGCCATCCGACGACGACCCCACATATCGACGTTGTTGACCGTGCCACCATCACCGCGGATGACGTTGAGGAACGCCTCCAGGCTGGGCTGGATGGTCTTCTCTTCCAGATCGGGGTCGAGGATGATCATGACCTCGTAATGACGCATGAACTGCCCACCTCCTTTGGACTCAGCGGCCCCGGATCTCTTCCGGAGCAGGAGGGCTATGTGCGTGCGGCCGGTTCCCCAGCAGCCCCAAAAGGGTAGCGGCAGTTATCCCTAGCGCAGGAATCGGGTCTATTCGGTGGCAGTTGGTCGTCTAGCTAGGGCGGCGACATTCAACGTTGCTGCGCTGCCCGTCCAGTACATCGCTTTGGGAGATGCAGTGTTGCGTAGCGTTGCTTCGCTCCTCGTCCGTTTCCTGAGGTCGCTTGATGCTATTCACGTCGCCTCTGCTCTCACGATCCAAGCGGACATCGTGCTGACCAATGATCGTCAGATGCGGCAGGCCTGCGAGGAACTAGGCCTCGCTATCGCGTAGGCGCCACGACACCAACCCCTGGGCGATGGCGGCTCCAGCGACGACGAGCACCCCACCGATCGGCTCGTTCCACGTGATGCGCTCGCCGAGCACGAGTGCGCCGACGATGATCGCCACCAGCGGGGTTAGGTAGGTCACGGTGCTGGCTGTTGTCGCGTCGCTTCGTTGAACGACCACGAAGTTCAACACGTACGCGATCCCGCTACCCAGCGCTCCGAGGGCGACCAGTGACCAGAACGACTGATCACTTACCGCACCATCGCGGGTGAGGCCGGTGACGGCAACAACGGGACCTGTGACGATCAGTCCGCCGATCATCAATCCGGTGGCCAGGGCGATCGGATTGGGAGCAGGGTGTTGGCCCGTGCCCGAGAGGTACCGGCGTGCGAACGGAAATGCGGTGCCGTAGCAACAGACAGCGAGGAGAAGCGCACCGATGCCGATCAGGTTGCTGCGTTCTTCTTCCTGCACCAGGTTCCAGACACCGACCACGATCACCATGCCGACGAAACCGATGAGCAGCCCGATGATTCGCTGGCGGGTCGGCCTCTCCTCGCGGAAGGCGATCATGATCGCAACGAGCGTCATCAGTGGCGTGGTGCCGTTGATGATGCCGGCGAGCGCGCTGGTGACGTACTGCTGACCGAAACTGAACAGCATCCACGGCACCGACGCCCACAGCATCGAGGCGATGAACACGTACTTCCATGACCATCGCGGCAGGATCGGTGTGCGGGTGATCGCGGACACGATGATCAGCGCGATGGCACCGAAGGCGATGCGGGTGAAGGCCACTCCGGCAGGTGTGAAGGACTCGAGTCCAACCTCGATGAATAGGAACGAGCAGCCCCAGATGAGGGCGAGTGTGAGGTAGAAAGGCAGCCAACGCCGCGACGTGCTCACCTGATGTCGATCATCGGCTGCAGCGAGCCCTCACGGGCGAGTAGTTCCTCTTTGACTTCCAGACCCCAACCAAAGCCGCCGAGAGTGCCGTCGGTTCGGATCACTCGGTGGCACGGGATGGTCAGCGGAACGCGGTTAGCCCCGCACGCACTCCCCACCGCGCGGATCGCTCCGGGTTCACCGATCTCTTCCGCGATGTCGGAGTAGGTACGCGTCTGGCCGTACGGGATCTCTCGTAATGCCGCCCACACCCGCGCCTGGAACGCGGTGCCGGTGACGTCGATCGGTAGCTCGGGCGCGTGCTTGCCCTCGGCGATCATCCGCAGCGCTTTCATCACGTCGTGCATCGCTCGGTCGTCGCGTTCGATGATCGCGTTTGGGAATTCTTCCCGGATGCGGGCTTCGTCGCCGTCGGCAGTAGTTGCGTCGTCATTCGCGTGCATCAAGAGGCAGATGCCTCGTGGTCCGGCAACGCAGGTCAACCGACCGATCACCGAATCAACACTCGACCAAATCAACAGGTGCTGCGGGGCGCCCGCGGCGAAGTCCGACGGGCTCATACCGAGGCGGCTGGACGCCTTCTCGTAGAAAGCGCGGACCGATCCGTAGCCGGCGTCGTAGATCGCATCGGTGATGGACGGTGCGGACCGCAGGGTGTGACGGGCTTTCATCGACCGCACGCTCGCCCCGTATTGGCGGGGTGAAACTCCGAGGACGTCGTCGAAGTCTCTTTGCAACTGCCGCGTTGAGCAGTTCGCGCGATCCGCGAGTTCAGAAAGGGGAAGCGGTCCACCGGCGGAATGCATCGCACGGCAGGCCACCGCAACGCAGTCCCGAGGTGTGTGCACGGGGTAACGCTAGGGCGTGGTCTCGGCAGCCTCACTCCGGTTCGCGCCACGAATGTGCTCGCGCGTTGCGTAGCACGTGGCCGTGAGCCGCATGCTGAGCGATCGCCTGGTGGGAGTAAGCCCGGCGACCAGGAAATCGATCGGGACGATGATGACGAGCCACAGCAGCCCGAAGTAGGCAACCGGCAGCCAACGGATCACCCATCGGACCAGTAGCGACCACCGCATCGCGGGTGATTCACCGTCTCGCGACCGCACCAGGACCATGTGGACCGACGCGATGCCCGGGCCAGCTCGGTCGCCTCGGAGTACTGGAATGACGACGAAGAGTAGGAACGACACAACAGTGTTGACGATCGCAAATTCCCATTGACCCGATGCAAGGGGGAGCCCAACTGCCGCTTCTAAGAGGGCGATCAACGCAACCACCAGCACGAACGTGTAGACGTCGAGCAGCACGCCCACCCCTTCGCGGACCAAGCCCGGTGGACCTGGATCGGGTAGTCGCTTCGGTGTCGGATCGGGAAGGTAACGCCGGACAGCCACACCGATGAACCAACCGACGATGCCACCGGCGGTGTTCGTGAACAGATCGTCGACATCGGCAAGCCGGTACGGGCACGGCGCGAGACCCCACAGCCCAGTTCCCTGCGTGACTTCAATCGCCAGGGACACCGAGAACAAGACTGCGATTGTTACCGGTAGCGAGCGCCGGGAGCGGTACGCCAGGAAGAACCCGAGTGGCAGGAAGAAGATGACGTTCATCAGTACCTGCAGCAGAGCCCCGGAGGTCAGCGTGGCGAGCACCCCATTGGCTTCGGCATAGGCGGTGACGTCGTCGAGTGATGCCAGTGGGTTGAGTTGCCACGGACTCGATCCGGCCCGACGTTCGCAATAGCCACCGGCAAAGTCTGGGAACGGGAACATCGTGAAGGCGATCAGCGAGACCCCGTACAGGGCGACGGTGGCCGAAACCAACGCCGGCCACCCCGCGAACCGCCCGAATTTTGAATATTGGCGAGAAATGAACGGAGCAAGGAACAGAATCGTCAAACCCGCAAAGAACACCAGCGAGTAGGCGAACTCCGTGAACCACACCCGCACGGATCGAACCCAACCACACGAGGGAGGCCCGGGTTGCACGCTATATACCCCCCGGGGTACCCTTATCCGGACAAGAACACCCCGGATCTGCGGGCAGCCCCCGATGAGGATCCCGAACGTGAAGGAGTGCCCTATGTGCAGTCCCGCTCCATGCCGCCAGTGCGGAAAAGTCACGTGGAGTGGCTGCGGCGAGCACGTGGACGAGGTCATGGCCAACGTCCCCGAACCCCAACGCTGCACCTGCCGCTAATGCGGGCGCGCCGTCGCGCGTTCGAGTCACAATCGAATTACCCGAAGTTCGTCGGCGCCGTAGCCGGTGGACTTGCGAGCATCCTGTTCCTGCTTCCGCTCGCCAGCACCGCCCATGCGGCGCCGTCGTATGAGCCGGATTCGGGATCGATAGGAACGACGACGCCACCCGTCCTGGACGAACCGCCTGACTCTCCTTCACTGCGCACCCCGCGCCTGATGGCCGCGGGTGATGCCTCCGGGACACCGTTTGTCACGGCCCTGATCTCCGTTCGCGGAAACGCCTACGGCATCTGCAGCGCCGCGGTCTGGAAGCCGACCGTTTTGATGACAGCGGGCCACTGTGTGATCGACGAGGGCACCGGTGGCTACCTCGATCCAGCGTCTTTTTCCGTCGTCAATCCCGGCACCGCCTTTCGGGTGACGAGTGGTGGCGTCCAAGGATCGGTACCGGTGAATGTTGTTCGCAGTTTTGTTGTCGACGATTTCCAGTTACGGGGCACCGATGTTCCCGCGAACGACATCGCATTCGTGGTCCTTGATCAGCCGATCGGTGATGTCACGTTCTCTCGCCTCGCGACGACCGTCGAACTCGCGCGGTGGTTCGGGGACGAGGTCCCGGTCTCCGCTCTCGGCTACGGCTTTCCGTCTCCCGACAACCGAACCACCGACATCCCCCGTGGGGCTGCACTTCCGATCCTTCGGGTGCTCGACGATTTCCGAGACTCCGATGGCCTGGCGATCTTGTCCTCGAAGATCAACGGAATAGATGCATGCTCCGGCGACAGTGGCGGCCCGCGCTTCGTGATCGAGAACGACGCACCACTACTGCTCGGGAATATCGCCGGCGGATCGTGCAACGGACAGCCTGGAGCAGGTGTCATCGGGTTCACCGGTATGAGCTACCGACCACTCGCCAACGCAGCACTTGAGGTTGCTGGTTTGCCGACCATTCCGAGTCGACCCCGTGACGTGAACGCCGCGCGGGTGCAGGACAGCACCACAGTCTGGTGGGATGCGCCGGCGGAATCGGTTCAGACCGTGGTCGGATATGACGTCCTCGATTCAACAGGTGCACTTCTGTGCACCACGACCGAGACCGTGTGCGCATTCCCGACAGGAGCGACCGGTGTCGAGGACATCAGTGTTCGTGCGAAGAACGTTCAAGGTGAAGGGGACGCGAACCTCGCCCCAGATGCGGACATGCTGCGTGCTGACGCACCTACGGCCAAAGTGTTGAAGGCGAAGACTAAGAAGAAGCCGGTTCGCATTCGGGTCGCGCCTGTCGACTATCCGAGCGTGACCGAGTACCGCGTGACCACACCGAAAGGCAAGACGGTGTGCACCATTGATCCGACGAAAAGTCCACTGAGCTGCACGGTGAAACTGGGCACAGGCAAATATCGATTCCGCGCGGTGGCCGTGACCCCTCAGGGAGATGCGGTCCCGTCGCGACTTTCGATTCCAGTACGCGTGCGATAGATCCCGTCTTTGATCTGTACAAAAACATTGACATCATGACCCCATGCGCCGACACATTCGAAAGTCACTCGCTGTCCTAGCCGCTCTCGGCACTGTCGCCGCCATCGGCCTCTCCCCGGCGCAGGCGAACGACGCGGGCACTGACCTGATCAGTGGTGGGAAACCGCCTGCCGGATGGAAACCGCCTGCCACATCGTCTTCTCCCGAACAGGCTTACGCCAAGCTTTTCCCATCCATGAACGCGAACGCTCCTCAGGGAACGATCATCGCCGACTCCGGTTTCCGTCCCTACCCGAATGGTTTTCCGCTGCCGAACTGGGGACCGGCGGAGATGTTCAATAATTTCCAACTTGTCTACGGGACCCCCGCGCGTGTGACGGTAGAAGAGTTGCGTGCGAACAATGTTGCCGGGCCCGAGCCGATGAACGCGCTGAGTATGCGCCGCACCTTCGGTGACGGCGTATGCCGTGATCCGAAGACGATCGACCCGAAGACGGGTGATTGCGAATTGATCTTCGGCGCTCAACTCCTCGCCAAAATGGTCGCGACTTCCTCTGAGGGCGGTCACTGCTTCGGAATGGCCGCCGCTGCAGCGGCCCTCTACAACGGGCAACTTCCTGCGAGCCAGGTCGGTGCCTCAGGCCTCGGGGTTAATTCCAGCAATCCGATGCGCCAACCCGCCACCCAAACCATTGAGCGACTCTTCGGGACCCAGTACTGGAATACCAGCATCGGAGAGTCTCCTGCCGGGATACCCCCAACGGAAGTTGTGAGCACCCTTGTCCGCGATCTGCCGGGCGGAACCGTGCCCTACATCTTGACGGTCGCTAACCCTGAGACGGGATCGGGGCACGCCATCACGCCGTTCGCCGTTCTCGATCGCGGTGCGGGCATCTACGACATCGCCGTCTACGACAACAACTTGCCTATGCACGCCCGGGCGGTCACGATTGACACCAACAAAGACACCTTTATCTATTCCCACGCGTCGACCAATCCCAGTGCGCCTGCTAGCGAATGGACTACCGGAAATGGTGCACAGATCGCACTCGTGCCGGTTACTGAAACTCTAAAGATTCAAGAGTGCCCCGTGTGTATTGGGGAAGACCAGGGCACACTCCTTGCCTTCAGTTCATTCAAAGAGGCAAACGCGAACGCGATAACGCTTCGATATGTTGATGAGCAAGGTAACCCACTGAGCAAGGATCTCTATCGATCAGTTGCTCCACTGAATCCTCCGACCGGCGGAATCGTCACCACTGATGTGGTCTTCGTGAACCCCGGAGTGACATTTGGCGTGGTGGTGGAGACGGCGGAACTTGCGACTCAGCAATCCATGGAGATTTACGCCATCTCCAATGGTGAAGCGCAGTTCCTGCTGCTTGACGAACTCATCAGCAACAGCAAGACGTTGTTCGCCGTCGGTGGTCTGGAAAAAGGCACTGCCTTCTTGTCCAATGCGCCCTCGTCACCCCGCATTCTGCAACTATCCGACCAGCCCGGCGTCAGTTTTGACGTGAACGGTCACCCGTTGAACCTGCCCGCGAACGTCTCCGTTGAGCAGCGTTGGAACACCGATTCCAAGCGCGTGGTCTACAAATCGAGTGCGAAGAAAGCACTTCGCTGGGATGTTCAGATCGGCGGACTTGACGACGCTGGCGGCCGTGAATACGCCGGATTGAACATTCGGGTTCCCGCCGGTGGCAAGATCATCGTCGACTACACAAACGCGGACACCAAGCAGCCACCCAAGGCGTGGATCCGCGACAAAGACGGCACCCGCGAAGCAATCACACTGCAACCAGTCACCAAGCAGTTGGTGAACAAGTACCGCGACGAGATCTATGTGAGCGAAGGTCCTCGCTAGCCGATTTCACAAGTCGAGCAATGTGACCGAAGCCTTGCCGTAAGGCAGGGTGCTGCGACTTCGTTCTTAGACGGTATCCCCTTTTTTTTCCGTTCTTGCGCGTATAATCACGCGCGTGATTCTGTCATTCGGAAAAACCCTTGGAGTTCTTGTTTGTGTCGGAGCCGTCATCGCCATCGGCCTTTCCCCGGCGCAGGCGAACGATGCGGGCACTGACCTCATCAGTGGTGGGAAACCACCTGCCGCCTGGTCAATCGACAAACCGGCTTCAATCGCGGAAAACACATACGCCAAGCGCTTCCCATCCATGAACGCGAACGCTCCTCAGGGAACGATCATCGCCGACTCGGGGTTCCGTCCATACCCGAATGGTTTTCCGATGCCGAACTGGGGACCGACGGAGATGTTCAATGATCTCCAACTCATCTACGGGATCCCCGCGCGTGTGACGGTAGAAGAGTTACGTGCGAACAATGTTGCCGGGCCCGAGCCGATGAACGCCCTGAGTATGCGCCGCACCTTCGGTGACGGCGTATGCCGTGATCCGAAGACGATCGACCCGAAGACGGGTGACTGCGAACTCACCTTCGGCGCTGAGCTCCTCTCAGAAATGGTCGCGACTTCCTCTCGTGGCGGCCACTGCTTCGGATTCGCCGCCGCTGCAGCGGCCCTCTACAACGGGCAACTCCCCGCGAATCAGGTCGGTGCCTCAGGCCTCGGGGTCAATTCCAGCAATCCGATGCGCCAACCCGCCACCCAAACCATCGAGAGACTCTTCGGAACCCAATACTGGAACACCAAAGTTCAAGCGGCTTACGATGGAGCGTCTCCTACTGAAGTCGTTAACACCCTCATACGCGATCTGCCCGGCGGAACCGTGCCCTACATCTTGACGGTCTTCAACAATGATGCGGGTCACGCCATCACGCCGTTCGCCGTGACGGATCGAGGCAATGGCCTCTACGACATCGCCGTATATGACAACAACTTCCCGATGCACGCCCGCGCGGTCACCATTGACACCAACGAAGACACCTACACGTACACCTCATCGACTAATCCCAGTGCGCCTGGTATCCAATGGAATACAAAGGCAGATGGGGTCATCAACCTCGTGCCAGTTGAGGAAACCTTGAAGATTCAAGAGTGCCCGGTGTGTATTGGGGACGACCAAGGAACACTCCTCGCCTTCAGCTCATACAAAGAGGCAAACGTGGATTCCCTCGGGATCGGGTTGGTTGACGAGCAACGCAACCCCCTCAGCGATGACCTATACCGGAAAGTAAATCCGCTGAACCCCCCAACCGACGGGGTCGTCAGCAACCCAGTGATCTT
>JBDQFC010000018.1:0-49955 GCA_040266055.1 Candidatus Nanopelagicales bacterium | reverse complement strand
ATCCCCACCTCTCCGCTGAACGGCCTTCCGCAACCTGAGACCTCTCCGGTCCTCGTCGTGAAGTTGGACAACACCCGAAATGCCCAACCTCATGCGGGCCTAGAACGCGCAGACATCGTCTACATCGAAGAAGTCGAGTACGGGATAACCCGCCTAGCCGCCGTTTTTTCATCGAACGTGCCGAAGAGGATCGGACCTATCCGTTCGGCCCGGATCACGGACATCGATCTGCTAGCCCAGTACGGCTCGCCCGCCTTCAGCTTCTCCGGCGTTCAACGAAAGATGTGGCCGGTGATCGATGCGTCCTCGTTGATCGACATCTCTCCCAACAAGGCGGCCTCGGCCTACGAGCGGGATTTCGATCGCCGAGCGCCATACAACTACTTCCTCAATGGACGTAAAGGCCTATCGGCCGCCCCCGACGCTTCACTCGATCGGGACATCGGCCTTCGATTCGATCCCAAGCCCCCTCCGAATGGACTGGTCGGCCTGTCGGCACGCGTGGAGTGGCCTGCCTCCTCCGCCGAATTCACCTACGACCAGGCGAGCCGGCTATACGAGGTCTCGATGAACGACCGCCCTGCAGACGTGGAAGGTCAAGAAGTAGGTCAGCGAGCAGCGACAGTGGTGATCCAGTACGTCGAGCAAGAGCCGTCGCGATTCTTCGATAAGGGCGGAGGCAACACACCTCATGCCATCACAATCGGTGAAGGCGATGCAGTGATCATGCGAGACGGCCTGATGTACCTCGGGCGATGGTCACGACCGGACGAGCAATCGGGGACGACTTTCACTGACAAAGACGGTGAGTTATTGACGTTCAAGCCTGGTCAGCAATGGATCGCCCTCGCTGATCGCGAGCGAGAGGCAACGTTGTTCCCTGCTCCAGCGAAGAAGTCGAAGAAAGATAAGAAGGAGAAAGTGGAAGACTCCGACTAGTTTTACGCCGGCGGTGTCGCATCGTCACACGCAACGACGCTTCGCACGCCTTCTTCGTCGTAGTGGTAAACGGCGAACTGTCCGAAATCCGCAGCGACAGCGCAACCGTGATCAAGGGGCATACCCCACACGAGCCATCCTGGCTCCCGCCAGGTTCCATCCGCCGAGAACCCGTCTGCCCGCCAAAGATCTGGATAGATGGCTCGCAGGACTTCCAGCATCCGAGCATTTGCTACCTCGTTCTGCGCCCACGTTGGACGATCCGTTCCGGGGTTATAGGCAGTCATGACGACGGCCGACTGCCCACGGGACAGACATTCCAAAGAAGGATCAACCCACTCGTCATTCGAGGGATCTTGGGCGGCAACCAAAGCCTGCTCGTAGATCGCGAAGAGGACGTCACGCTCACCCATATTCACATGATGCCAAAGTTTCAGAATTTGAATCAGTTGCGCTCAGCACAAAGCCGCATTCAAAACTTCGACGTCAGCCCCGCACTTATGGGTTCGGTAGACATCCGACTCCGGTGACGTAGCCAGCGTGTTCCCAGACACGAACATCCACCACGCCCAGCGTAGGAAGAGCGACACCCACTCGAGGCGCAGGACCGGATAGTTCCACATCCACGACGGGCCAGCGGGCGAGGGAACCACCGAGCCCGTGGCCCGTTGCTTTCGCCGCAGCTTCCTTGGCGACGAAGATCGACACAGCGCCCAGCGAGACCGTCAACTCCTCTTCACCAGGAAGCAATGCCCGACGAAGCCGAGAGACATCGCGGTCCGCGCTCTCGACATCAACACCACTTCGGCCCGGTCCGATGGCGCCAAGGACCACGCCACGCGTGTGGGCTATCGAGACACCCCAAGCCGACCCGGAGATGATCGGCGCGCCCTCAGCCGAGATATCCACGCGCTCAACGTGCAAGCCCACCGATGAAGCAGCATCACGCACTGCGGCTCTCCCGAGCATCCACTCCTCCCACCGCCGAGAACCGATCTCGGGAGCACCTGGATCGTTGAGGCAATATCCGGTATCAACGAGCGACCCCCGATCACGGTCGTCGTAGGTGCACGAGGCGATCACCACCCCATCGACCGGGCACGGCCAACGAGAAGTAGTCATCACTTCTGCAGTATGGCTCCTCCTGCTGATGCAGGCATGCAACTTGCATGAAAGACTCCTTTACTCCCGATTTCGGGAAGACAGGAGGGCGATCCGTGCCCAGCAGCGTGCAAGAAGAACAAGCCTTCGTCGACCACGCCCACACGCTGTTGAACGAGCACATCGCCCACGTGCAATCGCGCATCAAAGCGACAACCGATGCACCCGGAACGGGCACGGGGCAAGACGAACTTGAGCGCGAAGCCCTCTTAGACAACCTCCAACAACAACTGCACGCAGCCCAGGCGGCCACGGCCCGGATTTGCTTCGGCCGACTGAGGTTCGCCAACGGCGACGATCACCACGTTGGACGAATCGGTATGCGTGACGACAACGGTGAAGTCGTTCTACTCGACTGGCGCGCCCCACAAGCGGCTCCCTTCTACCAAGCGACAACCATGAATCCCATGGGAGTCACTACGCGCCGACGCATCGCCACCCGCCCCGACCACGACGGTCCACGCGTCACCCACGTCGACGACGAGCACTTCAACGGAGAGGCTCCTACTCCCGAATCGAGCAAGGACACAGCTGCTCATGCAGCGACGACCGAGATGGATGCTCCACGGACTGGTCGGATGGCCGACATTCTTGCCAGCATTGCGGCCGACCAAGACGCCATCATTCGCAGCCCCTTGGATCAGGTCACCGTCGTTCAAGGTGGACCGGGTACCGGCAAAACTGTCGTCGCCCTGCATCGGGCTGCCTGGTTGCTCTACACCCACAGAGAAAAGCTCGCGCGAGACGGCGTCCTTATCGTGGGACCTAGCAAGGTCTTCCTGCACTACATCGATCAGGTGCTACCGAGTCTCGGTGAGACCGACGTCGTCCTCTTGACTCCCGGCCAGCTGTACCCGGACATCCGAACCACCGTTACGGATTCGCCGTCGATTGCACGCATCAAGGGAAGCGAGCGCATGGCTCGAGTCGTCGCATCGGCTGTGGCCAATCGCGTTCGAATCCCGCGCGATGGCCTTGCCTTTTCCACCAACACCGGCATGAGGATTCGGCTCACCAACCACGAGCTTGAACAGGCCAGCAAGGGGATCTCGCGAAGTCGGCGATTCCACGAGGGCCGCGATCCCTTCCTGCGACGCGTTCTCCAGCGCGCGGCACGCAATGTCGCAGCCGACACCGGGCACGACCCTGACGACCAGGACTACTGCGAAGATCTCGTCGCCTCGATGGTGGATGACCCGAACGTCCGACGTAAATTCAACCTGATGTGGCTTCCGACAACCCCCGAGCGCGTGATCCACGAACTACTCACCACACCTTCGGTTATGCGCAAAGTGGCCGACGGCGTGCTGAGTCCTGATGAGCAACGTCTGCTCGTGAGATCTGGTGAGGCTCCCTGGACCACCGATGATCTTCCTCTTCTTGATGAAGCTGCGGATGCGCTCGGACCGTGGACTCCCCCGGCAGCGCCCGCGGCCGACCAATCGGACTACCGCGAACTACAAGCCTCCGACGCCTACCGGATCCGTCCTTCACGGACCGGTGAGCGCTCCGGCTCTCTTGCCGAGCGAGCCATCGACGATCGAGAGTGGGTGTACGGCCACGTAATCGTCGATGAGGCCCAAGAGCTCAGCGCTATGGCATGGCGTGCAGTGCGACGCCGCGCAAGCCGCAAATCCATGACCGTTGTCGGTGACCTGCAGCAGTCGTCCCATCCGGCGGGACCACGCTCTTGGAATCAGGCGCTGCCGTGGGCCACCGACAAGATCGCGCTCAACACCTTGACCGTCACGTATCGGATCACGCGTCAGATTGCTGACGCAGCCACTCGTCTTCTACTAGAAGCGGGAGGCGACCCTCCCGTCCTCACACCTATTCGAGACGGAGCCGATGTTGTCGAAACCTCCATGCCCCTCACCGCTTTTCCCGACTACGCGTTGTCCTCGAGACCAACAGAGGGACGAAGTGCAGTTATCGCGCCCGATTCCCTTGTCGACCAATTGCGCTTGCTGCTTCCTGGACCAGAATTCGGTTTTGACGACGACGCCTTGGACGCACCAATAGCGGTCTTGACGGCTCAGCAAGCCAAGGGCTTGGAATTTGACTCAGTACTGGTCCTGGATCCGGTAGGACTTAGCGCTCAACACGAGCGCGGAGCAGACGTCTATGTTGCGGCCACACGCGCAACCCAGGTTCTGCACCTCGTCACACCCGAGTAAGCGAGAGGAGCCGCTAGACCAACTCAGGCTGGTGGCTGTCTCGGTGCACCACTACCGGGCAATGAGCGTGGTTGACACAGGCATTGGCCACGGATCCGATGTGCACATCCGGCATCCCGCTGTGACCGCGGGCACCAACCACGAGTAGTTCGGCCCCGTGGGACGCCATCGTCAGCGCAAGTCCTGGGCGCTCCTGGACGAGTCGTCGCTCGACCTCGACACCAGGTACCTCAGCACAAGCACGGGCAACTGTCCGATCGAGCATCTCTCGGGCATCGCGTGCGTAATCACTGTCCTGGTAGGTAGGCGACACGAAGATCGTCCACGGGACGTCGTAACCAGTGACCGCGACTACCGAGTGACCCATGCCTTGGGCCAGACGCATCCCCCACTGCAGTGCCTGGACGCTCGACTCCGAGCCATCGACACCGACCACGATGAATCCCATGGCACCCCCTTGTTGGTAATTGGCCTTTCGAGGCTACGCAGGGTCGGATCCGGGTCGCAACTGCTAGTCGGTCACTGTCACGTTGTGTGACTTACGAAAACCTCCGACTAGTCAGCATTCCGTGACTCGCGAAGCGACTCCGTGACGTCCGAGGGAAGTTCGAGATCGGTTGCGGATGCGACCCCGAGTTCCTTCATCCTGCGCGCTTGGACCATGACGCGGGTATCCATCGAGCCGATGAAATCGTTGTAGCCCTTGACTGCACTCATCAAACCCTTGCGCAGCGTGCCGAGGTGATCGACTGCAGTCTCCAAGCGATTCAGCATTTCTGCTCCCGCCGCTCGAATGTCCTCTGCGTTATCGGCCATCAACTTGCGCTGATACCCGAATTGGATAGTGCGGAGCATCCCCAAGATGGTGGTCGGTGTCGCCAAAACGACATTGCGCGCAAAGACCTCCTCTAGGAGAAGGCCATTGCATTCGAGAGCCGACGACAACAAAGACTCAAGCGGCAAGAACATGACGACAAAGTCCGGGCTCTTACTCGACTCCCAGTATCGCTTTGACGACAATTCCTTGGCCCTGGCCAAGACATCATCTGCGTGCTTGCGCAGATGCGCTTGGATCTGATCGTCGTCGTCAGCCTTGATTGCCTTCCAGTAAGCATCGAACGGGAACTTGGCATCGATGAGGATCTCCCCACCACCAGGCAAATCGATGACGACGTCAGGCCGAGCACCGCCGCTATCTGATGTTCGAGTGTCTTGACGCCGAAAGTGCACCCCCTCAACGAGCCCGGAATGCTCGAGGAGTTGCTCGAGTTGCATCTCACCCCATTGCCCACGTGATTGCCCCGAACTCATAGCCGCCACGAGTTGGCGGGTCGCCGATTCCAGGGAGGTGTAGTTGCGCTGCACACCTTCGATATGGGTGCGAAGTTCGGCCGCCGATTTGGCTCGCTCAACTTCCGCCTGCTGCGTCTGCCGACGCAAGCCCTCCAGCGCCTCGCGCACTGGCTCGAGGCGATCCTCCATCGACTTTGCCGTTGACCGTTCGACTTGCAGTGATGCGCGATCGGACTCCAACACTCGGATCTGCCCACGCGCATCGATCAGCTCAGCGTTGAGCCGTGCCACCTCTGCATCAGCCTCGGCCCGAAGAACACCAACTGCCTGATCGAACTCGCTACGTCCCACCCGCCGCGCTACAAGCCAGCCGACGATCAGCCCTACGAGGACACCAAGGATGACCCCTATTCCCACGACCAAGCCAAGACCAACATCGGTCACGTTCGGATCCCTTTCGCCGCCTGAACCATCAGGCTAGCGATCACCTATGACATTTCATGGTGTGACGGGCACCAGGCCCTTGGCGATCCTGAGCAATTGGGAGTACGACAGCCCCTGACTGTCAATACGAACGTCCGATGCCAAAGGTCCACCATCATCGAATGTCCGGGCAAGCACTTCAAGGGTCCCCCCGAAGCGGGCCACGTCCGCACGCGTACATCGCCGCTGATTCGTGCGAGCATCGCCTGCTGCCCTGCAGTCGGCGTACACCCGCGCACGAACAACCCGCTTACTTCCCGGGGCACCCATCCGGATGGCCACCGTGTCCACCAGACCCTGCGAGGTTCTGTCTACGGGACGAGCCGCCCAGCGATCAGCAGCGTTCTTTTGGGCGATCGTGAAGCTCGGCACTCGCTTGCCGTAAGTCGATCCAGCAAACGACGCCCGCTTGGACTTTTTCCCGTAGGCGATGACGTCAATCGGACCCTTGCGTCGCAAGCCGGCGGTGTAGGTCGGGCGCCACAGGGCAAGGTCATCTCCAAGCGCCGTGACGGCTCGGCCGTAGTTCGTCGAGCCGGTCACCACATCCCGAGCGGCGGACGCAGGAGATGCAAAAACGGTAACGACCAATGTCGAAGTGACCGCCACGGCCGTGGCCGCCGACAAGTGGTGACGTCGTCGCGTGGATAGCAAGGATCGCCTGGTGAACCTGAGGGCGCCGAACACGCCGTCACCCTACGTGGATAGTCCCGCTGCTTAGCGCACCCGGGTTACCTGCGAAGCACGCAAGCACCACGAACACCGGGTAAGCGTCACCTTCACGCGAGTCCTGGGTGCAACGGATCGATCGAGCACCACATCGAATTGGCCGTCCTCTACCGTCGCAATCTGTGGCGCACCCCACGTCGCACCCTTCGCAACGCGGATTTCCGCCA
Source organism: Candidatus Nanopelagicales bacterium (assembly GCA_040266055.1). Lineage (GTDB taxonomy): Bacteria > Actinomycetota > Actinomycetes > S36-B12 > S36-B12 > S36-B12. The sequence continues at coordinate 43,006 of JBDQFC010000018.1, read as the reverse complement.
CTCCGGTCGCGACGGAATCGCCGGCTGCGACTCGCCCACGAATGCGCACACCGCCCTTGGTGTGCCGTGCGGTGAGTCGAGTGAATTCTGATCCAGCTGGCCGAACCCAAAATGTCAGCGGATCCAGAGAAAAACTTTGCTCGGCGCCGGGTGCGATCGCGCGCACCACGGTGGCCAGTTGGAATTCACCGGTTCCGTCAGCAGGGCAGACGAATATCTCGTCCAGTACCTGACCGGAGACTGGATCTCCGGGCAGAACAAGAAACGTTCCCTCGTTCGACGTGGCAGTCGACCCGACCTTCGTCACGGTCGTTTCTCCCAGGACAGATGTGTCGTCTGCCCGTCCGTAGGTCACAAGGATCGGGATGAACAAACACTCTGCGTCAGAGAACTGCCAATCGTTGTCCATAGCTACCGAAACCTGAGCCGTCGTGACGGCCGCCGGTGGCGACTCCACTATCTCCGCTCCAGCCGGCACCGCCAGCAATCCCGGTGCAGCCGCGAGCGCCCCAGACAAGATGAGCGCCTTTGCACAAAGGCGTCGTCGACTACTGATCATCATGCCCGGATCGGTGAGGAGATAGATGGTCTGCGATGCGTTCTGCTCGTTGTTCCAACTTGTCGTCTTCAGCGCGCTCGTGCTTCACCGCTTCATCGAGCGGGGCAACCCGATCCGAAGACGACTGACTGGACCAGTCGTGAACCACGCTGGTTCTCAACACGACGTCCTGCACCGACCGATTGCGACGACTCACAACCGCCCACAACAATCCGACAGGAAAGACAACACAGAAAGCGGCACGGACCGTGGCCAACTTCCAACCGGGTCGCAAGCCATGACGGTTGAGCAACCGAAGACCCATGAGGTACTGCCCCAGACTTCGGCCGTTGGTGGCCCAAATCCACGACCAGTAAGCCCACATAAGGAAGTAACCGCCCAATACGAAGTAGCCGACGCGCGGCAATCCGTAATCGACTAGTGGATTGAAAATCAACAGGAACAGCCACAGGCCGATCCATGCTAGAACGATGACGAACCCGATAAAGACGACATCGATCACCGCCGCAATCGAGCGAATGACGAGTCCGGCTCGGTCACCTTGAAATTGCCGCGCGGCGACCGGAAGAGTTTCGAGGATGATCGGGCCCCCATCCCCGTGTTCCTCGCGATACTGGCGAAAGGAGGTCATGAATCCTCCCCGGAAGGTGAAGCGGCCGGGGACGGCTCTACGTCGAGGTCTCGCTCGCGACGTCGGAGCAGGATGGTGTCGACGACCTTGGAGATGATCTCGTCGGTACGGATGGCTGAGACGCGGGTCGTGGTGAATGCGTCGAGCGCAACCCCACCGGTGCTCTCTCGAATGATCTGCGGAAGGTCGATCTCCTCAATGATGTAATCGGCGATCTGCAGCATGGGGACCCGGTCGATCACTGCGTCGATGTCAGCGCGGCCAACGATCGCATCCACATCAACGCGATCAAGGACTATCTCCGTAATGTCAATCTCATCGAGTGCCCGAAGGACGATCGACCGCAAGTCCACGTTTTGGAGAACCACATCGGTCAGATCGATGCGCGAGATGATCGCATCCGCGATCGCCGGAACCATGCGGTCCAGAACCGCACCGGCAGCCGCTCGGATGGTGGCATCGGTCAAGGCAAATACCGTTTGCGTGCTGTACACGACGAGACCGAGTGTGCTGGCTGCTAAGTCGCGAGCCAACGCGATTACGTCGCCCTCAGGTTCATAGGGCCGTGACACGACCACGACCTCGCGGCTGGACATACCGACCATCATGCTGCACCCCGTAGATTGACGTCGTGAGACACCTGAAATGGTTTGCTATCGCTCTCGGTGGGGCCCTGCTCGCGGGCGTACTGGCAATTGCTGCCTGGTGGATCTCATCGAATATCGAACGCACCGACACGCAGGCCTCCATAGAGCCCTTCTACATCCCCCCTGACCCGCTGCCCACTGAACCCGGGACGGTCATCCGGACCGAACCACTTGATGTAGATGTCCCAGGCGCCAACGCCTACCGCATCCTCTACGTTTCCGAACGGCCCGATGGCACTCCAGCCGCGAGCAGCGGGATGTTGTTCATCCCCGAAACCCCTGCTCCACCCGAGGGGCGTCCCGTCGTTGCGTGGGCACACGGAACTGTGGGGATGGGCGATGCGTGTGCTCCATCACGGGCCGCGAATCCACTCGGCGATACCGACAACTGGTTGGACCAGATGATGGCGCTGGGATGGGTTGTCACCGCCACCGACTACGTCGGGCTCGGAACACCAGGACCGGAGTTGTACCTCGTGAAGGAAGCCGAGGTGCGCGATGTTGTGAATTCGGTTCGAGCCGCCCGCAACGTCGCCGACGCCCAGGCCGGATCCGACTATGTGGTGTGGGGTCACTCCCAGGGCGGTCACTCGACTTTGTGGAGTGGGCATCTGGCACCCGAACTCGCTCCAGAACTCAACCTGCTCGGTGTCGCAGCGGCAGCACCGGCCGGCGAACTTGCGGACATCATGGGTGCCCAATGGAACACGACCGTTGGGTGGGGTATCGGTCCGGAGGTTCTGATCTCCTGGCCCGCCGCCGACGACCGACTCTCCGCCGCACAAGTAGCAACGGCCACCGGCCTACGCACCTACGAGCAGCTCGCCAATGACTGCACCTACGACAAACAACTGCTACTCGAAGTGCTCGCGCTGCGATCAGCCGGTCAAGAGTTCTTCGCTCGCAATCCCATCGATCTTCCTGATTGGGCCGATTTCGTCGCTGACCAAACTCCACCACCGCTGCCCGCGGACATGCCGGTATTCCTCGCGCAAGGAACCGCAGATGAGATCGTGCTGGCGTGGCCCAATGCCAAGCTTCAGGAGTCGTGGTGCGCAGCTGGTTCCACCATTAGCTCACTGTGGATGGGCGGAATCGGGCATCTCGCGGCGGCGACGACGTCCGGACCCTCCGCCGTAGCGTGGATTGCCGACCGGTTTGCCGGACGACCAGCCCAGCGGACGTGTGATGTCCCACCACCCGTCGCACCGCGGCCCGCGTCACCGAGCGACGAGGCGGCTTCTACTCAGCAAGGGGGCCGTTCTTAGCCTCGGGAAAGTAGTCCTGCCCGATGCCACTACTGCGCCTAGGCACCATCACCGATCGGAACCACGAGACGATTTCATCTCCGTCTTGATTAAGTCCACGCGTCTTCATCCGGATGATTCCCATCTCTGGACGTGACGATGATTCCCGCGCTTCCAGACACAGACTTTCCGCGTAGATGGTGTCTCCGATGTACACCGGGTGCGTCAATTTGATGTCAGTCCAACCGAGGTTCGCAACGGCGTTTTGACTCATGTCGATGACCGAAAGCCCCAGCACAAGCGCAACTGTCAAACCTGAGTTGACGATGATGCGACCTTCGGTGATCGGGTTGCTCTGCGCCAGATCGGCGTTGAAGTGGTTCTGGTTGGTGTTGCAGGTCAGCAGCGTGAACCAGGTTGAGTCGGCCTCAGAGATAGTCCGGCCGAACGGATGCTGGTACGTGGTGCCAACTTCGAAGTCCTCAAAGAAGCGGCCCAGTTGTGCGGGGACGACGTTTGTCATCGCCCCATCATGTCAGCGATCGCCATCGGCGCGCTTGCGCCACCGCTCTTCCATGCGATCCATAAAGCCACTCGAACGGCGGGGCTGCTTACGGGCGCGGGGAGCTTGCGCTGTGGCGGTGCCTTCCTCCTCAGCGTCCGCCTCAGCTTCGTCGGTGGTTGCAGCGGTGCCTCGGGTGAAGGCGAAGTAGATCAAGACCGCACCAGCGAGCATGACGGCGAAACCGACAACACCCAATACAGCCAGCGGCATCGCCATTCCCGCAATCACGATCCCCAAGCCCCCGAGCACGCCGAGCACTCCTAGCGCCGCGCGCGAGCGACTCGCGGCTCCCCCGGTGGAGCGAAGGCTCGTGGCGAACTTCGGATCCTCGGCGTAGAGGGCCTTTTCCATCTGCTCCAGCAGACGTTGCTCATGCTCCGATAGCGGCATGGCGTGCCCCCTTTCCTCGTCGCGTGCTCTCGGTACCAGAGTAAGTCTGCCCCAGGGTCGAACTCCACGCTTGTTGGCGGATGAGCACAGAATAAGCCGCGACCCACCCTGAGGAAACCCCCGCACCCCTGTTCGGCTTAGTCAAGGCGTCCAAGGCCACCATCAGCGGACCCGCCCGGGACGGACGGCGCCGGGGCCGTAGCGCTGACGGAGCCGATCCATGGCAACTTCGGCATCTCGATGCCCGCGGTCGGGGGCATCGAGCAACAGTTGGGTCGGGGTCTCGTCCGCCGACGACAATCCTTCTACCCGCACTCCCACGAGCCGGATTCGTGCCCGCTGCAGCCCAAGCGCCTCGAATAGCGACCACGCCGTGGCATAGATGTCGGCTCCCACATCGGTGGATACATCCAGCGTCCGAGATCGGGTGATGGTGGTGAAATCCGCAAAGCGGACCTTCAGGCCGACGGTGCGGGCGACACAGTTCGACGCCCGCAGACGGCGTGCTACTTGATCGGCAAGGCCGGCGATCCGGGATCGGATCCATTCGTGATCGTCGGTATCGGAATCGAAGGTTTCCTCGTTGCCGATGCTCTTGTCCGGTTCATTCGGGATGACCGCCCGTGGATCGCGCCCCCACGACAAGTCATGGAGATGGCGACCCTGCGCTGATCCCACGGCCCGCTCCAAAGTGGTGACGGGGGTCTCGGCGATATCGGCAACGGTCTCTAAACCCAACCGTACGAGTTGTTCCTCGGTGCGCTCCCCCACACCCCAGAGCGCACCAACCGGAAGTGGGTGCAAGAAATCGATCACTTTGCTTCGTGGAATCAGGAGTAAACCATCGGGCTTGCTGTGGGTTGAGGCGAGTTTCGCCACGAACTTGCTCGGTGCCACTCCGACTGAGCAGGTGATGCCAACTTCCTCCTGCACCCGGGATCGGATGAGTGATGCGATGGCGACGGGGCGGCCGAGACGCCGAAGTGCACCTGCCACATCCAAGAAGGCCTCGTCGAGGGACAGCGGCTCCACGATCGGAGTGATCGAACCGAATATGTCCATCACCGCCCGTGATGCCTGGGCATAGCGATCATGGTGCGGGGAGATGAACGTGGCGTGCGGAGCTAGACGCTTGGCCCGGGACATCGGCATCGCGGAATGGACACCGAGTGCACGGGCTTCGTAGGTGGCCGAGAGAACCACACCCCGATTTCCGGTACTGGCACCGACGATCACCGGGGTGCCGCGCAGTTCGGGCTGTTCGAGCAATTCCACAGATGCGTAGAAGGCATCCATATCGACATGCAGGATCGTGCACCCGGCATCGTCGTCTCCGAAGTGAGTTGGCCCTTTCGGGCGGCGCACCTGACTGCGGCTCACCCTCGCTCCCTCCGATGACGACCCATCACCCAGCGGTAGGTCGCCCTAGCCTCGGCTATGTCGCACCTTACGGCTCGTGGGCCGCCAACTCCTCGGGCTGCGGTTTCGATGCGGTCGATTCGGATGCAGTCCTTCTGGACTCCCCACTGACGACCATCACCACAGCACCGACGACCACGATCAGTCCGACGACCACATCGATCGTGATCGCCTCGCCCAGCAAAAGCCAGCCCAGCGCGACCGCAACAGCGGGATTGACGTAGGCGAACGTACCCACGACGGAGATCGAGGCGTGCTCGAGCAGCCACACATATGCCACCAATGACACGATCGACACTGCGATCAAGTAGCCGTAGGCCGCCCAGGATGACGGAGTGATCGATGCCGGCTCCCACCGTTGCCCGAGAAGCAGGCCGACGATGACCAAGAAGACTCCGGCGACGGCCAACTGATAGACCGCGGATGTCACGGCGTCGGCAGGTAGCCCTAACCGAGGGGCTCGCCATGAAGCCGCCGCCCAGGACAGGCTCCCCAGGAGAAGAACAAACGACCAGACGGTGACCTGGATGTCGGTCCCGCCCACCGGTTGCGTACCACCAGGCAGCAGCATGAATGCGATGCCGACGATGCCCAGTGCGGTTCCGATGAGAGTCAGTACTGGAGCACGATCTCGTGCCATGAATCGAAAGATGATGAACCAGATCGGAATCACGGAGATGATCACCGCAGCAACGCCCGATGGCACGTAACGAAGGGCCATCGTCGCCGCCCCTTGCGCAACACCGAACAGAGCGATGCCCATGATCAATGCACCGCGAAATTGCGACCAGGAGACTTTCAGACTCGAAGGACCCTTGATCACGGCCGCTATCGCTGCGAGCACGACAGCGGAGATGACGAATCGACTTCCGCTTCCCAGCAGCGGGGCCATGCTCTGCACCATGACGGCGATGGCAACGTAGGAAGACCCCCACAGGATCCACACCAGAAGAAGTGGCCCGGCGATACGCGATAAGGGCTCTTGGGTTACGCCACGAGCGTCGATGTGAGTTCCTATCTGTATCGACCGACCACGAGGCCGACCAGTAACCGGGGTGAGAAAGCAAAGCCTCCTGGAGAGTAGCGGCAAATGCTGTCGTCATCCGGAGACTCCGGGACTGGAGTGCCAGAACTTTCCTGGTGGTCGATTCACTGACACACCGGCAGGCGCGATGTCCGCATAGGGCGATTGACGGAAGCCGCTGGCATGCACCAGCACTTTTCTCGGTTCTGTGAGATCAGAGTCCGAGGTCTTGGTTGCCTCCTCCACTGGATCGTAGGTCAGTAACTCTCGGACTACATCCATTCCCTGGTCCTTCCAGAGCCGCCGCACGTCCCCGAGATCCCAGCAACCAGTAGCGCGCATCGACACCCCTCGTGGCCCCGACCGTCGGAGACGACCTCGGATGATCAACAGCCACGAGTTGAACAACGTCGAGGAATAGTGCTCTTGAACATCGTCGAAGAAAGCTGCATCGATCGGGCCCGTGGAATCATCGAGCGTCACGAAGATCACTCGTCGACCGCTACGTACCGGTGGACTTTGAATAGCGACCTTGACGCCCGCTACCCACACATCGCTGCCGGAGCGCTGCTTTAACAGATCGCACGCCGCCGTAGCGCGCATCTCACTTAGTAGATCCTTGTAGAAGTCCACGACGTGCGCGCTGACGTCCAGGCCCAGGACGGACATCTCCGATCGGACTCGATCGCTCGTCTTCATCTCCGGCAATCCGGTGGTTGGCACGTGTTCGGCCGCCGATCCGAGTAAATCGAGCGACAACTGCGCATCGATGCTCGCCGGACTGGCATGTCTGTCGATGTCGGCAACCTGCAGGAGAAGATCGCGCCGCGTGGTGGGCGCTGGGTGTAGTGCATCGAAGGCGCCCGTCACCACCAGGTTCTCCGCAGTGGGGCGCGACAGCCCTGCTCTACGGATCGCATCAGCCAGGGAAGAGAAGGGACGACGACCAATCAGCGCCTGCACCTCCTGCTCACTGATACCCGCCACCTCGGTCAGCGGGATACGAATGGCGTTCGCATCGGTGCCTTCTACGCAATATGCGCTGCCCGATGCATTGACATCGATACCCAATACCTGGATTCCATGTACTCGTGCGTCGTCGAGCAATAAACGCTTGGGGTACATCCCCGGGTCGTGCGTCAATATTCCTGAATAGAAGGCAGCTGGATGGTGCGCCTTGAGCCAAGCTGATTGATACGTGGGAAGTGCGAACGCTGCAGCATGCGCCTTGCAGAATCCAAAGGAAGCGAACGCGCGCAAGATCTCCCACACTCGCTCGACGGTAGGGACGTCATACCCGTGGTTGATAGCGGTCGGGTAGAACCACGCACGAACATCGTCCTGACCTTCCGGTGAACCCATACTGCGCCGGCATTCATCCGCTTCGGCGAGCGAGCAGCCGGTCATGGTCGCGATGATCCGTAACACCTGCTCGTGGAACACCACGACTCCGTAGGTCTCGCGCAATATCAGTTCGAGATCGGGATGCGGGTACTCCGGAGCACTCCATCCCTGGCGAGCCATCAGAAACGGAGTAACCATGTCGGATTTGACCGGCCCTGGCCGAAACAGCGATATGTCGATGATCAGATCGGAGAATCGATCCGGCGCGAACTTACCGAGAAGTTCCCGCTGACCGGGTGATTCGATCTGGAAACATCCCAAGGTCTTGGTTGATCTGATCAACGCGAAGGTCTGCGCGTCATCGAGGCGATCATCGTCGAGTTCAATGCGCTCCCCTGTACTGCTCTCGATTTCGTCAACCGCATGGGCGATCGCCGATTGCATTCGAACCCCGAGCACATCGAGTTTGAGAAGACCCATGTGCTCAACGTCATGCTTATCGAAATGACTCATCCGATAACCCGCAGCGCTACTTTCTACGGGAGTCCGATCGAGCAACGTGGCATCGGAGAGGACCACTCCACATGGATGCATGGCGATATCCCTTGGCAGTCCATCGAGGCCTTCGACGAGATCGAGGAAGTGATCGAGTTGCCCACCTTGCGCGAGTTGTCCGATGTGCGAGTTCCGCAACTCGGGTAGATCGCCAAGTGCACTTCTTGCCTGACGAGCACGCACGTGCGGAAAAGCCTTCGCAAACGCATCGACTTCGCCTGCGTCCATGCCAAGTGCGGCTCCGACGTCTCGGACTGCGTGCCGTACTCGGTAGGTCTCCATCATCGAGACGCTTGCGACTCGATCGTCTCCAAAACGCTCACGGATGAGGTCGTAGACCTCGAGGCGGCGAGCCGACTCAACGTCTATGTCGATATCCGGCAACACCCGTCGTAGTGGAGACAAGAAACGCTCCATCAATAGTCCGTGCCGAATCGGGTCCACACCACTGATCCCCAGAAGATGCGTGACGAGACTTCCGGCACCCGAGCCACGCGCCGCCACTCGTATCCCGCGGGCGCGCACCATGTCGACTACCTCGGCAACGGTCAGGAAATACCCGGAAAAACCCAAGCCCGTGATGGTGCGAAGTTCAGCCTCGAGTCGGTGCTCGGCGTCACCTCTATCTGTTCCGGAGTACCGGTCGAGAATCGCTGCAGCGCATCGATGGCGCAACAGCGCATCGGCCTCCTTGACCGGGTCGGTGATCTGTCTTCCCAGCAGCACATCGAGTTCGGGGACGAACACTTCCCCCAGACCTAGATCCCGTTCGGGATCCAGCGCGCAGTACTGCGCAAGATGCCACGTGTCTTCCAGTAAACGTCGACCACCGCGTTCGTCTTGCCCACCAGACGCGTGCGCGATCTCCGCGGCAATCTCGGCCATCTCTTCTGCGGATTTCAGATATGCGTGCGCACCCCGCTGACGTTCGATCCGTGGAGAACTCAATGGCACGAGAAGCCGTGACGCATCCAGCACCTCGGCTATACCCGCATGCTCGGGCTCGGCGTACCGAACGGCATTGGTGAGAATGACGGGCAATTTCTGCCCCCGCGCCCATCCGAGCATGCGTGCAGCCGCAGCCGTGGAGTAACGATGCCGACGATGCAGCGGGAAACTCTGCTGCCGATGGGATGCAACACCGATTGCGAGATATCGATCGAATACCGCACGCCACGGCCGAGCCGCTGCTTCGGCAAGAGTTGTGCGTTCGGCGGTGAGGTATCGACCAACCTCCGATTCCGCCCCAAGCACCGCGACTATGCCCTCGCTGTGTTCACGCAGAGCCGACCACGGCACCCACGGTTCGCCGCGGACGGTGTGATCACCGGTATGTGCAGCACTGACGAGTCGACACAACGACGCCCAGCCACGCGCACCGGTCGCAAGCAACAGGACCCGCGGACGCGTCTCATCAATCCACTGACCACCGCGCGCTGGCGTCCGGGGGCGAGAGGTGGCGCGAGTACTGGAGGCACGCACATCTGGATGCACCCGTTCTAGCTGCGTCGCCTCAACCGCGATATCCACTCCGAGCACCGGACGCACCCCTAAACGAGAGCATTCGCGTGCCCACCGAACCGCCGCATACAAACCGTCTCGGTCGGTGAGAGCGATGATCGATTGGCCGAGTTCGGCGCTGCGCTGCACGAGCGATTCGGGCAACGTGGCGCCATAGCGAAGCGAATGACTCGACGCTACGTGCAGATGGGCGAACGGTGGTGAAGTAGTCCCCACGCCTAACCGACAGCGCGCAGACGCAGATCGAGTGCTGGCTGGTGGGCCAACTCGAGTACGTCGCACACTCGGGCCAGGAAGATCTGTGCATCACGAACGAGATCATCCGCTGCGCGTGCACTGACACATGGGATACCCGCCTCAGCAGCGGCACGGGTCTGGGCGCCCGCGGCAAAGAAGTCCGCCCACTCCGACAGCGGTGGACACACCTCGCGCAGCACCACCCACGCGCTACGCACCTGCTGGCGCGCTGGGTGCCTGTCTCGAGACCGTGGAGCCACGGCGGCGATCACCGCTGCAGCTGCCCGTAGCGCAGCGAGATGTGCGGCTGCGTACCTCTCATGCGGGGTGCCTGCCAACGCCGCCCGCGCCAAACTGCGCTGCGCGCTACACATCAGATTGTCGGGAGCGATGGGATCGACGGTCGGGGTCGAGTTCATTGCAAGAATCCCTTCTTGTTACGTGTGCTGGTTGTTTTCGACCCGTTTTCTCGACCCTGCTACTCGAACCGTTTTCTCGACCCTGCTCCAAAACGGACCCGGCCGCTGGGGCTGGGGTCGAGGCAACCCCAGCGGCCTACGGGCCCGCTTGGTGGAGTTCTGCATTACGCGGAACTCCTGCACTTTTACCCCAGCCGCGAATCCGGGGCAATTCGAACACATGTTCGAACTAGATCGAACGCTAAACCCCACCCCTGACACTCGTCAACCCGTATGTCTGATCCCTCTAGGCGATCCCTCTATGCGGCCTCGCCCACCCCCGCATGCGGCGATGGGCGACATCAGGCAGGCTCAAGTCCGGACCGTGAACCCCGCTTTCGTTAGAGGTGCTTGCTATGCCCGCCACACCGGCCGACCTATTGGCCGACGGCCGAATCGACGACTTTTGCCTGTTGCATCCACGATGGAACCGCGAGGGCAACACCCTCGTAGCCGAGGTGAAGGCGAAGACCTTCCTCGCAGGTATTGACTACGTCACCAAGGTCGCCAACGCCGCCGAGGAAATGGATCATCACCCGGACATAGACATCCGCTGGCGCACCCTGACATTCCGACTCTCCACGCATTCCGCGGGTGGCATCACCGACCTCGACACCACATTGGCCGAGCGGATCGACATGATCGTCGATCTTCTTCCCTAACCGGGATTCCTTCTCCCCCAATTAGCCGGTGACAGCTCCCTTGGAGGCGCTGCCCACAAGCTTGGCGTACTTAGCCAGTACACCGCGGTCGTAGCGCGGGGGCAGCGGCTCGAAGGTCGTCCGGCGAGCAGCCAGTTCGTCGTCGTCCACGAGCACGTCCAGTGTGCGGTTGGGGATGTCGATACGGACCTTGTCCCCGTCGCGCAGCAGCCCGATCGGGCCGCCGTCCACCGCTTCGGGCGCCACGTGCCCCACGCACAGCCCGGTGGTGCCTCCCGAGAAGCGTCCGTCGGTGATCAGCAGGACATCCTTACCGAGGCCAGCTCCCTTGATCGCTCCGGTGATCATCAGCATTTCGCGCATCCCCGGCCCACCCTTGGGCCCTTCATAACGAATAACGACGACATCCCCCGCCTGAATCGTCCCGTCGGAGAGCGCCTCCATCGCCGCCTGCTCGCGGTCAAAGACTTTGGCGGTTCCCTCGAAGACGTCCACCGGGACCCCTGCGTTCTTCACCACTGCCCCCTCGGGTGCCAGCGACCCGCCGAGGATGGTGATGCCACCGGTGGCCCCGATCGGATTGCCGATGGGTCGGACCACGGTGCCATCGGGCTCGGGGATCTCGATAGCGGCGAGGTTTTCAGCCATCGTCTTGCCGGTCACGGTCAGCGCATCACCGTGCAGCAGGCCCGCATCGAGCAATGCCTTGAGCACGACCGGAACACCACCCACCTTGTCCAGGTCGAACATCAGGAATTCGCCGAACGGCTTCAGGTCCGCCACGTGCGGCACCTTCGAGCCGATCCGGTGGAAATCGTCCATGTCGAGTTCCACGCCAACTTCGTAGGCGATCGCGGGCAGGTGCAACACCGCATTGGTGGAACCACCAAGAGCCATGATCACCGCGATGGCGTTCTCCAATGACTCCTTGGTGATGATGTCGCGCGCTGTGATGCCTTGCCGGAGCATCTCGACTACTGCCTCACCGCTACGACGAGCCAAGGTGTCGCGACGCGCATCAACCGCCGGCGGCGACGACGAACCAGGTAACGCCAAGCCCATGGCTTCCGCAGCGCTGGCCATCGTGTTGGCGGTGTACATGCCACCGCAGGTTCCGGCGCTCGGACACACCGCGCGCTCGATGCGATCGACGTCTTCATTGCTCATCAAGCCGCGAGCACGGGCACCGACAGCCTCGAATGCGGTCACGATGTTCACCGTCTCCTCGCTGCCATCGGTCAAGCGCACATGGCCGGGTAGGAGTGAACCCGCATACAGCAGCACCGAGGCGATGTCGAGACGACCAGCAGCCATCATCATCGCGGGAATCGACTTGTCACATCCCGCGAGAGTGACCATGCCATCCAACCGCTCGGCCTGCATCACCGTCTCGACCGAATCGGCGATCACCTCGCGGCTCACGAGCGAGAAGTGCATGCCTTCATGACCCATCGAGATGACGTCGGAAACGGTGATCGTCCCGAATTCCATCGGGAATCCACCGCCTGCTTCGACTCCTTGCGCAACAGACGTTGCGACATCTCGCAGCGACATATTGCACGGAGTGATCCGGTTGTAACTGTTGGCGATTCCGATTTGCGGCTTGGCGAAGTCGTCGTCGTCCATTCCCAATGCGCGCAACATCCCCCGATTCGGTGCGCGATCGGGACCATCGGTGACCAGGAAGCTACGGGGTTTTATCTGCGAGGGGGATGCCATGCTCGTAGTGTAGGAACCACACTCAGCGGGGGCGCTACACGCGAACAAGAAAGGGCTGAGACAACGACGTGACTTTCCATACATTGATCACCGCCTCCGAACTAGAGCACCTGCAGCAATCCGGTGATGAACTGGTGATCTTGGATGCTCGATTCAACCTCGACGACGAAGGCTGGGGTGATCGTGCGTTCGCGCAAGGACATATCCCCGGAGCCCAGCGAGCTGACCTTGCGAACGATCTTGGGGGGCCGATCATCGAAGGCGTTACCGGCCGCCGCCCCTTCCCCGATCCAGCTGACTTCGAACAGACCGTTCGGTCCTGGGGCATCGGCCCCGACACCCAAGTAGTGGTCTACGACGCAGACCGTGGACTCATGGCTGCAGCGCGTGCGTGGTTCATGCTGCGTTGGCTCGGACACGACGCAGTGGCTGTCCTCGATGGTGGACTTCCGGCGTGGGAAAGCGCCGGACTTCCGCTGACCTCAGATGCCACGACGCCTCCTGTTCCTGCTCGAGCATTCGAGGCACGGGCGCGCCCGGAGATGCTTGCCGATGTCGATGAAGTGGATCGAATCCGCGTCGAGATCCCCACGCGGGTGTTCGATTCACGAGGTCCGGAGGGCTACCACGGCCAAGGTAAGTACTACGACCCCGTCCGCGGTCACATCAAGGGAGCCGGCCTCGCCGATCGCGCCGAGACACTCAACGACGACGGCACCTTCCGCAGTCCCGAACAGTTGCGTGCCCACTACGACTCCCTGCGCGGCGGACAAGACGGAGACCAGATCGTCTTCTACTGCGGCTCCGGAGTCACTGCAGCGCAGAACGTCCTGGCGATGGAGCATGCCGGACTACCGGGGGCGCGCATGTACGTCGGATCGTGGAGTGAGTGGATCATCGACCCCGCACGAGAGGTGGAAATGTGAGCCAGCCGTATCGCTTCGCTTTGATCGGGTGCGGATTCTTCGCGCAAAACCATCTGCAAGCGTGGGCCGAGATGCCCGAGGTGGAGCTAGTCGCCACGTGCGACATCAATTACGAAAGTGCAATAGCCGCAGCTCGGCAATTCGGTGGGACGCCATACACCGACGCCGCCGAACTCTTCGCACGCGAGGACCTCGATTTCGTTGACATCGCCACCACTCCCCCCACGCATCGCATGATGGTCGAACTCGCCGCCCAGCACGGGGTTGCGGCGATCTGCCAAAAGCCGCTGGCGTGGGACATGGCAGACGCCAAGGCGATGGTCAAGGCGATGGCGGAGGCGGACCTGCCATTCATGGTCCACGAGAACTTCCGCTTCCAGTATCCGATGCGGAAGGTCAAAGAAGTACTCGACAGCGGGGCCATCGGGCGGCCCTTCTTTGGTCGCATCAGCTTCCGCACAGCGCACGATGTCTACTCGGCGCAGCCGTGGTGCATGGACGCCGAGCGGATGATCATCGCCGACGTCTCGGTCCATCAGTTCGACCTGACCCGCTTCTTCCTCGGCGAACCCGATCGTTTGTTCACCGAAGCGATCCGGGTTAACCCGAAGATCAAGGGCGAGGACGTCGCCACGATCGTGCTGGGCCTGCCGGGCGCTACGTGCGTCGTCGATACGAGTTATGAGTCCAAGTCCGACCACAGCACCTACCCCCAGACCTTCGTCACGATCGAAGGAACCGAGGGAACGGTCACCTTGGGACCGGACTACCACCTGCAAGTGGTCTCCCCCGATGGCGTGCATGAGGAGACCCTGGAGATCCCCGAGCACTCGTGGGCGTCGGTGCCGTGGAACTGCATCCAAGACAGCGTGGTCAATGTGCAGCGGCACTGGATCCACTGCCTGCAAACGGGCGAGACCCCCGAGACCAGCGGTGCTGACACGCTGCGCGTCTTGGACTTAACCCTGGGCGCCTACCAATCCCTGGAAACCGGAGAGCCCTACCAGGCCGGAAACATGCTGTGACCGAACCTCAGACGGTTCAGGTCGGTGACGTCACAGTCACGGTCGACGGTGCTGACCTGCGCGATATCCGCTGGCAGGGCGAGGAGGCGATCCGGCGGATCTATCCGGTGTTCCAGGACCGCAACTGGACCAACCGCCTCTTTGTTGTATCCGACGCTTCACTCGAAGAGAACGAGGACTCGATCGTCTTCACTGCACGCGGCACCGGATCCTTCGATGCCGAGCCGCTCACCTGGCAGGTACACGCGACGATCAGTGATCACGTCATCGACTACCGCTTCCAGGCCAACACGAATTCGCCGTTCTGGCGGAATCGGCTGGGTATGTGTCTGCTGCACCCGATGTCGGCTGCGGGTTCTGCCGTCGTCGTCGAACACACCGACGGCACGGTCACCGAATCGAACCTGCCGACCGATATCTCCCCGCATCAACCTTTTGTGGATATGCGCTCCATCACCCACCAACTGCCCAACGGTGCCAAGGCACGCGTGCAGTTCGTCGGTGAGGTCTTCGAGATGGAAGACCACCGCAACTGGACCGACGCATCCTTCAAGACTTATTGCACGCCCATCTCGCTGCCATTCCCGGTCGAGGTTGTGCCGGGTGCGGCAATCGATCAGCGCATCGAAGTCGAGTTCACACCCGGTCCTGGTGACCTAAACTCGGAGCCCACAACCAACCAAGACGTAATCGAGATTCGACGAACCGGTGAAGTGACCGACCTTCCGCGCCTTGGCCTGTCGCTGACTAGTAACGCGGTCGACCTCACCGATGCGCAGGCTGTAGCGCTCACGGAACTGCGATTGGACCACCTGCGGATTGCCATCGACGCAACCGATCCCGGTGCACCCGACCAGGTGACCCGAACCGCGTCGTCGGCTGAGCGCATCGGTGCGCGCCTGCGGGTGGCATCGGTATGCGAATCGCCCGACGATCTCTCAGCGTTTAACCGCCTTTCGGATCACACGGTGTCACTGATCGACTGCTGGTATGTGTTCAGTTCAACGGACAAGGTCACGCCCGATGATTGGGCACCGCGGGCACGGGCAGCGCTCGGTGAGCGCTTCCACGACGTGACCCTCGGTGGTGGGACCGATCTGTACTTCACAGAGTTGAACCGTGAACCTCCCGACCCGATGGCTTTCGACGCCTTGAACTTCTCGCTCAATCCTCAGGTACATGCCTTCGACAACCGAACCCTCATCCAGAACGCGATGACACAGGCGGTCGTCGCAGGAAATGCAGCCCGCATCATCCAACGTGCCGAGGTATCGGTGGGACCTATCTCCCTGCGCCCGAGGTTCAACCCCAACGCAACCGATCCCGAGTCCGACGTCAGCAACACTGCGCTACCCAGCGACGTCGACGCCAGGCAGATGACCTACTTCGCAGCCAACTGGACCGCAATGAGCGTCAAGTACCTGGCTGAGGCCAACACCGTCGACGTTGCCAGCTACTTCGAGGTAGCAGGATGGAAAGGCGTGATGGAACGCGAGGAGGGCTCACCCGACCCCATCCACTTCCCGTCGACGCCAGGAAATCACTTCCCTGTTTGGGATGTATTCGCGGCACTAGCCGGCATGACCCGAGCACACACGACGGAGTCATCAGCCCCCGAGAGCGTCAACGCGTGCGTCGTCAGCAACGGTGCGGACACCAAGGCGCTGATCGCTAATTGGAGCGATGGGTCGCGCACCGTTCGAGTCAATGACGCTCTAACCCTCACAGTCCCTGCGCACTCCCTGACCGTCGTCGACCTACCAGCACTCGATTGAGAGGAACCACATGAAATCCGCACCATCCTTGCCCGCTACACCTGAGCTGTTCCGGATGGACGGCATGCGCGTTCTCTTGACTGGAGCTGGCGGCGCCATCGGTTCGGTCCTGGCCAAGGCCTTTGCCGACCTCGGTGCCACGGTCGCATTGCACGACCTAACCGAGGACAAAGTCGCGGGTCTTGCTTCGGAGATCAACGCCGCCGGCGGATCGGCGATGACCTTCGCGGCCGATGTCGCTGATCCCGACCAGTGCGTTTCACTGATCGAGGGAGCTGCCTCCGCCATGGGTGGGCTTGACGTCCTGGTCAACGGTGCCGGGATCAACCGACGCAAGCCCATCTTGGACGTCACGGTCGATGACTTCGACGCCATCACTGCAGTGAACATGCGCGCGGTCTACCTCTTGAGCCAAGCGGCGCATCCCTACCTGAAGGCATCGGACAACGGGGCGATCGTCAATTTGTCGTCCCTGAGCGCCCGCTACAGTTTCAACACCATCTCGGTTTATGCCGCAACCAAAGCCGCTGTGTCCGGCATGACGCGCAGTTTCGCCCGCGAGTGGATAGGCGACGGGATCCGCGTCAACTGCATCGAACCAGCGGTCGTACAAACGGAGTTCACAAAGCCGCTGTGGGGCGAAGAGCACCGCGCCCGATGGTTCGCGGACACCACCCCGATCGGCCGCCTTGCTCAAGCCGATGAACTCGTCGGCGCCGTGGTCTTCCTCGCTACACCAGCGTCGAGCTACATCACCGGACAGTCGATCGTGATCGAAGGCGGGATCCTCGCCGGTGGCGACTGGGATTCCTACGCGGACACCAGTTCCTGACGCTGCTCCCCCAGACCGGTAATTCCCAGGGTCATGACGTCGCCTGCGGACAAGTAGCCGGGCTCGGCCATTCCCATCGCTACGCCGGGTGGAGTACCGGTATTCACCAGGTCACCCGGTTCCAGGACCATGAACTGGCTGACGTGATGGATGACGGTCGCGATGTCGAAGATCATGTCGTGGGTTGATCCGGTCTGCCGACGTTCACCGTTCACATCGAGCCATAGTTCGAGACCGGCCTGAAGGTCAATCTCGTCCGGCGTCGCAAGGAATGGGCCACACGGGTTAAAGGTTTCGCACGACTTGCCCTTGATCCACTGGCCACCGCCCCGCTCGAGCTGGAACGAACGCTCAGAGACATCATTGGCAACCGCGAAGCCCGCAATGTAGTCGAGTGCTTGCTCCGGTGAATCGAGATAACGGCACTGCTTGCTGATCACCACGGCGAGTTCAACCTCGTAGTCCACCTTCGTGGCGCCCCGCGGAATCAGGACGTCGTCGTTGGGACCAACGAGGCAATTGGGTGCTTTGGTGAACAAGATCGGCTCATCGGGAACCTTCATGCTCGACTCATTGGCGTGATCTACGTAGTTCAGACCAACACACAGGATCAAACTGGGCTTGGCGATTGGTGCACCGATTCGTCCCTGGACCTCCGGCAATGCAGAGATGTCCGCCGCCTGAAGCCGCTGGATTCCGTCGCCGGCGAAGAACTCCGGCGTGAAGTCCGAAACGATGCTCGATACGTCTCGATGAACCCCCGCGGCATCGAGGACCGCCGGGACTTCGTGACCCCGTTCGCCGATCCTCGCCAGTTTCATGTCATCTCCTTGTCATGGTTAGTGCGTCAAGTAACGTCGTTGTTGTCTTCATAGTTCCTCGGGGAAATCAACTCGTTTCCCCCGGATACCGGGGGAAACAGCGCGGATTCGCCGGTATCCGGGGGAAACGGCGTGAATCTCCCAGAGTGTGGGGAAAAGGGGC
Source organism: Candidatus Nanopelagicales bacterium (assembly GCA_040266055.1). Classification (GTDB taxonomy): domain Bacteria; phylum Actinomycetota; class Actinomycetes; order S36-B12; family S36-B12; genus S36-B12. The sequence continues at coordinate 24,486 of JBDQFC010000018.1, read as the reverse complement.
GTTAGCCAGTGACGGCTCCCTTGGAGGCGCTGCCCACCAGCTTGGCGTACTTAGCCAGTACTCCGCGGTCATAGCGCGGGGGCAGCGGCTCAAAGGACGCCCGGCGCTGATCCATCTCAGCCTCGTCCACCAGCACATCTAGCGTGCGGTTTGGGATGTCGATCTTGATCCGATCACCGTCCTTCAACAGCCCGATCGGGCCACCATCCACCGCCTCGGGCGCCACATGACCCACGCACAAACCCGTCGTACCACCAGAGAACCGACCATCAGTAATGAGCAGCACGTCCTTACCCAAACCCGCACCCTTGATCGCACCAGTGATCATCAACATCTCCCGCATCCCCGGACCACCCCTGGGACCCTCATAGCGGATGATCACCACATCCCCAGCCTGGATCGTGCCGTTCTCCAACGCATCCATCGCCGCCTGCTCACGCTCGAACACCCGGGCAGTGCCCTCAAACACCTCCACCGGAACACCAGCGTTCTTCACCACCGCACCATCAGGCGCCAGCGAACCGCCCAGGATCGTGATCCCGCCGGTTGGTGCGATTGCATCCTGGGAAGCCTTCAAAATCGTGCCGTCGGGATCAGGCGGATCGATATCCGCGAGATTCTCCGCCACCGTCTTACCGGTGACCGTCATGCAGTCACCATGGAGCAGACCAGCGTCGAGCAGACCGCGCATGATCACCGGAACGCCACCCACACGATCGACGTCACTCATGACGTAGCGACCAAATGGCTTCACATCCGCAAGCAACGGCACCTTCGAACCGATCCGGTGGAAGTCTTCAATGTGAAGTTCAACATTCGCCTCGTGGGCAATAGCGAGCAGGTGCAGCACCGCGTTGGTGGAACCACCGAAAGCCATGATGACGGCGATCGCGTTCTCCAGCGATTGACGTGTGATGATGTCGCGCGCTGTGATTCCCTGACGCAGCAGTTCCACGACCGCCTCACCGCTCTTGCGGGCGTAGCCGTCGCGGCGGCGGTCCACGGCTGGCGGTGCAGCAGAGCCGGGCAAGGACATCCCCATCGCCTCGGCTGCACTAGCCATCGTGTTTGCGGTGTACATGCCACCGCAGGCGCCCTCTCCGGGGCAGATCGCGCGCTCGATGCGATCGACATCCTCACGGGACATCAGACCGCGTGCGCAGGCTCCCACCGCCTCGAAGGCATCGATAATCGTGACGTCCTTCTCGGTGCCATCACTGAGCGTCACATGGCCGGGCAGGATCGATCCGGCGTAGACGAAGACAGAGGACACATCCAGGCGCGCGGAGGCCATGAGCATGCCTGGCAGCGACTTGTCGCACCCGGCGAAGGTGACCATTCCGTCGAGGCGTTCTGCTTCCACCACGGCCTCGACCGAATCGGCAATGATCTCGCGGCTCACCAGCGAGAAGTGCATACCTTCGTGGCCCATCGAGATGCCATCGGAGACCGAGATGGTTCCGAATTCCATCGGATACCCACCCGCGGCGTGCACGCCTTCCTTGGCCGCGGTCGCCAAGCGATCGAGTGAGAGATTACAGGGCGTGATCTCGTTCCAACTCGACGCGATCGCGACCTGTGGTTTTGCGAAGTCCTCATCGCCCATACCAACTGCGCGGAGCATGCCGCGTGCGGCAGCTCGCTCGAGACCATCGGTGACTTGGCGGCTACGTGGCTTGATATCCGGCATACCGGCACTCTATTGCGAGCCTGCGGCTAGCCAACCACCACGTTGCGTAGCGCAGCGCCATTGCGCCATCGCTGAACCTGCTCGGCGATGAGACCACGTGCTAAGCGCGGAAACGCATCGGTGTCGCCACCGATGTGCGGACTGATCACAACCCCGGGGGCTGACCACAACGGATGCTCGGCCGGCAAGGGTTCGGGGTCGGTGACATCAAGGGCGAACTCCAACCGCCCGGCATGGGTGAGCAGATCCTCGGTCACCGCGACCGGACCGCGGGCGACGTTCACTACCAGTGCGCCGTCGGGCAGTCGTGACAAGAACGCGTCGTCGACCATGCCGCGGGTTTCCTCGCTCAACGGCACCGCGAGCACCACGACGTCAGCCTCGGGAAGCAAGTACTCGAGATCCTCCGGGCCGGCCACCCCCTCGCGTGGTGTGCGACCCACCCGCGTGATGTCACAGCCGAACACAGCCAGGCAGTTCGAGATTGCGGTGCCTACTCCTCCGGTCCCAACGATCACCACCCGAGCTTGCTGCAGGGACCGACCACGACGGTGATCCCACGTGCCACTTGCCATATCTCGCGCTGCGCGGTCCAGTCCACGCCACCGAGCGATAACGAGGCCCACCGTGAGTTCTGCGGTGCTTTGCTCGTGCACGCCGGCGGCATTGCACAGCGTCACTTCGGCCGGTAAATGCGGCAGCACTGCGTCGAAGCCGACCGTAGGAAGTTGCACTACTTCCAGCCCAGGCATCTTCGCCATCCAGACCGCATTCGGGTGCTCGATGTAGGCCGGGACGAAGAAGCCCACCTGCTCGAGAATTTCGGTATCCGGTAACTGTCCCTCGCGATACCCGACCGCTGGCCCGATGTTCTCGGGAAGCAGATAGTCCGGCGCGAGGACGACAGTGTTAGCCATCGACACCCAAGTGCGCCAAGAGCAGTGTGCGGACCTTAGCCGCATCGGCTTGGCCCTTCGTGGCCTTCATGACGGCTCCCACGATTGCGCCTGCCGCCTGAACTTTGCCGCCGCGTATCTTCTCCGCGACGTCGGGTTGCTCGGCGAGTGCCTGTTCGATCGCTGCAAGCAGGGTCGAATCGTCGCCAACCACAACGAGTCCGCGCCCTTGAACGACGTCGTCAACGTCGCCCTCTCCTGCGATGACTCCTTCGAACACCGATCGCGCGAGCTTGTCGGTCAGGCTGCCATCGGCGATCAACGCCTCAACGCGAGCGATGTGCGCGGGTGTCACACCAAGATCGGCGAGTGCTATGCCCTGCTCGTTGGCGATACGCGTGAACTCGCCGGTCCACCATTTGCGCGCCGCCGCTTGATCGACACCGCTGGCGATGGTTTCTTCGACAAGGTCGAGTGCCTCGGCGTTGACCAGCGTCTGCATCTCCAGATCGGTGATCGCCCACTCGGCCTGAAGGCGAGCTCGCCGCACGGCAGGAGCCTCGGGCAAGGTGCCCCGCAGTTCCTCGACCCACTCTGCGCTTGGAGCAACGGGAACAAGATCGGGCTCAGGGAAGTAGCGGTAATCCTCAGCGTGCTCCTTGGAGCGTCCCGGAGTCGTCTCGCCGGTGTCCTCGTGAAAGTGCCGGGTCTCTTGCACCACGCGCCCACCACTGGTCAGCACGGCTGCCTGCCGCTCGATCTCGAATCGCACGGCGCGTTCGACGCTGCGCAACGAGTTAACGTTCTTAGTCTCCGACCGGGTGCCCCACGGTTCTCCCGGAGGTGCAAGCGAGACGTTCACGTCGCAGCGCAGCGAGCCCTGGTCCATACGGACGTCCGAGACGCCGAGGGCGCGCATGAGGTCGCGCAGTTCGGTGACGTAAGCGCGAGCCACGAGGGGGGCGAGTTCTCCCGCACCGACGATCGGCTTGGTGACGATCTCGATTAGTGGGATTCCTGCGCGGTTGTAGTCGACCAGGGAGTAGTCGGCACCGTGGATACGCCCGGTGTCTCCACCAGCATGGGTGAGCTTGCCGGTGTCCTCTTCCATGTGGACTCGCTCGATTTCCACCCGGAACTCTCGCGGACCGTCGTCGGTGGGAACGGTGACATCCAGGTACCCGTCGACACACAGGGGTTCGTCGTACTGACTTACCTGGTAGTCCTTGGGCATGTCCGGGTAGAAGTAGTTCTTGCGCGCAAACCGACACCAGGACGCGATCGAGCAGTTCAGCGACAGACCCATGCGGATCGTCGATTCGATCGCCGTTGCGTTGACCACGGGCATCGAGCCAGGAAGCCCTAGGCATACCGGGCACACGTGCGTGTTCGGCTCACCACCGAACTCCGTGGCGCACGAGCAGAACATCTTCGATGCAGTTCCGAGCTCGACGTGTGTTTCAAGCCCCAGCACAGGGTCAAACTTCGCAAGTGCGTCGTCGAACTTCATCCGTTCGATGGCTGATGTGCTCACAGTGATGGCACCTCCTCGATCAGCGCGTGACCTCGTTTGTCGACTAGAGCCTGTTCGAGTGCGGCACCGACTCGGTAGAGACGGTCGTCGCCTTGAGCCGGCGCCATGATCTGCAGACCAACCGGCAGGTTGTCCTCGGCGGCAAGTCCGATCGGGAGGGACATTGCACAGTTGCCCGCCAGGTTGACTGGAATGGTCGCGATGTCGTTGAGATACATCGCCAGCGGGTCGTCGACCTTCTCACCGATCTTGAACGCCGTGGTGGGCGTTGTCGGTGAGATCAGGACGTCGACCTTGTCGAAGGCGTCAGCGAAATCTCGCGAGATCAGCGTGCGGACCTTCTGCGCTTGGCCGTAGTAAGCGTCGTAGTAGCCGCTCGACAGCGCATAGGTACCGAGCATGATCCGGCGCTTCACTTCAGCACCGAAGCCCTGTTCACGGGTCGTGGCCATGACTTGCTCGACCGATGCATCCCCGTCATCTCCTGCGCGCAGGCCGTACCGCATGCCGTCAAAGCGAGCCAGATTGCTGGATGCTTCCGACGGCAGGATCAGGTAGTAGGCACCGAGTGCGTAGTCGAAGTGTGGGCACGAAACCTCGACCACCTCGGCACCGAGGTTGGTCAGGATCTGAACTGCCTCATCGAAACGCTCCCGGACTCCGGCTTGATAGCCCTCACCACCAAGTTCACGCACCAGGCCAATCCGCATGCCGCGAACGTCGCCGTTTCGGGCAGCGGTCACAACGTCGGGCACCGGCGCACTGATAGAAGTCGAGTCACGTGGGTCGTAGCCTGCGATGACCTCGTGGAGAAGCGCCGCATCCAGCACAGTGCGCGCGCAGGGTCCGGCCTGGTCCAGTGACGACGCGAGCGCGACGAGTCCGTAGCGCGAGACAGCGCCATAGGTCGGCTTCACCCCCACCGTGCCAGTGACCGATGCGGGCTGCCGGATGGATCCACCGGTGTCGGTTCCAATCGCCAACGGAGCTTCAAATGCGGCCAGCGCCGCCGCAGATCCACCACCCGATCCGCCGGGGATGCGCTCGATGTCCCACGGATTGCGGGTGGGCCCGTAGCCGCTGTGCTCAGTCGACGAACCCATGGCGAACTCGTCCATATTCGTCTTGCCGAGAATGACCACGTCCGCCTCACGCAACCGCTCAACGATCGTGGAGTCATACGGCGGCCGCCAACCCTCGAGGATGCGCGAGCCGCACGTCGTGGGCACACCGCGCATCGTCAAGACATCTTTCAGCGCCAGTGGAACGCCGGCGAGCGAACCCAAGTCCTCTCCAGCCGCTCTGCGCTCGTCGACCCGTCGAGCCGTGGCCAGCGCAGCGTCGGTATCGACATGTAAGAAGGCGTGGATCGTGCCGTCCACCTCGGCGATGCGATCCAAACAGGCTTGGGTGAGTTCCTCTGAGGTCACTTCCCCGGCCGCAAGAGCGGCACCGAGAGTTGCGGCGTCCTGCCGAACAAGATCCCCATCCATGATCGGGGCCATCTCACTCCTCTCCCAAGATGCGCGGAACACGGAACCGATCGTCTTCCCACGATGGCGCACCGGCCTCGATGTCCGCACGATCAAGCCCCGGGCGTGCAATGTCCTCACGGAAGACGTTGGTCATGGGGACCGGGTGTGAGGTCGGAGGAATGTCGTCGGCCGCCACTTCCGACACACGTTCGACGGCATCGACGATCGCCGCCAATTGTTCGGCGTAGTGGGCGGTCTCCTCGTCTGTTAGTTCGAGGCGAGCCAGATGTGCAAGGTGTTGCACCTGCTCGGGGGTGATGTTGGCCATGGCCTCATCCTTGCAGCCTCGTATTTAGACTCCTTCGAGGCCGCGTTCGAGAAGTGCATCGAAGGACTCCGCGGGGATGACCTGCACACCGAGAGCCTCGGCCTTGGCCAACTTCGATCCCGCGCTCTCCCCCGCCACCAAGGCGGTTGTCTTCTTTGACACCGAACCCGTGACCTTGGCACCTCGGGCACTCGCCGCGGCCGAGGCTTCATCACGCGAGTACCCCGGGACAGTGCCGGTGATGACGATGGTGACTCCCGACAGGGTCTGCTCGAGTTCCTCTCCAGCATCGGCGACCTCGTCGAAGAGACGAACGCCACCACGTTCCCATTTCTCGATTATTTCCCTGTGCCAGTCCTCAGCGAACCACTCAACGACCGCCTCGGCGATAACCTGACCGACTCCCTCGACCTCCGCCAACCTCTCGGTCGTGGCCGCCGCAATGGCCTCCAGCGAGCCGAACTCACGCGCTAGTGCCTGAGCAGCAGTCGGGCCGACATGTCGAATCGAGAGAGCTACGAGAATCCGCCACAAGGGTCTTGTGCGTGCCTGCGCCAAGTTCGCGAGCATGACCTTGGCGTTCTCACCGAGTTGGCGACCAGTCTCGCCCTTGCCTGGATCTTTGGTGAAGAACTCGCATCCGAGGAGATCATCGGATGCGATCAAGAACAGGTCGCCCATGTTGGTGACGATGCCGCAGTCCAGAAGTGCGACTGCCGCCTTGTAACCAAGCCCCTCGATGTCGAGCGCTCCGCGTGATGCGACGTGGAACAGGCGTTCGCGCAGCTGAGCCGGACAGCGAGCGGCATTAGGGCAGCGGAAGTCCTTGTCACCTTCCTTCTCGGGCCGCAGTGCTGTTCCACAGTCCGGGCAATGCGTCGGCATGACAAAGGCACGCTCGTCTCCTGTGCGCGCCTCAACGACGGGGCCGATCACCTCGGGGATGACGTCGCCGGCCTTACGCAAGAAGACCATGTCGCCGATCAACACACCCTTGCGTTCGACCTCGAACTGGTTGTGCAGCGTGGCCATCGAGACGGTCGACCCTGCCACCTTGACGGGATCCATCACGGCAAAGGGTGTGACGCGTCCGGTGCGACCCACGTTCACGGCGATATCGAGAAGTCTGGTGCGCACGACCTCCGGTGGGTACTTGTACGCGATGGCCCATCGCGGTGCCCGAGACGTTTCTCCGAGTTCGGACTGCAGGGAAAAGTCATCAACTTTGATGACCACCCCGTCGATCTCGTGCTCAACATCGTGGCGATGTTCGGCGTAGTAATCGATGTACTCGCGGACTCCAGCGATATCGGAGTGCACAGCCATCCGTGAACTAACGGGAATCCCCATGTCCGCCAGGACCGAGTAGATCTCGCTTTGCGATGTTACGTCGATTCCGTCTCGCGCTCCGATGCCGTGCGCGGTGAAACCCAATGCCGCCAGCCGACCCACGGCCAACTCGTACTCGCGCTCGAGCCGTTCGAGTCGAGCAACAGAACGCGAAGCGGTTGCCGCGCGAGCCACTTGCAACTCTTCCAGTCGCTTATCAATGCGTTGGCGGATAGTCCCCGATGCTGCGTTGCGGGGATTCGCGAACGGTGTTGCAGCCACGGCCATTTGTTCGTCGTTGATGCGCTCGAAGTTCTCCGTCGACAAGAACACCTCACCGCGGATCTCCACGAGCTCCGGAGGATCTAAGGAGGTCAACGTCTCAGGGATCGCATCAATGAATTGGGCGTTGTAGGTGATGTCCTCACCGGTCACACCGTCTCCCCGCGTTGCCACCGATGCAAGGCGTCCGTGGCGATACACGAGATCGACCGCAAGGCCGTCGATTTTCACCTCGCACAACAGCGGGGGCAACGACCCAAGGCCCCGCTCGATGCGGTCGAACCATGCAGTGAGTTCATCGCCATCGAAAGCATTGTCCAAGGAATACAAACGAACTAAGTGTTCGACCGGCTCGAACATCTCCGATGCTTGGCCACCAACAGTCTGAGTGGGCGACTCGCCGCTCGCCAACTCGGGATGCTGGCGCTCGAGGTCCTCGAGTTCACGAAAAAGTGCGTCGTACTCCTCATCGGACAACGTCGGGCGTTCATGCTGGTAGTAGGCGAGTCGGGCAGCGTTGACGGAGTCGACGAGTTCGACCCATCGCTTGCGAACAGCTGCTGAGGGTGCTCCGGCGAGCGAACCCTGATCCTCAGCCATGAGCAACCTCCGGGTGCTCGTCTCGAACCACCGCGCCCACACGATTGCAGGCGTCCATTACCGACCGAGCCGACTGTGGATCTACGTTCGACAGACCAGTACGCGGTGTGATTGCGATGGAGGCCGGAACCGCAGCGAATCCCTCTCGTTCCATGAACCGCCGCAGCTGTGCGCTGATCTCGGTGTCGCTTCTCGGAAGATCTGCTAGAACAGGCACGCAGCCCAGCATCAGGCCGATGCCCGATTCCCACAACCGAGGCAACGTCTCCGGCGACTCGAATGGCTGTGCCATGTCGACAGCGACGACGGCCGCACCCGAACCGATCATGAGGTCGACGGGCGCGTGGGCTGCTGCGCACCGGATAGCTGGCACGCCTCCCGCCTCACGCACCGCTCGAACAATGACTGTCAGGTGCCCTTCGGCAACCGCCGGTTCGACGCTTCGGTGGAACAACCGGCCGCTGCTCATCCGAACGCGACCATCCAGCACGCGTCGCAATTCGGGCTCATCTACTTGGGTGACGACTGTGGCCTCCGGCGCAGCGCGGCGCATGCGGATCACGAGGTTCCTCGCTGCTTCGGCAACTGCGCCAGCAATTTCCGCCACCGCACCTGAGTCTCGGATCAGCGACTCTCCCGCCTGGTCCTCGATCCGAGCGGCAAGCGACCACGGGCCGAGGATCTGGGTCTTAACGAGCCCGTGACTCCCCGAGGCGTACTCCTCGAAAGCTTCCAAGTCCTCCGACAGCCAGGTCCGAGCTCGTCGCAGCGTCCCTTGACCGGTGTGCCCGACACGCCAACCGCTGGTTGTGGTCTCGACTTCGAAAGTTCGATCAACGTCGGCCAGCATCGACGCCGTTCGCCCAACCGGATCACTCCCGGGTCCGCGTGCGGGCAGTTCCACGAGATGCGGCACGGCACCAAACTCACCAACCACCACATTCGTGGCTTCTCGGGTGTCCAGCCCGGGCATCGATCCCACCCCGGTCGCAGCAGCCGGCATCGGCCAGAGGAAATCCTCGCTCACGCGCGTTGCGCTTCGTGCGGACGCGCTCCAGCGTTCACGCTCCGAGTCTCGCAAATACGACCCGAGCCAAGCACCATCGATTGGTCGTAAAGCACCACGCTTTGGCCGGTGGCTAGACCACGGATGGGCTCAGGAAGGAATACCTCGATGCGATCGTCCATGAGCCGTGCCTGAGCCGGAACCGGCTGGTGGTGGGCGCGAACCTGGGCAGTGACATCCCGCCACCGATCATCAACAGGAGGCGCAGTCCAGATGACGTGATCGGCGACGATGCCATCGACATCCAACAATTCCGGTGCTCCGACGTAGACGGTGTCGGTCTGAGCGTCGATGTCGACTACGTATCTGGGACGACCGTCCTCCCCGGGAATGCGGAGGTCTAGACCGCGACGCTGACCGATCGTGACCGTGAAGGTGCCCTGGTGACTTCCCACCTGGTTTCCGGTAGCGACGTCGACGATCGATCCCGGCTGCTCCCCCAACTTCTTGGTCAAGAACCCCGCGGTGTCCCCGTCGGGAATGAAGCAGATGTCATGACTGTCGGGCTTGGATGCTGTGCGCAGCCCACGTCGTTCGGCTTCGGCGCGAACGTCCCCCTTCACCGAATCGCCTAACGGGAAGTAACAGTGCTGCAAGAGATCGCGTTCTATGACGGCCAGGACATAGGACTGGTCCTTGTCAGGATCGACTGCTCTGTGCAACTCCGGGCCATCCGCACCCTGGACGATCGTCGCGTAGTGACCGGTGGCGACACCATCGAAGCCCAGCGCCAAAGCACGATCAAGGACAGCACGAAACTTGATGTGCTCATTGCACCGCAAACAAGGATTGGGAGTTCGGTTGGCTCGGTACTCGGCCAGGAAATCCTCCATGACGTCCTCGGCGAATTCCGCGGAGAAATCCCATACATAGAAGGGAATTCCCAAGGTGTCGGCGACTCGACGCGCATCCCGAGCATCGTCGATCGTGCAGCAGCCTCGAGACTTCCCGCTGGTGGACTTAGAACGAGCGAGTGCCAGATGTACGCCGACCACGTCGTGGCCGGCGTCGACCATCCGCGCTGCGGCTACCGAAGAATCGACACCGCCGGAGAGTGCCGCAACGATTTTCATAGTTCACCGGCCGCGGCACGCGCGTCACGGAATCGGTCGCTGGACACCGATCCGGCGCGGCGGGCGCGATCGACTGCGGCCGGGAGGGCTTCCAAGACCGCGGTGACGTCGTCGTGTGTGGAGGTCCGTCCGAAACTGAAACGAAGTGACGAGCGAGCAGTTCGCTCGTCAACTCCCATCGCCAAGAGAACGTGACTGGGCTCGGGAACACCTGCCGTGCAGGCCGAACCTGTCGAACAGTCGATACCCGCAGCATCGAGAAGCATTAGCAGCGAATCCCCTTCGGCTCCGGGGATAGAGACGTGGACATTGCCGGGTAGTCGTTGAGCACCATCACCGATGGTGCCGCCATTGATGATGGCATCGGGCACAACAGTGGTGATACCCGCGGCCAATTCCCTTTGCAGACTCTGGAGATGGGCAGCATGCGATAGCTGTTCAGTCACGGCGCGACGAACGGCGACAGCGAACGCCGCAGTAGCCGGGGCGTCGAACGTGCCCGAGCGAATATCGCGCTCTTGCCCACCGCCATGGGAAACAGGAACAACGGATTCGTGCGGATCGATGATCAATGCACCGATTCCAAACGGCCCGCCAACCTTGTGACCACTGATGGTTACAGCCGTCGCCGGAACCTCGGATAAATTCACCGGGACGTGCCCCAGGGCTTGCACAGCATCGGTGTGGAACGGGACTCCCGCCTCCTTGCAAGCGATCGCAATGTCACGCACCGGCTGGATGGTTCCGACCTCGTTGTTCGCCCACATGACGGTGACCAGGGCGATCCGCTCAGCATCGGTGGCAAGCCGCTCGTCGAGCCATGCGGTGTCGACCCGGCACGATCCATCAACAGGTATCCACAAAACGTCGGCACCCTCGTGCTTGCCCAACCATTCCACGGGGTCGAGGACTGCATGGTGCTCGACCGCAGAGGCAGCCACGATCGGATCGTTGACGCCTAGCCGCGTCCGGCGGGCCCAAAAGAGTCCTTTGACAGCGAGGTTGTCCGACTCGGTTCCTCCGGACGTGAAGACCACCGCCGAAGGTCGGGTCGCAAGGTCGTCGGCAATGGACTCCCGCGCCTCTTCCACGATCCGCCGAGCAGCACGCCCTGCGGCATGCAGCGAGGACGGATTGCCCGCTAGCTCAGTTGCATCGAGCCAGGCCTGCCGAGCCTGGGGAAGCATGGGCGTGGTCGCAGCGTGGTCGACGAACGAGCGTCGGCCACTGTCATCCCACTCCTGCGATGCCACCATCCGATGGTAGCCAGGGTCGCGACAGGACTAGTTCGAACGGCCCTGAATCTCTTCGGTGAGCTGAGGTACGACCTCGAACAGATCGCCAACAACCCCGAAGTCGGCGAGTTCGAACAAAGGCGCCTCAGCGTCCTTGTTCACCACGACGACGACCTTGGAGGTTTGCATGCCCGCGCGATGCTGGATGGCACCGGAGATTCCATTGGCGATGTACAGCTGCGGCGACACCGTCTTGCCGGTCTGTCCCACCTGATACTGGTGCGGGTACCAACCCGCATCGGTGGCCGCACGAGACGCACCGACCGCAGCACCGAGGGAGTCGGCCAGCTTTTCGATGACTTCGAACCCTTCGGCTCCGCCCACACCACGGCCTCCGGAAACAACCACAGCGGCCTCGGTCAGCTCGGGACGGCCACCCTTGCTGGCGACGGTCCGTTCGACCACGCGAGCCGTCTTGGCGACGTCGCTGACGGTAACGTCGATGCCCTTCACCTCGCACGTTGCTGCGGCGGCCTCGGGGGCCACGGAGTTCGGTCGCACCGTGTAGATCGGTACTCCGTGCGTCACCTTGGAGTGCACAACCGTGCTACCGCCGAAGACGCTCTGCGTCGCGATACCCGAAACGTCGATATCCACCGCATCGGTAATCACGCCACTGCCGATCCGTACCGCCAGCCGACCGGCTGCTTCCTTTCCGTCGGCGGACGACGGCACGAGCACGGCTGCTGGAGAGACGTCGGCCACCAACGCCGCGAGTACATCAACGATCGGCACGACCGGGTGGTCGGACATATCAGCACCCTCGGCGACGTATACCGAGGTGGCTCCGTATTCACCCAAGGTGGCTGCGACGGAGTTGGCACCCTCGCCAAACCACACGACGGCCGGCTCACCGAGACGACGGGCGAGGGTGAGCAGTTCCAAAGTGGTCTTCTTGACGGCTCCGCTGGAAGCATCGCGCTCTGCTAAGACGAGAACTGTAGACATGTCGTGATCCTTCCTAGATGAATTTCTGCTCGGTCAGGTATGAGGCGATACGCGCCCCACCGTCGCCTTCGTCGGCAACGATGGTGCCGGCTGGCTTGGGTGGGCGAGCGGCAAAGTCCTCAACGGCGCTCCACGCAGCCGCCTGCCCAACGACCGCTGCTTCGATGCCGAGATCGCCGATCGACAGCGTCTCGACCGGCTTCTTCTTGGCCGCCATGATGCCCTTGAACGAGGGGTACCGAGGTTCGTTGATCTTCTCCACGACGCTGACGACCGCGGGCATGGCCGCCGTGACGGTGTCGAAGCCGTAGTCGGTTACGCGCTCGATTGTGACGTCGGATCCGGAGATCGTCACGCGCTGGGCGAAGGTGACCTGTGCGATGCCCAGACGCTCGGCAACCATGGCTGGGACAACACTCATGCGGGCGTCGGTGGACTCCGAGCCGAAGATGATCAAGTCGAAGCCCTTACCTTCAAGGGCCTTGGCGAGGACTGCGGACGTAGCGATGGCGTCCGATCCGTGCAGGGCGTCGTCTACGACGTGGATTCCGGCGTCGGCTCCCATGGAGAGCGCCTTGCGAACAGTCTCGGCGGCACGCTCCGGACCCATCGACACAACGGTCACCTCACCGCCGTGGGCCTCGGCGATCTGCAGTGCCTCTTCCACTGCGTACTCGTCGAGTTCGTTGAGCACCCCATCGGCCGACGCGCGGTCCAAAGTGGAGTCTTCCGGGGACAGTGCCTTCTCTGCCCACGTGTCGGGTACCTGCTTGACGCACACGGCAATCTTCATGTCGTTCCCTCTGCAATCGGCTCGTGTTACCAATTGATGATAATCATATTGTTGGTTGGCGACAACTTGACCCGCCTTATGTTACTCGCCAGTAACTTAGTCGGCACGTCGTTGTCCTCCGCTCTCCCTGAACCCCTGAGAAACGTAGCCCGCACCCAAAACCCCGAGGTGGGAAGCACGGCTAGGGTCAGGCCGTGCCACCAGGGCCCCCGGATGCTCCACTCACGGCTCCTGCCGGAGCCGCGGAAGGCGTCCTGACCGGCGAACGCACCTGGCCGGGGATCCCAGCGGAAAACTACTGGTTCGCACGACATTTGGCCTGCTATCGATGGGCAGCGACCCAACTCGCGACAACAACGGCCGTCTCTTCGCATGGCTCGCGACAACGAGCGTTCATCGACGCTGGAGCCGGTGAAGGCTACGGGTGCGAACTGTTGAGAACTACAACCGATGCGCACGTCGTCGCATTCGATCTAGACGAAACGACCATGCGCCATCTTCGGCACGCCTACCAAAACATCATCGGCGTCCTCGGCAATCTCATCGCATTGCCATTCCAAGACCGAGCCTTTGCTGCAGCCGTCTCCCTCCAAGTCGTGGAGCACATCTGGGATCCGATCGGCTATCTGTCTGAGCTCGACCGATGCACGGCGGGGCCGGTCATCATCAGCACCCCCAATCGCCCCGTGCACTCCCCCGGTTTGGCGCCCGGGGAGACACCCCGTAATCCCTTCCATGTCCGAGAGTTCGACGCAGCAGAGCTGCGCGCGCTTCTTGCTAGGTCATCAAACACTCGGTCCATCGCCCTTTGGGGACTTCACCACGGCGATCGCATCCAAAGATGGGAACACCGCAACGGCTCACTGGCGGAAGCACTCATCAAGGCCGATAGGAGTGCTCTGGACTTCGCAGAGACAGTGACCGACCAGGACTTCACGATCAGTCCTAGTGACGGCAACGACTCGACAGCCCAGGACCTCATCGCCTTATGGTGACCGCCCCCACGATCGGACGACTCGCGATCGTCTTGCATTCGCACCTGCCATGGCTGCTGGGATATGGAACGTGGCCGGTCGGTGAGGAATGGCTGCGCCAAGCGTGGGCGCACTCCTACCTCCCCGTTGTTGCTCTGCTGCGCGACCGAGCCGAACGGGGGCTGACGAATCAGCTCACCCTCGGCGTCACTCCCGTGCTCGCTGCCCAATGGGACGACCGTGATTCCATCGCAGAGCAAGCACGTTGGATCGGCGATTGGCGGCTGCGGGCAGCAGGTAAGGCCCTCGAGGCAAGCCGGCGACACGACGCCACCGCAGCCGACGATGCACATCGGCAATTCCGGCTCGCCGTCAACACCGAACGAGAACTTGATGCGCACTGGTCCGCCGGTGGCTCGGCGGCCATCCGGCCTCTCATCGATTCAGGGGTAATCGAACTTCTGGGCGGGCCCGTTACCCATGCGTTCACGCCACATCTACTTGAGCCGATCGCTGACATGTCTTTGAGCGCTGGGCTCGCCGACACGGCGGTACGCACCGGACTCCGACCGGAGGGCATCTGGGCTCCGGAATGCGCGTATGAGCCAGGCCTCGAAAATCTGTATGCGCGCCACGGCGTCACGCACTTCATGGTCGATGGACCAACGCTCCAGCACGTCAGCGCGAGCGTGCACCGACCACACCGGATTGCCGGCAGCGATGTAGTGGCGTTCGGACGCGATCTGTCGTTGACATACCGGGTCTGGTCGCCGCGTAAGGGTTACCCCGGTAATCCTTGGTATCAGGACTTTCATACTTTCGATCACGCGTGGGGCCTTCGCTCGTACCGAGTAACCAGCAAGACATCACAGACCAAGAAGCCGTACGACGAATCTGCGGCCAAGGCCCGAGTGCTCCACGACGCCGACGACTTCATCGCTACCGCTACCCGAGTAATGCAAGAAAGCCCTACTCCCAACCCCGTTGTAGTCGTCGCCTACGACACCGAGTTGTTCGGCCACTGGTGGCACGAGGGACCCGACTTCCTGTCTGCAGTCCTGGACAAGGCAGCGCAGGCCGGAATCGAACTTACGACGCTCTCGCGCGAACGCGATCGCGCTTTCGATGAGCCTGCCATCGACATGCCCCGCGGAAGCTGGGGCAGCGGAAAGGACTTTGGGGTCTGGGAGCACGGCGAAGCAGGAGACATCCGGCGCCGCGGGCGTGGAGCGCAATACGCCGTCGCCCAATACCTTGACTCCCGACGGGAAAACCCTGCCGCGGGACGCGACATCTTCGGGGACTCGCTAACCACCGAACTCTTTCTCGGGTTGGCCAGTGACTGGGCATTCATGATCACCAAGGACTCTGCGGCTGAGTACGCGCGTGGTCGCGCCGACACCCACTTTCAACGGGTCTCAGATCTTCTCCAACACGCGCATCACCCATCCTCGGCATTGCACATGAGTCTTCGGGATACGCGTTTGCCATTTCTGGACTCGCGCGCGAGCGGTTAATCCGAATGCATTTCTAGAGACTCGACTCGCGACCGGGTTGCCTCACGAGCTTTGCGCGCCATATCTGCCACATCCCGGCGTACCTGCGCTGACTCCTGTTCACGCTCACGACGGTCGGCTATGACGCGGGCGGGCACACCACCCACAATGGCGAAGTCCGGCACAGCGCCACGAACGACGGCGTTGGCACCCACGACGCATCCGCGACCGATGACACTGCCCCGCAGGATCGTCGACTTCACTCCGAGCCACACATCCGATCCGATGATCACCGGACTCTTGATCAGCCCTTGGCGACGAATAGGAACCGAGGTCGAGTCCGCCCGATGGTCAAAGTCCCCCACGTAGACCGAATCCGCGACGATGCACTCGGCTCCGAACTCGACGTCGATGTGGCAATTAATTGTGTTGTTTTGGCCGAAGACGCACTTATCCCCCACACGCAATGTTCCTTCGTGGCATCTAAGTACCGTGCCGCTTCCGAGATGCACCCAGCGGCCAAGAACAATTCGCCCCACGTGCGGGCGCACTTCACATCGCACACCTTTTCCTAGGAACACCGGACCGGTGAGCACGACACCACGCGAGAACAGCGCTAGCCGGATGAATCTCACGTAACGGATCAGGTACCAGCTGCTAAACGCGCGGTTAGCCACAATCCAGCGGAACGTATCCAGACCCCACCACCGC
Source organism: Candidatus Nanopelagicales bacterium (assembly GCA_040266055.1). GTDB lineage: Bacteria > Actinomycetota > Actinomycetes > S36-B12 > S36-B12 > S36-B12. The sequence continues at coordinate 7,996 of JBDQFC010000018.1, read as the reverse complement.
CACGATCGCGCCACCGCGGCCGGGGGCAACTCGCCGGGTCCCTGCTCACTGTGCATCGAACAACAGATTCCCATCTGTGCCCGCGACGAACCGTGGCGACTCATCGTCCCTCGGGATGCGGCCAGCGCGATCGTTGCCCGCGTGACCTCGCCGGACGCCCGAGGCGTACTGCGCTACTAATCGATCGGCGATCGACGCCCAACTGTGGTGGGCGATCACATGAGCACGCGCTCGCTCGGCTCGCGCTGCTGATTTGTCAGCATCCATCAGACTCGAGCACACCGCATCGGCCAGGCCAGCTACATCCCCGGCTTCGAAAGACCAGCCGTGGGCGTCGTCAGCGAGGAATTCGGCGAGCCCTCCAGCGTTCGAAGCAACCACCGGCGTCTTCACCACAGCCGCCTCAAGGGCAACTATCCCAAAGGGCTCGTAGATCGATGGCACGACCGCAACGTCGGCTGCCGCGACGAGCGCTCGAAGCTTCGATTCCGGCATCCATCCAACAAAGTCAACCCTCGACGCCACCCGCTTTCGACGAGCCAACGCCCGAAGGGCATCCTGTTGCGAGCCCTTGCCCGCGATGACGCACTGAACCGCAGGGAACTGTCGACGAATCCGCGGCAGGGCTTCGATCAAGGTGTGTGCGCCCTTCTCCCACTCCAGTCGGCCTGAGTGCACGATGAGGGGAGATCCGTATTTGGCCACCATCGCGGATTGAAGGTCGGCATCGACGATCGCGGCACCAGAATCGATCCCGTTCGGCACCACTTGGACATCAACTGCCCCGAAGAGACGTTCAACTTCCCATTTCATGTGTCGGCTACACACCAGGACTTGGTCGGCGTTGTGCACCGACCAACCCTCGACGCTGTGAATGGAACGAGACAGCTCACCTGGCAGCCAGCCCTGATGCCGTCCGGCCTCGGTTGCGTGAATGGTGTGCACCCAGGGCACCTCGAAGGCGTCTGACAGCGAAGCTGCCGCGTGGGCGGTCAGCCAGTCGTGCGCGTGTAGAACATCTGGCTTCCACGTCCGTCCCAGCGACAGTCCGTATCGAGTCATGGCAGAAGCAAGTCCGGCAACCCAGCCCATCAATGTGCCGGCTTCGAAGGACACAAACGGCGCATCGCGCACGACGCGAATAACGCGAACGCCCTCGATCACCTCATCGACTGGCTCAGCTCCGGCATCATCCACGTCTAGGCCGACGTGCGAGATCACAACGACGTCGTGCCCAGCACGCGCCTGTTCGGTCGCGACTGCGTACACGTGCCGACCCAGACCGCCGTAGACGACTGGCGGAAACTCCCAGGACAGGTGACAAATGCGCACTACGGCTTAACTCCGGTTACACCTACGTTGTAGAAGAACTCGTCCGGAACAACGTTGGAGAAGACCCGTCGATCAAGGAAATTCAGCCGCTGCCACCCCCGGTAAGCGAAGGTCGCCCACGACCACCCGAGCACTCCCGGCCGCACTGCCGCCTCGAATGTGCGAACCGGCCAACCAAACCAAGCGGCGGTCAATTCTTCTGTCTGCGTTCGCACATCCACAGCACCTGCCCGCATGCAGGCCGCGGCCAGCCGGTCGGGAGCGAAGGTGTGCAGGTCGACCACCGACTCCAACGCTGCTTCCCGGGAGGATTGCTCAAGTTCTTCATCGGGCTTGGCCCAATTCCCCGACCAGAACGGCAGCGATGCTGCACGACGTGTCGACCACCAGGTGAGCCGAGACAAGCGCCGGGCGATGAAATCACCCTTGCTGGTTGGCTCCCCACAAATCACGAAACGACCACCGGGGCGAAGGACACGAAGGATTTCGCGCAAAGCCTGATCGACGTCAGGAATATGGTGCAAAAACGCGTGTCCGACCACTAGGTCGAAGGAGTCGTTGTCGAACGGCAGTTCTTCGACATCGGCAACCTGTCCGGTGACGTCCAACCCCAATTCACGTCCATTGACGACCGCTTGGTCGACCATGCCCTGTGAGATGTCAGAAAGGGTTCCGGTGGTGGCCACCCCCGACTGCATCAGGTTCAACAAGAAAAAGCCGGTTCCACCACCGACCTCTAACGCCGAGTCGACCGGGAGGTACTCCTGTCCTTCGACAACACGATCGAAGATCTCGCGGGCGTAGTCAATACATCGGTCATCGTAGGAAATACTCCACTTGTCGTCGTACGTTGACGCCTCCCAATCGTGGTAGACGACATTCGCCAACTTGGAGTCGTTCCATGCTGCGTCGACGATCGCATCCGACGTCCCCATCGAATGATCGTCCGAACCCGCCTCACCAACAACCATGATCACCGGCCGGTGAACTGGGCCTTGCCGGGCCCGTTTTCCAAGAACGACTCCATACCGATGCGCTGATCGTCGGTCGAAAACAATGCAGCGAACTGCACACGTTCAATCTCCAGGCCCGTTTCCAGATCAACTTCCAGCCCCGAGTCGATGGCAGCCTTGGCCGCTTGCATCGCCACACGCGGACCGGCAGCAAGTGCACGCGCCCAGGTGAGTGCCTCGGAGTAGACATCGTCCGGTGGGCACACCCGATCGATCAAACCGATGGCCAAGGCCTCGTCGGCATCGACGAACCTTCCGCTGAACACGAGATCCTTCGCTCGAGCCGGCCCTACTAAGCGCGGGAGGCGCTGGGTGCCACCTGCGCCAGGGATGATCCCCAGAGCGATCTCCGGCTGTCCGACCTTCGCGTTATCTCCTGCGACCCGAAAGTCGCAGCACATGGCCAGTTCCAGTCCGCCGCCAAGGGCGTATCCGGTGATGGCAGCGATGGTCGGTTGCGGGATCTTCGCAACGGTGGTGAATGCGGTTCGCAATCCGCGCGAGAGCTGGACCATGTCGACGTATCCCTTAGTGGACATCTCGGCGATGTCGGCCCCAGCAGCGAAGACTTTCGGACCGCCGTAAAGGACGACCGCACCTACGGCTGCGTTCTCTGCGACCTCCTCGGCAGCCTGCCGGATTTCCTTTTGCATCTGCGCATTCAATGCATTCATTGGAGGACGCTCCAGCATGATCGTCGCTACACCGTCCTCAATCGTCACGTTCACGAATTCACCCACGAGGCCACCTCTCACGTTCACGATTCATTTCGTCTGCGCCACTTGATCATTGAGCGTAGCCCTCGCGCGCCTGAGTTGAATCCGACTTCCCGCGATGAGCCCGCCGAGCGATACCGTCCCTTCGTGTCCTACCGCCCTGACATTGCCGAACCGCGGTGGCATCCCTGGGGATGGGATCCATTGGGCGTCCACCTCGATCCCTCCGGCGTTTCGAACGTTGCGCTGTGGGCCGAGGGTGCAGAGCGGGTGGACTTCTGCGTCCTCGATGACTCGGGCGAACATCGCATCGAACTCCCTGATCAACTTCATCATGTCTTCCACGGGCGCATCAGCGGTCTGGAACCCGGCATGCGCTACGGGTTCCGAGTGCACGGTCCGTGGGACCCACACCGTGGTAAGCGGTGGAATCCACATAAGTTGCTCGTCGATCCATACGCGCGTGCACTCACCGGTGACTTCCGATTGGACCCCGCTGTATTCGACTACGTCGGAGATGACATCGCCCACATGAGCGAACTCGATAATGCGCCGTACGTCCCGACATCGGTCGTGGTGGACACGACCTTTGATTGGGAGGACGATTCATTGCCACAAACACCGTGGCAGGACACCATCATCTACGAGACGCACGTTCGCGGGCTAACTATGCAACACCCCGACGTCCCCGAGCACCAACGCGGAACCTACGCAGGTGTTGCTCATCCGTCTGTGATCGCCCATCTCCAAGCACTCGGGGTTACCACCATCGAACTCCTACCAATTCATCATTTCGTCTCCGAAGTTCACCTCTTGCGATCGGGACTGACGAACTACTGGGGCTACAACACACTCGGCTTCTTTGCCCCCCATGCGCGGTATTCATCTTCCGGAACACGCGGTGAACAGGTACGCGAGTTCAAGCAGATGGTCAAAGATCTCCATGCAGCAGGACTCGAGGTCGTGATCGACGTCGTGTACAACCACACCGCTGAGGGCGGGATCGACGGACCGTCGTTGTCCTTCCGAGGAATCGGCAACGACGACTACTACTACCTATCAGAAGACGGCAGTCAATACATCGACTACACCGGCTGCGGAAACACACTGGATGCATCGCACCCACACGTTCTTCAGATGATCCTCGACTCCCTGCGCTATTGGGCAAACGAGATGCACGTCGACGGATTCCGCTTCGATCTCACGTCCGCGCTCGCGCGTTCTTTCAACGATGTCAACATGCTGGGTAGCTTCATGACGGCAATCCAGCAGGACCCTGTGCTGCGTCGCATGAAGTTGATCGCCGAACCGTGGGATGTCGGTCCCGGCGGCTATCAGGTGGGCGAATTTCCGGTCCTGTGGGCCGAATGGAATGACCGCTTCCGCGACGCAACGCGTTCTTTCTGGCGCGGCTCCGGCAGCGCAGCTGAACTCGGGTGGCGTCTGACCGGTTCAGCCGACCTGTTCGAAAATGAAGGGCGTCGGCCCTTCTCGAGTATCAACTTCGTCACCGCACACGACGGTTTCACACTGCGGGATCTCGTGACCTACGAACACAAGCACAACGACGCCAACCTCGAGGACAACCGCGACGGAACAGACAACAACATTTCCGCCAACTACGGCCACGAAGGCGAGTCCGATGATCCGGACATTAACGAGATCCGTCGACGGCAGATGAAAAATCTGCTGACCACATGCGTCCTGTCCTCCGGCGTCCCGATGCTCTCTGGTGGCGACGAATTCGGCCGAACCCAGTACGGCAACAACAATGCGTACTGCCAAGACAACGCGATCAGTTGGTACGACTGGGAGTGGCTAGGCCACGATGACTGGCATGGCGAGCTGTATAGCTTCGCGTGCCGCCTCGTAGAGCTGCGGCGCTCGAACCAGGCGTTTCGTCGTCGCCACTTCTTCGATTCCTCCCGAGCAGCCCAGGACGTCCTGTGGTGGCATGCCGACGGCAGGGAATTTGGTGAATATGACTGGAACGACCCTGGCCAACGCTGTCTTGGCATGATCCTCAGCAACGCGACGATGGACCCCGCGGTCGGAAGCGTCGCCGATGCCAAAGCCAGCGCGTTTCTGTGGGCCATGAACGCCCAGGACTTCGCCGTCGACTTTCGCCTCCCCGAGGCATTCACCCAAGCCGACATTGAGCTGCACACGTGCTCCCAGGCACCGCAGATGCGTCACGGTGTTATGCACCTGCCTGCACGCAGCACTGTCATCCTCGCCCAGCGCCGGTAACCAAGCCGTGGCTCCCGCGGGCAGGGGCGAATAGGGTTTGTGGCTATGGAATTTCGGCACCTCGGCCGCAGCGGCCTGAAGATCAGCGCTCTTACCTACGGCAACTGGATCACCCACGGTTCGCAGGTGGACGACGCCACGGCCCACGCGACCATCCACGCGGCCCTTGACGCCGGGATCACCACCTTCGACACCGCCGACGTCTACGCCGGCACCCGTGCTGAGGAAGTCATGGGCGCTGCTCTTCGCGGTCAGCGCCGAGAGGGTCTGGAAATCTTCACCAAGGTCTACTGGCCTACGGGTCCTGGGGTAAACGATCGAGGTCTGTCTCGAAAGCACATTATGGAATCCTGCGAGAACTCCCTGCGCCGACTTCAAACCGACTATGTCGACCTCTACCAGGCTCATCGATTCGACTACGACACTCCTCTCGAAGAGACGCTCCGCGCATTCGACGATCTAGTGCGACAAGGCAAGATTCTGTACGTCGGCGTATCGGAGTGGACGGCATCGGAGATCCGAGAGGCGATGCGTATCGCCGAGGACATGGGCTTCGACAAGATCATCAGCAATCAGCCGCAGTACTCGATGCTCTACCGAGTTATTGAAGCCGAGGTCGTACCCACCTGCGAGGAGCTCGGCGTGAGCCAGATCGTGTGGTCGCCGATGGCTCAGGGTGTGCTCACCGGCAAATACCTGCCCGGCCAGCAACCCCCCGCCGGATCGCGTGCGTCCGGTGGCGAGGGCGCGCAGATGATCGAACGCTGGATGCGTGACGACGTACTAACCGCGGTGCAACGACTCGTGCCCATCGCCCAGGACATGGACCTGACCCTGTCGCAATTGGCTATCGCCTGGGTCTTGACCAACCCCAACGTCTCAGCGGCGATCATCGGAGCCTCACGGCCGGAACAAATCGATGAGAACGTCAAGGCCGCTGGCATCACACTTCCCGACGACGTCATGAGTGCCATCGACTATGCACTCGGGGACCTCGTCATCAACGATCCAAGCCTGACCAAGTCACCCAACCCGCGTCCGTAAGTAAGTAACCGCACACCAAGATCAACGAAGGAGCACCATGGGCTGGACATGGACCTACTCATCGGACAGCGACGCCAATCTGTCTCCGGCCTCGGGAACGCGCGAAGACTTCCCGAGCCAAGCCGATGCGGAGTCCTGGATCGGTGAGAACTTCCGCGCATTGCTCAATGAGGGCGTGGACAAGGTCACCCTGCTTGAGGACGGGGCAATCGCGTACACCATGAGCCTGCACCCCAGCGAGTAGTCAACTTTTCAATCAGTGGGCAATATGCGCGGTGCTTTGACACCGGGTGCTGCGGCGTGGTCATATTCGCCTACAACTGAATGCACGCGTTCGACGTCCAGGGGAAGTCGGTGAAAATCCGACGCTGTCCCGCAACCGTGAGCACACCGAGATGCCCATCTCGAGTGGAGCGAGTCGGAGCACCTGGCGAGCGCGAGCGGCTCCATCCGTCGAGGTAACGGGACGAGTCCACGGGAACCCCCCTGACGCGTCCCTCATGCCGAAAGCATGAGGGATTTTCGTTGGGCGGTCCACATGGACAACGCTCCGGACCGCTCATCCGAAAGAGGACGACCTATGGTCACCCGATTTACCCGTGCCGGTAAAGCTGGCCTTGCGGCTCTCGCCGCAGTCTCTTTATCTACCGCCCTGCTCGCCGCACCAGCGAACGCCGCCAATACTGGGCTGTTCGGTTCCCAAGACGCCACCTACGACGGCGTATTTCGCCAGTCGCTGGCCATCTCCGGACTCGCTGCCGTGGATGCCCGCATACCTGACGCTGCCGTCGAGTGGCTGAAGGACCAGCAGTGCGCAGACGGATCCTTTGAGGCCTACCGCAGCAACACCGCTACTCGCTGCGGAGCATCCGACCCCGAAACGTTCTCCGGGCCAGACACCAACAGCACGGCTATGGCGGCGACCGCGCTGTTCCTCGCCGGCGAGCAAGCCGAAGCCCGAAAAGCTGTGACCTGGCTGATCTCGACCCAAAACGACGACTTCGGTTTTCCCTTCCACGCCGGTGGTGAGTCCGACGCCAACAGCACTGGTCTCGCGCTCGTCGCTTTGCAGACCGTGCAGCCACAAGACCGGAGTGCTCGGATACCGAATGCGAAGAAGTTCCTGGGGACTGTGAAGCTGAAGTGCGCTAGCGGCGGTGGCTTGGCCTACCAGCAGGGCAGCAAGGCCAACGGATTGGCAACTGCCCAGGGGTACATGGGTCTCACCGGAGCGCTCCCTGTCAACTCTCAACAATCGCTCGCCGCGGACCCCGTGTGCAAGAAGCGGGACACCGCTGCGAATGCCGGCGGATTCCTCGCCTCGGCGATCGAAGACGCAGGTGCAGTCCAGTCGGACTTTGGATCAGGCGCCGACTACACCTCAACCGGATGGGCAGTCCTCGGCTTGATCGCAAACAACGTCGGCGCCTCGGCGGTCGACACCGGTGTTGAGGCGCTCAAGGACAACGCTCGCTCGTACGTTTCTTCCGGCAAGGATGCAGTCCCCGGAGCTGCCGGCCTCATGCTGTTGGTCGCCGAAGCAAATGGCGACAATCCGCGCTCCTTCGGTGGCGTCAACCTGATCGGTGCCGTGACGGGAAGCATGCAGTGACCTCAGTGGCGACGGCCCTTCGAGCCCGA
>JBDQFC010000017.1:0-51367 GCA_040266055.1 Candidatus Nanopelagicales bacterium | reverse complement strand
ACTTCGCATCCATCCTCAGCGCCTTGCGCCAGATCGCATCGGCGCCACGGGCAGAGGACTGCGATGAGCGTCGTCCTTCGAAGCGGCGGCGAATGGCGGCAACGGACGGGACCACAGCCGGACCGGCTTCGTCCATGACCACGTCCGCATGGCCTTCGAGCAGGGACATGACGCCAGTCATCTCGTCCACAATCGCCCGCTGTTCGGGTGTCTGTATGGCTGTCACAAGGTCGGGTGGACGGCGCTCTCCGATCGCCGAGAGCAGTTCAGCGAGAAGAGCAGCTAGTCGATCAGCCGGCGTTACCTCGTCAAAGGTATCCAGCGTTCGCGTGATCAACCCACGAAAGTGCTCCGTCAACCACGGCACTGCACCGAACTGAACGCGATGCGTCTCCTCGTGCAGGCACACCCACAATCGGAAATCCGAACTGTCGAGTTCCAGTGATCGCTCGATTTCAACGATCGATGGCGCCACAAGGAGGAGCCGACCTGGATCGGCCAGCGCTTCATACTGTCCGAGAATCTTCCCGCTTAGCCAGCCAAGAGCCGTTCCGAGCTGCACGGCGATCGCACGCGGGCCGATGACCTGAGTCGCAGCGGAAGCACTCTCATGACGGTCATTAGCCGCCGGCCACAAGTCCATGATGGTGTCTAGGGCCGACAGGTTCGAATCGATCCACTGCGGTCGATCGACCACTACGGCCGGATGCCCGGGCTCGGCCACCAGCCCAGTGATGTCGTAAACGTGCTCTCGCGCCTGGTCGGCATGCTCTCTCAACTCTGCAACGACACTACGTGCTTCATGCGCAGAGACTTCCGGGCCGTTGGGAGTACACCGGCGCGCAACCGAGCGCGCAAGTCCCCAATCGATCGTCGGACTCGAGGTCAACGCGGCGCCTCCGGTGCGGACACGTCCGGCGGACGGCACACCATCGCCACGATGTCGCCACTCAATGACCAGTCACCGGCTGCGTACGGGACGAGAAGCGCATCGCCACGGGCGACCTCGTGACCGCTGCCGTTCACCGAAACGACACCGCGACCCTCGGTCACGATGACGATCGCGAAGCCGGCATCGACGTCAACTACTTCTGCACCCGGTGCGACCCGATGCAAACGGAAGTACGGATCGGCTCCGGCCGGCAAGGCTGAAATGAGGCCCTGTCCTTCGATCTCCTCGCGCGGGATAACCAGTCGATCGAGGTCGGAGTCAGCAACACCGGTGGTGTCCACCGCCTGTAAAGCGGTCTCGAAGCCGAGGTCGAGGTGACCATCCTTAAACCCATCGACCGCGAAGCCCTCCCATTCCAGCAGGATCGACAGGTCGGTTGGCTCTTGTAGCTCGAGGACGAAGACGCCGTCTTGAACGGTGTGGGGCAGACCCGACGGCACCAACATCGCGTCACCGGGGCGCACCTCTCGGGTGCGCAAAGCCGACAACAGCGATGCGCTGTCACGATCCATCACCCAGTCACGAACTTGGTCGAGGGACATGTCGTCCGCGAAACCCACACCTACTTGCGCACCGGGCGGAGCGTCGAGGACGTACCAGGCTTCGGTCTTGCCGTGCGCTAACCCAAGGTGCGTACGCGAGAAAGCCCGGTTCGGGTGCAGGTGGACTGGGAGGCGCTGCCCTAAGTCGAGCAATTTCACTAGGAGTTCGGTGCTCGTTCCGTACCGATTCACGTGTTCGGGACCGAGCCACGCTGCAGGATCCGCGCTGATCTCTTCGGCGAGCGTCCGCCCATCAGGAAGAACAGTTAGGCCGGCGGGGGCTTGCCCAAAGCGCGCGGTCGCCGATCCGATCCACTCTTCAGGACGACGTGGTCCACCCGGCCCATGTCGGAGAGCTCCGATGCGATCCCCACCACGGTAGAAGTGGTCGAACTGATTGACCGGAAGGACGATCGGGTTATCGAGATTCACGATGTGCACCCACATTCTGCGAGTTGGCTGGCGATTCGATCCATTGTGTCGCGTGCTCGAGCCTGGGAGGTGATCTTGTTGCCGATGATCGCGAAGACCAAGGGTCGATCATCCGCATCGAGCACGATGCCTGCAAGCGACCCCACCCCGGTGAGCGTCCCAGTCTTTGCTCGAACAACACCACGACCGGACGACGTCGCTTTAGTGGTGAAGCGATCGGCCAGAGTGCCGCTCACCCCAGCTACGGCAAGTCCCTGAGCGATAGGCGTCCAGCGCTCTTGGTTCGTGACGTCCAACAGCACATCGCCCAGGGTGATTGGGGCAACCTTGTTCCTCGACGACAAACCACTTGCGTCAGACAGTTGCAGACCCGTGATGTCGATCCCGGCGTCAGTGAGGATCTGAGTAGTCGCCCGAGCTCCGCCGGCGAACGATCCGTCGTCGAGCACTTCTTTGCCGACCAGGTGACCGAGAGCTTCTGCAACGTCGTTATCGGATTCGGTCAGCATCGTCTGGACGATTTCGGTGACCGTGGCGGACTCGACCCGAGCAAGTTCTTGAGCAGACTCTGGCGCCTTGCCCCGCGACACCTTCCGCACCTCAACACCGCGCTTTTCCAGGAGATTTGCGAAGACCTGTGCCGCGCGTTTGGCCGGATCGGAGACCCGCGCCCGCGATGAGCGCGTCTTGCGACCCTGGTCGATCATCAACGCGGTCACCGGGGCAGCGACTCCCGCGCGCGGAAACCCCTTTGCCCAACCTGGCCCGAGCGCACGCCCGGAAAAAAGCGAGTCATCGAAAACGAGGTTGACCTTGGTTGTCCCACCTAGAGCCGTCGCGGTGTTGCGCGCGAGCCTGCGCAGCGATGCCGGGCCGTCGGGTTGGTCGTCTGTCTTCAGTGACCGCGGCAACGTCGCATCCCCGCCACCGATCAGGTAGAGGACATCGGCTTGTTCGACCGCTCGGGTCGTTAATCGAGTGTTTGGGCCCAAGACCTCGAGAGCGGCCGCGGCTGTGAGGATCTTGGCGGTGGAGGCCGGGATCAACGGGCGCGATGCCTGCTTGTCATACAGAACCTGACCGGAGCCTGGATCAACGACGACGACCCCTGACTGTTTGAGCGCCTTCGCCTTGGCGAGTTTGTCGATCTGAGCGCGGACACCCGCCGTCGTAGGTGCCGTTCCGCTGTCTGCCGTGAGCGCTACCCACGGCGTCGATGCGCTCTGCTCGACAGGAGGAAGCGTGTCTGCCGCGTGAGTCGGCGCCACGAGTGCGACCGGCACAACCGCAGCCAGGAGCACGCTCGCAACGCGCGTACTGGCTTTCGTGCTCTTCACTGCCCGTGCCCTCCTCATCGACGGCTACCCTACGCAGAAGGCGTTGTCCGACGTCCATAGTTCTCCCAGCGGAAGGTTTGACCGTGGAGCCCCTCGAATTCGATGTGACTATCGAAATCCCAGCCGGGAGCCGAAACAAGTACGAGATGGACCACGGGAGTGGGCGAATCCGCCTGGATCGGATGCTGTTCACCTCCACCCGCTACCCACACGACTACGGCTACATAGACGACACCCTGGGTCTGGACGGCGATCCTCTCGACGCCCTCGTTCTCATCCAGGAACCGACCTTTCCCGGAGTCCTCATCCGTTGCCGCGCAGTCGGCATGTTCAGAATGACCGACGAGGCAGGTGGCGACGACAAGGTGCTGTGCGTACCCGCGGGTGACCCTCGAATGGAGCACCTGCGCGATATCCACCATGTGGCCGAGTTCGACCGACTGGAGATCCAGCACTTCTTCGAGGTCTACAAGGACCTCGAGCCTGGCAAATCGGTCGAAGGCGCCACCTGGGTTGGTCGCACCGAGGCCGAGAAAGAGATTCACGAATCCTGGAAGCGATACCAGGACAACCCGCACTAGGAATTTCTTTCCTACTCGCGCCTAGCGGACGGACGAAAGTCCCACCAGGTCCGTCGCTTCGACCCTGTCTCCAGAGCCCTAACCAGACATACCGTCAGGGGTATGAGGAGATTAGTGATACTCGGCGGTGGCACCGCCGGAACAATGGCAGCCAACAAGCTTCATAAGGAGCTGCCGTCGGGCGAGTGGCAGATCACCGTCATCGACGCCGACGACCACCACCACTACCAGCCGGGCTACCTATTCATGCCCTTCGGTACCTATAAGCCCGACCAAGTCACCAAGTCCCGGCGCGCGACGTTGAACTCATCGGTCGACCTCCAGTACGGAGAGATCGACGTAGTTCGCCCCGAGGAGAAGGTCGTCGCATTGACCGATGGCCGCGAATTCGCCTACGACATGTTGATCATTGCGACCGGCGTCACTCCACGTCCGGATCAAACCGACGGCATGCTCGGACCGCAGTGGCAGGAGTCGATCTTCGAGTTCTACTCCTACAACGGTTCCAAGGCCCTGGCCAAGAAGCTCAAGGACTGGCCCGGCGGACGACTCGTCGTCAACATCGTCGAGATGCCAATCAAATGCCCGGTAGCTCCGCTGGAGTTCACCTTCCTGGCCGACTCCTTCTTCAAGGACAAGGGCCTTCGGGACAAAGTCGACATCACCTACGTCACTCCCCTACCCGGCGCATTCACCAAGCCGATCGCAGCTGAGGCATTCGGAAACTCACTTCAGGACAAGGGCATCGGTGTCGAGCCGGACTTCATGTTGATGGAGATCGACAACGACAACAAGGCACTCGTCTCCTACGACGAGCGCGAGGTCCCCTTCGATCTCTTAGTGACAGTGCCGTTGAACATGGGCGCAGAGTTCGTAGCTCGCTCCGGACTCGGCGATGAGCTGAACTTGGTCCAGGTCGACAAGTTCACACAACTGTCGACGCAGTACGACACCATTTTCGCCCTGGGAGATGCCAACGACATCCCAGCTTCGAAGGCTGGTTCGGTGGCGCACTTCGAGATCGACATCTTCGTGGAGAACTTCCTGCAGCACATCAAGGGCATGGAGATGACCCACCGCTTCGACGGTCACGCGAATTGCTTCATCGAGACCGGCGGCGGCAAGGCGATGCTGATCGACTTCAACTACGACTACGAACCGCTGCCCGGCAAGTACCCGTACGCCGGTGTCGGTCCGATGAGTCTGCTGAAAGAGAGCCGGGCCAACCATCTCGGCAAGTTGGCCTTCCGCTGGATCTACTGGAACATCTTGATGCCCGGACGCTCGATGCCGGTGCCACCACTGATGTCTCTCAAAGGCAAGAAGACAGAACTACTCGAAGAAGACACAAAAGAGCCGGCGCTCTCCGCCTAGGAAGCGCTCGCCAAGGCACACAGTGAGGAGTTGATTGCCATGGCAACCACCACTATCAACGGTAAAGAGGTCGTCGTTGACGACGAAGGCTTCATGACCAAGTACGACCAATGGGATCGCGAGATCGGACAATCACTCGCAACCGCCATCGGAGTCGACATGACCGATGAGCACTGGAAGGTCATTGACTTCCTGCGCGATGACTACAAGTCCAAGGGCGAGACCCCGACCATCAGGCGAGTTTCAACTGAAGGCGGTGTCGACACCAAGAGGCTCTTCCAACTGTTCCCGAAGAAGCCGGCCAAGAAGATGTCCTACATCGCCGGACTTCCCAAGCCGCACGGCTGCGTCTAGGGGGAGGCGTCATGACCGCAACAGCAGAAATGATCGTTCCGTCCTTCGACGACAAGGTTGAAACCGACCGCACACTGGCCATCATCTGCTCGAAGGGCAGTTTGGATATGGCCTACCCAGGATTGATCCTGGGTAACGCAGCGCTCGGCGAGGGAGTGGATGTCCATCTGTTCTTCACCTTCTGGGGATTCGACATGATCACCAAAGGGCGTATGGAGCACTTGAAGTTTTCGCCCGTGGGCAACACCGCTGCACATATGCCGGCAGCGCTCGCACCGTTGCCCGGCATGACCTCGATGGCCACGCACATGATGAACAAGTCCCTGGAGGAACTCGACATTCCTCCGGTACCGGAGTTCCTGGAACTGCTCAAAGCATCGGGCGCGAAACTGTGGGCCTGCCGGCTCAGTGCTGACATGAATCACGTCAATGAGTCAGATCTATTCGATGGTGTGGACGGCATCATCAACGCGAGCGACTTCATCGAGATGACTGAGGGAGCGCAACTCCTCTTCATCTGAGCGGTCGCTCGGATGGGCGCCCCTCTGGCGAAGGGACCGAAGGCGTCAGCCTTCGGTCCCTTCTTGGTGCGTGGCCTGACTGGTCAGGATGTTCGGGTGTGATCCCCGCCGTGAATCTGGTCCAGCGCATGAGGAAGCACCGGCCCAAGGGCGGCTATGCCGTCCCGGCATCCGCCTGGGGATCCGGGCAGGTTCACGATCAGCGTTGTTCCAGCAATTCCGGCGATCCCTCGAGACAAGATTGCCGTCGGCACACCAGCGGCAACGCCGTAGTTACGTACCGCCTCGGCAAGGCCGGGAGATTCCCGCTCGATCACCCGTCTGGTCATCTCAGGCGTTACGTCTTGCGGCGTGTGACCGGTGCCACCCGTCGTAAGAATGAGATCAAACCCCTCCTCGACACCGCGCTCGAGTGCTTCGGCGAACGGCTCACCATCGGCTACTACGCGGGGTCCGACTGCGTCAAAGCCCAATTGGGTCAAACCTGCGACGAGGATTGGGCCGGACGTGTCTTCCCACTCACCACGAGCAGCGCGATTAGACGACGTGATGACAAGGCCGCGGTAACTCATCGCGACTCGTCGCGGATGTAGTGACCCGAGCGACCACCGGACTTCTCCAGCAAGACGACTTCACCCACCATCGCGGAACGGTCGACGCCCTTGACCATGTCGATTATCGCAAGTGCGCCGATGCTCGCGCCTGTGAGCGCCTCCATCTCGACACCAGTGCGGTCCGCGGTCCGGACGGTCACGGTGATGCGAACTCCCTGATCTTCCACCTCGACATCGACATCCACGCCGTGGATCGCGATCGGATGACACAACGGAATGAGGTCCGACGTCCGCTTGGTTCCAGAGATAGCCGCGATGCGGGCGACCGCCAGCGCATCACCCTTCGGTACGCCAGATCCTCGAAGCATCTCGATCACCGTGGGGCCCACGCGGACGAAAGCTCGAGCTGTCGCGCGCCGATCCGTGACCTGCTTCTCGGCTACGTCAACCATGTGAGCGTCGCCGGACTCATCAAGATGAGTGAAGCCGCTCATCGAACATCACCCCGCAAGTCCACGACGTCCACAGTGTCACCAGCGTCGATATGCGCGACCCCCTCGGGAACCACAATCAGACAATCCGATTGCGCCAGCCCACCGATGACGTGCGATCCCTGTCCTCCACCAACCGGCTCGACACGGCCATCTGGCAGGAATCTGCCCCGTGCGAATTGACGCTTGGCCTGCGGCGAGTCCATAGCCTTGGTCACTTTGGCTGATACTCGTGGCCGATCCGTAGCTTCGAGCCCGCGGAGTTTGTTGATGGCCGGTCGAACGAAGTTCTGAAACGAGATGAAGGAACTCACCGGATTACCCGGGAGCGTGATCACCGGTATGCGTTCATCTTCGGTCTCACCAACAAAGCCATGACCTTGCGGCATACCGGGGTGCATCGCGACCTTGGTGAACTCGACGGTTCCGTAGTCGGTAAATACCTCCTTGACGGTGTCGTAGGCGCCCATGCTCACGCCGCCACTGGTGAGAATCAGATCTGCGCGGTGCAGTTGATCGGTGATGGCAGCGGCGAACGCCTCGGCGTCATCACGAACCGGCGGAACCCGGTAGGCCTGCGCGCCCGCTTCGTTCGCAGCGGCGACGAGCAGGAAGCTGTTGGAATCACTGATCATCCCCTTAGTGAGCGGGGTTCCGGGTTCAACGAGTTCACTGCCGGTGGACAGAACCGCCACCCGAGGTCGCGGATAGACCAGAAGATGGCCCTTGCCGACAGCTGCGATTACCGCAAGGTGTCGTGATGACAGCAAGGTCCCGGCGCGCACAACGATGTCGCCGACAATGACGTCCTCACCGGCCCGACGGATATACGCGCCCGCGTCGACGGAGCCTCGAATCTCAACGGTTTGCGTCCCAGCGTCGGTGAGCTCAACGGGAACGATGCATTCGGTACCCGCTGGGATCGGTGCACCCGTCATGATGCGGACGGCACTACCCAAAGTGAGCGCCTTGTCCGCTCGCGAGCCCGCAGGAACGTCGTCGATCACCGTGAGAGAGACGGGAGCATCCTCACTGGCCGAGGCGACATCGCTTGCGATAACGGCGTAGCCGTCCATCGAGGAGTTGTCGAAAGACGGCAGCGGCCACTGGGCGACGACATCTTCAGCAAGCACACAGCCATGACTGTCGGCCAAATGGAGCGAGATGGGGTCGAGCGGAGCGATCCCTTGCAGGATCCCCTCGCGGTAGTCGTCCACGGATACGAGCATCGGACCAGCCTATTCAGGCTGCACCGAAAACGCGTGCCCGATCGCGAGTGCCTCGATCGACTCGGTCGCCAGCAGCGGCAATCGCCTCCATGACGTCCTGCAGGGCACGCAGGCTGTGACCAGAAAGGAACGTGTCCACGTACGGCAGAGCTGCTGCCATACCTCCGGTCAGGGGTTCAAAGGATTGAGCAGCCTTTCGTGGATTCACCCAGATGGTGTGGTGGGCGAGACGGCTCAACTGCATCATCGCCTCTCCGAGGATCTCGGGCCGATCGCTTTCCCAACCGTCGCTCACGATGACGACGACGGCACCGCGCGCCAGGCCTCGGCGCCCGTACCCATCGATGAATGACTGGATTGAGTGTCCGATGCGGGTTCCTCCGGACCAATCATTCGCAGCTTGGGCGGCCTTCGCGTAGGCCTGCTCGGTATTCATAGATGAAAGCTGCGTCGTGAGTCGGGTGAGGTGTGTGGCGAAGACGAAGGCCTCTGCCTTGATCGCCCGGACGGCTCCTCGCAACAGGTGCAGGTAGATGCGCGCGTACGGCTCCATCGACCCTGAGACATCCGCGATCAGGATGATCCGTCGGGGTTTGGTCGCCCGCTTTCGATGCACCAATCGAACGGGATCTCCCGCCGTTCGGTGCGAGCGACGAAGCGTCGCACGGACATCAATCGAACCCGCGGAACGATGACGCCTGGAACGACGCCCCCGGCGCAGCGGTGGTACGAGCGGCAACTGCTCGACGAGCCGTTGGAGAAGGGCGAGTTCCTCCGCGGTAAGAGTCGAGAATTCGCGATCGTTGAGTCGCTCCACTGTGCTCACCGCAGCGAGTGCACTCGCTTGACTGGAATCAGCACCCTCGCTCACCGCTCCCGGAGTTGCACTAGTCCCATGCTGGCCTGCGTCACCCTCTTCGCCGCGGTCGCGTACGGACGGTGCGGTGTCACCTCCGGGCGCTTCGGGCGCCGGGGACTCACTGGCGCTGCTATCCGGTGACTGGATTTCACCAAGATCCACCAGACCCCGGAACACTTGACGAAAGACACGGTCGTAGCTGTCGAACTGCTCGCGATTGGTGGTGAGAGTGACGCGACCCAGCCAATAGAGATGGGATAGGTCCTGCGGGTTGGCGAGGGTCACCGCCGCCGCAAAGCGCGCGCTGCGCTCGGGGGTTACCGGGACACCCGCTCGATGAAGGAGATCTCCGAACGCTGCACAGATCTCCCTGAGATCGGGCTGGTCAGTGACCGGCAACCCAGGCCAGACCCTCTGCACGAGCGAGGTCTTGATCCTCGCGGTACTTCAAAACCGAACTCAACGTGCGTTCGACACCATTCTCGTCAAGTGACCTCAGGCCGAGCAGTGCCGCCGCTTGCACCCAATCGATCGCCTCCGCGATTCCGGGCAGCTTTTGGACCTCCAGGCTCCGCAGGCGTTGGACTGCTTCGGCCACTTCCGTCGCCAGTTCGCCCGATGCCTGGGGCACTCGGGATCGAACTATCGCGGTCGCATGCTCGAGGTCGGGATAGTCGATCCAGTGATATAGGCAGCGTCGCTTCAGCGCATCGTGCAAATCGCGGGTGCGGTTGGACGTCAAGATGACGATCGGCGGTTGCTTCGCCTTAATCGTTCCAATCTCGGGAACAGTGACGGTGTTCTCGGCAAGCATCTCGAACAAGAACGCTTCGAACTCCTCATCCGCACGATCAACCTCGTCAATGAGTAGGACCGCTGGCTGTGGCCCATCGTGCTCGATTGCTTGAAGGAGTGGCCGTTCGATCAAGTAGTTGCGCTCGAACAATGATGCTTCGTCGAGAGCCGCGCCCTGCGCTTCGGCCGTACGGATGCTCAACAGCTGCCTGGGGTAGTTCCATTCATAAAGCGCCTCAGATGCATCGATGCCCTCGAAACATTGAAGACGAATCAGTGGGGTGTCGAGCATGTGCGCCAGCGACTTCGCCGCTTGCGTCTTGCCCACCCCTGCTTCGCCCTCTAGCAACAACGGTTGCGGCAAGCGAATGGCGCAAAACAAGGCCGTCGCAAGGCCTTCGTCGGCTAGATACCCCTCACCGGCAAGCCGTGCGATGAGATCTTCGGGAGACGCGACGAGTTCTGCGACGGACATTAACGACGACCTACTTGACTATCCACCAGATAACCGCGGCGACCACCAATACACCGACGGCTACCGGGACCACACGCTTGAGCACGGGACCTGCCGCAACGGAACCGAGATCGAGAGCCTCGGCCTGTTGGATCGGCGCTGGTGCCGGTGCCGTGGCGGCCGGTGCCGTAACTTCGTGTCCCCCCGTCTCGCCTCCTGTCATTTCAGAAGCGGTTGACTCAACGGCAGCAGCTGAGCGCGATGCGATGACGCCTTCAAGGTTGGTAGCAAATTGCCCGACGAGACGACTTGCCACGTCTTGCATGACGCCTTTACCGAACTGGGCAGCCTTGCCAGTGATCGTGAGATCGGTCGAGACGTCGACCCGGGTACTCGACGGACCCTCTTCGGTGAGTGTTATCGACACCTTCGCCTGAGCGGTACCAGGGCCACGGCTCTCCTTGCCCGTTCCCTGAATCACCGCCGTATGACTCGCTTCGTCTTTGCTCAGAAAGGAGGCGTTTCCGCCGTAGACCATCGACACCGGTCCAAGCTTGACCTTGACCTTGCCGCTGAAGTCGTCACCGTCGATTGAATCGAGGGTGGCTCCGGGCATGCAGGGCGCGATGGCCTCAACATCGAGCAGCGTCTGCCACGCGGTATCGACGTCGGCGGGAACTGTGAACGAGTTTTCTAGATCCATCAGATCTCCCTGTCTTGCCTGCCACCAATGACGAGAACTCCACGGTAGGACAGCCCTGCGCCTTCTGTAAGCGTATTAACCGATCTCGCGCTCGTCACGCGAAGCGTTAACCTGCCGTCCATGCCGGTCACCGTTCGCCTTTTCGCCGCCGCCCGGGCCGCTGCGGGAATAAGCGAGACATCGGCGCCGCCCGGGAGCCTTCAGTCCGTCCTTGATGGACTGGTGTCGAACAGCCCGGCACTCGCCACAGTCCTGCCACGCTGCTCGTACCTGATCGACGGCGTCGCCACTCACGAGGAACCGAGCCACATCGAGGTGGGCGAGGGGTCGGAGGTGGACGTCCTGCCGCCCTTTGCCGGCGGTTAGGCCGGCCCGGGAATACGCCGGCGGTTAGGCCGGCCCGGGAATACGCCGGCGGGGCTAGCCGCCGATGGCCGACATTGGTCGGGACGGCTGGATGAACGTGGGGTCGTTGATCCCGTGACCGGGCAGTTTCGACTTGGTCACCTTCATGAGCGTCGAGGCAATACCTGCACGAATCTCATCTTCGGACAGCGACGAATCTCGAAGCAGGGCTCGCACGTCGGTTTCGTCTTGCGCGAAGAGACAGTTGCGGAACTGGCCGTCGGCCGTCAGGCGTAGCCGATCGCACGCGGAGCAGAACGGCCGCGACACGCTTGCGATGATGCCCACAGTCGCCGGTCCACCGTCAACATAGAACTCCTCCGCGGGCGCGGAGCCTCGGGCAGGCACTGGTGTCAGTTCGAACTCAGCCGAGAGCATCTCCGTGATCTCGTCAGCGGTGACCATTTTGGGGCGTGCCCACAATCCGCCGGCGTCGAGCGGCATCTGCTCGATGAAGCGCAACTTCCAATCGTTCTCCAGCGCATAGCGCAGCAGTGGAACGGCTTCATCGTCGTTGACACCGCGAAGCAACACTGCATTGACCTTGACCGGAAGCAGGCCGGCTTCTTTCGCTGCCTCGATACCTGCGATCACGTCGTGGAAGCGATCGCGATGCGTCATCTCCTTGAAGCGCTGCGGATCAAGGGTGTCCAGGCTGATGTTGACCCTCTCTAGACCGGCGTCCGCGAGCTCCTGCGCCAACTTCGGTAAGCGGAGTCCGTTGGAGGTCAGCGAGATCTTCGGAGCATGAGGAAGGGCGTAGATGCGGCGGACCACGTCCACTACATCAGGCCGAAGAAGGGGCTCACCGCCCGTGAGCCGAACTTGGTCGATTCCCATTTCCGTTGCGACGTCTAAGACCAGCATCATCTCGTCGGTAGTCAGCAAATGCTCACCGGGAATCCAATCCGCGAAGTCCGCCGGCATGCAGTAGTTGCAGCGAAGTGAGCAGCGATCGGTCAGGGAAACGCGCATGTCACGGTGAACGCGACCGTACGTGTCGACAAGCGACTTCTCGTTCTCACTCATGCGCAGTTCACCCACTCGTCCGTTCCATCAGCAAAGACCTGATGCTTCCAGATCGGAATTCTCTCTTTGGTCTTCTCCACCAGCGCCACGCAGGCATCGAAGGCCTGCTGCCTATGGCGAGCGCTGGCTGCTGCCACAAGGGCGGACTCCCCGATAGGGATCGGGCCGTGTCGGTGCACCACGGCTACGGCTACAACGTCGTGGTCAGCGATGACCTCAGCCGCCACCTGCTCCAAGGCCGCCTGAGCCTCGGGGTGAGCCTCATAGGTCAAGGAGACCACAAAGCGCTCATGATCGTTATCACGGACGTCTCCGGTGAAAACGACGCAAGCACCTGCAGCTGGGTCCGAGACAAGACGGCGAAGTTGATCGGCGTCGATCACCTCGGTGCCGACCGTGACCAAGCGCACCT
Organism: Candidatus Nanopelagicales bacterium; assembly: GCA_040266055.1. Lineage (GTDB taxonomy): Bacteria > Actinomycetota > Actinomycetes > S36-B12 > S36-B12 > S36-B12. The sequence continues at coordinate 38,343 of JBDQFC010000017.1, read as the reverse complement.
GCGCCTCTGACTGAGCCATGGGACCATTATTGGCCTACTCTGCAGATCATGCGAGAGGTGCTCGGAGAACTCCTAGCCGCCTACCGGGCTGGTGAACCTGTGGCGATGGCGACGGTGATCCGGACGTGGAAATCAGCCCCACGCCCCGCCGGTGCGGCGATGCTCGTTACCAGCGACCAAGAGGCGGTTGGCTCGGTTAGTGGCGGTTGCGTCGAGGGGGCGTTGTTCGACGTTGGGCTGGAGATCCTCGCCGATGGTCAGGCTCAGTATCAAAAATACGGGATCAGCGATGACGAAGCCTTCGGAGTCGGTCTCACCTGCGGTGGGATCATCGAGGTCTTCGCCGAGCGGGTCGACCAGCAGACCTGGCCCGAACTCGAAGGCATCGCTTCCAGCATCGAAGCCGACGAGCCGGTAGCAATTGCGACGGTGGTCAAGGCTCCTGAGGGAGTTGCCGACCGCATTGGCCGACACCTCGTGATCCGGCCCGCCGGCACCGAGGGCAGCCTGGGTACCAAACGGCTTGATGACACCGTTCGCGAGGACGCGCTGGGCATGCTGGCTGCCGGCACGACGGGTTTCCTTCACTACGGCGGCGAGGGTGAGCGCCTTGGTGAAGGCCTGGATGTTTTCGTCGCTAGTTACGCGCCACCGGCTCAGATGTTCGTCTTCGGCGCGATCGACTTCTCTGCCTCACTGGTTCGAGTTGGCAAGGTCCTCGGCTACCGGGTCACGGTCTGCGATGCGCGCCCGATCTTCGCCACCACCAAGCGCTTCCCTGAGGCCGATGAAGTCGTCGTTGATTGGCCGCACCGCTGGTTGGAGAAGCAACACGTAGATGAGCGCACCGTCATTGCGGTGCTGACCCACGATCCCAAGTTCGACGTTCCCGCCCTCAAGGTCGCACTGGCAAGCCGTGCCGGTTACGTCGGGGCAATGGGGTCACGTCGCACGCACGAAGACCGGCTCGACCGACTGCGTGAATCCGGCGTCACCGATGAGGAACTCAAGCGCCTTCATTCTCCGATCGGCCTCGACCTCGGCGCTCGCACGCCCGAGGAGACCGCCATCTCCATCGCTGCGGAGATCGTTCAAGCTCGGTGGGGCGGGACGGGTCGCCACCTGACAGACACCAACGGACCTATTCATCCGGGTGCACCCCGATGACCGAGCCCGCACCTACCGTCGCGGGCGTTGTTCTCGCTGCAGGCAACGGTTCAAGGTTCGGTGAACCGAAAGCCCCTGTCGTCTACGAAGGCGAACGGCTGGTCGACCGGGCGGTTCGTCTTCTGCGCGAGGCCGGGTGCGATCCGGTATTCGTCATCCTCGGTGCCTGGGAAGGCTCGGTCGACGGTGCCCTCGTGATCGTGAACCACGGTTGGGAAGAGGGCATGGGTTCCTCACTGCGGATCGCCCTGAAGTGGGTCAACGCCACCACCGAGACCGACTACGCACTCATCACTCTCGTCGATCTACCCCAACTCACATCCGAAGCAATTGCCCGAGTGAAGAATGCGGAGTCGGGGATCGCTGTCGCTGCATTCGATGGCGAACGTGGTCACCCGGTTCGGATTCCGCGTGAGCACTTCCGTGAACTCATCGACACCGTCATCGGGGACGAGGGTGCGCGGTCGTTCATCCAAGGACGAGACGAAGTGGCTCTTGTCGAAGTAGGCGATGTGGCGTCGGGCAAGGACATCGATCGACCCGCCGACCTGGCAGACCTCAGGTAGAACGATCAGCCACGTCAGCGTTCAATGACATCCCGTAGGCCCTTGGCTCCGAGATAGACGTGCAGCACGGTTGCTTGTTCATCACCGGTGTTTATGCCGTTGTAGTCCGTTTTAGTCGCCTGCATGAATGCCGATCCGGCCGGATACTCCACCAGCGCCCCTTCACCGAAGTCGACGGTGTAGGTCCCGGAGAGAACATGGACGTATACCGGGATGCGATGTCGACGCCAGCCTGTGCTCTCGCCTGATTCAAGAACCACCGTCTCACTGCTGATCCGAGCAGGCCTCTTTTTTGGGTACGTCACGCGCTGGTCCAGGATCGATAACTCCTGGTTATCCAAAAATTGTTCTGAGCCTTCTTCAGCTGGCAACGCCTGAGGTGCCGCGGACTCGAACACATCTTCGGCGGCCGTTTCCTCCCCACAACCCGCGAGCGCCAGGACCAGCACGGCACCCATGCCAACACCGAGTACCCGGGACTTGAACATGGCCGTACGGTAACGCCACGATGATGTCCACACTGCGAATCCCCGGATGGCTGCGACCTTCCCGAACGATTCCGATCACCCCCTGGCGCTCGAGGTCACGTTGGCGCGCTCGACCGTCAACGCTTGGCATCTTGGTCCTCGGGTTGTGGCTCTTTGGGACCGGAGAAGCTCTGCTAGTGGTCTCGGATCTTGGCAACGGCCCGTGGACCGTTCTCGCTCAGGGACTGACCGTGCGGACTCCAGTGTCCATCGGCGTTGCAACCTTCGTCATCAGTGCAGTGGTCTTGCTCCTGTGGATTCCACTACGAGAGCGTCCCGGGTTGGGAACGATTGCCAACGCCATCGTCATCGCGGGCGCTTTGCAGGTCGGTGTGCATTTCATTCCCCATCCCGATCCCCTGTGGTTGCGGCTGGCATTCGTATTTGCGGGCATTGCCCTCATCGGTCTGGGTAGTGGGCTTTACTTAACCACCAACCTCGGCCCCGGGCCACGCGATGGCTGGATGACGGGTCTGCACATTCGCTACGGATGGCCGGTGTCCCGCGTGCGTCTAGGTATCGAAGTGACCGTGCTCATCTTTGGGTGGCTACTCGGCGGAACCGTTGGTCTGGGAACAGTCCTCTTTGCGTTGTTAATCGGACCGAGCGTGGGTTGGGGCTTACGACTGATGGATCGCGGCGTGGGGACCTCCCAAGAAGGCTCTCCCGAGCTGGAGGCCTAGGCAGCCGGGAGTTCGAGGAGTTTGCGGGCCTGTGCGAACGCTGGCTCGGGATTGGTCGGGTCCAGATGGACGCACACCATGCCAACCGACTCTGCACCCGCAATGTTCATCGGTTGATCGTCGATGAAGACGATGTCCTCGGCGGACATGCCCATGCGTTCGACCATCAACCGGTAAGCCTCGGGGTCTGGCTTGTAGACGTCGTCGGTCCTGCCATCGACCATGACTTCGAACTCACGCAGGATGGTCATGCGATCGAGCCACTCGGCATCATGGAATGTAGTGAGATCGTTCGTGTGGATACCCACCTTCACTCCGGCGGCCTTCGCGTCATTTATCAGTGAGCGAGCGCCCGGGCGTACAAGTTCGTCCTCGTCCCCGGCATAGAAAGGACCCATCATCGATGCCATATCCGAGGGCCGTCCGGTCAGTTCAGCGAATCGTTGAGCCTGGATCGCCCAATAATCACGCTCATTCATTTCCCCCGATTGAAAGGCGCGCCATTCGGGGTCTGACGAAGGATCGAATGGTCCAGTCCACGCGAAAGATCCCGAAGGAAGTCCAAGGTTACGTTCACCAATTGCACGCACCTCGAACGGTGTCAGGAGTACCGGACCGCCGAAATCGAAAACCAAACCCCTCATCGATGCTCGTCCCTTTCCACGCGAACTCGAGTGACCCACGAACTCGATCGGAAGGTCGCTTCTATCCAACCACCGTCGGGAAGGTCAATCGGTGCGGCTAATCCACCGGTGAGGACGATGTCTTTCGGCTGGAGTTCTCGAGGAATCTCCGAACTGTTTGCCAGCCACTGCAGGCTACCTTCGATGTCGATTCCTGAATCGGCGGCACAAACCGCCGATACCTCACCCGAACTCGATGTCACGTCAATCGTCATATCCGTTAACGAAGCGTCGATCGAAATCTCATCACCAATCACGGCGAAGGCCGCAGACGATCCGTCGGCAGTGTTGTGAGCCCAGCTGAATTGATAGCCGCGCCACACCGAGTCCACTACTTCCAGGCTGGCTCGTATCGATGTGATGCCCCCGCCGTTACCGATCACAATCGCGAACTCAGGTTCGACCTTCGGCTGCATCAACCCATGAACGCGCGCCGGCGACTGCACGACCATGCCTTCGATTAACGGTCCGTGGTTTGGATGCGCGATCCCCATGGCATCGCGCATAACCTGCGAGGTGTAGCCCAACTTGAACCCAATGATCGAGCCTTGGGCATACAAGAGCCGGCGGACCTCGCGTTGCACGGCGTAAGCCTGATCGTCAGGGACAGCCACATCATCCGCGCCGAGCACACTGCCAGCCCGTCGCGCCTGAGCGATGGACTCCGCAATGCCGACCACAAACGAGTCGTGATCGTTCAGTGCTCTTCTTCCTGGATGGTGACCATGTCAAATCGGACTACTTCTCCAAACCAGCCACAATCTCCACACCAAGTCATGAAGTTACGTGTGTCGCTAGTCCAGTATTCCGTGGCGATCCCACCGTCGGCCTCAAGATCCCCAGCGCACATCGGGCAGAACTTGGGGCGGTCAAGCAGGTGACGCTCGGCGTCAGACGAGAACCACTCCCCCCTGGGTGGAAGGCGGTGGGGGTCTGGCGGCAACTCAGCCATGATGCGGGCTCGCTCGGAAATACCAAGGGCGTCGTCAGGCGTCGGCACCGGCCTTCTCCCTGTTAGCCCAAGCATTGTTATGCAGATCGAGAAGCTCCTGCTTGATGGGGCTATAGCGGGAGGACCCGAGAGTGATCCAAGCCTCAGCGAACTCTCGCTCGGCGCCGAATTTGTCCTTCTCACAGGGAAGATCGATGCGATCGTGCTTCTCGCGAACGGTACCGATGGGATCCTCACCGTTAGCGACCTTTTTCATGTTCTCCTTGAACATCTTGCGCAGCATCGCCACGCCTGCATCGGATCGGCCCAGGTGCTCTTGCGATCGGTCGGTCACCGGACCCTGGGAAACCCAAGCCATGGTGTCTTGACCTTCGATGTAGTCGGTAATGAACCGACCGTTCTCGTCCTTCCATGCGTACTCGTAGAAGACCGGACGCTCTTGCTCCGGGAGTTCCGCACCCTGAGGAGCATGGTTGGAGTAGAACAATTTCCATGTTGTGGTGTCATCGATAGGGACCCGAATCTGCATCTGATCAATTCCTGCGCCACCGACGCGCATGTTGTACGGGAAGACGAGCGGATGGCCAATCTTCCAGTCGTCGTTCTCTTCCGAACTTCCCTCCAGCACACGGCGCTTGAGGATGCCCCACTCCATCTCGTCAAAGCCGGTCTTCATGTGCTTCTTTTGGAAGGCCTTAGGGGCATCGAATCCCTCTGTCTGACCGAGGAACTCGAAGTACTGGCCATGCAGCCACTCGACATGGTGGGGATCGACCGAGTTCTCCATGATCTGCAGCCAGTTACAGGGCAGGGTGGTGTAACCGCAGTCCTTGACTCCATCCATGACGTACACATCAAAGCGAGGCAACTCGGGTGCCGGGCTTGGACCGACGTACACCCAGACCATGCCGCCCATCACCTCGGCCTTACCAGCCTTCTGCTGAACACGATCACGGAAGTTCTGGTTGTCAGCCTCCGCAGGTTGCTCCATGCAGTTGCCGTCAAAGTCCCACTTCCACCCGTGATAGCCGCAGCGAATGCCATCCTCGTGAACAACGCCGTAGGTGAGCGATGCGCGGCGATGCGGGCAGGCCTCAGCGACGATCCCGTAACGCCCGCTCTTGGGGGTCTTGAACAGCGTCCAATTCTCACCGAGAAGTCGAACCGTCTTGGTGAAAGCGTCATCGAAGTCTTGCTCGAAGGCGATCGGGTACCAATACCGACGCAGAAGTTCCCCCATCGGAGTTCCCGGACCAACCCGGGTCAATTCCTCATTTTGTTCGACAGTCAGCATGACCTGATCCCTTCTTTCGACCTGATGCTAACGGTTATTGCTGTTGTGGTGCGGGGCAAGTAATTCGTCCCGCCGGAAGGAACCGGGGCCGGAAATGGACTTTCGTCCTCCCCGGCCCCGGGTCCGACAACACCTACTCCAAGACAGTGACCGTCCCGTTAGTTCCATCCACACGGATCCGCTGACCGGTGGTCAGATTCGTTGTTGCGAAGCCGGTGCCGGTAACGGCAGGTAGTCCGTACTCACGGCACACAATCGCGGCGTGGCTCATCATGCCGCCGGTGTCGGTAACCGTTGCCTGGATCTTGCCGAAGATCGGCGCCCAACTCGGAGCAGTGAGAGGAGCGACAAGGATCTCTCCCTGCTGGATCTCCCCGATCTGGTCCGCCGAGAAGATGACCCTCGCAAGGCCTTCCACCACACCCGGCGATGCCGCCATGCCACGCAACTCACCCTCGGCAGCGTCACCGCCACCGAGCCATGAATTCACGCTCTCGGAAGTGATTCCCCACAGCATGACCGTGAACGGCTCGGTGATGACCTCCGGCGGCTCGCCGAGCGCCGGCGTCGGCTTCCACTTACCCAGGGCGTCGCAGATGCCTTTGCGCTTCTCGATGATCGGCGGCCAATACGACGGGCCCATCGGCTGCTCCGGCGTAGCCCAGGAGTTGAAGTAGTCGAATAGTGCGTCCTCAACCTCGGTGCGCTTGAGGTAGAAGATGTCGTCGGCCTGGCTCCAGAAGCCCTCCTTGACGAATGTCTCGCCAAGTTGCCGCATCTTGCGCCAGATGACCGAGTGGCTCCAGTGCTCCACATAGAAGTTGTGGTTCTCCACGTAAGGGAAGACCACGCGGGCAAGGCCAAGCTTGCCTTCGAAGGCCTCTTTATCTTCCGCGGAGCCGAGGAGTTCGGTGTATTCAGACACCACACGATCGCGCTCGGCACGGATAGCTTCGACCGGTCGATTCAGGTCTTCGCCGGCCTGCACCTTGTCGATGTAGTTGCGGATGAACTCGAAGGGCACCTCGACGTTCTCGATCCAGATCTTGTCGTGGTGGTAGAAGCCCGATCCCGTAGAGAAGTTGAACCACGGCTCGGCAGACTCCTCAAATGAGGCAATCCACGCTTGACCCTCCGTGGATCCCTTGAGTACCTGGCAGGTTGCCTCGACATCACCGGCCGAGAAGGCCTCAGCGACACCTGATTCGACAGCCTTCCGTGCCAAGCGCTTGAGCTCATCGTCCGGACGGAACAGGTCCACATCTACACCGGCGACCATCTTTGCAATGGCCTGATCCGGGATATTCGGGAACACGGTCTTACAGAACATAAAGAAGTCAAGGTACGCCGCATAGCCGAGGTTCAAGAACTCGAAGTGGTAGTTCCATAGCTTTAAAGAAAGACTGACTAAGCGGTGGTAGTTGTCCTGCAGAGCAAAACCCGATCCGAGACCAGCCCCCGCCTTGACCACAGACTCCGCGTCCTCGATCTCCGGCAAGGGCTCGAACTCCAGCCCCTCAAGCTCACCCACGAGCTCACGGATCTTGACCATCCAGTTGTCGTAAAGGTCATTCCAGTTCATGAAGTAGTGACCCGCGCGTTCGGTGAAGTTGGCTACCCGCTGCTCGATCGTGGACTCATCGGCTGGAACCGGCGAAAGATAGCCATACCCATTGAGAATCCTGAAGGCGATGCCATTGGCCGGCGGAACCTGCAGGTGGCGGGTGTTGTACTGCGAGAGCGACGAGATAGCGAACTCGAACAGGGTCGCATCCCATGGCGTCAGGACGTTGGGCCAATGCACCCCATCTTGGAACCAGAACATCGAATCATCAAAGTCACGTCGAGCTTCGGAGAACATCGACGAGTACGTATACATCTCTTGCCAGCCTTCGGCCCCCTCGGGTGTCTCCACCTCGAAGGGACTGGGGAAACGATCAGCCATCCCTACATTCCTTTCGTAGAACGGTTACCAGAGCACGTCAGTGCTTCTGGGCGTGCAATGGATTCATCAATGTCGAGACGATGCTCGCCATGAAGTCTCCGTTGGATCCCCCTGTTGCGGATTTGCGCTCTTTCTTGCTCCAGACCGTTTCTGGTCGGGACTGCAGAAGGACCACATTTCCCCCCTCTGGCAGATCTGCATCGACTGCCCATTCGATGTCTTGTGGGCAGCCGTAGTGCTTCTCGGCCTCCTTCGCCAACGCGGCGATGGCTTTAATGTGCGCGTCGGTCAAACTCGCCGAGTTTGCGCGCTCTTCATCCGTCTCAACCTTCTCGACAGTGTCGTGATCGGTCAAACGAAACTCATGGGCCTTGTTTGAGATCTCGCGCCTGCCGATCTCAAACATCACCTTGTCGATGAGGAAGTTGTCGGGAGTCACCTCACCGGAGACAACTCCTTCCCCGAAGCCCCAGGCTGAGTCGATGCAGATCTGCGAACGATCGCCGTCTGAGGGATTCAGAGTGAACGCGACGCCAGCGGAAATGGGACGGACCATTTTTTGGATTACGACGCTCATTTCAACGGATCGGTGCTCGTAGCCCATCTCTGCTCGATAGCAAGTCGCACGATCAGTGAACAGACTGGCCCAACAGCGGCGCACGGCATCAACGACATCGTCCCCGCCTCGGATCCACAAGTAGGTGTCATGTTCGCCAGCGAAGGACGCATCAGGGGAGTCCTCACTGGTTGCCGAGGATCGAACGGCCACCGGAATCCGCTCAGTGTTGGACATCGTGCACAGTTCGTCGTAAGCCGCGCGGAGATCGGCTTCGACCTGCGAATCCATTGCCATCGCTTCGATCGCCTGGCGGATCTTTCCGCACCGCTCCGCGACCATCGCTGTGTCATCGGTATCGAGGTCGGCTAGTAGGACTGCCAGTTGGTCGTCGAGATCCGATGCTTCCTTGCTTGCTCGAAATCCATGCGTCGTCAGGACAAACCCCGGTGGCACGGGAAGCCCGGCTCCGGTCATCTCACCCAGACTCGCACCCTTGCCACCCACTTCATTCTTCAAGCCGTGCCAATAACCCTCAAACCACATAACCAAGCTCATGCGCCAGCCTCCTCACGCAACGACGAGGGGAGAGCTCGACCGCTCAGCCCCTGCCACCAATCGGGAAGTTCCTCGAGATTCGGGACCTGTACTTCTTGGACCCTGTTGCGATACGCGATGAAGGCCGAATTGCCCTCGACCAGCCGAACAATCACTTCCTCAGTGTTGTACGGCTCTCCCGGGTCGTAGCCGAAAGCGCTGATTGCGAAGACGCGGATAGGACCAGAGTGGGTTCCGACGATGATTCGATCGCCCGGATGCTCTTGTTGAATCCGTTGAATACCGGCCCAGAATCGCCGCACGGTGGCCGAAGGCGGCTCGAAATTGAGCATCGGGATCTGCGTCCACAGCGTGATTGGATCGGCTCCACCCTGTTGCGTCTTATAGAAACGATCGATGTCGACGAGCCAGTTGGGTCGATCACCCATTCCCACCCGTTCGTATTTCTCCATCTCGCGCTTGTACAAGCGGAAGGCGCCGGTGACGTCCCGCAAACCCTCAGGAGTCCAGACCTGGAAGTTACGGAACTCCTCCATCGGCTCCACTTCGGAAATTTCAGCCGTGCGTCCCCACATAGTGAGTCCGTCTAACAGCCCTTTGCGGATGCCCTCGGACGTCTGCCGTGCCCGATTGGTATCTGCGCAGACGATGTGCACGCGCTCGCCTTCGCGAATCGACTTGCTGATATCAAAGCCACGACGATGGACCTGCCAGCTGCCTAGGGGCGTCAGTCCACTTTCGGTCGAATAGCCCTGGGTCTCGCCGTGGCGAATGATGTGCACCTGGGTGAGGGCCGCTGGTCCCGCTTGCTCGGCGCTTTCGGGGACGATTTCCTTGGTCTTGGTGATCGTTGCACGCGCGAGCGTGACACCTAGCTCCTCGCCATTCCACGTCGGCCGCTGTGCCTCCAGCGGTGTTGCACCGGTCTTGCGATCACGGAAACGACGAAGGTAGAGCGGAGCATCGTCCGTACGGTCGACTTCGAATCCTTCGGCCTCGTGGGGTTTCCCGCCCCCAGCCTCACGTTCGAGGTACTTCTGCAGGTAAGCCGGAGGGTCAGTTCGATCCATGTGCGGCAGGCGAGGGCGCTGCGTGCCGCCATCAGCAGCAATCGACTCAATCAACGCTTCCTCGTCCCTGGTATCCGAAGCCGTCATATCTCTCCCTAGCTATGCACCGTCAAGAACTCTTGGTTCACGACGCCGTCGTAGTAGAAGATCGCCCGTCCCATTTCAGCCTCTGTCCACGTGATGGGTGGTTCTTCAGGATCAACCTGGTAGCCCCCCGTGAAGGCTTCGTTGCGGTTGCCTGCCGGATCGAAGAAGTAGAGGCAGTGCCCGCGGGTTGCTCCGTGCCTCGTGGGATTCGTCTCAATCGGAACGCCGTGATAGGCCAAGACATCGGCCGTATCGCGTATCGCGGTCCAGTCATCCACCCAGAAGGCGAAGTGGTGGAGTCCCCGGTCCTTCCCGGTCACCAAGGCAATGTCATGTGAGTGGTGGGAGCGCTCAAGCCACGTCGCTACTTGGAAGCCGTCATCGCCGAGGACCTGCTCGGTTAGGTGGAAGTCCAAGACTTCCTGCAGGAATCGAGTGTTTCCCGCAACGTCTTCGCACGTGATGAAGACGTGGTCAAGCCGTGGTGGCGCGAACCCAACCATGTTGATTGGTTTGGGTGGCGGATTGACCAGCGGCAACAGGTTCCCTACCTGCTGCATCCCATAGACGAGTTCCATCACGTGACCGCTGGGCATCGTGAACCGGATGGCCTCACCGTGCCCCGGTCCGATCTCACCCGCCGCGTAACGGCTTACCGCGAAGCCTGCGGTCTCAAGGCGCGCGGTGTAGTCGTCAAGATCGTCGCGGTAGCGGACCTTCCAGCCCATGTGGTTCAAGCCGTAAGTCGACTCACTGGTCAAGATGACCGAGTGGTGCTGCTGTTCGTCCCAGCACTTCAAGTACACGCGATCGCTTTCCCGAGCGGTTTCGTAAAGTCCAACTACCTCGGTGTAATAGGCGGTTGCCAACTCCAGGTCGGGCACACGCACCTCAACGTGCGAGAGACGCAAGATTCCCATGTCTAGCCGCCCCCTACGTGTGAACCGTCATGAAGCGGGTATTGAGTTCGCCTTCGTAGTAGAAGACAGCACGACCGATCTGATCCTCGGTCCAAGTAATGGTCGGGAAGTCCGGATCCGGCCGGTATCCACCGGTGAAAACCTCGTTGCGCGTACCCAGTGGATCGAAGAAGTAGATGGTGTTGCCTCGCGTGATTCCGTGGCGCGTTGGACCGACGTCGATTTGGATCCCGTTGTACGCCAATATGTCAGCCGACCGACGAACGTGATCCCAGTCATCGAGCCACCATGCGAAGTGGTGCAGACCACCGTTCTTTCCACTGACGATGGCCAGGTCGTGCGGGGAGTCGGTGACCGTAAGCCAGGTTGCCGCCTGGTGACCCTGTCCATCGAGCAACTGCTCCGTAGTGCGGAAACCAAAAACGTCTTCGAAGAATTTCGTCGAGTCGCCGACTTCTTCGGCAGTTACGAGCAGATGGTCCAGGCGCGGCGGTGCTATGCCGGGCAGGCCCTCGACGAAGGGCACCGGATTGACCGGTGACGTTGCGCGGCCGACCATCTCGAGATCGGCCGCAAGTTCCATAACCTGACCCGAGGGAGTTTCGAACTGAATCGACTCACCTTGTCCGACCCGCTCACCCTTGGAGACGCGACGGACGGGAAATCCGTACGAATTGACGCGGTTCTCAAACTCGGCAAGATCGTCTTCACGATCGACCTTGAAGGACATCATGTCGAAGCCCACTCTCGGGCCGTAGATGAGACGTAGGGAGTGATGATTGGGCTCGTCCCAACACTTCAAATAGACCGAGTCCTCGTCGCGTTCGGTCTCAAGCATGCCGATGACCTCGGTGTAGTAGGCCGTAGCGAGGTCCAAGTCGGTGACCGTCACGTCGACGTGCGCCAACCTCTGTATGCCCATCCGCTGTCATCTCCCTCACCTGCGTCACACCACACACCACAACGGTGTTGAGGCGTGACGGTAAGCGGAATGTGTCCCGCATGGAAGTACGCCGTCCCATCTACAGGAACACTCGCTGCTAACGTCCTGCGGCATGGCGAGCAATGTCGGTCCCGAGCAGATGCGGACCGCGATGGCTGACTACGTACGTGCGGCGCATCGGGCATACGTGGACGCCGCCGATGCTCTGCCACCGGGAGACCGGGCCCGGCTGCCACTTTTCACCCATGAGCCCTTCACTGTCATCGCCGCTGGAACTCGTTATCTGCACGTGTTGGCCACCACTGATCCCCTCCCACTTCCGGAGGGACCGGAGGTCGCGATTGACGACGAACTCGCCGGACTCAAGTGGAGCGTCCGATTCTTCGACCCCGTGGTCTCCCCCGGACTCGGCTTGATCGATGAAACCGAGGGGCCACAACCCCAGCAGGTTCGTCAAACACTCGGCGTTCGCTCAGTTATGTACCACCTATCCGTGCCACCAGGGAGCGGGCTCACACCGCATCACGCGCAGCACGCTGGAACTGGACTGGCGCATTCGCAGGCGGCAGCCGACCGCGACTTCACGACACTGACGCAACTAGTTCCAAACCAAGGTTCACTGGTTGCGGAGATGTACTCCGCCCACGTAAACGAGATGCCGAATGCGCTGCGTCTATTGGCCAATGAACTCGTGGGACACACCGCAGTGTCAGTCGACATTTCCGACCTCGACGAAATCCGCCGCCTCGCGTTAACCACTTTGCGCGGGTCATCACGATGACCGACCAGCTAGAGAGCACCCCCGGTGAGCCTCGACGTGCCCATTCAACGCTCTCCAGCGTTCGTAATGCAGCTCGACTGTTGAAGGAGTTCTCGAAAGCAAACCGAGAGCTCGGCGTGACGGAACTCTCCCGTCGACTCGGCATCGGTAAGAGCACGGCCCATCGCTTAGTAAATACGCTCGCGGAGGAGCGTTTACTGGAACAGGATCCCGATACAGGCGCGTACCGACTCGGCTTGGCGATGTACGAGTTGGGAACAGCGGTGCATTGGCAGACCGACATCCATGAGGCCTGTACGCCGGTCATAGAGCAGTTGAGAAATGCGACAAAGGAGACGGTTCAGGTCGCAGTCCTTGACGGGCGAGAAGTTGTCTACGTCGAGCGCCGCGAAAGCCCCCAGACCCTTCGCCTCTTCGGCAGAGTCGGACACCGAAACGACGCGTACTGCACGAGCACTGGAAAATTGCTGCTTGCGTGCCTTCCTCCCGAGCAACTTGATAGAACCCTGCGCGGGTGGCGCATGACAGCGAAAACACCCCGCACAATCACCAAGGTCGAGGACCTTCGGCGAGAAATCGGCGTCATCCAGAACCAAGGCTGGGCGCAGAATGTAGGCGAAGCCGAAGTGGGTGTTGGTTCCGTGGCCGCGCCGATCCGAAATGGACTGGGCGAGGTAGTCGCGGCGGTTTCGATAGCCGGACCATTGCAGCGCCTGGGTGGAGAGTCCCTCCGAAGGTTTGCCCGCCCCTGCATCGACGCAGGAGTAGCCATCAGTAGACGCCTCGGATACCGAGATTCGCAGGGAGGACAAGCATGACCATTCTCACCGACGAGCAAGCACGGGAATACGCAGAAGCCTTGTATCGCGCTCGAGAATCCTTGGTTCCTATCTCCCCGTTCACCGAGGCGCAGCCAGACCTCGGCATGGCGGACGGCTACGCCATCCAGCAACACCTGGTCAATCGTCTCCTTGATGATGGTGAGCAGATTTGCGGGTACAAACTGGGTCTTACCTCGGCTCCGATGCAGAAACTGCTGGGAGTCGACCAACCGGACTTCGGGCCGGTATTCGCCAGTACGGTGCATCGCGACGGTGCGGAAGTCTCCGTGGATGCATACATCGCCCCCCGAGTCGAGGCTGAAATCGCCGTCATTTTGGACTCGGACCTGTCCGGACCGCATTGCACGGTTGCAGATGCCTTCCAGGCGACGCGAGGGCTGGTCGCTTCAATCGAGATTGTCGACTCGCGCATCCGCGACTGGAAAATCAAGATCGCGGACACCGTCGCTGATTTGGCTAGCAATGGAGCTATCGCTCTAGGGAACGTCGTCGTTCCACTCGATGGGATGGACCCTCGACTCATTGGCATGGTCTTCACTAAGAACGGACACATGATCGCAACCGGCGCAGGAGCGGCAGCGCTTGGTGACCCATTAGCGGCGGTCGCCTGGCTCGCCAACACTCTCGCTCCCTTGGGGGTAACGCTCCCCGCAGGAAGCGTGATCATGACTGGAGCACTACACGCCATGGTGCCGATCGAAGCCGGTGACACGTTCCGCGCTGAGTTCGATCACCTCGGGCCGATTACTTTGCGAATCACCGGACAGGAGAAGTAAATGCCACAACGCTGCGCGATCATCGGGTCGGGAAACATCGGTACCGACCTGATGTACAAGATGCTGCGAAGCGACGAACTCGAACTCGTTGCCCTGGTGGGTATCGATCCCGACAGCGACGGACTCGCTCGCGCACGTAAGGAAGGGCTAGAGGCGCCGCACTCCGGCCCTGAATGGGTTCTGGAGAACTCCGACGACATCGACATGATCTTCGATGCGACAAGCGCATACGTCCACGTTCGCTACTACAAGCAATACGCCGACGCAGGTATCACCGCGATCGATCTAACCCCGGCTGCCCGTGGCCCCAAGGTCATTCCGCCAGTCAATCTTTACGACCACCTCGAAGCGCCCAACATCAACATGGTCACCTGCGGCGGACAGGCCACAACTCCAATGGTCTACGCCATCCGTCGAGCGATCGAGCAACTCCCGTATGCAGAGATGGTCTCCACAGTGTCGAGCAAGTCGGCCGGTCCGGGAACCCGGCAGAACATCGATGAATTCACCAAGACGACTTCCACCGCGCTACGGGAGATCGGTGGCGCAGAAAAGAGCAAAGCCATCATCATTCTCAATCCCGCCGAACCCCCCATCCTTATGCGCAACACGGTTTTCGCGGGCCTTCCCGAGGGCTCGGATCATGCGGCGGTTCTCGACTCAATCCATGAGATGGCCGCCCAAGTCGCCCAGTACGTGCCGGGATATCGATTGAAGAACCCGCCAGTAGTCGAAGAGGGACCATTCCAGACACCTGGTGGTGAGGTGCCGCACCGCGCAGTCGTGCTCCTCGAAGTCGAGGGAGCAGGTGATTACCTGCCGACCTACGCCGGCAACCTGGACATCATGACCGCCGCCGCAATGCGGGTCGGCGAGGCGGTAGCACAAGCCAAGGCGGAGGTACCGGCATGACAACGATGGGTACCAGTGTCGACTACCGGTTAATCGACTCGACGCTGCGAGACGGCTCGCACGCGATTAGTCACCAATACGACGCAGACGAGGTCATCGCCATCGTCCGCGGACTTAGCTCCGCCGGGGTGCAGGTGATCGAAATCGCGCACGGCGACGGCCTCGGCGGCTCGAGTTTCAACTACGGCTTCTCCAAAGTGGACGAAAAGGAGCTAATCGCCAAGGCTTGCCAGGAGGCAGGCGACTCCACAATCGCGTGCCTCCTGATACCCGGAATCGGTCTTGCCGATGATCTCAAGGATGTTCAAGAACTCGGCGTAGGGATGGCTCGTATCGCCACACACTGCACTGAGGCCGACATCAGCGAGCAGCACATCCAAACCGCTAAGAAGTTAGGGATGGAGGCAATCGGCTTTTTGATGATGGCTCACATGAACTCACCGGAGGGACTCGTCGAGCAGGCTCTGCTCATGCAGTCCTATGGCGCCGATGCCATCTACATCGCCGATTCCGCGGGCGCTATGACCACCGAAGATGTGCGCAGAAGGGTAAATGCCCTGGTGGGGGCACTCGATATCCCGCTCGGTGTGCACGCACATAACAACCTCGCAATGGCGGTTTCGAACTCAATCGCCGCCTATGAGGAAGGCGCCGCCAATCTCGACGGAACTAGCGCGGGACTGGGCGCAGGCGCCGGAAACTGTCCGACGGAGATCCTGGCTGCGGTGTCCACCAAGTACGGCATCGAGACCGGCGTCGATCCCCTGAAACTGATGGACGTAGCCGAGGAGGTCGTTCGCCCGATCATGCCGCGCCAGCAGGTCATCGATCGCGCAGGGTTGATCCTCGGATACGCCGGGGTGTACGGGTCCTTCCTGCTGCACGCACAACGCGCGGCCGAGCGCTACAACGTGTCTCAAGCAGAGATCCTCTTGGAACTTGGGCGACGACAAGTGGTCGGTGGCCAGGAAGACATGATCATCGATGTCGCGCTCGAGCTTGCGCGTAAGCACGCACAGGAGGAAAAGTGAATCCCTCGGAGTTAGCCGACCGCCTGATCACAGCGGCGCAGGATCGGATTGCCACCACCCCACTGACCGATGAATACCCCGACCTCGACGTTCCCACCGCGTACACGATCCAAGACGCAGTGGTCCAGGCCCGACGCGATGCAGGGAACGTGATCGTGGGAGCCAAACTCGGCCTTACGAGCGCGGCTAAACAGCAGCAGATGAACGTCAGTGAGCCCCTCTACGGGTGGCTGAGCGACGACATGGTCATCGATACTGCGGCCGAACTGGTGTGCGATCAGTTCATCCAACCTCGGTGCGAACCGGAGATCGCTTTTCTCTTGGGAGAAGATCTCGAAGGACCTGATGTCTCCGCAGCACGCGTTATCGCTGCTACGGATCTCGTGTTCCCGGCAGTGGACGTCCTTGACTCGCGATTCGCCGGCTACTCCTTCACCCTCCCCGACGTGGTGGCTGACAACTCCTCGTGCGCGGGGTATGTGCTCGGAGGTCAGGGAATCGATCCCACCGGATTCGACATGCGACTGACCGGTTGCGTCTTCGAGAAAAACGGGGAGTTGGTCGCTACCGCGTCGGGAGCCGCTGTTCTCGGACATCCGGCATCGAGCGTCGCTTGGTTGGTCCGAAAGTTGGCCGAACGTGGTCAGGGCTTGGAGGCCGGCCACATCGTCCTGTCCGGCTCGATGACCGAGGCGGTTCCCGTTTCCCCCGGTGACGTCATTACCGCCCGTTTCGATCGTCTTGGCACCGTCGAGATTCCCTGCGTCTAGGAGGAGCACATGCCATTTATCCAGGTAACCATGATGGAAGGACGCACTGTCGAGCAAAAGCACGAACTCATGAAGCAACTCACTGAGGCCGTCGCCAATTCGATCGGTAGCAATCCTTCAAGCGTCCGTGTGGCGATCTACGAAGTCACGCCGGATGAATGGTCAGTCGGCGGTGAGCCGATGTCCGTGATCCGCTCACGCCAATAGCTGGCTAGGGCGCATCATGTGGCATCGAGTTCTCCCTCACGACGAACTGGTCGAAGGAGCGATGTTCCGAGCCACCATCGACGGCCGCGACATCTGTTTGGCCACCATCGATGGTCAAGTCCATGCAATCGGCGACACCTGTCCCCATCGAGGCGCATCCTTGAGTGAGGGTCGATTGCGCGATGGGTGTGTCACGTGTCCGGCCCACCTGTGGCGCTTCAGTTTCATTGATGGCACCAAGCAGGGTGATCCACGAACCGCCGTTGCTGTCTATTCCACTCGAACCGTCGATAACTACATCGAGGTCGACTTACCCACTGCTCCTCGTGAACGCTCGATGAGGGAGATCCTTTTAGCACACGCACGCGGGGAAGAGATCTCATGACAGCGCGCGGACTCCTTCTCGACGTTGGTGTGGTCCTGTTTAAGTCCGCCTGGGAGATCGCCGACGACTACGAACGACTTCGTGGGTTACCCCCCGGCACCGTCGTCGGTCGAGGACCTCTCGATCCTGAAGGCGACGAACGCTGGCAGCGGTACCTCAGCGGAGAGGCAACCGAGCGGGAATATTGGCTGGATTTCGCGGCTAAGGCGCAAGCCAACGGGGCGCCACTGGATGGACACCCCACCTTGATGCGCGCCATGTTTCAAACACCGGGAATAACAGCAACCCGCCCCGAGGCTATCGATCTCGTGCAACGGACCATGGCCGCCGGACTCTCGTTAGGCATTCTCACCAACGAACTGATGGACTTCCAAGGGCGAGAATGGGTAGAAGCCCAAGAGTGGTTTCCCTGGTTTCCAGTCCTCGTCGACTCAACGGAACTCGGCGTTCGAAAGCCGGCGCCCGAGCCCTACCTCATCGCCATCGATCAGATGGGCTTACCCGCATCGGAGATCGTTTTCGTCGACGACAATCCAACATACGTGGGCGGCGGTGAGGCCGTGGGGTTGAGCAGCATCCTGCTCGACGTCCGCGATCCGGGAGCAGCCTTCGAAGAAGCCGCACGCCGGCTGGGACTCACCGACTAATCTGCATCACCACGGCCTTTGGTTCGGTAAAGAATTCGCGACTGAAGTTACCGCCCTCGCGGCCAACCCCGGATTCACCAACACCGCCAAATGGTGCTCGTAGATCCCTGATGAAGAAACAATTAACCCACACGGTTCCCGCATTCAATCGATCGGCAACTCGGTGTGCTCGGCTCAGATTCTCCGTGAAAACCATCGCGTTCAGGCCGTACTTAGTGTCGTTCGCGATGTCGACGACCTCGTCTTCAGTATCGAATGGTTGGACCACCACAACCGGCCCGAAGATCTCTTCGCGACAAACGCGAGCAGACAATGGAGCATCGACGATAATCGTCGGCTCAACAAACCAACCGTCGCCGACTCCACCCGTGACAACCCGCCCACCATCTTCGTCAAGGGTTTCGAAGTAGCTCGACACTTTCTCGAAGTGAGTATGGCTCGCAAGAGGACCGAACTCCGTCGATTCATCTTTCGGATCTCCCTGGCGCATTGCCTTGGCCGCAGCAACGTACTTCTCCATGAACGAGTCGTAGATGCCGCGCTGGACGAATAGGCGCGAC
Source organism: Candidatus Nanopelagicales bacterium (assembly GCA_040266055.1). Classification (GTDB taxonomy): domain Bacteria; phylum Actinomycetota; class Actinomycetes; order S36-B12; family S36-B12; genus S36-B12. The sequence continues at coordinate 19,481 of JBDQFC010000017.1, read as the reverse complement.
CCGGCCAAACAAACCTGACCAGCGTTGCGGAAGATCGCTTGGATTGCCCAGTTGACCGCGTTGTCTAGATCGGCATCGTCAAAGACGATGTTGGCGCCCTTGCCACCGAGTTCCAGGCTTACGGGGATCAAATGCTGCGATGCCGCGGCGCTGATGATTTTGCCCGTGGTGGATTCCCCAGTGAAGGTGATGCGATCTACATCGGCGTTGTGGGTCAGTGCTTCACCAACTGAATCCGGGCCGTATCCATGCACCACGTTCAAGACTCCCGGTGGGACTCCGGCTTCGAGTGCTAATCGGGCCCAGATTGTCACTGAGGTCGGCGTATCTTCAGCCGGCTTGAGAACCACCGTGTTGCCCCACGCGAGCGCTGGCGCGACCTTCCACGTACTGAGCATGAGCGGGAAGTTCCATGGTGAGATCGCCACCACGACTCCAGCCGGGCCGTAGGTCGAGTAGGCATGGTGACCGGTGTCCATCGGATACGCATCGGCGGCTGTGAGTCGGGCGTGGTCGGCAAAGAACCGGACGTTCCATGCACTGCGCGCTACATCATGGTGTGCCTGAGCGATGGGCTTGCCCATATCCCGGGTGTCGGCCATCGCGAGTTCATCGGCGTTCTCCATCATCAGGTCGGCCAACCGATGCAGGATTTCTTGGCGCTTCTCGTAGCCCATCCGCGGCCAGGGTCCGGAATCGAAGGCCTCCCGGGCGGCAACTATCGCCCGATCAGCGTCGGCAGCCGACCCCAGGGCAACGCTCGCCCACGGCTCGCGGGTGAAGGGGTCGATGCTGTCCATGGTGCGGCCGTCGATCGAATCAACTTCCGCCCCACCGATGACGTGTCCGAATCTCTCCATGGCATCAGTCTGTCGGCAACTGTCCCGCTATGCGTACTCTTTTTCCCGCTAGGCGGGACACCTCACTTTGAGCTAGGCCAGGTGTCGGAGAGCCGGTAACCCAGTGGCCATGGGTCGCGCGGATCGCGGTAGTACTGACTGGTCCCGTATACCCACGCTCGACCTCGGATGGTGGGGATGACAGCCGCACGATCGGCCACCTTTTCAGTACCGACGATTGAGCAGTCGAAGGCCGAGTCGATGATCGAGCGTCCGCGATAACGGTCACCCACCGCCAACTCACCACGGTCGTGGAGCAGCGCCATGAGCGCCGAGCATCCAGTCCCAGTTGGCGAACGATCGATCTTCCCAGGGTTGATCGCACACGCATTCCGCGACGACAGGACTCCGGCTTGCTCCTCTAATGGTCCGGTGAGGTACGCGAAGGAGAAGTGGGTCCACTCCGGAAGGGTTGGATGTTCGAACGTCCACTGCGCGTTGGCGGCATCACACAAAGCTCGACCCAATGCCGCCAATTGGTCAGCATTCTCAGGTTTGATTTCCACTCCGATATCCGCAGCAGACGCGATCACGAAGCTGTCGCCGCCGAAGGCGGTATCCACACGGACGTCACCGATGCCCTCGACATGGAGCGTTTCGTTACGACGCTCCACGAAACTCGGAACATTGGTCAATGTCAGCGCATCGACCGCACCATCGGAGCACTCAGCGCGAATCGATACCAACCCTGCAGGTGCTTCAAGGACGATATTGGTCGTTGGTTCTGAGATCGAGATCTGGCCAGTCTCCAGGAGAGCGGCTGCAACGCATAGTGAGTTGGAGCCCGACATCGGAGGGGTGTCCTCGGGTTCCATGATGATGAAAGCAGCTTGCGCCCGAGGATCCTTCGGAGGCACAAGCAGATTCACGTGACGAAAGACACCACCGCGCGGTTCATTCAGTAGGAACGAGCGGAGTTCACCATCCCGCGCAACAAATCGGGACTGCTCCCAGACCGAATCACCAGGAGGCGGCGCGACCCCGCCCACGACGACGTCTCCGACTTCACCCTCGGCATGCACGTGCACGACGTGCACGATCTTGTCCGTTCGCACGAACGGACCCTAGCCCGATCAGCGACGTGGACGGATGGTCAGCACCTTTGTCATGGTGGCGACCGGGTAGTTGTCCCGGAAGGCAGGTGTTGGGGTGAACACCGCCTTCACGGTGTAGGTCCCCGCCGGAAGACTCGGGCTGATCCGCTTGCGCTTGAGTGCACGCTTGGCGTTGGCACCCAACGGCTTGAGCCAGCGACCCTTGGCGATCACCTGACGCTCACGACCAGCAGAGTCGACAATGGCGATCCGTACCTTGCCCTTGATGTTGGCGGTGTTGGCGATCACGGCAAACGCCTTCTTCTTCCCAGCACGGGGGCGTTTGGCGGCCTTCAAAGTCAGCGTGACCCCTTCGGCGATAGTCACCGTCTGTCCACCGGCGACCGGTGTTGGTGCCGGTGGTGGAGTGGTTCCCACTCCAACCAGGGAGGAGAAGGATGGTGTTCCCGCACCGCTGCCGTTCAATGCCTGGACCGAAACGCGGATGTACTGATTCGTGTTTGCGGCGGTGGGAACGAAGGTCTTTGCCGTGGCGCCGTTAATATTCGTGCACGTATTTGGATCTGCTCCGTTCGTACAGGCTTGCCACTGGTATAGATAGCTGCCTCCACTGAAGTCCCACGTCCCATCCGAGGCCGTCATGGTGGTCCCGGCCATCACCCCGGAGGCCGGTGTGATGGTCGGCGCCGCCGTTGCCACGGGAACCTGCCCCGACTGGACCAGTGCTACTTTGCCGGCATTGGTCTGCGCCACCCAGATATTCGTGTCTGGCCCCTCAGCGAGCCCCGCGGGTAAGGAGTTCGGACTGGTCAACGTGTACTCGGCCAAGGGAGCGCCTTGAACGGAGTACTTGGCAATCGCATTGCGGGCCGGCAATGAAATCCACATGGTGTTCCCGACACCACTGGCGATGTCCGTTGGTGATCCAGTAACAGCCGTTTCCAGGAAGGCTCCGGACGTCCCAGGAAGCGTTTTTCCAAGTTTGTTAGAGCCGGACATGGCGAACCAGATCGATCCATCGATGTTCGCGATGCCGGTCGGTTCAGCTCCGGCGGTCAACTGGATATCGCCGTAGATCGTTCCGTCGATCACGATAAAGCCGACTCGGTCGGCACCCGCATCAGTGAAATTCAAGCCTTGGGTTTGCGCGGAGGCGCCGCTGACGATGCTGTGGGGGCGGGAATTGGCCCAAGGCACCGTAAACATCGTCACCGCACCGGCCATGGTCACCCGTCCGATCCGACCACCGAGTTCGGTGAACCACATGTTGCCGTCAGGACCCGCCGCGATGTCGAGGGGCTGCATGGCCGCGTCAGGCAGATCGATGAGCGAAACCGCCCCAGCGGTGGTGATGCGGCCGAGCTTCCCGCCGTTTCTCAGGGTGAACCACATGTTGCCGTCAGGACCCGCCGCGATTCCCCACGGATTGCTCACGTTGGCCGGCAAGGGCAGGGCGTAGGCCGTTACGGCACCGGTGGGTGTGACCTTGGCAATGGTGTTGGAATTGCCTCCAGTTACCCACATGTTGTTATCGGGCCCCTTGGCGACATCGCGGGGCGTGGAGCCCGCAGCGAGACCGACCTCGGTGACATCCCCAGGCGCTGCGGATGCCGTGGATGCGCCCACAAGTGAAACGCCCACGAGGGCCACGATGGACACTACTGCCGTTGAAATCCTTGAAACGTGCCACATGCTCCCACCGTCGCATACCTAATCGGTCCTTGGGAGGACCGACGAGCCCGTGTCGCCTCTAGGCGAGGGCCAGCGTTGCAGCCGCGAACAAGGCCAAGACCACTCCCACGAGCTGGATTCGGGACATTCGTTCGTTGAGCAGGAACCGCGCTAGCAACACGGTGGCAGCCGGGTATAGCGAGCCGATCACGGCGACGATGGCCAGCAAGCCCCGCTGCGCGGCGAGCTGGAACACCGCATTTGCCAGCGCGTCGAGTGCACCGGCGGCAAGCGCGAGACTCCACGGGAACGCCGCGGGCGGAGACTGTGTCGTCCTCGCACGACGAAGCGTCACGACCAGAGCAAGAATGACTAGCGCAGAAGAAAACCAGCGACCAATAGTCGCGACCCAGATCCCTGAATCATCAGGCGCAGTACCCAAGATGCTCAAGTAGCCACCGATAGCCAGACCACTCGCAATCGCAAGCGCGATCGCGTGGGTGGGTGTCTTCTTGTTCGAGCTCGACTCCCGGCTGACCAAGATGACGGCAAGGCCAGCGGTCACAATCCCAGCGAGTACCGGGGTGGACAGCGCCTCTCCGAGTACCAGTCCAACGACAACCGGAACGGCTCCGGACAAAACGGCGGTGATGGGCGAAACGATGCCCATCTGTCCTCGGGACAGCGCCGCATAGAGCAGCCCCATGCCAACGGCTCCGACGGCACCTGAGGCAACACCAACTAAGACGGCATCGCTGGAGAGAACACCCGGGATGAACAACACTGCGAGGACCGTGATGAGCACGCCGCCCGCCGGGTAAGAAACGGACAAAACTCGGAGAGATCCGACGCGACGCGATGCCAAACCCCCAAGAAAGTCGGCCGTTCCCCACGACAGGCTCGACAGCAGTGCCAGCAGTGCAGCCAACGGAGAACTTCCTTCCATCCCTGATTTGGGGAGAGCTGATCGTGAGAAGGCCGAACGGTATCCGAAGAACTGCCATACTCCCCATGTGCGTACTCGTGCCCGCTACGGCCCAAGGCGCGATACGCCATGACCACCATCGCCTCAGGGCCGTGGGACGAAACCCAAATTCGCGAGTTCCTGACGGCCACAGTCATCCCACTTCGGCTGGCCAGCAACGGATCCTCCGGCCCGCTCGTGCAGAGCTTGTGGTTCTGGCCGGACGGCACCGAACTGTGGTGCTGCACGCAATCCTCGTCGGTTCTTACACGTCGCTTGGCCAAGGATGATCGTGTCGGTTTCGAGGTGGCTGCCGATGCTCCGCCGTACCGGGGAGTGCGTGGCACCGGCGTTGCAGCGCTCATGACCGACGATGTTGAACGAGTGCTGCGCCACCTCATCGAGCGATATCAGGGCGCCGAGCGCACGCAGCTGAGCGAATGGCTCCTGAGTCGCATCGATAGCGAAGTGGCTATCCGCATCACCCCAAAGACTCTCAGTTCCTGGGACTACTCGCCGCGCATGAAGAAGTGACGCACGGGCGTTTCACCGGGACCGCCGGTACAGCACGCATCGTCGTCATATTCATTTTGACAACGGCTGCCTTCGCGGCTGCGTTTCCCGCAATCCGCGCTGCTGAGGTCAGCTTCGATCCGGCGTCGATCGTGTGGCTGCGCGCAGTGTTCGCGGCGGCGGCACTAGCAGTTCTGGCACGACTTTTTCGAGCCAGCCTTCGAATGCCCTGGCGAGACGTTCTGCGTGCAGCCGTGTTCGGCCAACTTGGTATTTCCGTCTTTCAGTGGCTTTTGAATTCCGGAATCGCTGAATCGTCTATCGGGACGGCATCGACGATTGTGAACACAGCACCAATCATTTCCATGATTCTTGCTGCGCTGGTACTTCGAGAATCGATTCCATTCCTCAGATGGCTGGGCGTAGTTGTTTCTTTCGTCGGCGTTTACATCCTCGGGTCGAGCGCCGGATCAACCACGGCTCTTGGTGCTCTGTACCTGATCATCGCAGCGGTGAGCCTGGGAACCTACTCCGTCGCTATCAAGACGCTGCTCATGCGGCATCACGCGTTGACGGTGACCTTCCACGGAACGTGGCCCGGGATCATCCTGTTCGCCTGGGCCGCGCCGACCGCGATCGCGGAGTCGACACAGGCGCAACCGAGCGCCTGGCTTGGACTAGCCGTCCTCGTTCTGGCAGTGACCTGCGGTGCCTACGTGCTTCTCGCTCGACTACTGCAACTACTGCCGATCTCGCGCGTGGTTCTCTATTACTACCTCGTCCCGCCTACGGCGATCCTTTACGCCATCGTGCTGTTCGGGGAGACTCCAACAGCCCAAGAGCTTCTCGGTGTCGCGGTGGCCATCGCAGGTGTCGTCATCGCGCTCAGCGCACCCGGTCGATCGATGGACCAGACCGCTAGTTGACTGCCGCTGCGTCGTCTACCTGCTCCTCGGTCATCCCCAGGCGCCGTTCGATGATCAGAAGTAACACGACGATGAGAATGCCGACGCCGACCATCACAAGCGCTGACCCGACCGCTTCCGTGGGCGCAAGCAGGTCGCGATTCTCCGATTCCCATGGCCACAGGGCTCGCAGGGATCCGACCATCAGGCCGGTGAGCACAGCCAAGGTGACTGTCGCCCGATGGGCGAGCAACCATTTGAGCAACGTGACGAAGGAACCGAGCCCAATGGCAGCACCGATGGCGAACGCCCCGATGTACACCACATCGCGATCGTTCACAGCCTGCAACGTCGGCTCGTACAAACCAAAGGAGAGCAACAGGAAAGACCCAGAGACGCCGGGCAGCACGAGGGCGCAGATCGCTACGGCGGCTGCAAGCGCAACCACGATGGGGCTTGGATTCTCGATCACTGCCGGCGGCAGGCCAGTGATGAAGAACAATGCGACGGCCGCGACTAACGCCAACAGGACGTAACTGATCTTCCAGCCACCCAGCTTGTGCACCATGTGCGCCGGGATCCAGATACCCGCGAGCACGAGCCCGAAGAACAAAGCTCGCATCTGGATGGGGTACTCCTCGAGCAAAGGCTCAATGAAACGGGCACCAAGCACGACTGCGGTCGCCATTCCGATGCCCACGGGAATCAGCAGCGCCCAGGGCAGATCTCGGAGAGTCCGGATAAAGGATCGACCCGAAGGTCCACCTTCGGCCAGTCCCACGAGTTGCCGAAGCGCCAGAACGGCGTCGGCGATGGCATCGATGACCGTGCGGTAGATGCCCACGATCAGGGCGATGGTGCCGCCACTGACACCCGGGATGACTTCAGCAACGCCGATGAGGGCACCTCGGACGAGATTCACCAAGACCGCAATCACCGGATCACCCTAGAGGTTGGCGGCACAGAAGCCTGTTCTTCTGGACCGGCGTCATCGCAGCGCGGTATACCTAGGTCATGGAAGAAGGCGGTCTGGCGAACTACATCCCCTACACCGAGTTCATGTTGAGCATCGCTCAAGTCTTTGAACTCCTTGCCGCCATCACGATCCTCATTGGCTTGGTGTGGTCGGCAGCGCTCGCGTGGCGGGCCTATAACCGAACCAACGAGGGATCGGTCGCCTACAAGACCATGCGACAGAGCTTTGGTGGCGCGATCTTGTTGGGCTTGGAGATTCTCGTGGCGGGCGATCTCGTCCGCACCGTGGCCGTTTATCCCACGATTGAGAACGTCGGTGTTCTGGCGATCATCGTGCTCATCCGTACCGTCTTGAGTTTCAGCCTCGAGATCGAGATCGAGGGTGTACCGCCGTGGCGTCGTGCACTCGTAAGTGGTGCGACAGTCATGAAGCAAGCGGCCAAGAATGCGAAGGGAGACGCAGATGATTGACGGCACAGTGGTGACTTGTCCGGCGTGCAGTAAGAAGAATCGCGTTCCCGCCACGGCGACCGGAAAGCCGCAATGCGCCTCCTGCAAGGCAGCCTTGCCATGGATCGTCGACGCGACTGATCAATGCATCGCCGGTGCGTTGGATACCAAGCAGTTGGTGCTGATCGACCTGTGGGCTCCGTGGTGCGGACCCTGCCGAATGGTCGCACCCGTTCTTGAACAACTAGCCAGCAAATACGCCGGCAAGATCAAGGTCGTAAAGGTAAACGTCGACGACAACCCACGTGCTGCTCAGACATACGACGCCCGCAGCATTCCCACACTCGTTTTCGCACAAGATGGGGCCGTGGTCGATCGCATCATCGGGGCTCAGCCCGCACCTGCCCTGTCAACCCGCATCGACTCACTTCTCAACAAGTAAGACGTTCGAATACCTCATGGCGCTGCCCACAGTGATGTTCATCCGTCACGCAGAAAAGCCCGAGAAGTCAGAGAAAGGCGTCACGCCAGCAGGTGAGCCCGACGAGCACTCTTTGTCGGTCCGAGGCTGGACCCGAGCCGGCGCACTTGCCGCATTCTTTTCGAGAAACCTTTCAGACTCCCCCGCAACAACCCCCGGACGCGTTATCGCCACCAAACCGAGTGCGGACTACAAGAGTAAGCGCGAGCACGACACTGCAGTCCCGACTGCTCACCGACTCGGTCTCGATATCGAGAGCGTCAACATTCCCGGCCACTACGACCATCTCGCAACGGATATCCAGCACGCAGGTATCCCCACACTCGTTGTGTGGCACCACGGGAGCATTCCCTCATTTGTCTCCGCATTCCCGGTTAGCAACTCCGACGACGTCCCCAACTCTTGGCCCGATGATCGGTTCGACGTGATCTGGGTCCTCATGGATGCAGGTGATCACTACCTGTGGCACCAGATGGAGCAGCGTCTCCTTGAGGGAGATGCTCTCGACTGAGCAAACCACCCGCTGCCGACATATGCTCAACAGATGCCCGGAATTGGTCGGCTTGTTGCTGCTGCATGCGCAGTGGCCTTCTCGATCGGCATTACTCCCACGGCGTCAGCGCAAAGCGTCGAAGAGTCGACGATCAGCGGCGGCCCGCAAAGCGCAACCGATCCCAGCCCCGTCGAGCTAGACGCGAGCCTGTATCTGCCCGCGGAAACTCCGGCCCCCGCAGTGGTTCTTGCTCACGGCTTCGGTGGAAGCAAAGAGTCCGTCGTCGATGAAGCCGAGTACTTGGTTGATCGCGGGTTTGTAGTTCTGGCGTACACCGCCCGTGGTTTTGGCAACTCATCTGGTTCCATCTCGATGAATGCTCCGGACTTCGAGGTTGCCGATGCTTCCTCGATCATCGACTTCCTGTCCACCCAGGACAGTGTTCTTCAGGAATCTGCCGGTGACCCTCGAGTCGGATTTGCTGGCGGCTCGTATGGCGGGGCCCTGTCTCTCATGGTTGCCGGCTATGACGAGCGAGTCGACGCCATCTCCGCAGACATAACCTGGAACAACCTGCAGACCTCGCTCTTCGGCCAGTCTGCGATGGACTCCGATGAAGTAGGCGTGTTCAAGCAACTGTGGAGCGGGCTGTTCTTCAGCGCTGGCCTGATCGGCAACGACGGACAAGTCACCGAATGCGGACGCTTCGCCCCCGACTGGTGTGCCGCGTACTCAATCGCCGCCGCCAACGGGATCCTCACCGATCAGGCACGCGACTTGATGGCGGCCTCCTCCCCAGCCAGCATCACCGATCGGATCAAGGCGCCCACGCTTCTCGGCGGCGGACAGTCCGATTCGCTATTCCCCTTGGCGCAGGTGAACGCGAACGCCGAACAGATAGGCGCACACAACCCTGAGGTAAAGGTCGTCTGGCACGCCGGTGGGCACGACGGCGGAGTGAACGAATCGGACCGACTTCGGGAATTGAACGCACAGTGGTTCGACGCTCATTTGGCACAAGGACCTGCCGTTTCCACCGCCTTCGAAGCATCGTTGGTAGAGGGATCGGCTTTCGGTAACCAAGACGACATCGCCGTAGAGGTCCTTTCTCGCGAGACTTACCCGGGTCTGTTCGGATCTACCTTCGAGACGATTGACGTAGCCGGCCCGATTCAACAGGTCCTCGCCCCTGCAGGAGGCGTACCGGCAGCCGTCTCGTCACTTCCCGGCGCCGGGGGCCTAGCCTCACTTGCCGGCAGTCTGCTTGCGCTCCCCTTGCCCAATCAGAGCGCAACATTCGCATCCGAACCTTTGCAAGAGCCTGTACGAATCATCGGTTCACCGACTGCAACGTTGGAAATCTCCAGCGATGTCTTGACTGAAGACGTCACCCTGTTCGCGAGCCTTCGGATCGTCGGAGGCACAGACCGACCCGTGTTACCCAACGGCCTCGTTGCCCCTATTCGCCTGGACAGCATCGGGCCCGACCGGACCGTCGTCGAAGTCGAACTTCCGGCAATCGTCGCCGACGTGGCCGCAGGAGAGCGGATCACCATCGTCGTTGGGACCACCGACCAGGCCTTCCGAATGCCGCCGGGTCCTGCCGTGTACTCAATTGGCCTCGCCGACTCCTCGGTACGGATTCCCACGAACGCTATGACGTCCGAGACGACCGGCCTGCCAGTGTGGCTCTGGCCGGCAATCGCGATTGGAGTGGCGGTCCTGCTCGTCATCTTCGTGCGGGTCATGCGCCCGCGCGGAGCACACACTCGCTTCCGGGAAGACCTGGCCGACGTGCCCATCGCCGTGGAGAACCTGTCCAAGCAATTCAAAGGCGGCGTCCACGCGGTCAACGACGTCTCCTTCTCGGTTCCGCGGGGCGTGGTGCTGGGACTTCTCGGCCCCAATGGAGCTGGCAAGACCACCACCATGCGCATGGTGATGGGGCTGATCTACCCAACCGGAGGCAACGCATACGTCTTCGGTCAGCCAGTCTTCCCCGGAGCGGCAACACTCGCCCATATCGGTTCCTTCATCGAAGGCCCCGGCTTTCTTCCGCACCTTTCCGGACGCGAGAACTTGGACCTTTATTGGAAGGCCAGCGGCCGAGACGAAAACGACGCTCAACTCGATTACGTGTTGGATATCGCCGGCCTCGGGAGTGCGATCGACCGCAAGGTCCGCACATACAGCCAAGGAATGCGTCAACGCCTGGGCATCGCGCAAGCAATGCTCGGGATGCCGGATGTCCTGGTTCTCGACGAGCCCACCAATGGACTCGATCCGCCGCAGATTCGCGAGATGCGACAGGTCATGAAGGACTACGCCGCCACTGGTCGAACAGTTGTCGTGTCCTCCCACTTGCTCAGTGAGGTCGAACAAACGTGCTCGCATGTTGTTGTGATGACCCACGGCACGCTCATCGCCGAGGGCACTGTCGCCGAGCTGCTCGAGGGTAGGTCGGGGGCACGACTCGAGGACGTGTTCATGGAGATCGTCGGCGAGGGACACGAGGTGATTACGTCATGAGTGCACCCGTTCTCGAGTATTCAAGTAAGGACACACTCGGCATCGGCGTCGAACTCGTCCGTCAGGTCAAACGGCGCCGGACGCTGGTGGCGTTCCTCCTCGTTGTGGCATTGCCGTTGATCGTCGTCGCCGCCGTCAAGTTCGGGCCATCCTCCGACGATGGCGGTGGCAACGGTGGCGGTGGATTCGGCGACGGCAACTTCGATCTTGTGGGTCTAGCAACAAGCGGGGCGTGGAATTTCGCCCTAACCATGCTGCTGTTCTCGTCCGGCTTCCTACTGATCATCATCGCCGCGATGTTCCTCGGCGACACCGTCGCAAGCGAAGCCAACTGGTCAACCTTGCGATATCTCCTGGTCGCACCTGTCCCCCGGCGCAAACTCCTGCGCACGAAAGCGATCGTTGGCCTGATCTTGACGGTGATCGTCCTATTGACCTTGGTTATCGCGTCGTGGGCGATCGGCGCCTTGGCATTCGGTACTGGCGCACTAGCGAGTCCGTTCGGTGGAGCCTTCAGTCAAGGCGAGTCACTCCAGCGACTCTCCATCGTGACGACCTACATCGCCATCACCCTGCTCTTCCCTGCTGGATTCGCTTTCTTGATGAGTGTGTTGACCGACGTCCCCCTCGGCGCGGTCGGCACCGCTGTGATCGTCGTGATTATCTTCAACATCCTGGACGCAATCGACGCACTCGGATCGCTACGGAGATTCCTCCCCACCGACTACGGGGCCGCGTGGGTCGACGCCCTGAATCCGGAGATCGTCTGGGGAGAAATGGCCGTGGGCGCCGCGTACAACCTGATTGCTTTTGCACTTCTGATCGCGATCGCGGTATTGCGGTTCGATCGCAAGGACATAACTTCCTAGAAAGCCGCTACGGTTTGGCTATGGACGATCGCGGCCGGCTTCGGTTCTCGCTGTTCCTGCAGATCTTCGCAATCGTCATGTTCATGGGTGCAGGACTAGTTCGTGGATTTGCCCTCGGCTTCGATGGCCTTACGTGGGTCCTTCTCGGCGCTGGAGCCATCTCTGCAGTCATCGCTTTCGTCACGTTCGTCCAATTGCGGGATTCCTAGGGGGCGTGGCCTCCCACCTCGCGCCGGCGTCGGCAGGCCGACACAATTTCCGCATGCCAGAGAAGATCACCGTCGGTGCTGCCCAGATCGCCACACCGCCAGAAGACATCGAGAGCAATCTCGAGACTCACCTCGAGATGATCGCCCAGGCTCGAGCCAAGGGCGTAGACCTCTTGGTTTTCCCAGAACTCTCGCTCACCGGCTACACGCTCTCCGACGACAGCTACCGGCTCGCTCATTCACGGCACGCGAAGGTCATTCGACAGATCGCTGAGGCCTCGGACGGCATGACGACGCAGTTCGGGTTCATCGAGGAAGGTCCCGGCGCACAGTTTTACAACGCAACTCTGGCGGTGCGAAATGGGAAGATCGAGCATCTGCACCGCAAGGTGAACCTCCCTTCCTACGGGAATCTCGACGAAAATAAGCACTTCGCAACCGGCCGTTTTATGGAAACGGCCATGCTGGATGACGTCTGGCGCTACGCAATCTTGATCTGCGCCGACGCCTGGAATCCAGCTTTGGTGCACCTCGCAGCCATGAACGGTGCAACGCTGCTGTCCATTCCCATTAGTTCGTCCCTCGACGCCGTCGACGGAGAGTTCTCCAACCCACACGGATGGGATCTCGCAATCCGTTTCTACGCGATGACTTACGGCATGCCGCTCGTCATGACCAACCGAGTTGGCGTTGAGGGAGCCGCCGAGTTCTGGGGTGGGTCAGCCATCATCGACGCGCACGGCAAGGTCATCGCTCAAGCATCTAGTGAGCAAGAACTCATCACTGGGCAACTCGACTACTCACAAGTCAGAGAAGCTCGGTTTCATCTGCCCACAGTCCGTGACTCCAATTTCGCGCTTATCCAGCGCGAAGTCAATCGACTGTCCGAAGTTCTGGGAGTACCCGAGAGCGTGCGTGACTGACGAGTCGTCAGCCAGTTTCGTACCGAAATTGTGGCAGTACCTCCTGCAAAATTACCGTGTCTCGCGTGTTCCATTGCGGGTTTCCAACGCCGAGAGCAACAGCGGCCGCCATATCTGCGCTGTAGTTATGCCCGACTTCCGGCGGGGCTCCACCGCTGATTAGGTCCATACCTACTTGAAAGCCCGTAATGAATGGGAACCATTGCAGGCTCGGCATTACACCGGGGCCGTGTGGAGGCAAGGTCCAGTCCGCTTCGCGGTAGAACAAATCTGGGCGCCAGTACACGACTGGATCATTTGCGTGAGCAGCAAAGACGATAGTGGGAGCAGGGTGTTCGTCGTACCGATCCGGATCATCAGTCTGAACAAGCACCCGGGTGATACCCCCATCGCCGATGACCGGATCCCAAGCGGGGCCGCTGGTTCGCTCCGCTTGCCATGACTTCCACAACGTTGATTCGGCCGGTGGCCCGACCCAAATAATTCGCTTGATGTTTTCGGTTACCTCTTCGGGCGTGGCCTCAGCACTCCATGCCCCTTGGGTTCCCATGGATCCGAGTGACTCACCGAATAAGACGAGCTTGGGACGTTCGTTCTTCGGTAGTTGTTTCCACTTCCGCACGACAGCATCAATCGTCGCGGCATTCTGATTGATCGTGGTCTGAGAGTCGATTACGAATCCAATCCACGATGGCACTGCGGAGTACTGAGTAGCAACCGTGGTTACGTTTCCGCCCGTTACGACTTCAAGAGCGTTGATCGCATCAGGATCAACCCATCCTGTACCCGTTACGCCAAAGACAACTAGGTACTCACGCGACCACGCATCCACCCGATCCAGCTCTTGGACCGCCAGAGCCGCCCGATCATCAAAGGTTTCTGCTTGCTGCATTCCAACGTACAACCGGATTGGCTGCTCAGCAGGCCTCGATGTAATTTCAGAAATCTCCTCCGCCGACATCGTGTTCGAGACGAAATAGCGCCCTTCGCGTCCAAGCGTGTCCCAGGGCAAAGGGCTCGCAGAAGATCCGCTGTTCACACCAAGGCCGGCAGCCACTTGGTCAGTTGCATCGCTGTTGGTTCGGTCGTAGACATCGGTAAGCCAGTCAAAGGCAGCGTTGAGTCCGCCGAAGACGAGCAGCGTGAAAACCAGAGAAACACCCACTCGAGTCCATCTGACGCGCTCACGGCTGTGTTTCACCCAACGGGCAAGCGGGGGGATTCGATCTACCGCCGAAGCAACGAGTCGAACGAGCTTGCGGAGGCATCGTCCGACAAGAATCAAGACCGCCCCAAGCCCAACGGAGGCGATGATCAGCACCAATGAGCCCGGCACTGCTCGCGGCATGTTGAGCTCTGATTGTTGGATCTCTTGAAGTGCCACGGCAATAGGTGTGAAACCAAGTGCCGGCCCCCAGGTGACCAACAAAGTCACAGTCGTCACTTTCCGATTCGGATACCACGCCTTGATTCGGGCTACCGATCGGGCAAACCATTCAATTGCCGAACCAGCGGCGTACCCAGCCGTTATGCCTACCGCGGCAACAACGACCATAAAGGGGACGGCCCGCGGAAGAAGAGATGGCGTGAGAGCCGCGATGAACCCCGCCGCTGCTCCCAGGAGGCCGCCGTAACTCGGTCGAGTCCACACAACTCGACCGTCAAGCCCTCCCCTTAACACTCGTGAACCATAGACGCACTACGACGAGACCGGGTCTATTTGGAATTAATTGCCTCAACGGCCTGCTTAAACAATTCCGTATGTCGATCGATATCGACAGCGGATGTTGTCGGACACATCAATGCCATGTTATGAAATGGCGTGAGAAGTAAGCCACGGTTGGCCATGAAGAGGTGCAGGTATTCCTCAATGTCGTCATCGTGAGCCGCGGCCGACTGCGTTCCCGTTCGTGGCGCCGGGTCAACGAATCGATACTCCGCACGGGCGCCGAGCTGGGCGATCGACCACGGGACCTCAGTGTCTGCCAGGACCTTCTCGACACCCTCGCGGAATCGAGTAGCAAGTTCAATCATGTGATCGAAGGCAAAGTCTGTGAGCACCTCGCTCAGGGTTGCACGCATGGCAGCCGTACTCAGTGCATTACCGGCAAGCGTGCCTCCCACACCACCGACGTCCACGAGGTCTGCTTCGGGATAATCGAAGATTCGCTCGGCAACCTCAGAGGTGAGGCCATAGGCACCAGAGGGAACTCCGCCGCCGATGCTCTTGCCGATCACCACGATGTCGGGGCGAAGATTCCAAGCCTTGGTGCACCCGCCCGGACCAGCGGAGATGGTGTGGGTCTCGTCGATCAGCAACAACGTTCGGTACCTATCGCATAGATCCCGAATCCCGTCCCAGAATCCGGGCTCGGGAAGCACGATGCCGATGTTGGTTAACGCCGGTTCGGCGATGAGCACCGCAACATCACCGTGCGCAAGGGCATGCTCAACGGACTCCAGATCGTTGAACTCAGCAACTCGCGTGGTCTGCGCCACCGGCACCGCCGGGCCGACATTTCCTTCGCGTTCGATCGTGGTGCCATCCGGGCCTGTTCGCACCAAGGTCTCATCAACCGCACCGTGGTAGCAGTAGGAGAACGCGCAGATCTTGTCGCGACCGGTCACAAGCCGTGCGATACGAAGTGCCCAGCGGTTCGCGTCCGTTGCCGTGAGTGACAACGACCACTGAGGCATACCGAATCGACGCGAAAGATCAGCAGCGACCCACTCGGCGTCATCGGTCGGGAGCATCGTGGTGATTCCACCGGCACCTTCAATCCGTTCACGAACGGCGCGAACCGTCGCTTCGGGCGAATGGCCAGCCATCGCGCCGGTATCACCGAGCGCGAAGTCGATGTATTCGTTGCCGTCAACGTCAGTGATCCGATTGCCCTTGGCTGTCGCAAAGTGGATCGGATGTCCGCCGGCCCACTTGTTCATCCACGTCATTGGAACACCGCCGAGGAGGTGTTGGGCTTCACCAAACAGCCGACTCGACTCCGGCGTCCGCTGCCGATACATCGCGCGCTCGCCATCGAGTAGATCAGCCAAACGGGTGCGATCGATAGTGCCCATGCACGGCCTCCTCAGAGATGCGGATGGCAGATAGTAAGCCTCGATGGGCAAGAATGTCGCGATGTCCACCAGACGTCGAAGTCTCGTTCGCATAGTCCTGTCTGTCTGCACGACCCTCTCGATAGCGATGGGATTTGCCACCAGCGCTCAGGCAGAAGACGGACCACACCTCACTCAAGTCGGCACATACGACTATCTGACCCAACCCGACTTTGAGGGCCTTGCGGTCATTAGCGACGTCCTGACTAACGAGACGATCGGTCTCGGTACGTTCACCAATCTTGATGGCGAATTGGTGATGGTCGGCGGAACGGTCTTCCAGGTCAAACCGGACGGCACACCTCGCCCCGCTGCGGTCAATGCCAGCACGCCTTTCTTGCAGGCCATTCGCTTTCGCCCGGAGGTGAACGTTCCAATTCCACCCGGAACCGAGTGTGCCAACCTCATTCCACTCATCAACGCTGCGGCGCAGTCCGCTGGCGGCCTCGTCGCGGTTCGTGTCAGGGGCACGTTCACCGATCTCACTACCCGAAGCGTCACCGCCGATCCGCCGCCGTACCAGCCACTAGCTAGCACTGTGGCCGAGCAGACCGTCTTTCCGCTGGGAAAACAGCGCGCTGCTCTCGTCGGGTTCCGTCAGGGCGACGATGCTCTAGGGCTAGGCCAGCCTGGACTGCATTTGCACGGACTGACGGGTGACCGGTCTGCCGGGGGCCATGTTCTTTCTTGCACGGCCGGTGGTGACGTGCAGCTATCGATTCAACGCATAAGTCAAGTGCAGGTGAACACTCCCAGGTAACGAAGAACTACTTCGCGATACGTACCCATCGAGACTCGGCCTGAACACGGGTCTTGCCAGCCATCGACAGTGTCGCCTTGACTTTCATCACCGAATAGTCCGATTCAACGATGCGCGCCCGCAGCTCACACGGCTGGTCCAGCATCGTGGGTAGTCGGTAACGAATCTCCAAACCGGAAGTCACCCAAGGTTCGAATTCCGCAGGCGAATTCCAGGACTGGCTCGATGCAACGAAGACCGCGGCTCCCGAATGACAATCGAGAAGCGTCGCAATGACTCCGCCATTCAAAGTCCCCATGCCATTGCTGTGGTGCTCCAAAGGGGCGAACTCAGCGACGACATCATCCCCGTCTTCAAAACTTCGAAGATGCAAACCATGTGGATTCGCAGGGCCGCACCCAAAGCAGGTGGAAAAGGGATAGAGCGTCTCCTGAATGCTCGAAATCACCATCAGACCTTAGGCCACCGGTGCCGGGGAATCCTCTACGTGAACCGCTCGAACAGCGCTCCCAGCAGCGCAGCACTACCCGTGAGGTAAAGCCCAATGACCACAGCCATGACACCGACGATCCTGAAGGAGTGCCCTGTTACATAGTCGGACAGGTGCTCAAGTGGCTTGGTGATACGAGCACCGAACAAGGCGACCGCGACGATCGGCAACCACAATGTGGAGAAAGCGAGCGTGTAGAGCAAAATCAGGGCCAAGCCCTGACCGATGTCCCCGGCTTTTGCCGATGCTATGTCGTGCAAAGCCGGCAACAATAGCGCGTAACTCGTCACGGATTTTCCGTTCATGAGTAGTCCGAGGATGAAGAAGTCGCGCGAACTACCTGTTTGGACTTTCTCTCGGAGGAAATCCGAGGAGCGTTGTTGCAGCGAGGGATGAGGTCGGAAAAGCCAGACGGATGCAACAAGGAATCCAACGCCCACAACAGTTCGTAGGCTGATTCCCAAAATGTCCGCCTCGCCGGGCTTGGGAAGAGGCAATTGACTGAAGCCGAGGAAAACCAAACCGCCGAAGAGCAGGAGTGGTATCGCCGCACCGACTGCAAAGGCCCGCGCCCGCGCCCACCAGTGTGGCTGACCCACGATCAGGAGCTGAAGTGCGAATAGGCCTGGGTGGATGGCTGCGGCGAGACCTAGCGGGATGACCGTCGCAAGTAGGGGAATCACCCAAATCACTCCTGTTGACCAAAAGCCACTCCTGCATTCTTGCCTAAGTCAATAATCCGGATTTCTGGCAGGTCCGAGCCGCCTCGGGGATTTGAACCCCGGACCTACGCATTACGAGACCCGGTGGCAGCGTGAACGGGCGCACGCTTCCACAAGTGATGCGGTGCTTGCCGCTCACCCCCAATGAACATGTAGGTGGCCTGGAATGTGTTGGATATTCGATTTCACCCTCGGCCTCATTGATCGCCCCTCGCAGCGCCTCGGCGCGTCCAGCAAGACTGGTCATGTCGTGACTGGCCTGCCGCACGACCTCGCGAGAACTCTCCGCGATCTTCTCTACCTGTTTCGCGAATCCTGGCTCCTGCCATCGGATCGGGGAGGCGGCGATCATGGCGGACAGGCGATCCATGCTGGGCGTCACGGTCCTGCGGATCCAGCGGGCCATGGTGGTGCGTTCAGCATCTAGTTGCTCCCAGCGGGCCGCGTTCAGGCGTTGAAGTTGCTGAATGTTCGCTTCCACCCCAGCGGACGTCTCCCGACGAAGGACGTTGACGGCCTGCAGGCCCGCAATCAGGATGACCCAGGCCAGCGTGCTGGAGATCGCAAGGATGATCGGAAAGGGTGAGGCATCCGCCCCAGCAGCATCCAATGTATTCGCTAAGACGATCTCAACGGTGCGGCGGACTGCCGCCAGTACTGACCACAGGACGATGGCCACGACCGGCATTAACGATCGAGGCAGCCTCCGGGAGAGAAGCAGCGCCGCGCTGAACCCGATGACGAAGATCAGAAGCGAAACCGACAAGAAGAGCAAGACTTTGCCGGGCTCACCGAGATCCCAGCGAACAGAACGTAAGAGTGTGACCACGAAAACGAGAGCACCCACGACAACGAACGTGAATGGCCGAAGTGAGAGGTAGGCCGTCTCCTCGACGAGGCGACGGCGAGAGATGCCCGCGGGAAGCAACTCTGTGAAAGACGTCATCAGCGGACGCTGATTCGGCCCGAGTTCCACATCATCGCAGCCTGAACACGGGCATTTACGTCAGGGCTGCGGTCGATGCCCAGCGCCTGGAAGACCCGGTACACCATGGCCTCGGCGGCGCGAAGAGTCGTCCCCCGCTGCTCGGCGATCGCTGCATTCGAGTACGCCTGCGCGATGAGTCGGAGCACTTCGCCCTGCTCGTGACTGAGCACGATCGTGTCACCACCACTCGGCTGCTGCGCGCCCGCGAATCGCCCATTGATCGCAGCGTCGATGGCCTCGGACAGAGCCTGCGGGGAAGAGACGGCGCTCTTCACGAGGTAGACGACGTCCTCCGGTAACTTCCCCATCGAGTCGACCGCAAGTTCCGGCGACGTGTGGGCCGACAGGATGACGATTCCGATCCACGGCCAGTCTTCGACCAGCCGCTGGCACAGGTCGACCCCGGATGGGCCAGGACCCAAATCAAGGTCACATATCACCACGTGCGGCTCGACATCCTCGATGGAC
>JBDQFC010000016.1:0-53727 GCA_040266055.1 Candidatus Nanopelagicales bacterium | reverse complement strand
CAGCGTGAGAAGCCATAGGGCTTGCCGGTCAAGGCACCAACCGTCCACTGCCAACCCGAGCGATTCGCTGCCCGCGAGCCATCCAATAGGTGACGGAAGAACAGATCCTCGCCGTCGCGCCACCCCCACCCCTCGCGCACCGTCCAATGCGAGGCCAACCACATACGTGCTTGGTTCGTGAGGTAGCCGGTGTCGACGAGTTCTCGCCACGACTCCTGCAAGCACGCGG
The DNA here is from genome assembly GCA_040266055.1 of Candidatus Nanopelagicales bacterium. Taxonomy (GTDB): domain Bacteria; phylum Actinomycetota; class Actinomycetes; order S36-B12; family S36-B12; genus S36-B12. The sequence goes on along the minus strand of JBDQFC010000016.1, from coordinate 53,498 downwards.
CCTCGACATCCCACGGGTTTTCACGCGGTGGGTGTTCCTCACGGACAGAAAAACGCAGAGAACGGCGCGTGGCTGTCCCCAATCGGGCATATAGATGCCGCGCGTACTCCTGCCACAACAGTTCATCGCGGAACTTCTCAACGTCATCGGACGGCCCACCGCCCACGTGTTTGTAGACGCGCGGGAGTGTCAGCAACCCGTGCCGGATGTAGGGAGAGAGCCGCGAGGCCCCGCGACGGGATTGCGGTAGAACGGTGTTGCGTCGTCGTGCGTAACCGGTGACGTCGAAAGATTCAAGCGCAGCATCCGCTGCCGCCTGACCACCGCGGATAGGTGAAGCGATGGGATCGCCACTTGCGAGATCACCGAGGTGTTCGCGAACCCAATCAACAACGACTTCACGGTCGGTCGACGGGATCGAAAGTCGGGTAGGCGAGTTCATGAGTGCACCAATCGAATACGGATCGGGCCCTTCGCGGTGGAGGGGTCCACCACGCGGCCCTTCTGCGTGATCTCGACGAGGCCTTGCGCGACCAGACGACGAGCAGCACGACGCGCTGGCTCCATCAAATCGCGCCAAGCATCGCCGCCGACAAGACGTGCCGCCTCACTCGGACAGATCGTGGCATCTCGCGCGCGCTGGTCGAGAAGCGTTTGGATTGCCGCTTCAAGTTTCCGATCGGTGTCGTTGACCTTGGCCTTGCGGCAGGCATCCGAGCAATAGCGGACGTCGTCCCAGTTCTTCTCCCAGGATTTGCGCCATTGCATCTCCCGGCCACAGGAGACACAGGTCTTGGTGTCCCCTGCTTTGCCCGGCATGCGCGTTTAGCGAGCTGCTGTGCCCTCGACGTAGTCGTCATCGCCTTTGACCCAGCTCATGAGCTTGCGCAGTTGACGACCAACGGCCTCGATCGGGTGCTTCTCACCCTTCTCACGAAGCTCCTTGAACTCCGGTCCGCCGGCTTCCTGGTCGGCCATGAAGCGATCGGCGAAGACGCCGTTTTGGATGTCGGCGAGGACCGCCTGCATGTTCTCCTTAACGCGCGGGTCGATCACGCGCGGGCCGGAGACGTAATCACCGTACTCGGCAGTGTCCGAGACGCTCCAGCGCTGCTTGGCGATGCCACCCTCGTACATGAGGTCGACGATCAACTTCAGCTCGTGCAAGCACTCGAAGTACGCAACCTCGGGTTGGTATCCAGCCTCGACGAGGGTCTCGAAGCCATACATGACCAGCTGGCTGGCGCCGCCGCACAGGACTGCCTGCTCACCGAACAGGTCGGTCTCGGTCTCCTCGGTGAACGTGGTCTTGATGCCACCGGCGCGCAGACCGCCGATCGCACGGGCGTAGGACAGCGCCAACGGCCATGCGTTGCCGGTCGCGTCCTGCTCGACTGCAACCAGCACCGGAACACCGCGTCCAGCGACGTACTCGCGGCGAACGAGATGGCCGGGGCCCTTCGGGGCGACCATGCAGACGTCGACGTTGGCCGGCGGCTTGACGAAGCCGAAGCGGATGTTGAAGCCGTGCGCGAAGAACAGAGCGTCGCCGTCTTGCAGGTTCGGCTCGATGGCCTCGGCGTATAGCTTCTTTTGCGCGGGGTCCGGAACGAGAACCATGATGACGTCTGCCTCAGCCGCTGCGGTTGCCGGATCCACGACGCGCAGGCCCTCTTCCTCGGCCTTGGCGCGGGACTTCGAACCCTCGGGGAGACCAACGCGGACATCGACGCCCGAATCGCGCAGCGACAGCGCGTGGGCGTGGCCCTGGCTGCCGAAGCCCATGATCGCGACCACCCGGTTCTGGATGATCGAAAGGTCGGCGTCGTCGTCGTAGAACATTTCAGCCACGGTGGCTCACTCCTTGGTCGATGGGTAGATGAAGGCTATCGCTGCTGCGAAAGATCAAGCCGAGCGGTCAATGGAGCGAAGTGTGCGCTCGCTGATCGAACGCGAACCTCGACCGACTGCAACCAGGCCGGACTTCACAAGTTCGGTCACGCCGAACGGCTCGAGAACTCGCAGCAGCGCCTCGAGCTTGTCGTGGGCACCGGTGGCTTCGATGGTGACGGCGTCGTTGCTGACGTCGACCACCTTCGCGCGGAACAACTGCACGGTTTCCAGGATGTGCGAGCGCGTGTCCAGGTTCGCTTTGACCTTCACGAGCATGATCTCGCGCTGCACCGAGGATTCTTCTTCGAGTTCGACGATCTTCAGCACGTTGATGAGCTTGTTCAACTGCTTGGTGACCTGCTCAAGCGGTAAGCGGTCAACACTCACCACGATGGTCATGCGCGAGACCTCGGGTAACTCCGTCGGGCCCACTGCAAGGGACTCGATGTTGAAGCCGCGGCGGGAGAACAAACTCGCCACGCGAGCGAGAACACCGGGCTTGTCCTCGACCAGGACAGACAGCGTGTGTCGGGACATTAGTCGTCACTTCCCCACTCAGGAGCCATGGCGCGGGCCACCATGATGTCGTCGTTGCTGGTTCCAGCGGCCACCATCGGCCAGACCATCGCGTCCTTATGGACGCGGAAGTCCACCACGACAGGAGCGTCGTTCATCGCGAGTGCCTTCTCGATCGTGGCATCGACGTCGTCGGCGCTGGTGACCTGAAGTCCGTAGCAGCCGTACGCCTCCGCCAACTTCACAAAGTCGGGGAAGGAGTGCGAGTGGAGATCGGTATTGGAGTACCGCTCGTTGTAGAACAGCGTCTGCCATTGACGCACCATGCCCAGGCTGGAGTTGTTGATCAGCGCCACTTTGATCGGGATGTCGTTGATCGAGCAGGTGGCGAGCTCTTGGTTGGTCATCTGGAAGCAGCCGTCACCGTCGACCGCCCACACTGTGGTGTCCGGCCGTCCGACCTTGGCTCCCATGGCTGCCGGAACAGCGAAACCCATCGTGCCGAGGCCACCGGAGTTGAGCCAGGTTCCGGGCTTTTCGTAGCCCACGAATTGCGCCGCCCACATCTGGTGCTGACCAACGCCGGCTGCGTAGATGCTGTCCGGCCCAGAGATCTTCCCGAGACGTTCGATCACGTACTGCGGCGAGAGCGTGCCGTCATCGGGAAGGTCGTAGCCCAGCGGGTAGGTGTCGCGCAGGCGGTTCAGCTGCACCCACCAATCCGAGTAGTCCAACGTGGAGCCTTCGGCGAGCTCAGCCTCGATGGCCGTCACTAGTTCGGGGATGATCTCGGCGACATCTCCAACGATCGGAATGTCTGCAGTGCGGTTCTTGCCGATCTCAGCGGGGTCGATGTCCGCATGTATCACCGAAGCGCGCGGGGCGAAGCTGGCGAGCTTGCCCGTCACGCGATCGTCGAACCGCGCACCGAGGGTGATCAGCAGATCGGACTTCTGCAACGCACCGACAGCAGACACCGTCCCGTGCATCCCTGGCATGCCCAGGTTCTGCGGGTGAGAGTCGGGGAACGCACCGCGCGCCATCAAGGTCGTGACCACCGGGATTCCGGTGAGCTCGGCGAGTTGGTAGAGCGCCTGGGTTGCTCCCCCACGGATCACTCCCCCGCCCACGTAGAGCACCGGCTGACGCGAGGCCAGGATCGCCCGCGCGGCTTCGCGGATCTGCTTGGAATGCGGACGGGTGGTCGGGTGATATCCCGGAAGGTCGATCTCGGTCGGCCACTCGAAGGTCGTCTCCGCCTGGAGGGCGTCCTTGGAGATATCCACGAGCACCGGACCGGGACGGCCGCTCGCGGCCAGATGAAAGGCCTCCTTCACCGCACGCGGAATGTCGTCTGGGTTGGTTACGAGGTAGTTGTGCTTGGTGATGGGCATCGTGATGCCGCGGATGTCGGCCTCTTGGAATGCGTCGGTCCCGATAGCAGCGCTGGGCACCTGGCCGGTGATCGCGACGAGCGGGATCGAGTCCATGTGGGCGTCGGCGATCGGGGTAACGAGGTTGGTCGCTCCCGGGCCGCTGGTGGCCATGCATACGCCCACGCGTCCGGTTGCTCCGGCGTAGCCTTCGGCGGCGTGACCGGCCGCTTGCTCATGGCGTACCAAGATGTGTCGGACCTTGGTGGAATCCATTAGCGGGTCGTACGCCGGGAGGATCGCCCCTCCGGGAATGCCGAAGACGACATCCGCCTCAGCGGCCTCGAGGGACCGCACCAGGGACTCGGCTCCGGTGATCTGCTCGCCCATCTGCTCTTTCCTGTCCTGCGAATGAAAAACCCTCCACACCCGGGTGGGTAGGAGGGAGCGCGCCGTCGACGGGGTGCGTCGTCAGGCGCGCCTGAGTACTACGAGAATTCGTGCCACGGATGAACTGTAGCCCCCGCAGTCCCATCTGTCACGGGTGGGCCTGATCACATTCCTACGTCCCGGGCCGGCCATTCTCCCCACGGCTACCCTGCGGCTCGTGAGTGAGGTCACTGAGCAACAGTCCGTCATCACCGTCCGCGACACCCTGGCTCGCCTGGGCGCCCGCGGGGAGGTTCGACGCCTAGATGACAGCGCCAGGACCGCCAAGGAGGCGGCCGATGCTCTGGGGATCGAGGTCGGACAGATCGCCAGCTCACTGATCTTCCTGGCCAACGGTGAGCCGATCCTGGTTATCGCTTCGGGCGGACACCGGGTGGACACCATGCTGCTGTCGTCGATTTTGGATGGTGCGCAGATCACCAAGGCCAACGCCGACGACGTCCGAGCCGCCACCGGATTCGCCATCGGCGGGGTCGCGCCTGTCGGTCACCCCGAGCCGCTGCGCACCATCGTGGACATCGCACTCTCGCGCTACGACGAGGTATGGGCCGCCGGCGGGCATCCCCATTACGTCTTTCCTACGAGTTACGACGAACTACTGCGCATCACCGTGGGCGAAGCCGCCGAAGTCGGTAACTAGACCTCAACTGCTGGCCTCCGCAAGTTCCTTCAACCGGACGAGCGTCTTGAGTATCGCCTTCTGGTTGTTCTCGTAGGCGTTCATGACGTTCAGCGCCGGTGGGAACCGAGCCGTGGATCCGTCGAAAGTCTCGATGACCTCGGTGGTGTTCGCGTCGATGGGTCGCAGTTCGTAGCGCCACCGGTGATGTCCTGCATGCCGCCACGCAATCTGAGTCGGCTCGTCGAACTCCTCGACGGTGTTCTTGATCTTGTAAGGCACCACTATGCGCATGTCCATGCCGAACGTCGCACCTTTGCTGAGCCGGGTCGGGCCGGAGGACCCCTTCTTCACCGTTCCCGATCCATCGATCTCTGGATGCCGGGACGGGTCGGCGAGGATGTCAAAGATCTGTTGGGCAGGCGCGTTGATGACGATGCTGCCCGCGCGCTTGTATTTGTGGCCGGTATCGACCACGTCCGCTCTGATGCTCACGACTCAAAGGTACGTTGGCTTGCGACCTCCAGCACCTCGACGAGGTCGTCGACAACCTCTTCATGCTCGGGCTTCATGAACACGCTGCGCAGGATCCGCGCACGAGGCTGATCGGGTTCAACCGTGATCCCGCGCTCGGTGAGGTCCTCGACACTCATGCTGTAGGTCGCGAGATGCCATTGCTCCTCGGCGGGCAACTGCGCCAACTCGTGGAATAGGCGAACGGCATCTGCATCGATTCCCGAGGCCGATCGCACGCGTGTCAGGTAGCCGACGATGTCCAATTCGGGATCTTGGAGCGACTGCAGGGCATCGGAATGTCCCAGTAGTTCATGCATGCGTCGTGCAGCCCGCAGCCCCGGACGCAAAACGCGACCCAGGCCATCACTCGTCAACGGGAACACCTCGGTGGTCAGCCAGAAAGCGGCCGCCGACGCCCCAGCCCGCGAGCACTCCAACGAGATCTCTCCTAAATGCAGTTCATCGCTGGAGAAGTACGTGTACGGCGAATCGTGTTGGTAGTGGGTGCCGACAGCAGGATCAGCGAACAGGACAGCACCGCAGCCGTAGGGCTGAAGACCGTGCTTGTGCGGATCGACCACCACCGAATCAGCCTGCGAGATCGCAGCAAAATGCTCCGAAGCCACACCATCGACGGAGTCGTCAGCTACCACCGCGAAGAACCCGCCGTACGCGGCATCCACATGGACCCGACTGCCAGCCGCGCGCGCCAGGGGAAGGATGTCGGCGAGCGGATCGATCGCACCCAACCCTGTTGTCCCTAGCGTTGCAACAACGGTCCCAACATCGTGAGAAGCCAGCGCCTCGCCAAGGTGCTCGAGATCCATCCGACCTCGCGAATCGACATCGATCTCCACGACCTCGACACCGAGGACTTGGCCCATTCGCTTGTGCGTGTAATGAGCATCGCGACTCACAGCGATCACTGCCCCGGGCCGTTCTTCACGCCCGACCCACAGCGCTTCGAGGTTGGCGATGGTTCCGCTTGACGTCAGGTGGCCGAGGTACCCCTGGGCGTCGCTGATCCCGAACATCGTTGCCAGTCGCGCGACAGCTTCCTTTTCCATCGCCGCCGTGGCAGGGCCACCGTCTAGCGCGTGGTTGTTTGGATTGATCAACATCGCGGCGAGGTAGCCGACGACGGCCACCGGGTGTGGCGGCTTGAGCATCTGACCGCCGTAATGGGGATGGAAGAACGGGTACTGCTCCCCCGTCAGGCGATCGATGAAGCTCTCCAGACTCGCTCGCCAGGAGGCGTCATCAATAACGACGGCCGGTGACGTGTCGAACGGACCGAAGGTCTCCTGCCACCGCTGCACAGCCTCGATGACCTGGCCGGTCGCTTGACGCAGATCGATGCCCAAATCCGGCCGGTCCTGTGCCATGCGGGTCACTCTATGCTTGCGAGGCGTGAGCCAACGTGTCTACACCGGCCCGCGATCGGAATCCGGTCGCCCGGGAAATCGATGGATCCGGCTCATTCCCTGGGTCTTCGTGATCTTGACGATCGCGATTCAAATTGCCTGGGTGCTCGTCCCCGATTCCGCACGCATCGCCATGACAGCGGCATCGGTGACCGCATTTTTCTTGGCCTCAGCGAGCCACGCATATGTCAACCGGGGCCTGGTCTGGACCTTGGGCTTCTTTGCGATCACCCTCGCTTTCGGTTGGCTGATCGAGGTGCTCGGCACCAGTACACAATTCCCGTTCGGTGAATACGTCTACACGGACGCCCTGGGTTTCGCGGTCCTCAGCGTGCCAATCCTGATCCCTATGGCTTGGTCGATGGTCGCTTACCCGATGTTGCTCGCAGTCCAGCGGCTATCGTCAACGAGCCTGGGAGTGGCGCTTATCGGCGGCTGGCTACTGATGGCGTGGGACATGTTCCTCGACCCGCAGATGGTGGGCGAGGGCTACTGGCAGTGGCAGCAGATCGGATGGGAACTGCCCGGTATCGACGGCATCCCTTTGCAGAACTTTCTTGGCTGGTGGCTTGCGGGGATCGTTCTGATGTTCCTGCTGGACCGGTTGCCCCGCAAGGCGGCTAACGATTCCGCACCGAACACTTTGCTGCTGTGGACGTACGCGTCCAACGTTCTGGGTGCGGCTGTCTTCTTCGGACGCCCGACCGTCGCGCTCTGGGGCGGTATCGCGATGGGAATCGTCGTCATTCCCTGGGCGTGGCGCCTGTGGAGCCAACCGCAGTGGTAAGACGCCTGCCCTCGATTCTCCCTGTTCTGGCGGTAGGAGCCGTCGCGCTCACGGCGCACACGGCGTGGAACCTGCGCAAGCTCAGGCGACCGCGGCCCGGTGACCGGATCATCGACGAGCGCGTGACTGTGGCTATCCCGGCGAGAAACGAAGAGGACTCTTTAAGCGAGGCGATTGCGAGCGTTCAACGCCAGCGCGGTGTCTCGGATCTGACCATCAGCGTTCTGGACGACGGCTCCACCGATCACACCGCAGCGATCGCCGATCGAGCCGCGGCCGATGATCCCCGCATCCGCGTGACGCACGCTCCCGACGAGGATCCACCGGCTGGGTGGTTGGGAAAGAATTACGCCTGCGCTCGACTCGCTGAGGCCGCCCCCGATGCGTCGGTCCTGGTCTTCATGGATGCCGATGTTGTGCTTGAACCCGATGCAATCAATGCACTGATTCACGAATTGCGCTCAGATGACACAACCCTCATCGCTCCCTATCCACGCCAGTTAGCCCGGACGTGGTTGGAGCGGCTCGTGCAGCCACTTTTGGCATGGTCCTGGATGACCACCGTTCCGCTGGGGGTCGCAGAACAACGCCAATGGGCTTCGATGTCGGTTGCGAACGGCCAACTGATGGTCTTCGACGCCGACTCATATCGACGCCTCGGCGGCCACGAGTCGGTCCGCGGTGAGGTCATAGAAGACGTTGCGTTGATGCGGACGGTTCGGCAAGCCGGCGAACGGGCCTTGACCGTCGATGGTTCCGAACTTGCATCGTGCCGCATGTACTCCTCCGCCAATGATCTGATCGAGGGCTACACGAAATCGGCATGGGCGGCCTTTGGCGGGATCGCCGGATCACTCATAGCCAACGGGCTCCTGATCGGCATCTATGTGGCTCCCGCAATCGCCATGGTCGGCGGACGCGGTTCGACTCGAATCTGGGGGTTGGTCGGCTATGTATCGGGGATCGGGGGTCGCGTCATCGTGGCTCGCGATCGAGGCGAGCGCACTTTCCCCGATGCCCTGGCACATCCCGCGTCGATCGTCGCCTTTGCCGCCATCAACGCCTCATCGTGGTGGCGCCACCTGCGCGGCTCCACGCAGTGGAAGGGTCGGAGGATCGCCACATGAGCCGGGTGATCGTCATCGGTGCGGGTGCCGGCGGCCTAGCCACTGCAGCGCGGTTGGCCGTCAAGGGACATTCGGTGCAGGTTTTCGAACAGTCCGAGAAAGTCGGTGGGAAGCTCGCCACGTACCGGCGAGACGGCTTCGCCTTCGACACCGGCCCGAGCCTGTTCACTCTTCCGGCCGTCTACCGGGATCTGTTCTTGAAGACCGGCAAGGCATTCGAAGAGGAAGTTGACCTGCAGGAAGTCGAGCCGGCGTTCGGCTATCGCTACGCGGACGGTTCCTCGGTGGAGCTGCCCGGGGTCAATCCCGTCCGCTGCGCGTCAGCGCTCGGCGATGCCTTCGGCGGCGAGACAGAACAGCAATGGCGCGCATTGATGGATCGCGCCGGGAAGATGTGGCGACTGACCCGTGAACCCTTCTTGCAGTCACCACTCAACGGCTGGAAGACGCTTCTTCCCCTCGCCAAGCCAGCAGATGTTCGCACCATCGCACCGTGGTCGACCCTTCGCGGACTCGGACGATCGATGTTGTCCGATCCACGCGCGGTCACCTTGCTCGATCGGTACGCGACGTACACCGGCTCCGATCCGCGAAAAGCGCCCGCCGTACTGGCAACGGTTCCCTACGTCGAGCAGGAGTTCGGCGCCTGGCATCTCGGCGGAGGTCTCGGCACGCTCGCCGACGCCCTTGAGCGTCGGTGCCTCGACCTCGGGGTCGAGATCCGCACCGGAACGGACGTCAACCGCATCACCACAAACGATGCCGGAGTGACAGGGGTAGTAGCCGACGACCAACACCATCCGTGCGAGGTGGTTGTCGCTAATGCCGATGCCGGAACGGTCTATCGCGAATTGCTCGATGACCCTCGAACCACCAAGGCCGCCCGATCAATCGATCGCAGTGACGCGAGCCTGGCCGGATTTGTCCTACTCCTCGCTGTACGCGGCCGGACCCCAGGCTTGTTGCACCACAACGTCTGGTTTCCGGAGAACTACGACGCAGAGTTCGATTCCATCTTCGGGCCCAATCCGCGGCCCGTTGAGGACCCCGCCATCTACGTATGCGCACCCGACGATCCGTTGATGCGCCCGGACGCAGACCATGAATCATGGTTCGTGTTGATTAATGCTCCACGGCACGATCCCGCCGGTGGAGTCGATTGGGCCAATCCCGAACTCGCCGAAAGTTACGCCGACCACGTCCTAGCGGTACTCGCCCGGCGCGGCATGGATATTCGAGACCGCATCCTGTGGCGCGAGGTGCGCACGCCGGCGGATCTAGAACGCACGGCACGAGCTCCGGGTGGATCGATCTATGGAACCGCCAGCAACGGCCCACGTGCAGCGTTCTCGCGCCCGGCTAACAGCTCGGACGTGCCGGGCTTGTTCCTCGTCGGCGGTAGTTCGCACCCAGGAGGCGGCTTACCTCTTGTGGGCATGAGCGCGGAGATAACCGCGTCGCTGGTCGGTCGCGCATAGTCGCTCGCGAACGCCGTCGCTACGCTGGCTCGGTGCCTGGCGATATCTCCGATCTCGTTCGCGCTCCCCTGGACGCCGCGGACCTGCGACCACGGATTCAGGTGACCATCGACGACGTCCTCGCGCGACAGGGTTCCCTGCTAGCGAACGTAAGTTCGGACATGGAACCGCTGGTCTCGGCACTGCGCGACCTCCTGGCAGGAGGCAAGCGTCTGCGCCCGGCCTTCGCCTACTGGGGATGGCGCGGCGCTACACGCAATGCCACAGATGACTCAGCCATCGAATCCGCCGTGGTCCAAGCCGTCACCGGTCTGGAATTCTTGCAGGCATGTGCACTCATCCACGACGACGTCATGGACGGCTCCGACACCCGGCGCGGTCTGCCCGCTGCGCACCGTAGGTTCGCCGGACTGCACCGTGGAGAGCAGTGGCTTGGTTCACCCGAATCCTTCGGCATCGGTGCAGCGATCCTGCTCGGTGACCTGTGCCTGTCCTGGGCCGACGAAGTCCTTCTCACAGCCGAACTTGATCGCGACGCACTGCAGCGCGCCAAGAGGATTTACGACGAAATGCGCTCGGAACTGATGGCCGGGCAGTACCTCGACCTACTCGAGCAGGCCTGCGGTGGCGGCTCGGTGGATCGCGCCATGCAGGTGGTGCGCTATAAGTCCGCCAAGTACACAATCGAACGCCCGCTGCACATCGGTGCCGCCATCGCCGGTGCACCTGAGTCGATCTATACGGCTTACTCCGGCTACGGATTACCGCTAGGTGAGGCATTCCAGCTGAGAGACGATGTTCTCGGAGTCTTCGGAAATCCCGAGCAGACCGGCAAGCCCGCTGGCGACGATCTTCGCGAGGGTAAGCGAACGGTGCTGGTCGCCCTCGCTCACGAACGGGCCGATGATTCGCAGCGCGGACACTTGCGCGCACTCCTGGGTGATCCCGGCTTGGACACCACCGGCGTCGCAACACTGCGAACGATCATCGAGGACACCGGTGCCCTGGCCAGCACCGAACAGATGATCGACGAGCTGTTGGAGCGAGCTCTCTCCTCGCTGGACGGAGCCGGCCTCACCGACGATGCTCGCGAGGTCCTCACGGGCTTGGCCTACGCCGCAACGCGCAGAAGCGTCTAATCCACGGCAGACTAGAAGACCGCTCGCACTTCACCTTTCACCCAAGGAGCCCCATGTCATTGCTCGCCCAGGCCGAACGCTTCATGCCGTGGACGGGTCCGCGAACGGTGACCGGTCCAACGGACGAGGTAATTGTCGTCGGAGCGGGGCTCGCTGGACTCTCAGCAGCGATGCGCCTGGCGGGTGCGGGTCGATCGGTGACCATCCTCGAACGCGACGACAAGCCAGGAGGGCGCGCCGGACAGGTCTCCCTCCAAGGAGCCAGTGGGGAGTACCGCATCGACACCGGACCGACGGTTCTCACGATGCCCGATTTGATCGCCGACGCCTTCGACTCGCTCGGCGAGAACATGACCGATTGGCTCGAACTCTCCCCGGTCGCACCCCTGTATCGCTCGTTCTACCCGGACGGCTCCGTTCTGGACGTTCACGCCGATGTGGATGAAATGGCCGAAGAGATCAGCACTGTGATCGGTCCCGACGAGGCAGCTGGCTATCGGCGCTACGTGGATTTCGTCTCTGATCTCTACCGCTATGAGATGAAGGACTTCATTGATCGCAACATCGATTCGCCCCTCGATCTCCTCACTCCCGATCTCGCCAAACTGTTCGCCATCGGCGGCTTTCGCAAGCTGGCCCCCAAGGTGCGCGAGTACCTGAAGGATCCCCGCACCGAGCGCGTCTACTCCTTCCAAGCGATGTACGCGGGACTGTCTCCCTACGACGCACTCGCCATTTATGCAGTCATCGCCTACATGGATTCCGTGGCCGGCGTTTTCTTCCCTAAGGGTGGGATGCACGCCGTTCCGCAGGCCATGGCAGCGGCCGCGGAAAAGCACGGCGTGACGATCCGGTACAACGTGAACGTCGAGTCGATCGAAACGATTGGTGATCGCGCAACCGCCGCCATTACCTCCGATGGTGAACGCATCACCGCAGACGCCTTTGTCTTGAACCCTGACCTTCCCGTTGCCTACCGCGATCTACTCGGGCGCGAGCCGTGGAGCGTTCGGCGTCTGGACTACTCACCGTCGTGCTACCTGCTGCTTGCCGGTTCATCGGCTCAGTACTCCAAGATCGCTCATCACAACATCCACTTCGGTAAGTCGTGGAAAGGTGTCTTCGAGGACCTGATCGACCGCCAGCAATTGATGAGTGATCCGAGTCTTCTGGTGACCAACCCCAGCCACTCCGATCCCGACCTCGCGCCGGACGGCAAACAGATCTATTACGTCCTTTTCCCAACGCCTAACCTCGATTCGCCGATCGATTGGTCGCTCACCAAGGATCGCTACCGCGACGAGGTCATACGCACGCTCGAGGAGCGCGGTTACGTGGGCTTCGGTGATGCGATCGAGGTTGAGGACATCACCACTCCCCAAGACTGGGCCGATCGCGGAATGGAGCGGGGTGCACCGTTTGCGTCAGCGCACTCCTTCCTACAGACAGGACCTTTCCGCCCCGGAAATCTGTGGGGTGAGAACGTGGTCTTCACCGGTTCGGGAACCCAGCCCGGCGTCGGCGTTCCCATGGTGCTCGTGTCGGGACGCTTGGCCGCCGAGCGAATCACTGGCCCAGACCCGACGTATCGCTCGCGCGCCCGTCGTTGATCGGGGGCATGCCAGGATGAGCCGGTGAGTTCTCGGGACCTGAATGCCGCAGGGATCAGCGATCCACAGATGCGTGCGTCCTACGAGCGCTGCCGGCAACTCAACGCCGCGCACGGCAAGACCTACTACCTCGCGACACTCCTCTTGCCTCCAGGTAAACGGCCTTACGTGCACGCTCTCTACGGATTTGCCCGCTACGCCGACGAGATCGTCGATGATCTTGCTTCAACCCTCACCGAACAACAAAAGGCCGACTGGCTGCGCTCATGGGGTGATGCTTTCCTAGCCGACCTCGACGCAGGACATTCCGACGATCCAGTGTGTCGCGCGGTCGTGGACACCGTCCGACGGTGGGAGATCCCCCGCGAGTACTTCGAAGCTTTCTTGCACTCGATGACCATGGACCTCACCGTGACCGAGTACCGCACCTACGACGATCTCTACGAATACGTCTATGGATCGGCGGCCGTGATCGGCCTGCAGATGGTCCCGATCCTGGAACCGTCTGACCCGGCTGCCTTCGATTACGCCATGAAGCTTGGTGTGTCCTTCCAACTAGCCAACTTCGTTCGGGACGTCTCTGAGGATCTCGATCGAGGTCGGGTGTACCTGCCGATGGATGAACTCGAGCGCTTCGGCGTCACCAGAGAAGTTCTCATGAAACGTGAGGCGACGGCTGAGGTCAAAGCTGCCCTGCGTCACCAGATCGATCGAGTCAAGAGACTTGAGTTGGAGTCCCGTCCCGGCATCGACATGCTCCATCCATCGTCTCGGGACTGCATTGATGCTGCCCGAGTCCTGTACTGCGGCATCGCCGACGAAGTGGTCAATATCGACTACGAGGTTTTCAAAAAACGGGCCACGGTGCCGATGAAGCAGCGCCTATGGGTGGCACTTCCCGCGTGGCGCAAGGCCGTCAAAGCCCGACGCCGCTTCGGTCCAGGACATGTCCGCGGCATCAACCCGACGTACGCGACCAACTAGGCGTCGGTACTTCTCACGCGGTCCTTGCGATTCCACGTCCGCCACAAGGGCGGCCCCGCGGTTGGTCGCCTAGCGATTCCTATCCGACCGAACAGCACCCATAGCGACAACGAGAGCAGCACCAAGGCGAAGCCGAACATCAGGTCTTCGGCCGGCGCGAAGGCGATTCGCCCGTCACCGAGCAGGGGCGGTGGGCCATCGGTGGGTGAGGTGGATCCGATGATCGCTGCGCCGTCGTACTGGACGATCCCAAAACCAGTGAACATGCCGTTAGTTATCAATTGGAAGAAAAAGATGATCGCGTAGGACACCCAAAACGCCAGTCTCGTCACCAAGCGCGTGCGAAGGACGAAGAGGTCCACCACTACCGCGGTGAGGACTGCGAGCACGGCGATCTGTGTGTAGGTCATGACTCGCTCACCTCGACAGGATCTGCACCGTCACCCACGGGCCATCCCTTGACACTGCGGACGGCTTCGAGCGTCAGGATCGACGCCAACGGAATCACCAGGAAGAACAGCAGTTCGTCGAGAGGAACGTCACCGGGAAGGTAGACCCCGGTGATGAGTGAGGTGTCGAAGAACCAGTGCCCCTGCGAAATGGCGTACGCATCCCACAACAGGAACGGCCAGATGACCAACACCATGACCAGCACCAGCCGCGGCCAGCGTGCAAGGACGTGGGTGCGCAAGACGACTTCCAACCACAACGACCCGATAAGCACAAAGACGAGGACGCCCACGTAGGCAAGTGAGGCCGGCATGCTCCAATACTTGCCCATGAGCATCACCGCGCTACTCCTCGGGGGCGAGTGCACCGGTAAGACGCACCTTGCACTGGCTTTGGCGCAGGAGATGGCGAGTTGCGGCAACTCCTCGCTGGTCATTCCGGAGGTACTGCGGACGTTCGTCGAAGAAAAGGGTCGGACCCCGCTCGAGGAGGACCAACCGAAAATCTGGCAAGCACAGTCCGATGCACTGGCCTCTGGTCGCGCGAGGGGTACGGATGTTGTCATCTGCGATCCGGCCCCACTCATGACCGCCGTTTACAGCATCCAGTACTTCGATGACTCATCGCTGCTCGACAAGGCGCTTGCGCAAACCAGTGACGCCGACCTAATCATCTGGTGTCGGCCGGACATCACATGGGAGCCCGATGGTCCGCACCGTGATGGGCCACAGGTGAGACAGGCAACCGATCAACTCCTGCAGGAGCTGGTGATCCCGCATATCGACGAGCATCGCCTGCACCTCGCCACCGGATCGGGCAGAGTGCGAGTAGAAGCCGCATCGGCCGCCCTCCTGCCCTTGCTCAACTAGCGGCCGCGTGGCTACCGGAGCCGGTACCGATCCCAACCTAAACTCGCAAGAATGGAGACGGGTCCGCGCGCTGGCCTCGTCGGCAAAATCGTCGGATCTCGCTACGAAATCCGCGCACTACTCGCCCGCGGGGGCATGGCCACCGTCTACGAGGCGATCGATCTGCGCCTGGATCGCAAAGTTGCACTCAAGGTCATGCACCCGCATCTGGCCGCCGACCCCGGATTCGTCGCCCGTTTCGAGCGCGAGGCGAAATCTGCAGCGCGCCTTTCCCACCCGCACGTGGTCGGCGTGTACGACCAGGGTGAAGCCGACGGACTCGTCTACCTCGCCATGGAACTCATTCCCGGACGCACGCTGCGTGATGTCATCCGTGAGTACGGACCACTCACCACCGAGCAAGCGCTCGTCTTTCTCGAACCCGTACTCGAGGCACTCGAAGCAGCCCACGCCGCCGGCCTCGTGCACCGCGATATAAAGCCCGAGAACGTCCTGATCTCTCACGATGGCCGCGTCAAGGTCGCCGATTTCGGACTAGCGCGGGCGGTTGCAACGTCGGAGACAAACGCCACGGCAGGGGTGCTGATCGGAACCGTCGCCTATCTCGCACCAGAGCAGGTCGAGCGCGGAGACGCAGATGAACGCACCGACATTTATGCCGCGGGCATCTGCCTGTTCGAGATGATCACCGGCCAGGTGCCACACGCTGGCGATACTCCACTGTCCGTGGCCTACCAACACGTCAACTCCGATGTTCCCGCTCCGTCCAGAGTGCGGTCGGGCATTCCGGCGGAAGCGGATGCAATCGTGCGCACGGCCACTCGCCGCGATCCCGCGCAGCGCTACCGCAGTAGCCAGGACTTCCTCATCGACATCAAACGAGCCCGAGCTGGTCTGCCAGCCCCCGAACCGTTCATCGACGCTCCTGCGATGAACGACACCCTGGTTGTCGGCACCGCATATGCCGACGACACTGACAGCGGCTATGGCAACCACCAGCTCGAGGATTACGACTACACCAACTACGACGACAACTACGAGGACGAGTACTACGAGGACGAGTACTACGAACCTCGACGACGCACCGGCCTGCGCGCGATCATCGCCGTAATCGTTGCGCTGACTATCGGTGGCGCGGGCTTCGCCGGATGGTGGCTAGCCGCTGGACCGGGCACCTACTCCCCCACGCCTGACGTCGTTGGGCAACCGTTCGACCAAGCAACGTCATCGTTGTCAGCAGAGGGCCTAGCGCTAGAAGCCGCAGCCGAGGAATACAGCGAGACCGTTCCGGCCGGTTCGATCATGACCACCGATCCACTACCAGGAGATGGCATCCGCCCCGGCGGCACCGTCTCAGCCGTCATCTCACTCGGTCCCGAGCGGTACTCGGTTCCCGATGTCCGAGGTTCCACGCCGGCTGAGGCGACGGCAGCGATAGTGGAAGCAGGCTTAGCAACGGCCGGTCGAGTCGAGGCGTTCGATGATCAAGTACCCGCGGGACAGGTTGCACGCACCGAACCGGCCATCGGCGAACCTGTTCCGCCGGATACGCCTGTCAATCTTGTGGTCTCCAAGGGACCCGAACCCGTCGAACTTCCCGACATCACCGGCAAAAAGCAGTCGGTCGCCACGAAGCGACTCGAGGAATCCGGATTGCAAGTGACTACCACTAAGGAGTTCTCCACAAGTGTCGCCCAGGGCCGCGTGGTGTCGATGTCACCCAAGGCCGCGACGGTGGTCGACTCCGGCAGTACTGTCGAACTGGTTATTTCGAAAGGACCACCCCCAGTCGAAGTTCCTGACCTAATCGACCTGCGCCGAAAAGTGGCCGTCGAAGCGCTCGAACGACTCGGCCTGAAAGCGGAGATCGACGACGGCGAGGTGACGCGGCTCAATCGCGTATTCGATCAATCACCCTCGCCAGGTGAGCTGGTTCCGCGCGGCACCACAGTGATCCTTCGGATCATCTGACGCACTCAGGCAATCATCCTCCGAAGTCTCCGCAGTTGACTGTCAACATACGGCCGAGCTCGCCGTGCACCACCGTCTCGCTCGACGCGCAATTTGAATGCTTCGAACGTTGAGATAAGGACATCAATCGCCGGATCCCATCCACGACGTTGACATTCATCGATCCATTCAGCCGGAGTTCGATGACCGCGCTCGCCGTTGCATCGACGGCACGCTGCGACTTCGTTTTCCAACCAACTCGGCCCACCCTTGATTCGAGGAACCAGGTGCTCGGTGGTGGCAGCCACGAGGTCGGTGTCTATGGGTCGACGACACCACACACACGCACCACCGTCGCGCTCCAGGATCGCTGCCAAACGCGCCCGTCGGTCCATCGTCGATTCGGCCAGGGGCTAGATCAACGCTTGAGAAGCATGTCCGCGACGAGGAACGCCAATTCCAGACTCTGCTCGCGGTTCAATCGCGGATCGCACGCGGTCTCGTACCGCTGATGCAGGTCGGCCTCGGCGACTCCACCGGTGCCACCCACGCACTCGGTGACGTCGTCACCGGTGAGCTCCACGTGGATACCTCCAGGGAAAGTACCCAACTGACGGTGCACCTCAAAATAGCCCTCAACCTCGTTGATGACGTCATCGAAAAGGCGAGTCTTGTGGCCGCTGGATGCTTCGCGGGTGTTGCCATGCATGGGATCGCACACCCACACCACCGGGATGCCACTGGCGTCGACCTTTTGGACGATGCTGGGGAGCACATCTCGGACGTTGCCCGCGCCCATCCGGGTGATCAACGACAACCGACCGGGAATGCGATCAGGGTTCAGGATCTGTGCTGCTTCAACAATGTCATCCGGGGATGCAGTTGGGCCGACCTTCATCCCGATCGGGTTGCTGATGGTGGAGGCAAAGTGCACATGAGCACCGTCGAGTTGACGGGTCCGCTCACCGATCCACAGGAAGTGGCCCGAGACGTCGTACGGATTGCCGGTCCGCGAGTCGATACGGGTTAGTGCTCGCTCGTAGTCCATAGACAGTGCTTCATGAGCGGCATAGAACTCCACGCGCTCAAACTCAGCTGGATCAGCACCACACGCCTGCATGAATGAAAGCGCACGATCAATGTGCTGGGCGAGCTCCTCGTAACGCTCACCGGCAGCGGAGTCTCGCACGAAGTCCTGATTCCACGCATGGACCTGCCGTAGGTCGGCGTAGCCACCCTGAGTGAACGCTCGCACGAGATTGAGCGCACTACTCGACGCGTGGTACGCCTGAAGGAGCCGTTGCGGATCCGGACGCCGAGATTCGGAATCGAACGGCAGTGCGTTGACGGCATCGCCAAGATAGCTGGTGAGTTCGACACCATCGCGGTTCTCGATGGTCTTGCTTCGCGGCTTGAAGTACTGCCCGGCAAGCCGCCCCATCTTGACTACGGGTAGCGATGCCGCGTACGTCAAGACGACCGACATCTGCAAAACGGTCTTCAACCGAGCGCGGATGGACTCGGCCGTATTGGCTTCGAACGTCTCCGCGCAGTCACCTCCGGTGAGGACGAATGCCTCACCTCGAGATGCCTGGGCGAGACGTTCGGTCAGCAGGTCGCACTCACCGGCAAACACCAAGGGCGGAAGCGTGCGAAGCTCGGTGACGGCACGCTCAACCTCGGCAGCGTCCGGCCATGGCGGTTGCTGGACAGCGGGAAGATCCGGCCAGGTGATGGTGTTCACGGGGAAAGGGTAGGCGGGGCTCAGCCGAAGAAGGCCATGGCCTCTTCGTAGCGCTCAATCGGAACGGTCTTGAGTGTTCCCGTCGCTGCCTGCAGTGGTACACGAACAATGTCCGTTCCCTGCAGTGCAACCATGGTTCCCCACGCCTCGTCCTTGACCGCCTCGATGGCATTGAGTCCGAAGCGGGTCGCCAACACCCGATCAAACGGCGTGGGTGATCCACCGCGCTGGATATGTCCAAGCACGGTGGTGCGAGCCTCCTTGCCGGTGCGGGCCTCGATCTGCTGCGCCAGCCACTCACCGATACCGGACAACTTCACATGACCGAAGGCGTCCAGGGATGCGTCCTTGGTCACCAGTTCACCGTCAGTCGGCAACGCTCCTTCGGCAACGCAGATGATCGGGGCGTAGTGTGAACGGAATCGTGATTCGACCCACTCGACAACCTGATCGAGATCGAAGGGGACCTCGGGGATCAAGATCACGTTTGCGCCACCGGCCATTCCCGAGTGCAAGGCAATCCAGCCAGCGTGCCGTCCCATGACCTCGCAGATCAAGATCCTGTGGTGGGATTCCGCGGTGGTGTGCAAGCGGTCGATTGCCTCGGTCGCGACGGTGACTGCGGTGTCAAAACCAAAGGTGTAATCAGTTGCGCTGAGATCATTGTCGATGGTCTTCGGCACACCGACGGCTGGAACACCTGCCTCCGTTAGCGCCGTGGCTACGCCAAGGGTGTCCTCACCGCCGATTGCCACGAGAGCGTCGATGCCCAGGGCCTTCATGTTGTCCTTGATCTGGTCGATGCCGCCGTCAACCTTGACCGGGTTGGTTCGCGAAGAGCCCAAGATGGTGCCGCCGCGCGGAAGAATGCCTCGAACCTGAGGAATGCCGAGCTCCATCGTCAGGCCGTCGAGCGGACCCTTCCAGCCGTCTCGGAAGCCCACAAACTCATAGCCGTAATCGCTGACGCCGCGACGGACAACCGCTCGAATCACGGCATTCAAGCCTGGGCAGTCGCCGCCACCAGTGAGGACTCCAACGCGCATCGACATTCCCTCCAGAATTTTGCAAACGCTGTCATGGGCAAACCTAGCGGATTCAGCGCCTGCGAATACGACAGGCGGATCGTCCGTCTCGGACCGCACGGTCACCGCGTGCCGAGTGCCATTCCAGTGCACTATGAGTCCGTGAGTATCCAGTCTTCAGGGAACGAACTGATCCTGGCCATCGACGCCGGAACGACAGGGGTGACTGCACTCGTGGTGGATCGCTCGGCTCGCGTGATCGCTACGGGATATCGGGAGTTCACCCAGCACTTCCCCGCCGACGACCAAGTCGAACATGACCTCGGTGAGATTTGGACCGCCACTCTTGCGGCCACCGAGGAAGCTCTAGGCCACGTGGATCGGAACTCGATCGTTGCACTCGGCATCACAAATCAACGCGAAACCTGGTGTCTGTGGGACCGCGAGACCATGGGTTCACCACGTCGCGCCATCGTGTGGCAGGACCGAAGAACAGCCCCCATCTGCGACCGACTGCGAGCTGCTGGGCACGAAGACCTCATAACGCAACGCACCGGCCTGCGACTGGACCCCTATTTCAGCGGGACCAAGGCAATGTGGATCCGAGAGAACGAGCCGCAGCACTGGGCGCATGTTGTCGACGGCCGGATGGCGATGGGCACAGTCGACTCGTACTTGATCGCTCGCATGACGCGTGGCCTCGAACACATCACCGACGCCACCAACGCCTCCCGGACGCTGTTCTTCGACATTCACCAAGGAGCCTGGAGCCCGGAGTTATGCGAGATCTTTGGTGTGCCGCTGGACGCATTACCGGAGGTCGTCTCGTCCTACGGGCCGGTGGCAGATACCGATCCAGCCGTCTTCTGCGGGCTGGAAGTACCCATCTCTGGCATCGCTGGTGACCAACAAGCTGCTCTTGCCGGGCAAGCCGGATTCGCAGCAGGTGCCGCGAAGTGCACCTACGGAACGGGTTCCTTCTTGCTCGTGCACACCGGAACTTCCGCTCGACCAAGCAGCAACGGGCTTCTCACCACCGTTGCGCTGCGGCACCCCAACGGCGCCTTGGACTACGCACTGGAGGGTGCGATTTTCGTGACCGGATCGGCAGTTCAGTGGCTCCGGGACGGGCTGCAGATCATCGACGAGGCACCTGCCGTGGAGGATCTAGCTCGCAGTGTCGCTGATGCCGGCGGAGTGGTCTTCGTTCCCGCCCTGACCGGCCTCGGGGCGCCGGACTGGGACCCCCGGGCCCGAGGGTTGATCATCGGAATCACCCGCGGGACCACAGACGCGCACATCGCCCGCGCCACCTTGGAGGCCATCTGCTTCGAAGTCCGCGACGTCGTAGACCTGATGGCCGACGAGGGAGGGGTTCACCTCGATCGACTGGCAATCGATGGCGGTGCCGCAGCGAACGATCTGCTGTGTCAGATGCAGGCCGATCAATTGGGGATTCCCGTGGACCGCTCGGAGCAACTGCAAACCACGGGCCTAGGTGCCGCGTTCCTCGCAGGGTTGGGCATCGGCATCTGGAAGGACCCCCAAGACCTGTCCAGCACTCGGCAGTCTTCAGGGATTTTCGATCCCCAGTGCTCACATGAGGATGCAAACGCCGACTATGCCCGCTGGCGACGCGCGGTCGATCGAAGCAAGGGCTGGATGGAGACGTCAGATTCCTGACGAGCGGCTAGCCGGGCCCACTCAGACACGCGTCGTGGCGATGGCGTCCGCCACCACACCCTCAGCGATCAATTCCTTGGCTCGCGAGGCGTACATGTCCACGTACTCCTGACCCGACAGCGACATCAGTGCATACATCACCTCGTCTGTCACCGAGCGCAGGATGAATCGATCGTCTTCGAGCCCCTCGTAGCGGGAGAAGTCCAACGGTGCGCCGAACCGCACCCCCACCCTGCGCAGCCGCGGCCGCACGGTGCCCGGTGGCTGGATCTCGAAGGTGTTGATCATCGCCACCGGGATGATGGGCACCTGAGTTTCGAGAGCCATTCGGGCAAGGCCGGTCTTGCCCCGATACATCGTGCCGTTCGGCGATCGAGTTCCCTCCGGGTAGATGCCAAGCAGACGATCACCACGCAAAACACGCTCGCCGGTAAGGATGGCCGCCTCTGAAGCTCGGCCGCCGGATCGATCCACTGGGACCTGACCCACTCCCGTGAAGAACATCCGCGAGAACCATCCCTTGAGGCCCTTACCGGTGAAGTAATCGCTCTTGGCCAAGAAGGTGATGGGCCGCGGTGCAACAAGCGGTAGGAAGAACGAGTCGGAAAAAGACAGATGGTTGCTAGCCAAGATCGCCGACCCCTTGGTCGGCAGATGCTCGCTACCTTCCACCCACGGACGGAACAGGACTTTCAGCCACGGGCCGATGACAAAGTGCTTCAAGAACCAGTAGAGCAATCCAGGGCCGTCGGCCGAGCCCGAGTTCCCTGACGACGCACGCGCGCTCGTCAAGGTCCGTGAGTCGGAGGTGGTAGCCATGATGGGTGGCACACTAGTGGCCTCGACGCACCCGAGGAGCCCCGATGCCCATACGTCCTGGCGCTGAAGCCTGGTCATTCGATGGAGACGACCGGGTAGGGGTTCTCCTGCTCCATGGGTTCACCGGGTCACCCGCGTCCATGCGCCCCTGGGGTGAGCAGTTGGCACGGCGGGGCTGGACGGTTCGCGTCCCCCGACTCCCCGGCCACGGCACCCGCTGGCAGGACATGAACATCACCCGCTGGCACGACTGGTACTCCGAAGCTGATCGGAACCTTCGCGAACTCACCGCCCGCTGCGAGCGCGTATTCGTGTGCGGACTGTCCATGGGTGGTGCGCTTACGTTACGACTGGCCGAAGAACATGGCGACGACATCGCCGGCATCGTTCTCGTCAACGCCGCGGTGCACACCGAGCGCCGCGACCGACACCTGCTGCCCGTCGTCAAGCACCTCGTGGGCTCATTCCCCGGAATCAGCAACGACATCGCCAAGTCCGGTGCCGACGAAGTTGCCTACAACCGCACCCCGCTTAAGGCCGCACACTCGATGATGGAAATGTGGGGTGTGGTCAAGCAGGACATCGCACTCGTGCGCCAGCCGGTGCTGTTGTTCCGAAGCGCTCAGGACAACGTTGTCGAAGCATCCAACGCTGAGTGGATCTTGACACACGTCGGATCGATGGACACCGAGGAAGTCGTTCTCGCCAATTCCTACCACGTAGCCACGCTCGACCACGACGCACCAATCATCGTCGATGGCAGCATCACCTTCATTGAGCGTTTAAGCGACTAACCCCGAGTCAAAGCGGTCATAGATGTCGACCGTGGAGTGCGTTTGGTTCAGCGTGTAGAAGCGCCGCCTAGCAGAACCACCCTGAATCCGAGTACTTCAACGTCACCTGACAGGCTCGCGTCTGCTAAGCAGTGAGTTCCCGATCACCGGCAAAGGAGCGGCGTGGCCGACAACCCGCGTAATTGGCAGCCGCCGTTCGAGGACGACGACGAGTTCTGGCGTCGGTTCGAAGACTCACTCAATCGCGCTCAGGGCAAGGATCCAAACGCTCAGGACACTCCCCCGCCCGCAGTTGAACCCGACGACGTATTCGTGCCACCCGAGCCACCGCCGCTGACCGCGCCACCGGATGCGATTGCTCGCGCAGCATGGCTAGCAGTGATAGCCGGACCGCTCCTTGCGGTTATCGGTTACATCTTTGGTTTCAGCACCTTCCTCGGAGGAATCGGAATCGGTGCGACCATCGTGGGCTTCATCGTGCTCGTTGCCCGCCGCGACCGACACATCCCTCCCGGGGAAGACCACGGAGACGGTGCCGTCGTCTGACGACTGCCGTAAGTGCCTAACGCCCGACCCGCGCTAGGTCCGCTGCACCGACGATTCCCGCGTCATTGCCTAACCTCGCCAGTAGCAATCTCGGCTGAGGTCGGTTGTCCCCCCCGAACACCGAGTTACTTAACGTTCGTTGCGCGCTGACCAAGAGCAGATCGCCAGCATCGGAGACTCCTCCTCCGATGACGAATGCATCGGGATCAACGACGGCTGTTAGATCGGCAAGGCCCCGTCCGAGCCATGTCCCCACATTGCTGAACGCCTCCATCGCGATCGGATCTCCGCGCTGAGCAGCAGCCGTTATGTGAGCACCCTGCACGCCTTCGGGGGTGCCGTCACCTAGCTCGAGCAAGATGCCAGCTTCCGGACGTCGGTCTGCCGCTAGCTCCCTGGCTTCTCGAACCAGCGCATTGCCGCTTGCGTACTGCTCCCAACAGCCGTTGCGACCGCACCCGCACAACCGGCCCCCCGGGACAGCGTTGAGATGGCCGATCTCCGCCGCGACTCCGTGGGCACCTCGCATCACCTGACCAGCGACGACGATTCCACCCCCGATCCCGGTGCCGACTGTCACCATGACGACGTGTTGGAGACCAACTCCGGCACCGAATCGAGTTTCCGCCCAAGCAGCGGCGGCGCCGTCGTTCTCCACGACCACCGGCAACCCGGTCGCTGCTTCGACGACAGCCCGCACCGGAACCTGCGACCACGCCAGGTTCGGTGCGAAGTAAACAAGAGATCGAGATTGGTCGACACCCCCGGCGACACCCACACCCACCCCGACGATGGGTCCGTCGACCTCGGCCTGGAGTTCGTTAACGACCTCGCCCACTTCCGAGAGCACAGCTCCGGCGTCGTTCCTGGGCGTGGGACGTCGAGCGGTTCGCAAGATGGAGCCCTGAGCATCGACCACCCCTGCTGCGATTTTGGTGCCACCGATGTCCACTCCGATGGTGACGCCGGTTTCGGACGCGCTCATTGCCTCAGGTTAGGCCCGTCGAATCGGCAACCAGCGAACAGCCGGGAGGACATCGGGGTCAGGAGTCCGGGTAGCCGAGCCCAGGACGAGCAAGCCCTTGCACACCACACAGTCCGGATGGTTCGCAGGATCTTCGTGCGTTGCGTGCTCACTGGCCCCCGAGGATGCCCACCATTGCCCAGCTAGAGAACTCACCATGCCAAGCATCGAGGTCATATCCCACGATGTCCCGGCGCCACTGGTGTCTGACTTGCTTCCGGCGTCTTCGTCTTCTCCGGTGCCACCCGTCTCGCTGGACAACCACCACGGCCGCCCGATGCCCTCGTCCATCGGTTCGCGGTCTTTCGAAGAGTCCATCACCCTTCTACCTCCTCGACTGAAGACGGCCATTGGCCTGGATCGGGCACGAAAGTAACCGTGACCGTGTCTCCTGCAACGACAGCCTCCACAGCAACGCAGCGGCGCAGCGTTGAGTCAAGGGCGATTCGCATGGAGAGACCTTCTAGTCGAACCACGAGGTGCGTAGCCGGATAGCTCGGGTCGTCGGACCAGACTCCAACCTCGATATCGCAGTGGCGAGCCCCGGGAAGGGTGAATGACACAAGAAAAGTGCCCGAGGAGTCTTCTGTGACCGAGGGACCGCAGAAATCGGCCGCGGGTGCAGCGAACTTGCGGGCCTTACCGCCACGAGCTCGCTTCACTGCCACTCCGAACAGCCGATCCTTCAGATCGCTTACGAGCTCTTGTGTCGAGCGACGGATGGACGTAGGCCAACCATCGGATTTGCGCGGCATGGGTGCCACGAGAACACCTCGTATGTGCAGACCTGCAGCGCACCCTTGAGCCACCTCGATGGTGGCCACGTCGATCGCTCCGCTTTCTGGAGGCGTCGCGAGCAACCACTCAATGCGACCCTCGGTGATTGCCTCCGACACCTGACCGAGCCGCGCCGCAAGTTCCGAATCTGGCGCCGATACGCGCAGTAGCGCCGAAAAAGTGCATGTGTCGGCGACAAGTTCAGGTACCGACGCACGAACGAGCACCACCGTGGAGTCTGTTCGCGATTGTGCGTACTCGAATGCAGCGATCAAGTAGGCGACTCTCTGTATCGAGCTCAATGCCCCGCTGAGGTCGTCGGATAGACGACTTGCACCCGGCACACCGACCGCTGCGGCAACATTGCGGACGAGCTCGCGATCATCGAAGTCAGCGAGTTCGACGATGTGTGCCGACGGAATCGACGCTCGAGCCGAAGCCTCGACCCACGATGCGCCGCTCGGCGTTATCGAACTAGCGAGCAGTACCGGATTCAACACGCTCCTTCAAACCCTTGAGAGCGGTATCGACGATCACCTTTTCCGCCTTTCGCTTGATCATCCCGAGCATGGGGATTTTGACGTCGACGGCGAGGCGGTACAAGACGGTGGTTGAGTCACCCGCAGACGTGAGTCGATACATACCGTCCATGGCCGTGACCATGTCGCCTTTAGTGAGCTTCCACGTGACTTCAGTGTCACCTTTCCAGTCGTACTCAAGCTCGTAGTCGTCACGGATCGGACCGGAGTCCAGATGGAACCGTGCATCTGCCGGACGCCCATCGTCTTCGTAGACGCTCAGCACCTCCACCGAGGTGATGCCATCACTCCACTGTGGATACGCGGCAAGATCGGCGATGACCGCCATGATCTCCGCAGGCGAGGCGTTGATCTCGATGCTGGATTCGGTTTGGTCGGCCATAGGCGGAGGCTACCTTCTCAGCTCACAGATCGATGGCGAACGGGCGTTCGCGGCCATGAAAGTGACCGACATTGATGCACTCGGTTCGCCCAATCCTGGTTCGTGCAGACAGGGGTTGGTGCACGTGGCCAAAGAAATGGAATCGGGGCTGATGGCGCTGGATGTAGTCGGTGATCGCCTCGGAGCCGATCTCGAAACGACGCGCGACGACGTCGTAGTTCAACAGCGCATCCTTCGCCGGGATGTGTGTGAAAAGAAGGTCGACTGGACCGAGCGCCTCGAGTTTGGCTGCGTAGTCGACCGGGTCGATCTCATACGGAGTGCGCATCGGACTCTTCAGGCCTCCCCCGACGAATCCCCAACGCTGTCCGTCGACGTCGATTACTTCTGCGTCGACTATCCGATGACCTTCGCGCAGATACTCCGACCACAAAGCGGGGACGTCGACGTTGCCATAGGTCATCAGCGCGGGAGCGGGCATGGCGGCAAACAATTCCTCGTACTGCAGCCGAACCATCGATTCAAGAATGGTCCAGCGTTGGCCACGATCGGTAACCCCAATACCTGCCCAGGCAGCATCGGACAATGCACGCGCGTCGTCGAAGCGATTGGCAGTCCGAGCCTCGATGTACGCACGGGCATGGTCGGCACCGAACAGATCGGCGTAGATGCCGTGCTCGGGGTCGTCGTAATCCAAGAACAAGATCAGGTCACCGAGACACACGAAGACATCACACCCTTCGGCGGCGGATGCAAGCGCTCGACCCGCGCCATGAACATCGCTAACGATGTGAACGCGCATCAGTCTCCAACTCGTCCTTGACTGCCCAGATCACTTGCTTCCATGCCACGACGTGACGTTGTCGGATGGAAGCAACCTGTGCTTGGGCACGGCGAGTGTTACCGAACCGGCGCACTGTGCTGGCTGAGCCCGGAACCGTGGGGTCGGCTCGAAGGTAGTAGTGCACGATCACGCCCGGATCGTGCTCCTCCAACCAGATTTCCGACGATCCCACGAGATCGCCAGCCACCGTCCAGCGCATGCCTTCCACACCCCGGTCCATGTAGACCTGCAAGGTCAGACCCGGCCACCACGTGGACCAACGTTCGGCAACCACAGCCGCCATTACGTCGCGACGGATCCGGACGAAGGATTCGTCAACGATGTCGATGCTCGGGACGGGATCAGGCACGCTCGTAGCGTGCCACGAATGCCTGTTGATGGCACAGGCCGGTGGGGCGTTCGGATGCTGAGTTCTACTCGCCCAAGTGCAGGTATTCGCGTACGGTGTTCGATATCACACTGAGCCGCCTCGGCGGCCCTGAGCGAGGGAGTAAGCGCGTGCTTAAGGAGTTCAGCGTTCCGGCCATGGTGTCGGCGCCCACGACGGGAAATCTCACCGATCACGTAGTAGAGAACGCCGAGAAGAATCCCAGCAAGGTGGTCTTCTCCCTCCAGCGTGGTGATGCCTGGGTCGGCGTGACCGCGGCTCAGTTCCTCGACGACGTGAAAGCGATCGCCAAGGGCATCGTCGCCAGCGGTGTGGAGGCCGGTCAACGAATCGGCGTCATGTCACGCACGCGCTACGAGTGGACCCTCGTGGACTATGCGATCTGGTACGCCGGGGCAATCTCGGTTCCGATCTATGAGACATCGTCGGCTGAGCAGGTTGCCTGGAACCTGACCGACTCCGGCTCGGTGGCTCTGTTCGCAGAAAGCGCCAAGAACAAGGCGATCTTCGATCAGGTCGCACCTGAGGTTCCCGATGTCACCCGCGTTTGGGTATTCGACAACGACGATCTCGAGTCGCTCAAGGCGGCCGGGGCCGATGTCAGCGACGACGAACTCGAGGCCCGCCGCGCCACGGTCCAGCCGGACACCCTCGCGACGATCATCTACACCTCCGGTACTACCGGGCGGCCCAAGGGCTGCATGCTCACGCACAAGAACCTGATGTTCGAAGTCGAGAATGTCATTGCCGCACTCCGGGACGTTTTCCAGGCACCGGGATCCTCGACCCTGCTCTTCTTGCCCGTTGCCCACGTCTTCGGACGCCTCATCCAACTCGGAGCCGTGCGGGCCCAAGCGCGCCTCGGCCACGCACCCGACGTCAAGCAACTCCTGCCCCTGCTACAGAGCTTCCAGCCGACGTTCGTCCTGGCCGTTCCCCGCGTTTTCGAGAAGATCTACAACTCCGCCCAGCAAAAGGCCGCGGCCGAGGGCAAGGGCAACATCTTCGACAAGGCGGCACATACCGCCATCGAGTACAGCGAATCCCTTGACGAGGGCGGCGCCGGGTTCGGGCTCAAACTCAAGCACGGGCTGTTTGACAAGCTCGTCTACAAGAAGCTACGAGCCGCCATGGGCGGCCAGGTCGAGTGGGCGGTCTCCGGTGGTGCACCGCTCGGCGCACGCCTGGGTCACTTCTTCCGTGGCATCGGCATCACGGTCCTCGAGGGCTACGGCCTCACGGAAACCTCCGCCGCCACCACGGTCTCGCGACCGGACGCGATCGAGGTGGGCGCCGTGGGTCAACCCTTCCCCGGTGCCAGCGTGAAGGTCGCCGACGACGGCGAGTTGTTGCTGGCCGGCGATCAGATCTTTGTTGGTTACTGGAACAACCCGACGGCCACCGCTGAGGTCCTCGAGCCCGACGGCTGGTTCCATTCCGGCGACATCGGCGAGATTGACGATCGCGGCTTCGTCCGAATCACCGGCCGCAAGAAGGAACTCATCGTCACCGCTGGTGGCAAGAACGTCGCGCCCGCCGTGCTTGAGGATCGGCTGCGTAGTCACGCCCTTGTCAGCCAGTGCATGGTGGTCGGCGACCAGAAGCCATTCGTGGCCGCCCTAGTGACCTTGGATCCCGAGGCACTACCTATGTGGCTAAAAGTGCAGGGCAAGGACGAGAGTCTGACTGCGGCAGACCTCATGGCCGACGCTGAAGTTCTTGCCGAGATCCAAGGCGCCGTCGACGAAGCCAACAAGGCCGTCTCCAATGCCGAAGCCATCAAGAAGTTCGTGCTCGTGGCCGACGAATGGACCGAAGAAGGCGGCCAGATGACTCCGTCGATGAAGCTCAAGCGCGGCGTCGTGCAAAAGGAATACGAAGCACAGATCGAAGAGATTTACGCCTAGGAAACCGCTTCGGCGCGATCCTCTCAACGCTACAAAGAAGAACCCCTGGAGAACTGCCTCCAGGGGTTCTTCTCAAGTACGAATGGGCGATGCGTTCGGCTAACTGATCACTCGTCCAATTCCGCTGAATCGCGATGAGTACCACGGGCCAAGGATGTTGGACACGACCACCCCGGTTCGTGGATTGGCGGCGTGCACCATCTTGCCGTTACCGATGTACATCCCCACGTGGTGAGTACCCCGTCCGAAATAGAAGACAAGGTCGCCGGGCTGCGCCTGGCTCAGCGGCACCCGGCGCGTGACCGAGTACTGAGAGCGGCTGTAGTGCGGCAGCGAGATCCCGGCTTGTCGCCATGCAGTCATGGTCAGCCCAGAGCAGTCGAAGGAGTTGGGGCCAGCAGCAGCTGCCACGTAGCGATCACCGACTTGGGCCAGGGCGTACTGCACGGCCTTGGCAGCACGGCCACTGCCTGTGAACCCTCCGCCGGCACTGGAGGACCCACCTCCGGAACCCGCGTTGAGTTGCCGGGCAGCCGCCGCGGCTGCTGCGCGCGCAGCCTCGCGCTCATCGCGCGCGAGTTGCGCGAGGCGTTGGCGCTCTTTCTCTTCAAGATTGCCCAGGATCCGCTCGGCTTCAGCAAGACGATCATCTGCCTCGCCCTTGGATTCCTTCATCCGGTCACGCAGATCTTTGGCGCGGGCTTCCTTGTCCAGCACTGCCGCCTCGGACTGCGCCAGGCGTAGCCGGGCCGTCGCAGTCTTACGAAGTGCTGAGGCTTGTCCGCGCTGGACTGCATCGAGTGCGGCCGCCTGGGCCAAGAACTCGTTGGGGTCCTCGCTTAGGAGCACCTGAAGGGACGTATCCAATCCCCCGGAGGTGTACGCGGCACGCGCGAGGTCGTCGACTGCACCCAAGATCTCGCGCATCTCTCGACGTTCACGCTTGACTTTGGCCTTCAGGGAATCAAGTTGACGGCGCACGTCCTTGAGTTCGTTTCGAGACTCATTGAAGCGCTCAGTGGCAGATTCGGCTTGCGCTTCCAGGTCCATGACCTGCATGCGCACCTGCTCCAGGTCGGGTGCCGCTTGAACGGGAGACACGATCGCACCGGACGCCACCAGCCCGGTGAGCGCCAACAGGATTCCCGCAGAACGGGTTCTCTGCCGGATTCGCACCTGCGACCTCCTGCTACGTCGTTGTCGGCGTCGATATCGGTCGTGGACTGCGCTCGCAATCGGTCTGACCTCTGTGTGACGTCATTCTCCCGTCACGGGTTCCCCAAGGTAACAGAATGGTGACGACGCGCACCACGAGCGTCCCAGCCGTATCCCAAACAGGTCTCAGCCAGCCCGGCGGTCACCGGGCACCAGCCGCAGGGGTGGAACGAGCCCCGAATCCGCGAGAACGTCGAGAGCGCGTGCGTGCTCACCGTCTATGGGCACCGGAGCCACGCTCGGATCAGGCGCCCCCAGCAAGACACTGACCACGCAATCTGAGCACGCCGGGCCCGCTACCTGGCAGGAACCACAATCAATGACCATGGTCACGAGGCTATGAAGGGGGTCTGACACTCCGCCCTTCGCTCCTCACACTCCACCGTCTCCGGGACCCTCCTGACTCGGACCCCCGAATTCTGGGCGCGGCACTATCTCCATGTGATCGCTGGCCGAACACCACCGGCAGCGGACGGCCTCGACGTCCTCTGAGAGCACGGTGCACTCCTCCACCTCCACCTCACCGGCCAAGTTCGCATGCCAGTACTCCGACGTCCGCACGGTCCGTACGACATCGAAACGGGTCAGGTTGCCGCAGTGGCCGCACCTCAAGCGCGATGCATCATCGGGAAGGGTGAAAGTCATGCCCGAGAACCTACCGGGCGGTGTCAGACCCCAGACCTAGCCTGCTGACCGATGTCCACCACACCATCTGGCCCGATCACCCCGTCCTCGCCCCCGACCCACCGGCAGTTGAGTTGGGAGGAGTTCGCTGCCGAGGAACCGCTTTCGGATGTGACGTTCGTCGTCGTCGACCTTGAAACGACCGGTGGCCCGGCAACCCAAGCGGGCATCACAGAGATCGGAGCAGTCAAGGTCCGCGGTGGCGAGGTGCTCGGTGAGTTCGCGACACTCGTCGAACCCGGAGTCGGGATTCCCGCACACATCCAATCCCTGACAGGCATCACTCCAACGATGGTTCGCGATGCCCCATCTGTCGCAGGAGCTGTCGCAGCCTTCGGTGAATTCGCAAGAGATGCAGTTCTTGTCGCCCACAACGCTCCGTACGATCTCGGCTTTCTCAAAGCTGCCTGCGTCAAACACGATCTGACATGGTTCCCGGGTAGATCGCTCGACACCGCACGCTTGGCCCGCGTGGCACTTCATTCTGGTGAGGTGCGCAACTGCAAGTTGGCCACGCTGGCGCAGCACTTCGGCTCGCCGATCACTCCCGTGCACCGCGCATTGGCCGATGCACAGGCCACTACCCACGTGCTCCATCGACTGCTCGAACGCGTCGGTTGTTTCGGCGTACACACCTGGACCGATCTGCGCGCGTTCGTCTCGCGAGTTTCGAAGGAACAACGGGCCAAGCGCCACCTCGCCGACGGACTTCCTACCGGGCCAGGGGTCTACACATTCGTCGATCAACAAGGCGTGGCTCTCTACATTGGTATGTCCCGCAATGTCCGCGCACGGGTGCGCAACTACTTCACGTCGGCTGAGCAGCGCGCTCGCATGACCGAAATGATCCACATTGCGCAACGAGTTGACGCAATCCCGTGCGCAACGGCGTTGGAGGCCAACGTCCGGGAACTACGGGCCATCGCTGAGCAACAACCCCGTTACAACCGCAAGTCTCGACGGGCATCAACATCATGGTGGCTGCAGATGAGCAACGAGGCTGCGCCGAGGTTGGTCACGACGCGCGTCACGGCCGATCAGTTCCCTGAGGCAGCGTGGGGTCCGTTTCCGTCACGTGGAGTTGCGCGTGCTGCCGCAGAACTCCTCTGCGACTACACCGGCCTTCGCACGTGCACGTCGCGAATCGCGCGCAACCCGTCCGCCGAGTCACCTCAGTGCCTGCGTGGACACCTCGGCTCCTGCGCAGCACCGTGTTCGCGGACCGGTGATCGAAGCCGCTATGAGGAATCAGCAGCGCAGGTCACGGCCATCCTCGAAGGCCACCTGCAGGCGTTTATCGTCAGAGCCCGTCAGCGCATGACGTCCTATGCACAAACTGAGCAATTCGAAGAAGCAGCGCTCCTACGTGACCAGACGGCTTCGGTCATCGCCGCTAGCGAACGATTCCACCGCCTCCGCGCACTTCGAGACGCCGGTCGAGTAATCGCCGCCGCACCAGACGGCGGCGGCGGTTGGGACATCCATGTCATCGACGACGGTCGCCTCGTCGCGGCCACTCATGCACGATCCTCCGACGATCCACGGGCGTTCGCTCGCGCCGCCGCGGCAACGGCGGAAGTCCGCGACGCGGGCCCATCCACGACCACGATCGAGGAAATGACGTTGCTGGCGCGCTGGCTGGAGTCCCCCGGAGTGCGCCTTGTCAGTGTCGACGCCGCGTTGTCTTGGCCGGCTACAGCAGGGTCGCGAGCCTTCGTGGCGTCGCAAGAGGTGTCTGCTGGATCGATGGCTTCCCCACCCGGTCGGTACCAAGCCCGGCGGCCGGTCGGCCCGGCACCCGGGGTGTCCTTAGTGAGTCGGTTGACACCCGGCGGGCCCGGCTAGTTGATCGAAGGCTCGGGCGCCAATCGGTTGGTCAGTTGTACCCACCTCTCCACCAGATCCCATGCCGCACCAGATTGCAGCACCGCCTGTGCCCTCGGCACGCTTTGGCCAATTCGCTGCGACAGGTTTGTCGCTGTTTCGTCAGCACCGATGGCGGCGTCGTATGCAACGAGCGCAGCTGCCGCATTGACTGATACCGCGTCTCGAATGGCTGCAACCCGTGCAGAGTCGTCATTTGCGTGCTCCGGATCAAGGGTCGCTCGCAGAAGTTCGACGTTTCGCTGCGCGGAGCCCCCGACGAGAAGAGACGGATCCACACGCTCGATCCCCCATTCGCGCGGATCGAGCGTGCACTCGACCAAATCCGACCCACTCACCTGCGACTTCGTCACGTCCCATGCCCGCGTGGTGGTGGTCGTCGAAATCTCGTCCAGGCCATCATCACCACGAACGACGATCGCCGAGATCCCACGGTCGGCGAGCACCTGAGCCATCACCGGAGCCGATTCGACTCGTGCGCAGCCCACCAGCATCGCCTCAGGCTGCGCGGGATTCGCCAAAGGCCCGACGATGTTGAAAACAGTGGGAACAGCCAGTTCACGCCGAGTTGGGCCGGCGAAGCGCAGCGCAGGATGGAACCCCGGTGCGAAGCAAAATCCGATCCCCACCTCGCGTGCACAGGCAGCCACGGAAGCAGCGTCCAAATCGACGCGAACTCCTAGGGCCTCGAGCGCATCGGCGGATCCGGTGGCACTTGATGCGGCTCGGTTACCGTGCTTGATCACAGGCGCCCCCGCGGCCGCGACCACTAGAGCCGTCATCGTGGAGATGTTGACGGAGTTCGAGCCGTCTCCTCCAGTACCCACGATGTCGACCACCACACTCGGGCGATCTCGCTGCTCGATGAGAACTGCGTGGGCCATCATCGACTCAACGATCGCCCGAACGTGCGCCGCGGATTCACCCCGAGTGCGCAGGGCGGTGACAAACGCTGCGATCTGCGCCGATGTCGCTCGGTCCTCCAGGATCTGGTTCATCGCCCAGGAGACGTCGTCCGGGGAAGCAGACTCCGGCGACATCGCCGCTGCAAGGACAGATGACCACGTGCGCTCTGATTCGGTCACAATCGATTCACTAACTCACGTGTTTCATGCAGTGTTCAGTTGACGTCGACCGCTAGGAGGAAATGGTGGCGCGGCGCTTTAGCAAGGTGGCAGCAGCCCGCGCGAGGGTGCGTGGCTCGATCGGATGGGAAACAACCGAATCGGCACGCGACCATGTGGCAAGCCAGGCATCCTGTGGTCGGCCAACGAGGACCAGGATCGGCGGGCAATTGAAGATCTCGTCCTTGAGTTGCCGGGCAATCCCCATCCCGCCCGCAGGAGCGGCCTCGCCGTCCAGAATGAGCAGGTCAAAGCGCTGGGCGTCGACCTGCGCGATAACCATCGGCTCGGTGGCGACTTCCTCGTACTCCACGACCGGGAGGTCCGGATGAGGGCGGCGGCCCAGGCTCGACAGGACTTGCCGACGCACGTTGCGGTCATCGCTGTAGACCAGGACGTGGAGCGGCTCGGGGGCCTCTGGGCCAGCGTCGTGGCCGGATGCGTGACCGGACGAATCCGGGCTCTTTCCAGGGGAATCGGAGGCTGCGTCGCCGTCGTGCTCCCCGACGGGCATACGGGGGATGTGGTCTGAACTCACGGGCCAACTCTAGCCCTGGCCAAAGTGTGGCCAACATCGCTTACAAACCTGGTGGACCGGCCTCTATTTATCTAGGAGGCCATGACAGTATTTGCTCGTGGCGAATACGACCTCAGTCCCCGCGGCCTACAGCCATGCTCCGGCCAACCGGCCGAACATGGTCTCGATCGGCACCATCGTTTGGCTCTCCAGCGAGCTGATGTTCTTCGCGGCACTGTTCGCGATGTACTTCACGCTCCGCGCAGTCAACCCCGAGGTGTGGGCTGAAGAGACCCAACTGCTGAACATCCCGTTCGCGTCGGTGAACACCACAATCTTGGTGCTCTCCAGCGTCACGTGTCAGCTCGGCGTCTTCGCCGCGGAGCGAGGCGACGTCAAGGGCCTGCGGCGCTGGTTCATCATCACTTTCCTGATGGGATCGGTCTTCATCGGAGGCCAGGTCTGGGAGTACGCGGAACTGGTCCATGAGGGTCTGACCCTGTCCTCGAGCGCTTACGGCTCGGCTTTCTACCTGACGACCGGCTTCCACGGTATGCACGTGACCGGCGGCCTGATCGCATTCCTGTTCGTCCTCGCAACGACCTACGTCGCCAAGCGTTTCACCCACGACCAAGCCACGCGCGCGATCGTCACCTCGTACTACTGGCACTTCGTCGATGTCGTGTGGATCGCGCTGTTCTTCATGATCTACGTCCTGCAGTAACCGACCATCTAATCCGCGCACAAGGAGAGGCACTCACCCGTGAAGTTCCTGGCGAATCGCCGACGTCGGCCCTGGGTGGCCGTTGCGTTGCTGGCCATGGCCCTACTCGTCGTTGGCGGTGGCTACGCAGCCGTGAGCTCGACTGCACCCGCAGAGGCTGCAATGGGTTCCCAGACCCAGGTCGAAGAAGGCAAGCGACTCTTCCTGGAAGGCTGCTCCTCTTGCCACGGGCTCGACGCTCAGGGCACGGCCAACGGTCCCTCGCTGATCGGTGTCGGTGCCGCCTCGGTGCACTTCCAAGTCGCCACCGGCCGGATGCCGATGGCCGCGCCAGGTGCGCAGGCTCCGAGCAAGGACGTCATCTACACCGACGAGGAGATCGCCGCGATGTCCGCCTGGGTCGCTTCCCTAGCGCCCGGCCCCGCAATCCCCTCTGCCGAGCAGCTCGACTTCGCTGATGCCGACATCGCCGAAGGTGGCGTCCTCTTTCGCATCAACTGCGCTCAGTGCCATCAGGCCGCTGGTGGCGGCGGTGCCCTCACCCAGGGCAAGTACGCACCAAGCCTGATGAACGCAACACCGCAAGAGATCTACGAGGCGATGCTCACCGGCCCACAGAACATGCCGGTCTTCTCCGATGCCACGCTTCCGGTGGAAGAAAAGCAGCAGATCCTGGCCTACATCGACTCCCTGCAGAACGCGCCTAGCCCCGGTGGCATGTCCCTGGGTCGCCTCGGTCCCGTTGTTGAGGGTCTATTCATGTGGACCGCCGTTTTCGCCGCCTTGATCGCCGCGGCCGTTTGGATCGGAATCAAGGCACGATGAGCAAAGATCTCGAAAGCAAGCTGCCCGCTAATCCCGAGCACGGCGAGCCCAAGCCCGGCTACCTGCCCGTCGCGGATATCCCGCATAAGCCGCGCGTCACCGACACCGACCCCAAGGCCGCCCGCCGGGCGGAGCGCCAGGTGGCCAGCATGTTCTTGCTGTCCATGCTCCTCGTGGTCCTGTTCGTCGTCGCCTACGTGACGATCGACGTCAAGACCGTCGTGTACGTCCCGGTCCTCGGTGAAGTCGGGGCCAGCAACCTGGTTCTGGGGCTCACCTTCGGAGGGGCGATCTTCTTTATCGGCGCGGGCGCCATCCAGTGGTCCAAGAAGCTCATGCCCGACGTCGAGGTCGTCCAGCAGCGCCACGACATGGAATCGGACAAGAACTCCACCAAAGAAGCCGCCGCCAACTACGAGCGCGGCAAGGAGGAGTCCGGTTTCGCCCGCTACCCGATCATCCGCCGCACGCTGCTTGGCGCTTTGGCGCTGTTCCCGATCCCGTTGGTGGTCATGCTCCGCGACCTGTGGCAGACCCCGCCTGGGGAAAACCCGGTGGAGATTTTGTCCACCACGTCATGGCGTGACGGCGAGCGCATCGTCCCCGACATTGGTCACAGCACAGGCGAAAACGTCCAGGGCATCCGTCCCGAGGAAATTCCCGTGGGCGGTCTGGTCTCAGCGTTGCCAATGTCCATCAAGGAACTCAAAGAAGATCCAGTCGCGAACATGCGTGACCGTGGCAAGTCCGCGATCATCCTGGTCCGCATGGACCCTGAGGAGATTCGGGCCCAGCAGGGCGAGGGGTGGGACTACCAGGGGATCTTGGCCTACTCCAAGATCTGCACCCACGTCGGTTGCCCGATTGCCCTGTACGAGCACCGCACCCACCACCTGCTGTGCCCGTGCCATCAGTCCACCTTCGATCTAGCGGACGAGGGCAACGTCGTTTTCGGCCCGGCTGCCCGCCGGATGCCGCAGTTGCCGATCCGCCTAGATGAGGAAGGATTCCTCGTAGCACGATCGGACTTCCAAGAACCCGTCGGACCTAGCTTCTGGGAGCGTGGATGAGCACGACAAACCCCGCGGCGAACCCCGTCGAGAAGGCGGGCGGCGCGACCGCCACTTTCGTCGACCAACGCCTAGGCAGTAACAAGTTCCTCTCGCGTAACTTGTCGAAGGTCTTCCCAGAGCATTGGTCGTTCATGCTCGGTGAGATCGCTCTGTACTCCTTCATCGTGGTCCTTCTCACCGGCACGTACCTGACGCTGTTCTACAAGCCGAGCATGGCCGAGGTCATCTACGAGGGTTCCTACGTCCCGCTCAACGGCATCTACATGTCGGAGGCCTACGCCTCGACGCTCAACATCAGTTTCGACATCCGCGGCGGCCTACTTATCCGTCAGATGCACCACTGGTCGGCGTTGATCTTCGTTGCCGCCGTGGCCGTACACATGTTCCGCGTCTTCTTCACCGGAGCGTTCCGCAAGCCTCGCGAGCTCAACTGGATCGTCGGTGTCGCCCTGACTACCCTCGCCCTGGCGGCTGGCTTCACCGGCTACTCACTCCCCGACGATCTGCTGTCGGGTACTGGTCTTCAAATCATCCGCGGCATCTTGCAGTCGATCCCGCTTGTGGGGACCTGGCTGGCGTTCTTTGTCTTCGGTGGCGAGTACCCCGGTGGCGACATCATTTCCCGGCTGTATTCCGCACACATCCTGCTGGTTCCGGGCTTGATTCTGGCGCTGATCACCGTCCACCTGATCATGGTCTGGACGCAAAAGCACACCCAGTTCCCCGGCCCAGGCCGCACCAACGACAACGTCGTGGGCTACCCGCTCCTGCCGATTTACATGGCGAAGGCCGGCGGCTTCTTCTTCATCGTTTTCGGCAT
Organism: Candidatus Nanopelagicales bacterium; assembly: GCA_040266055.1. Lineage (GTDB taxonomy): Bacteria > Actinomycetota > Actinomycetes > S36-B12 > S36-B12 > S36-B12. Next base: position 14,975 of record JBDQFC010000016.1, on the reverse strand, counting down.
CGTCGCCCTCCTTTCAGGTCTGGTGAACATCAACCCGGTGTGGATCTTCGGTCCCTACACACCCGACCAAGTCACCGCGGGCACCCAGCCGGACTGGTACATCGGCTGGCTTGACGGCGCGCTGCGCCTCATGCCGAACTGGGAAACGGTGGTAGCCGGCTTCACGATCTCGTGGAACGTGTTCATTCCTTCTGTGGTCATCCCGGGCATCTTGTTCACCGGCTTGGCCCTCTATCCGTTCCTCGAGGCCTGGGCAACGGGAGACAAGCGCGAGCACAACCTCCTCGACCGTCCACGCAATGCCCCGGTTCGCACGGGCATCGGCGTCATGGCGATCGTCTTCTACGGGATCCTGTGGCTCGGCGGTGGTAACGACCTCATGGCGACAACGTTCGACCTCAGCATCAACTCGATTTCGTGGACTTTGCGCGTAATGCTGATCGTCGCCCCACCACTGGCGTTCATCATCACCAAGCGCACCTGCCTGAGCCTGCAGCGTCGCGATCGTGAGAAGTTGCTGCACGGATACGAGTCCGGACGCATCTTGCGCCTTCCGCACGGTGAGTTCGTCGAGGTCCATCAGCCACTGAACGAGAAGGAATTGGCCGTCATCGGCAGCAAGCCCGACGTCCCCGTCCTTCCGGCTCCGCAGAAGACCGACATCGACGGTGTGAGGAATCCGCGTTACCTCGTGGATTCCGTCCGGCACAAGCTGAGTGGCTTCTTCTACGGCGACAACATCCCGCGGCCCAGCGCTCAAGAGATCGAGGCTGGCCAACACCACGCCGAGGAGCAAAGCGCCATCGAGGCGCCACTCCACGAGTACGAGGAACGCGACGTCATCTTCAACGCTCACGGCGGAGTGCTGCACCACCCCGGCATGCCGAAGACAAATGCCGAGCAGGTTGCCGAGCAGGATTCCCGCTCCTAGGACAAACCGGGCGCAGCCCTTTCCCAGCCCCGATCGAGCCCCCGCCCAACGGCGGGGGCTTCGACTTTCTCCTGCGGTAGCCTTCGACCCCTGGCAAGGTGGGTCAATGGCTCCACGCAACTCTGCACTGCGGATATGCCCACTGTGCGAGGCCACCTGCGGGCTGACCCTCACCATCGAGGGCACGGAAGTCACCGACGTTCGGGGTGACGCCGAGGACGTCTTCAGCCGCGGCTATATCTGCCCCAAGGGCGTAGCGCTCGGTGAGCTCCACGCCGACCCGAATCGACTAACCCAGCCGATGATTCGACAATCCGACGGCACCCTTGCCCCGGCGACTTGGGACGAGGCCTTCCAATTGATTCGCGACAGACTCGGCCCGATCCTTGCTAGCCATGGTCCCCAGTCCGTCGGACTCTTCCTCGGCAACCCAAATGTTCACAATCTCTCCGGAGTGTTCTACCTGCCTGCATTCATCAAGGCCCTGGGCACCACGCAGCGATTCTCGGCGAGCACAGTCGATCAGATGCCCAAGCAGGTGGCTTGCGCACTCATGTACGGCACGGCGCTGTCTGTCCCGGTACCCGACATCGACCGCACCGACTACTTCTTGATGCTCGGAGCCAATCCATTGATCTCGAATGGGTCGATGATGACGGCGGCAAACTTCCCCGGCCGGCTCCGAGCCCTACGCAAGCGCGGCGGCAAACTCATCGTGGTCGATCCGGTGCGGACCCGCACCGCTGCGGCATCAAATGAGCACCTGCCCATTCGTCCCGGGTCGGATGCCCTCTGGCTTGCGTCACTTGCTCACATCCTGGTCCAGAAGTCGAGGCTCGCGGCGGCTGAGCAGTGGATCGATCCCGCCGAATGGGCCCAGATCACCGCGCAACTCTCAGCATTCACTCCTGAGGCAACTGCTCCCGTCACCGGGATTGATGCAGAGATCACCGAACGGATCGCTCGAGAACTGCACGACGCCAAGAGTGCGGCGGTCTATGGACGAATGGGTACCACTACTTCTGGCTTCACCAATGAAGATGGCACCACCCCAATGGCAACTCTCGCCTCGTGGTTGATCGACGTCATAAACATCGCTATTGGCTCCCTAGACCGGCCGGGCGGCGTGATGTTCCCCCTACCCGTGGCTGGCGGTCCATCCACTGAGGGCACACCTGGATCAGGACACGGGGTGCAAATCCCCGGTCGTCGCCGCACCAGGGTCCGAGGTTTGCCCAGCGCTCTCGGTGAATTCCCGGCCTCGACTCTCGCCGAAGAGATCGACACCCCCGACCCCGACACCGGTGAACACATCAGGGCGGTGTTCGTCATCGGTGGCAACCCGATCGTGTCAACGCCCAATCAGGGAAGGCTGACGAAAGCCTTTGAGGGCCTTGACCTACTGGTGAGCGTTGATCCGTACCTGACAGCGACGAGTTCCCTGGCCGATGTCATCTTGCCCGTGGCATCACCATTAACCAGACCCCAGCACGATGTTGTGTTCAACAACCTCGCCGTTCGCAACCAAGCCCGCTACTCCCCTGCCATCTTCGATGTTCCCGAGGGTGAGAAGGACGAGACCGAGGTTCTCGCCCAATTAGCGGCGATAGCGGCGGGAATAGCTTCCGGCCACGAACCCACGGTCGCCCAGATCGAAGATCTGATCGCCTACACCGTTGCCTCTCAAGCCTGCAATGACAAAGCCTCCCGCGCCTGTGGTCGCACTCCCGAGGAACTCCTCGAGCAGGTGTCACACCGATCAGGCGTAGACCGAATCCTGGATCTCCGCATCCGCTCCGGCCCCTACGGCGACGGATTCGGTGCGCACCCTGACGGCTTGACTTTGCAGCACTTGATCGACAACCCCCACGGCATCGACCTCGGTCCACTCGAGCTCCGACTGCCCGAGGTGCTCCGCACGCCCACGGGGCGAATCGATGTCGCACCGAACGCCCTGCTCAACGCATTAGGAGACGCCGCAAACCTGCTCGATTCGAACAACCCCCCACCCCGCTTCACGCTGGTCGGGCGACGTCAACTACGAAGCAACAATTCCTGGATGAAGGGCCTACCGACCCTCAGCGGCGGCTCCAACACCCCCACCGCGATGATCCATCCCAATGACGCCGCAGAGTTGGGCATCATCGACGGCACTGACGTGGTGCTCAAGACCAATATCGGCTCTATAACCCTTCCTGCCTCAGTACGTGATGACGTCTCACCCGGATGCGTATGCGTGCCCCACGGGTGGACGAGCGCAAACGTAAATGCACTGGTGGATGTTCAGGCAATCGACGCACTCGCTGGAACGTCAGTCCTCAGCGGAATCGAGGTTCACCTCGCAGCCATCAATCAACACTGATGCTCCCAATTTCCATGGATCGGGGGTGCACTACCAGTGCGATCACCACAGCTAGACCGAAGAACACACCCGCGGCGAGAACGGCCCATACGAACACCGTCAGCACGATGAAGAGATCGATAATGGGAGTTCCGTCTTGCGCAACGGCTAACGCGTAGGCACCTGCGCCAATGAGAGCACCCACGACGGCCCCCTCCCCCAGGCTCCACACAATCATTGATCGTGCGGACGCTCCCGCCAGCCGCCTCATCACCCACACGTGCATTCGCCACGCAAGGATTGACCACAGTGCAAGGGAGGCGGAGACTATTTGGGTGACTGTGGGCCCGCTCCCTTCATCCCGCGCACCGAGCGCGACCCAAGCCCATGCCCCTGCGACGAGCGCTCCAAGCAGAACCGGAAGGGGCCACGACTTCACGGCAAAACGCTCATGAATCGAGGGGCGCGCGATAACGGCGTGAGAAACGTGGCACCCATATCAGTGCGATCGCAATCATCACAACACCAGCGACGACGCCAAATTCTCCCATGATCCACGGGCTGACTGCGACGAACATCAGCGGCCAAGCACCCTGCACCAAATAGTTCCACGCTCCGTGGGCGAGTGTGGGGCTCCAGACGTCGTGGTGCTTCTCCCACAACACTCCAACGAAGAAACTGAAACCAGTGATGGCGACAGCGAATAGCAGCAAGTTCGCCCACAGTGGGATTCCGGGATTCGAATACAGGCCCGGCGCAAAAATGACCGGGACGTGATACACGAACCAGATCAAGACCAGTATCGAGTTGGCAGCAAGGAAGGACTTAGTTCGACGCAATTGCGGCAGAAGGTAGCCACGCCAGCCGAGTTCCTCACCAAAGGCCAAGATCGAAGCCTGAAGGATTCCGACAACCACACCTGCAACCGTGATGTTCCACCCCAGAAACGTCATCTCAGCAGGTGGCAAAAGTGTGACAAGTCCATAGGCTAGGGCCATCGCCAAGGCTGGGATGAAAGCCATAAGCAGGGTCCATATTGAGAGTCGGCCGAACGTGAAATGTTCCTTAGTCCACATTCGTGCAATCAGCGCGGACACTGCGGGCACCGCCATGAATCCGATGACTAGCACCTCACCCACGGAGGTGTCCATCAGATACATCGCGGTGATTAGCGGGGCACCGAGCACCACCACCGAGCCCAAGAAGACTCGAATGGCTCGATTGGCACGCTGCTCAACGGTGCGATGCAATTCAGCCTTTGGTACGACCACGCTTTCCCTACTTTCGGACTCAATCAAAGAGTTCAATGCTCCTGGCGTCTAGATGTCGAAGCGATTCGGAGCAGGTGTTCCGGGCAATACGTACCAAACAAAAAGCACGATGCTCCCCAATGGCACGAAGCCCAGGAGGTACCACCAGCCGGATAGGTCACGGTCGTGCAACCGGCGCACCGAAACGGCGATTGAAGGAAGGATGAGCGCCAGGATCACGACCATGAAGATGATCACAGCTAGCCATTGAATGAAACCGAAGTTTTGAGCCACGATCAAAAGAACCGTGAGGACGACGGCGGCGATGGTCTGAACGATGGCGGTGAATAAGACCCACCACCAGAATTCGGCCCGACCGGCTCGTCCGTCGAAATCGCCGTACTTCTTCCAGCACGTTCGTACCGCTTCTCCGAACCCCATCGCAGTCGCCTTTCGATTGCTCATTTGTGTCGGAGTGGATGCTACGCGTTCTGGGACGCCACAGCCTCTACATTCGGCTCAACGCTAGAGATTTCAGTCAAAGGCGCCTGCGTGAATACTGCGCCGTTGGCAGACCGGGCGAGCCACTCGTGCCACTCGTCGTTCCATACCGTTAGTCCATTACCGTCATTGTCCTGGGGTCTGCCGGTGTTCTTCACGATCACGACGTCACCGATCTCGTTCTCATTCCACCACCAGGCGGCGTTCGACTCGCTCATTCCGACGCAGCCGTGACTGACGTTGGCATTCCCTTGCGACGCGACACTCCATGGCGCACCATGCACGAACTCCCCCGAATACGTCATACGCATTGCATAGGGAGCTTCCACTCGCCAATATTCGGGGTTCTCCTCACTGATCCCACCGGAGGCCGCGTCCATGAGCCGCACGCGCTCCTTGGTCAAGAGGACCTTGGTGCCGCTCCGCGTTTCCCAGCCAGCTTTGCCTGTGGTCACCGGGATCGTGTTGATGAGTTCGCCGCGCTTGTAGACATCCATCGTGTACGTATCAGCATCAACGACGCTCACAACGGACGGTCGGTAACGGAAGGTCTGCGAGGTGTTTTGCTTACCGAAGACGCCCTCTTTTGCCTGAACACCTTCGAAGTTGAGTTCGACAGTGACGTTCATGTCCCCGGGCCACAGTTCCCTCGGGCGGAACTCGGCGGTCTTATCGTCCTTCCACGCCCACGCACCCACGAGGGGCTCGGGCGTGCGCACGATCATGGCCTGTTCTACCTCAGCCTTATTCACGACCTTCTTATTGAAGTTGACCGTGATCGGAATTCCAACGCCAACGACCTCCCCTTCGGCCGGCTCGGCGTAGGCCTTGAAGAACTTCTCCGGCTCCAGGGTGCTGAACCGCGATGTCTCCGTGACGATGTTGCCGCGAGCGTCGTAGGCCTGCGCCTGGATCGTGTAGGAGGCGCCATAGTCCAGCGTCTCCTCCGCTGACGTCCATCGAGTGCGTTCGGGGTCCCACTGACCATCAATCAATCCGGTGGGGCCGGTCACCTGCACATCCTGCAGCCGACCGCCGTCGGCCTCGATCACGATCGGGGTCGACGGCTCGACGTCGGTCGCCTGAGGTGAAGCCGTGATCGTCACTGCCGGCTCTGAATCCACCTCAGCGGTGGTGAGCATCATCGTCGGTTGGCAAGCGCTGAGCGCAAGCACTGCCGCCGTGGCAGCACCCAGGGCTCGGGCTTTGCGAACAAACACGCTGCGATCCCCCAGATAGGTCCATTGCTTAGGTAAGCAGCCTACGTTGAGAAAGCGACCCAACCAAAAACAAGTGACGGCCGCGTCATAACAAGCCGAGGTCCCGCGCTGCCTGCCGAAAGGCCTCCTGATCGCTATCGGACAAGTCCGACCATGCAAGACCGGAATCCTCCGAAGTTGCCTCGCCATCACTTTGCTCGGCCGGGGCTGCAGGATTGCCACGTTCGGTCGATGTTGACGTACTTGCGGCAGCGGAGGCCATGGACTCAGAAGGTGCGGACCCATTCGAAGGGCTCGGCTCCGAAGAATCACGTCCGTCTCGATCACGCCCACGCACCAAAGCAACTCCTACGGCAATTAACGCAGCAAGAGCAAGTAGCCCAAAGATGCCGACGATCCACGGGAGGGTTGATGCCTCGGACGTGGAGCTGGTGGGCGTGGAATCGATTTCGGCGGCAGGAGAAGAGTCCTCTGGCGTGGCACTCACAGACGGTGTCGGATCAGCAGACGTCGACTCAGACGCCGAAGCGGACGTTGCCTCGGGGCTTGGTTCTGGCGTTGCCTCGGGGCTTGGTTCTGGCGTTGCCTCGGGGCTTGGTTCTGGCGTTGCCTCGGGGCTTGGTTCTGGCGTTGCCATCACGCCTGAGTCAGGTGCGGATTCTCCAGACTCATCACCCGACGAGGCAGTTGCTTCATCGTCGGCACCTGATATCCCGGCACCCGTGCTACTGGATGATTGGGAAGAAGGGGCAGCCGTTTGCATGTCCTCCGGAAGCGGGCCACCAGCATGCGCCGCACTTGTCCACAGGAAACTTGGACCGACAAGCATCAATAGCGCTCCACTGAGCACAACTCGCCACGGGAAGAACTTCAGCATAAGCGAGCCGTCAGCTAGTCAGATGATGGGGAAGATGAAGGACCAAGGCGACGCTGCAAATCCGAGCGAACCTGGGCCATGGAAGCCAAGTAGGTGCGGTTGGATGCCTCCGCGCGTGCTGTTTCTGCGGCAGCCGTGTCCGCGGCTGAACGAATGGTGTCCAGGGCACTCGCGATCGCCGCACGCATGCTGCCTGCCTCATGCAGGAGGCTGGTCATGTCATTTTCCTGGCCAGCGATGTCATCGAGGGACTGCTGAAGAATGGCACGTGCCTCGCTGCGTGCTTCATCGCGCAGCGAATCCGCCATGGCCCGAGCGGCCTCGATGATTTGGCGTCCCTCCTGGTTGGCAGTCGCAATGGACTGATCGGCCGATCGCAACGCAACCTGAAGTCGAGTCTGCGCCTCTTGAACCAAGCCGTCAGACTCTTGTTTCGCCTGTTCTCGAATCGCCTCAGCCTCACTTCGAGCTGACGAAGTAATCGCATCTGCCTCGGACCGGACGCGCTCAAGAATTTCCTCGGCGGTGGCCTGTGCCTTGGCCTTCGTGGCGGCGCTTGCTTCTTCAGCATCAGACGTCAGACGATTCGCGCGTTCTTGAGCGGCAGCGAGCGCGGCCTGTGCCTTTTCGCGAACCTGCGTCTGCAATCTCTCAGCATCGCTACGGACGTCAGCGGCTTGGGCACGGGCGGCTTTGATTATCTCCCCCGCAGCTCCAACCGCCACCAGCGAGAGTTCTTCGGGGCTGAGATCCTGCAGGCGTCGACGGTCAGAAAGCTCGTGCTTGGCCTGGGTCAGCTGATTCTCCAGTTCGGAGATTCGCGCCTTGAGCCGCTCGAGGATCTCGGCAGGGGTCACCGACCCGCCGGGGTCTTCTGTAACCGCCGCACTCATAGACACCTCCCTCGATTCTCAGCAGGAGCCAAGGTTAGCGAGGCTTGTGCCCAGCGTGGATTTGACCCCGAGACTTGCCATCAGGGCCCTACTTGGAGTCCCCAAGGGACCACAGATCCCATTGGCGGTCGAGCAGCCGTGCGTAGCGCGGATCACTTGTATCCAGGAAGCCATCGAGCAGCTGACTCGTGGTTCGAGCTTCATCGGCCAGGCGTCGGGCCTGCTCGGCTTCCGAGCGGCGCCTGGTCTCGTGAACCAAACGCTCTCGCGTATCCTCCAACTCCAGGCGCATCGCTTCCACCTCGGACTGCAACTCCACGGCCCGACGACGGTCGGACTCTGCGTCCACCAGTTGGGCGTCCGTCATGGACCGGGCCTCGGTCAGCCGCGCTCTTTCCTCGGCCAGCGAGGCACGAGTGCTCACGAGGAGATCCCGTTCCTTGGTGAGCTCCTCTTGCAGCGCTACGACCCTTTCGTTGGCGGCGCTGACGGCGGCCTCAGAAGACGATAGTTCTCGCTCAAGACCCTGGCGTTCGGCTTGCCATGAGGCTTTCAGCTGTTCAAAGTCCGATTGCGACGTCTGGAACTCTTGTGCTCCTGCGTCGAAGCTTGCCTGAGCCTGCTCCAACGCAACCTGACGCACTGAGAGTTCTTCCTCGCGTTTCGCAAGAGTGGACTCCCGCTCCGCCAACTCAGCCGCGCGATCCGCGATGACCCGCTCGCGGCCTTCCAACTCACCGGTGCTGGACGCCAGTTGGTCAAATCTGGTGCTGAGTTCGGCATCATGGTCGGCGATCGCGGATTCCCGAGTGGCCAATTCGGCCTGCAGCGCTTCAACGGCAGATTGCCGTTCATGCAGCTCTGCGACCATCCGGCTCAACTCTTCTTCTCGTCCAGAAATCTCCTTCTCGCGCGAAGACAACTGGTCTTGCTGAGCTGTCAAGGATGCCTGAAGACTGGCGACTTTCTCCTGTTCGGATACGAGCGCGTCGGATTGAACCGCGAACTCCGAGCGCTCATCGACAAACTTCTTCTGCGCAAGAGTTAATTCTGCGGCTTCGGACTTCAGGTGCTCTCGAGCCGCTTCCATTTCGTCGCGCAGTTCTTCGAGCCGCTCACGCAGCGAATCAATTCCCGCCTTGTCTCGAACGATCGTGATGCGCTCACTCTCCAGGGCAGCTCGCGTTCCTTCGAGTTCCGCGCGCATTTCGCGCAAGCGAGCCCGTTCGGAGATCAGATCGCGTTGTTCTCGATCAAGCACTTCGTGCTGCTCGTCCAATGCACTCAACGCTGAGGATGCGCTCTCCGATCGAGCGGAGGTGTCGGCACGCTCTTTGGCGAAGGCAAGGCGCTCCCGCTCGAGCTCTTCACGTTCTCGTGCCAGCCGCTGACTCTCTTGCTTGAGCTCAATGTAGAAGTCACGAACCTTCGCCTTGACAGCCTCCAATTCGCCCGTGGGCTCGGCGGACGCGTCGACGCTGAGCTCGACGTCCGCACTGCCGGCTGCTTCGAAGACGGGAGAATCGGGGATGGATGCCGTTGGCCCAATCGTCGGCTCAACTACCTCAACGACAGGCAACTCATCCGAGGCATCCCCAGCCGAGGCGCCGTTTGTCGATGGTGTCACGTCCTCAACAATCGAGGCGTTGCCGTCATCGGAGTTCGCCTCCTCGCGCTTGCGACGCTCCTTGAGAATGCGCTGTATACGGTCGGACACACTCTCGGAAGTCTCCTGGTCATCGATGAGGTCATCCACGGTCGGCCGAGCGGTGCGCAAAGGCCGAGGGGCGGAGCGTTCAGACGACCTGATTCGAGATCCGGTGCGAGTTGGCAATACCGGCAATTCGGGCCAATCATCGTCATCGTCGCTTGCCGAAAGACTGTCCTGCAGATCGTCCTGCTCGTCCTCGCGGCCCTCGAAATCAGACGTGGCATCGGTTTCCAACACAGGGTCATCGATCGACTCACCTGGGCCGAGGGAATCGACAGTTCCCGACTTCGCCGCTGATTGCGACGATGGCAACACTCCTGCGGGGATGATGGAGGACCCCAAAGCGACCCGCTTGGCGCGGCGGCGGCGGCGAGACACGAGGATGTCGTAGGCAATAAAGCCGACTACAGCCACGACCACTACGACAAGGATCGGGATGCTGGCAAGGAAGTCCAGAACAGCGCTCACGGCTCATACTCAATTCAGGCGGGGAAGCTTTCTTGACGGATTATCTAGCCAGCAAATTATGCCCGGGACGACGGTGAACCCGCTACCTGTTGTGATGATGCCGTAACACACCGACGGTGGGAAGAGCCAATACAACGGACTTATCGGGCAAATTCCCCTCGATAGTACTCGAAAAGCCACCCAATGATGCCGAGCATGAGAACCGAAGCGCCCAGCACAATGACCCAAACCGCAAAGACGAGACCCATAGCGACTGTGGCTGCACCGAGTGCAACCACCAGCGGCCACCAGGAGTGCGGGCTAAAGAAGCCGTACTCGGGATCGGCTTCGTCGATCTCGCCATCGTCTCGATCCTCTGGGCGAGGAAACACACGCTTGGCGGTGTAGAGGATGTAGAAGGCGATGAGAAACGCCAGGGCACCGGTTAAAACAAGAAGGGTGGTACCCACTTCATCCCGACTGAGATACCAATACGCACCACTAACGAGCCAGAAGAAGATGAAACCTAGAGCAAACGTCCAACCCTCGATCTTCATCAGTGAGCCCCGCCGGAAGAACTAGCACTGCTACTGATTTGGGGCTGCGAGCGTGCGCTCGGTGGTGCAAGTTCGGGATGGTGCAGGTCAAAGGCTGGCCGCTCCGAGCGAATGCGGGGTAGCGAGGTGAAATTGTGGCGTGGGGGCGGGCAACTGGTGGCCCACTCGAGCGAACCTCCCCAGCCCCAGGGATCATCTACCGTCACCTTCGGGGCGTTCTTCCACGTGGTCAGGACGTTCCAGATGAAGAACAAGGTCGAGACAGCCAATATGGCAGCGCCGACGGAAGAAACAACGTTAAGCGTGGTGAAGTCGTCCACCGGGAGATAGTCCCCATAACGACGAGGCATACCCTGCACGCCGAGCCAGTGCTGGACCAGGAATGTGACCTGGAATCCGATGAACAGCAACCAGAAGTGGATTTTGCCCAAGCGCTCGTTGAGCATCTTGCCCGTCATCTTGGGCCACCAGAAGTACAGGCCGGCAAAGGTAAGGAACACCACCGTGCCGAAGACCACGTAATGGAAGTGAGCCACGACGAAGTAGCTGTCTGAGACGTGGAAATCCAGTGGAGGTGCCGACAAGATGATGCCGGTCAGGCCACCGAACAAGAAGGTGACCATGAAGCCCATGGTCCACAGCATCGGTGTGTCGAAAGAAATCGACCCTTTCCACATGGTCCCGATCCAGTTGAAGAACTTCACACCTGTCGGAACCGCGATGAGCATGGTCATAAGCGCGAAGAACGGTAGGTAAACCGAACCGGTCACGTACATGTGGTGCGCCCACACCGCGAACGAAAGTGCACCGATCGCCATCGTCGCGAAGATCAGGCCCTTGTAGCCAAAGATCGGCTTTCGCGAGAACACCGGGATGATCTCGCTGGCGATGCCAAAGAACGGCAAGGCGATGATGTAGACCTCCGGGTGACCGAAGAACCAGAACAGGTGTTGCCACAAGATCGCTCCCCCGTTTTCGGGAGCAAAAACCACCGACCCGTACTGACGATCGATGAACATCACAACCAGGGCTGCAGCCAGGACTGGAAAGGCCACAAGTACGAGCACGGATGTGATGAAGATCGTCCAGGTGAAGATCGGCATCCTGAACATGGTCATGCCCGGAGCCCGCATCGTCATGATGGTCGTGATGAAGTTCACGCCACCGAGGATCGTCCCGAGCCCGCCGATGGCAAGACCGATGAACCACAAGTCGGCACCGGCGCCCGGGGAGTTGACGGCGCTGCTCAGCGGGGCGTACGCAAACCAGCCGAAGGACGCGGCACCGCCCGGTGTGAGGAAGCCGGCCGCAACCACGAGTCCGCCGAACAAGAACAGCCAGTAGCCGAACATGTTCAGCCGCGGGAAAGCCACATCAGGTGAGCCAATCTGCAGCGGCATGATTACGTTGCCGAAGCCGATGAACAGCGGTGTCGCGAACAGCAGCAGCATGATCGTGCCGTGCATCGTGAACAACTGGTTGTACTGCTCCAGCGAGATGAACTGCAGACCCGGCACTGTCAATTCTGCTCTGATGGCCAGCGCCATCAGTCCTCCGATGAAGAACCAAATCATCGACGTCGCGATGTACATGTATCCGATCGTCTTGTGATCGGTAGAGGTGACCCAGTTGACGATCGCCTTGCCCATGCTCGGCTTGCGAGGCGTGTAGACCGGGGCTTCTGAGGCCGTGCCGGTGACGGGAGGCTCGTTCAGGATGGTCATAGCTTGCGCTCCTCGGGACGTTGTCCATCGCTATTGGCTCGGTTCGTTTCGAGCTGGCCGGTCTGACCCTTGGCTCTGAGCTCGTCCATCTTCTCGTCGAAGATGTCCCTCTCGACTACTTCGACCTGGAACAGCATGCGCGCATGATCCACACCGCACAATTCGGCGCACTTACCTGCGTAGGTGCCGATCTTGTCTGGTGTGAGTTCGAACGCGTTCGTCTTGCCGGGAATAACGTCCATCTTGAACAAGAAGGCCGGTACCCAGAACGAGTGGATGACGTCCGGGGAGTTCAACTCGAACCGGACCTTTTCATCGACGGGGAGGTACAGCGTCGGTGGTTCACCGACCGAACCCTCGCCGTAGGGGATTCCGACGTCGTAGACGTCCTCGTCCAAGTAGTTGAACGCCCACGACCAACGGAAGCCCACGACGTTAACCGTCTGCTGTTGATCGTTGTCCAGGGTCAAGATCTCGCTCTGATCTCTTGCGGTGAACCAAAACAGGCCGAGAATCATGATCAGCGGAACGATTGTGTAGAGCGCCTCGATCGGGACGTTGTACTTGGTCTGCTCGGGGACCTCGTTGGCGTGGCGCCGGCGGTAGGCAACCGCGGCCCAGATCATCAGGCCCCACGTGAGGATGCCCACGGCCCACGCGGCGATCCAGGAACCATTCCACAAGTTTTGGATGATGGGCGCCTCAGCCGAGGCAGGCTCAGGAAGGTCGAAGAAGAAGGCCTCATTTGCGGTGCAGCCGGAAAGCGCAAGCCCGGATAAGGCGAGCGCGACAACGCTGACGAGCACTTTGCGAGACCGGGGCTTGCTCGCCCCCGCACCGTGATCGGTGGACGGGTTCACATGTCGCCTTTCTGCCTGTTTCGATTCGACGTTCGTGGGGTTCGGCCATAGGGGCCGCTCCCCCATGGAGACTAGCGCACCATTTGCCCCGTGCTACCCCCTGGTCAAGGAAGGAATGGAAGGAATCGACGTGAGATCTCCCACTCCCGCTAGCGTGCGCATATGAGCGGATCGGATGCCTCGAATCCCACCGATCCGATCGCCGGGATCTGGCCCGAGCCTGCCCCCCATCCGAGCGCGGGATATCTCGACGCCGTCGGAGGCCAGCCGGTTCTGCCGGTGGCGCTGCGAGCGCTCGTTGCAGCCTTGGAACAAAGTTGGTCCGACCCCGCTCGGTTGCACCATCAGGGCCGACGCGCGGGCCTAGTCCTAGATACAGCTCGAACCGCGATCGCGCGCTTCCTCGGCGTGCCCGCCTCCGGCTGCTTCCTGGGCAGCTCGGGATCCGACGTGCTGCGAGCAGCCGTGACCGGGCTCTACCAAGCCAGGACTGCGGAGGGCGCCCCCGCTCGAGTCCTCATCGGGGCGGCCGAGTCCATGGCCGTCGTCTTCGCCGCCAACGCCTGTAGCGGTGCCGAAGTCATCAAGGTACCGGTGGATTCGCTGGGCCGGATAGACACAAGCGCCCTACGCGCAGAACTGGCTCAGGGTGCTGCAGTCGTCTGCGCGCAACAGGCCAACGCGGAGGTGGGGACCGTTCAGCCGGTGGACGATATCCACGCCGCGTGTCGAGCAGCCGGTGTGCCGATGGTTAGCGATGCGATCCAGGTGGCCGGGCACCGAGAACTCGGTTCGGCTTGGGACGCCGCAATAGTCGTTCCCCGAGACTGGGGCGGACCTCCCGGTTGCGCCGTGCTCATGGTCAAGCCCGATATTCGCTGGCGTCCCCCAGAGGCCCCCGACCGCGGCTGGGTTGGCGGATTTCCCGACGTTGCCGCCGTCGCGGCAGCGGCGAGCGCTGCTGAGTACGTCGAACCACACTGGCGCGAGCAGTCGCGCGTTCACTTCGAGATGACCGACCGCGTTCGCGCCGTCGCCTCGACATGGCCCGGAGTGCAGGCGGTGGGGGATCCGGTGGAACGCCTCCCTCACATCGTGACGCTCGTCGCCGACGGCGTTGTGGGCGAGGCCGTCGTCACCGACCTCGATCGACAAGCCATCGCTGTTGCCAGCGGATCAGCGTGTACCGCCGACGCGCGCATGCCAAGCCACGTGTTGGAGGCGATGGGTATCGAGACGACTGGCAGCCTTCGGGTTTCCTTGCCCTACGGGTGCACTGCCGACACGATCGACGCGTTCTTGGCTACCGCGCCAGAAGTCCTGCTGCGGGCTCGCAACTAAATCGCAGAATCACTGTCGGTCGCAATGCACGGATCTACGGAGCACAGCGCAGGGAGCCGCTGCAGATAGTCGCCACGCGCAAGTTCGACGACCCCGAGGCTTGCGAGATGGTCGGTCCGCCACTGAACGTCGATCGCCCGATCCCCCGGACACGAAAGAATCCGCTCCACGAGAGCAACGAGCGCAACTTTGGACGCGTCGCGCACTCGATGGAACATGGACTCGCCTGCGAACAATCCCCCGACTTCCACGCCGTAGAGGCCACCTACGAGGTCTGTCCCGTCCCAGACTTCAACGGAGTGGGCGAAGCCCATTCGATGCA
>JBDQFC010000015.1:272-54657 GCA_040266055.1 Candidatus Nanopelagicales bacterium | reverse complement strand
TACCGGCGTGATCGCCTTCAGCGCCGGAACGACGTGTTGGCCGAGCTCGTCGAGATAGGCGACAACATCGTCGGCTGTCATGCCCGGCCACTGGGCTCGGATGATGAGGGGATCAACGGGTAATTGCGTGGCCATCGCTTGGACCTTGGTTACCACGTCATCAGGAGTTCCGATAAAGGCTTCTCTTTCGGCAACTTCGCGGAAAGCGTTCGCGATCTCTTCTTCATTGCGTGTGGCCAGGGATCGCTGGGCGTAGGCGAGGAGTCGCTCTTTGACCATCGACTCGTAGGCGTTGAAGGCGTCGTCGTAGTTCTTGCCGATTGCGATCTCACGTCGAATGGGATGAAGAGTCTGAGGCAGCCCGAGCTGGTCGCGTTCGTCCTCATACACCGCGAGCAAACTGCGGGCCTTATCGATGGTCGCCTCGGGGGTAATGGGCCACGCATCACCAAGGCGCGCAGCACGACGCACCCCCTGACGACCCATCGCACCGATCCACAGCGGCGGGCGTGGTTGCTGCCGCGGAGAAATATGCGGCGTGACGGACTCGAGATCGAAGAATCGACCGTGATGGGTCACCGTCTCTTCGGTCCATAGGCGCTGGATCAATTCAACGCTTTCCTCGAACCGCGCGAATCGCTCTTCGAACGGGATCCCGAGTGCGATGAACTCGTCTGGTCGGTAGCCAGCACCCAGACCGATCGTGAGCCGACCACCGGTGAGTAGGTCGGCGGTGGCGAGATCCTCGGCCAGAGTCACCGGATGCAACAACGGGACCTGAACGATGAATGTGCCGAGTCGCACGTTCGGGTCGAGCTCGGGTGCGAGCCGAGCCATGGTGGGAATGGGTTGCAGCCAGCGGTACTCGCCGTACAAATAATGGTGGCCCATCACGATCCACGAGATGCCTGCGCGCTGTGCAGCGTCGACTTGCCTCAGTAGCCCGTCAAGATGATCTGCCGGCGAGACCGAGCGGTGGACATCACCGAGGATGAGACCTACGTCCATGTTTGCCCCATCTCACGACCGCCGGTTGTCTACCATGTGGATCATACGCAGCAATAGGCGAAGGTGGGTTCGATGAGCGACGGCTGCCCGATAGTCCACTTCGATCATCACGGGCCCGAACACAACTCCGATCGCGTCGAGTCTTACCGGCGATTGCGTGAACTAGCACCGGTGGTGCGAACCGATGCCCATGGCGGCTACTACGTCGCGACCTCCTACGACGCGGTGTTCCACGCTGCCCGGCATCCGGAGATCTACTCCTCGGCTCGCTCAAGTGTGGGCGGCGAAGGTCTGGCCACCACTATCCCTAAAGCTCCAGTGCATCTGCACATCCCCGTCGAACTCGATCCACCCGAGCACCGGGAGTACCGCAAGATCCTTAATCCCATGCTCACTCCCGCCGCGGTGGTGCAGATGCGTGACCGGGTGCAGGAACTCACCGACTCGATCATCGACGAAATGATCGAAGCCGGGTGGGGGGACTTCTCCACGGTGATTGGTGTTCCCGCTGCGGTCACGATCGATTGGCTCGGGTTGCCGGTCGAGGACTGGCCGCGGTATTCGCGAGCGCACCACGCGGTCATCGCCGAAGGTCCAGGAAGCGATCGCTACGCAGACGCACTGGCGAACGATTTCCCCTGGATGAACTCCCAAATTGAAGCAGCAATCGCGGTACGCCGGGAGAGTCCGCGCGAGGACATGATCAGCTACCTGGTGCGATCGGACATTGACGGACGCCTGCTCACCGACGACGAAGTCTTCTCAATCGTCGAACTTCTCATCTCCGGCGGCGTGGGCACCACGGCCTCCCTGGTTGGACAAACGTTGGTGTACCTCGACGAGGACCGCGAATTACGCGACCGATTGATCGCCCACCCGGAGTCGATGGAGCGCGCAGTGGAGGAATTCCTGCGGGCCTTCTCGCCGACGCAGGCGCTCGCGCGCACAGTGCTCGCCGACGACGATCTTGCGGGGTGTCCAATGCATGCAGGGGATCGGGTACTGATCTCGTGGGCCGCAGCGAATCGGGACTCTGAACAGTTCGCCGATCCGGATCAAGTCGATGTGGATAGGTGGCCGAACCGGCATCTGGCCTTCGGAGCCGGGGTACACCGGTGCGCAGGAGCTCACCTAGCCCGGCTTATGTCTCAGGTGATGATCTCGTCTGTTCTATCACGAATGCCCGATTACCAGGTTGTGCGTGAGGATCTGGAGCCCTATGCCAGCCACGGCGTGAATGCCGGCTGGCGGGCCATTCCGGTGAGTTTTACTCCCGGTCTGCGACGCGCCTAGGCGGTTTCTGGACCCAATCCAATGGGTAACGGTTTGCAAACATGACCATGAATTGTCGAAAAGTCCTGGACATGCCCCGGAAACCTGCTTATGGTTCCCGCAATCATTCATGCGAATGATTGCCATATTGAGGAGGACAGATGTTCACAAGCTCCAAGCGTCGCCTGGGCGCAGCGGCGTTGGGCCTTTCAGCGGCCCTCGCTCTCGCAGCGTGCTCGAGCGGGGACAGCGGCGACACCGCCGCCTCCGAGGAGACCGCGGCTGAGGAAACTGCTGCCGAGGAAACCGAGGAAGCAACCGATGAGGGCACCGAGGAAGCCCCCGAAGAAGAGGCTGCGGACGACGCATGTGTGCTGCCTCCTGGGGAGATCGTGGTCCCCTCGATCGACTCCATGACCGGCCCCGCCGCCTTCGCAGGCATCCTGGCCGAGAAGGGTGCAGATCTCGCTGTTTCCGAGATCAACGAGTCCGGCTACCTGGGCGAGGGCGTCACGTTGAAGATCGACGTCAAGGACGACACCACCGCCCCCGACGTTGCGGCGTCGGAATTCTCCAAGCTCGCGGCTGACCCGAACGTCGCCGTCGTGCTCGGACCGGTCATCAGCGCTGGTGGCGTGCAGGTCTCGCCGCTCGCTGAGGATGCGGGACTGCCCATCGTCTACACCCAGGCTGGTAGCCCGGGCGTCGTGATCGGCGATTACACCTTCCGCATGACACCGCCGATGGATTCCTACTGGCCCGGTGTTGCGCCGTACGTCCAAGACAAGGGCGTTAAGACCATCGGTGTGATCTACGACAACGCCAACGCCACCCTGATCGCGACCGCTGAGACTGCGGTGCCGAAGGTTGCCGAGGCTGCTGGAGCCGAGATCGTCGAGAGCATCGGTCTGCCGACCGACACGACGGACTACAAGGCACCCGTTGACAAGATCCTGGCTGCCAACCCGGACGCTGTTGCGACCCTCACCACCGGTGCGGCGAACAACACGATTGTCTCCTTGCTGGCGGATCAAGGATTCACGGTGGAGAACGGCAAGGTCCTGCTGGGCTTTGCTGGCATCCAGAACAACCTGCCGGAAATCGGAGATGCTGGCTACGGCGTTACGTACTCCTCGATCTTCGACCTCGCTACCGAGAACCCCGACTCGATCAAGTTCATCGAGGCCTACAAGGAGTTCCACGGTGAGGATCCGGCCAACTACGGTGCAGAGCGCTACGACGCTGTGTACCTGATCGCAGACGGCATGCTTGCCGCCTGCAACGCCACGGATCGTCAGGCGATCCGCGACGGCATGGCCGAGGTTGCATCGCAGCCCCGCACCGGTGCTCTGGGTAACTTCACGTTCGAAGCTCAGGACATCCGCGTCGAGCCCTTCATCACCTTCTTCGATGGTGAGAAGCAGGTCGTCGGCACTCCGTAGTAACTAGTCAATCGTGGCGGGTGGGTCGAGATTCTTCGGAATCTCGACCCACCCACCCACGATGCACGTACCGTTCTTTCCACGCCTTGAGATGACATCGGAGAGTGAGGTCTAGGACCACGTGGAGCTCCTGCAGATCCTGACCACCGTTGCCGTTTCGGCAGCGATCTACCTACTTTTTGCCCTCGGTATGTCGATCGTCTGGGGCACCATGGCGATCTTGAACTTCGCCCACGGATCGATCTTCATGTTCGCCGCGTTCGTCGGCTACCTCGTTGTCAAGCAAGTAGCGCTTCCGCTTGTGGCCGTGGTGCTGATCGCGATGCTGGCCGGCGCACTTCTTTCAGTGCTCATGCAGATTCTGGCCTTCGAGCCCATCATGAAGAAGGCGAAGAATGCCCACGCTGCCGAGTTGCAGCTCGTTATCGGTGGCATCGGGCTCTCTGCGCTTCCGATCTTCGTTGCGCAGCGCGCAACTCTCAGCAACCCTTTCGGTTACCTCAAGAGCACGTTCACCGTCGAGTATTACGACATTGGCGGTTGGTCTATATCGAATCTCGAAATCATCATCCTGGTTGTGGGTTGGGGCCTGGGAATCGGCACTGCACTCTTCCTGCGCCGGTCGCGTCAGGGACTAGCCCTGAGGAGTCTTGGTGTAGACCCTGAAGTTTCGTCATTGATGGGTATTGATCGCACGCGCATGGCCCTCTCGGGTATGGCGTTTGCGGGTGCCCTCGCCGGACTCGCCGGCGCTCTCACTACTTTCTACTTGACCTCAATCACGCCAGAGTCGGGCAACTACATCCTGCTGAAGGCCTTCGCCGCAATCATTCTCGGTGGTGTCGGCTCGGTCGCCGGATTGATGATTGGTGTGACCGTCCTTGCTGGTGCGGAAACTGCAGTTGTTCTCTTCAGCAGCGGTGGCTGGGTAAATGCGGTCGCCTTCGGCCTGCTGTTCTTGATTCTGGTGATTCGACCTCAAGGTGTCCTAGGCAAGAAGGAGGTGAGGCGAACATGACCCAGTGGTTCGCCATGAACTCGGTGTTGATTGATCAGACCCTCACCGTGTTCCTCCTGGCACTCAGCATTCAGATTCCGCTTCGACTGGGTGTCATCTCGTTCGCGGGAATCGGGTATTTCGCAATCGGTGGCTATGGCACCGGCATCCTCGTGCTGCAACAGGGTTGGAATGACGTCGCGGCGATCATTGTGTCTACGATCGCTGCTGCAATCGTCGCAACACTTCTTGGCTTTATCATCGCCCACCTGAACGGCCTCTACCTCGGTATGGCCACGGTGTCGTTCTCGCTACTGTTCTCAGCGATCGCCATTAACGGTGGCAGCCTGACCGGTGGGGCTGTTGGTCTTTACGGTCTCATCGGTCCGATTGAGACGTGGCACGTTGCACTCGTGACCGTTCTCATCGTGGGACTCGTTGTCTTCTCCGAGCGTGGTCGAATTTCGAGGAAGATCGACGCAGCGAAGGAAGATCCGCAGCTTGCGAGTGCCTTGGGCATCAATGTGATCTTCATGCGCCGGCTTTCGTTCCCGATCAGCGGTGCACTCGGTGGTCTGGCTGGAGCCTTTGCGATCAGCCTGAAGTCGACCATTCACCCAGAGAGCATTAACTTCTCCCTGGTCATCTTGGCATTGACGATCATCATCATCGGTGGTCAAGCCTCGTGGGTGGGCGCATTGTTCGGCTCACTGTTCTTCGTGTGGCTGCCTGAGGCGCTCGAATTCGTCGGTGACTTCGAGGCGATCGTCTACGGCATCGTCGTTGTCATCGCGGCTGTCTACCTGCCCGGTGGCGTTGTGGTCGTCTACAAGGACTGGAAGCACCGACGACAGGTCAATAAGTTTGTGGCGCAGGCGCCAGATGCCCCACCACCGGCTGAACTTGCTGGGGTTTCAAGTGCATCGAAGGACGGTACGTCATGACAGTCAGCCAAGGAGATGCCGTGACTTCCAGTCCTCGTTATGACTACGAACCGGTGCTCGAAGGTCGCGACGTATCGGTCCACTACGGCGGTGTGAAAGCTGTCGAGGGCATGACCTTCGGGCTACGACCAGGTGTCATCTCCGGGATTCTCGGTCCTAACGGTTCCGGAAAGACAACCTTGCTGGGTGGTATCACCCGCATGGTGAACCTGACACGTGGGAGCATCTTTTTCTTGGGTCAGGACTACACCAACGTTCCGGCTCGCGATGTCATCCGGCTGGGCATGGGCCGCACGTACCAGACAGTGCGTTTGCTTCCCGATCGGACGGTTCGAGAAAACATCTTCCTCGCAACCGACGTCATCTTGAAAAAAGACCCAGATAGAGCCGCCGCTCAGGTCGAACGGGCTATCGAGTTGACCGACGTTAAGAACGTCGAAATTTTCCGACCGGGAGAACTTTCCTACGGCGTGCAACGACGCGTCGAGATCGCCCGCGCACTCGCGAGCGACCCAAAGTTGCTACTGCTGGACGAACCAACGGCTGGCATGAATAGGTCCGAGCGAGCGTCCGTCGCGACACTGTTGTCGGAATTACGTAGTGAGGGTTTGACTCAGTTGCTTGTCGAGCACGACGTCCAGATGATGGTAGATACCTGTGACTATTTGTACGCGATGAACTTCGGTTCGATGATCGCCGAGGGTAGTCCCGAAGATGTGGTGCGAAACCCGGATGTTCAAGAGGCCTACTTGGGTAAGCACGGGAGGCGTGATGCTTGAGGTTACGGATCTGTACGTCAACTACGGCGCGGTTGCCGCTGTCCAGGGCATGACACTCTCGGCATCCAAGGGCAAGATCACCTTGATCCTCGGAGCCAATGGAGCCGGCAAGACCACCACCCTTCGAGCTATCTGCGGAATCCAAAAGCCCAGGAGCGGAACGGTCACCTTGGACGGTAAGGAGATCCAGGGGCTCAAGGCGAGCAAGATTGTGCGCCGTGGTCTGGTGATGGTGCCCGAAGGTCGGCGCGTCTTCGCTCCATTTTCCGTTGAGGAGAATCTCAAGCTTGGTGGCTACGCGGCGAAGAACCGTGATACCAAGACTCTCGAGCACGTCTATGAGACCTTCCCTATCTTGTTCGAGCGTCGTAACGGGGCGGCGGGTCTTCTTAGCGGTGGTGAGCAACAGATGCTCGCGTTCGGTCGCGCTTTGATGTCGCAGGCGGACACGATCTTGATGGACGAGCCTTCCATGGGTCTGGCACCTGCTGTCGTGGACAGTGTTCTGCAGAGTGCAAAGGACATCGCGGATTCGGGCAAGACCGTGTTGATGGTGGAGCAGAACGCCGAGGCCAGCCTCGAGGTTGCGGACTACGTATTCCTGGTTGAGCGAGGTGAGGTCGCATATTCCGGAACCGCAGCAGAAGCCCGCGAAGATCCGGCGCTCGTTCGCGCCTTCCTGGGTGACGCTGCGCTGTCTGACGACTGACTGCTGCTTGGATGCCGCGCTGGAAATGTGCGGATGAGAGGCGCCAACCTCCGCTAGGAGGTCGGCGACCAAGAAATGACTTCGTCGAGCACGTTTGGAAACTTCTTGGTCACGTAGTGCTCGTACGCATTGATGTGAGCTTCCATCCGGTCGCGCGCCAACGCGGGATCGCGCTTCGCGAACGCCTCGAAGATTTCCTGGTGCGCGTTGATGATCGCCTCGCGACGGTGGGTCGGATAATCGATCCCGACCACGGTCCCATCCATGATCCCTAGCAGTGAGTCGACGAGGTAGCCGAACAACACGTTATTGGATGACCAGGCGATCACGTCGTGGAAGCGCTTGTTCGCATCGAGAAACACCGCTTGGTTGTCGATCTGATCGCGCATCTGCGTGATGGTGTCTTCCAGGCTTTGCAGCGAGTCGTTATCCATGTTGCTCGCAGCCAGCATGCTGATCATGGGCTCAATGGCACTTCGGACCTGAACGATTTCGCGGAATGGCGCGTGGTTCATCTGCATTAGCAGCACAACGGTGCTGGCAAGGTGGGACGCGTCCGGACGAAGCAGGACCGGGCCGCCACGGGGGCCGGGCTTCAGTGCAATGACGCCCTGAAATTCCAGGAACCGCAACGCTTCTCGCAGCGTTCCCCGACCCGTTTGGTACTGCTCCAACATGGTGCGCTCAGGGGGAAGCAGATCGCCCTCATTCATGCCCTGGGATGTGATGTCCTGAACAATCCGCTGGGCGATCAGTAGTGCTGCCTTCGGGGCACGGGGCGTTTGAGGGATTGGTCGAGTTTGCAGTCGTGTGCCGTCGTTCACTGAAGCCTTCCCCCACCGGTCTGGGTGACGCTCGGATACGCCCTCCGTTGGGGTGTGAGTCTACGAGAGGTTTTGCGATTCGTGATATCAATTAGCAGGTATTCACCCGAATCTCTTCGGAGTGAGTTGACGTTAGGAGTCCGAGTGAGTGACGTGATCGTCGAGCAACGGGGCCAGGCTACGTGGATCATCCTGAATCGTCCTGAGCGACGCAACGCCTTCGACCCGGATATGGCCGCGACCATCATCGAGGCCGTCGAGACTGCAACTGCTTCGCGCGCAGTAGTGATAACCGGTTCCGCAGGCAGCTTTTGCGCCGGCGGTGCGTTGACGTCACTCGCCCACCCGACTGAGCGCGAGATGCGACGTATGTATGAAGGCTCACTTCGTTTGTTCGACACAATCCGGCGCTGTCCGCGACCGGTGATTGCCGCCGTGAACGGAGCGGCAGCCGGTGGTGGCAACGAACTGGTCGTCGCGTGTGACCTGGCCGTTGCTGCCCGCTGTGCCACTTTCGGTCAGACAGGGCCTCGAGTGGGCAGCGCCCCGGTCACCGGGGCCACCAACGTGATGGGTATCCAGATCGGGGAGAAGAGAGCCAAGGAACTCGCGATGCTGTGCCGCCGTTACACCGCCGAGCAGGCCTTGGAGATGGGTTTGGTCAATGCAGTGGTCGAGGACGATCAACTAGAAGAAACCGTGAACGGCTGGGTCGACGAGATCTCGGTCCTCAGTGCCCGGTACCTGGAGATCACGAAGACAAGTTCGAATATCTGGTGGAACGCTGCCCGTGACTCCTTCAGCACTGGACTTGGCATGTTGATTCAGGCCGTCGGAAGCCCGGATATGGTCGAGGGAGCAAACGCATTCTTGGAAAAGCGCAAACCGCAGTTCCCCGCCCCGCAGTAGTTGGACCCTTCGTAGACCACCTGCAGTCGGATGGTTACTAGCGGCCCTGCCAGTTGGGTGCACGCTTCTCGGTGAACGCGCGGGCTCCTTCTTTCGCATCTTCGGATTCTCGAACCGGCAGGCTGATCTCTCGCTGTTTGTCGAAGGACTCTGCCAGGGCCCAGTCGGTGGACTGAACGATGATCTGCTTGGTCGCTCGAACGGCGAGTGGGCCGTTCGCAGCAATGCGCCGAGCTACATCCATCGCAGTGTCCATCGCCGAACCTGGCTCAGTGAGGTGGGTGACCAGCGAGGCGCGATAGGCCTCCTCAGCTTCGATCATGTCGCCGGTGAGCGCCCACTCCATGGCCAAGTGATACGGCACCCGCTGCGGAAGCCGCATCAACCCGCCACCTGCAGCAACCAGACCGCGCTTGACCTCGGGAAGTCCGAACTTGGTGTTATTCGCAGCCACGATGATGTCGCACGCTAGGGCGATCTCGAAGCCGCCCGCGAGGGCGTACCCCTCGACGGCGGCAATCAATGGCTTGTCACTGGGCTTCTCGACTATTCCGGCGAAGCCGCGCACGGGTATAGATGGTTTCTCTCCGGCGAGGAAAGCCTTGAGGTCCATACCGGCGCAGAACGTGCCGCCTGCGCCCGTGATGACGCCAGCCGTAAGGTCCGCGCGAGCATCGAGTTCGTCCATCGCGGCCCCAATGGCCTCGGCGGTTACCGTGTTGATCGAATTGCGAGCTTCGGGTCTGTTGATTGTGATGACCTGAACACCCTCGATTTGCTCGACGAGGACCGGCGGCTGGTCGCTCATTTCGCACTCATCCGAATTGCTCCATCGAGTCGGATCGTCTCGCCGTTGAGCATCGGGTTGTCCACGATCTGCATGGCAAGTGATGCGTACTCCTCAGGCCGGCCGAGGCGTGAAGGATGCGGGACCTGCGCCCCCAGACCCTCGCGGATCTCGTCGGAGAATCGGGCGAGAATTGGTGTGTCGAATACGCCCGGCGCGATTGTGCACACACGAATGAGTCGTTTGGCGAGGTCGCGGGCAGCAACGATCGTCATACCTACGACACCGGCTTTGGCCGATGCGTAGGGAATCTGGCCAATCTGCCCTTCCCATGCAGCAACGGATGCGGTCAGGATGCACACCCCCCGTTCCTCACCCATCGGGTCTTGCGCAGACATGCGCGCAGCTGCGAGACGAAGGACGTTGAACGTGCCAACCAGGTTCAGCTCGATGAGCGATTGGTACATCTCCAGCGAACCCGGGTTGCCTTCTTTGTCCAAGATCCGCAGCGTGCCGCCTTTGCCAGCGCAGTGGACCAGAACACGAAGCGGACCCTTGGCCGTGGCCAGGTCGAGTGCTGCATCAACGGTCTCGGAATTAGTAACGTCGCCCGGTGAGAAGTGCACGAGTTCACCGAGTTCCTCGGCCACTGCTGCACCGTCGGAACTCGGAAGGTCCAAGATGACGACATTGACTCCCCGGTCAGCGAGATCACGGACGGTTGCCAGCCCGAGACCGGACGCGCCTCCTGTGACGAGTGCCGATGCGCCGGTCAGTTCCATGCATTCCTCCTGTTGATTCGCTCTAGTCCAGTCGCTCGATGTTCATTGTGAGCTCCCTAGTCCAGTCGCTCGATGTTCATTGTGAGCTCCCTAGTCCAGTCGCTCGATAATCATCGCGTTGGCCATACCCCCGGCTTCACACATCGTTTGAAGTCCGTAGCGACCACCCGTGCGTTCGAGGTGGTGCAGCAATGTCGTTGCGATGCGAGCTCCGGAGGCGCCGAGCGGGTGCCCGAGGGCGACGGCGCCACCCACCGGATTAACGATGGCTGGATCGACGTCGAACTCTGCTTGCCAGGCGAGGGGCACGGACGCAAACGCCTCGTTGATCTCGATGGCATCCATCTGATCGATCGTCATTCCAGCGCGCTCGAGGACACGTTGAGTCGCGGGGATTGGCCCTGTCAACATCAGCACTGGGTCATCACCGACCACGGTTGAGGCGACGATTCGTGCCCGAGGCTTCAATCCGGCCTCTTTGGCCGCATCCTCTGACATCAACAGCAGTGCTGCTGCACCATCGGTGATTTGCGAGGAGTTCCCAGCGGTGACCTTCCATTTGATTGCGGGCCAGTGGGCCATGTTGTCCTCGGTCGCGAAGGCCGGCTTGAGGGCGGCGAGCTTCTCGACGCTCGTTCCGCGACGGATCGACTCATCGGCGGACACCGTGCCGTCGGGTGTGGTGATGGCTGCGATCTCGGCGTCGAAGCCGCCGGTATCCGCCGTGGCTCCGGCCCTCGGTGGGACTCCGCTGCATATTCGTCTAGTTGCTCGCGGGTCAGACCCCACTTGTCGGCGACCAGTTCGGCGGCAACTCCCTGTGACGTGAGGTCGGGGAATCGCTCGCGCACCAACGGTCCTTGCGGATCCATCCCCATCCGGTTGCTGCCCATGGGAACACGACTCATGGATTCGATGCCGCCAGCGATCGCGATGCGGTAGGCGCCAGCAGCGATGCCTTGGGCGGCAAAGTCGATGGCTTGCTGGCCGCTTCCGCACTTGCGTTCGATGGTGGTACTCGGCACGTGCTCAGGGAAGCCTGCCGCGAGCCAGGCCTGGCGTCCAGGGGTTCCGGACTGCTCGCCGGCCTGAGAAACGCAGCCGATGAGAACGTCGTCCACTGAACCTGGGTCGATGCCGGTCGAGGTGACTAGTTGGTCGATGACCTGGGAGAGCAGGTCCACCGCGTGCAGGCCCGACAGCGCTCCGCCTTCTTTGCCTTTGCCCATGGGAGAGCGCAACGCGGCGACGATCACGGGTCTATCCGACATGTCACTGCTCCTAAACGGGGGCAATTGAAAAAAACTCTGGCATAAATCTATACCTACCAATATCATCAATTCAAGAAAACGTATTCAGGAGGCGTGCATGGGCCGGTTGGGCATTGACGACGTTGACGATCTGTCCGGGGTGAAGTTGCTCCCCGAGGATCGCGATCACCTGCTAGCGACCCAGAGCGAATGCACTTTTATTTTCAATCGCGAGGGCGGCTGGCCCTCGGGTGTGGTGATGAGCTTCGTCTACGAGGACGACTGCTTTTGGATCGCTTCGGTGATCACTAGGCCGCAGGTCGCGCAATTGAACGACGATCCCCGGGTCACGGTGGTGGTCAGCAATGCGGGAACTGAGACCCCCGGACGGCAGATGGTCGCGGTACGTGGAACGGCGATTCTGCACAAGCCCGGTAGCGAGACGTTCGACAAGATGCTCTACGCGATCGGCGCTCGGCTCCAGCCTGCTGACCCGATGGCATTCGTCCGACTCCTGGATACACCCAAGCGCCGGGTCATCCAGGTCGTTCCGGTGAGTGTTACCACTAGCCACGATTCGCGCCGGATGCCCGGCGATGGCCGTGGTGGGCCGGCCAAGGATGAGGGATCGTCACCGGAATCCAGTTGATGGACCGGCTGCGCGATCGAGTTGCGCTCGTCCTCGGTGGTGGGTCGGGCATGGGTGCAGCAGTTTGTCGCCGGTTTGCCGCCGAGGGTGCGGTGGTCTACGTCGCGGACATCGACGCAGATGCCGGGCGCTTGGTTGTAGAAGGAATCGAAGCTTCTGGCGGACGCGCACACGCAGTGATCGTGGATGCGACGTCGCCAGAGGACCTCGATGCCGTCCTGTCGCACATCTCCAACGATCACGGGGTTCTCCATGTTCTTCATTCCCAGGTAGGCATGCCGGGTGCCGCAGGCGTGACTGTCAGCGATGAGGAATTCGAGCGAGCAGTTGAGGTAAATGTCAAAAGTGCTTTCTTCCCAGCACAAAAGGCGTTGCCGTTGCTGATCAAGGCACGTGGAAAGGGCGCGATCACTTTGGTTGCGTCGACGGCCGCATTAGTCGGCTCCCCCTTCAGCCCGCTGTATTCATTGACGAAGGGGGCCGTCGTTTCCTACGCGCGATCCCTCGCGTTGGCTGTCGCCGCTGACGGCGTGCGTGTGAACGTCATCTGTCCCGGGCCCATCGACACCCCCATGCTTCCGCGTTTCTTTGGGCGCGATCCGGGGGCGAATATCGACGATCTGAAAGACGCGTTCGTCGCAGCGATTCCCATGCAGCGCCCGGGAACTCCTGAGGAGATCGCTGGTGCAGCTGCTTTTTTAGCCAGTGACGATGCTGGATTTGTGACCGGTGTTGCGCTACCGGTCGACGGCGGTCAGATCGCCAAGTAGTGACCGATTCCGCCTAGGCAATAGAACAGGAGAGCACTCATGACTGATGGACCACATATCGATCCGGCTGAACTTGCCAACTTGGACACCGAACTGGCAAGTCGCGCGGCGCAGGTGTACGCGCTGTACGCCTTCGCCATCGACTATGGCGACTTCGATCTCCTCGACTCGCTGCTCGCTGAAGACATCGCGATTACCCGAGGTGAGACCTTGCATAGTGGCCGCGAGGCGTTCATGCAGGTCTACCGCAACAACTGGGACGCCGACTGGAGTGCGGGTAAGCACCACATCGGCAACGTGCTGGCGAGCCGACAAGACGGTGGACTGGTGCGATCACGCGCATACTTCCAGGCGGTATTCATCCGTTCGGATCGCACCTCCGTGATCACGGGGCGCTACGACGACCTGCTGGAGGACACCGACGGCCGCTTGCTTATCAAGCGCAAGCGCATCAATGTCGAGGGAGTCGTCGATCTCCCCGAATCGGCGCGCGAGTGGGGCGGATATCGACTCTGGAGTAGGTGAATTCGACTCTGGAGTAGGTGAGAGATCAAGCACCCAAGGTGGGCGTTTGTCGGACAAGACAGGCGCCTACTCCTATTCTAGGATCATCATTGTAAGGATTTATCCCATTGGCCCGGAGGATTGATGACTTCCACGGCAACGCCCGTGCGCCGTTCGGTCATCGTGACCGGTGCCGGACAGGGGATAGGTGCTGCTGTCGCGCGATCATTGGCGACCGATGGTTGGCACGTCGTGGGCGTTGATGTCGAAAGGGAATCCCTCGGGGAGGTAATGGATTGCCTTCCCGGTGACCATCTCGCGGTTGTCGGTGACGTTCGAGATGAGCAGGTGATCTCTGAGGCCGGGGAGCGGGCAGCTCAGGTCGGTCCGGTGACCGGTTTCGTGGCGAATGCCGGAATCGTCTCTCCAGGCGCTTCTGTCGAATACCCGGTTTCGGAGTGGGAGCGATTGACGAGTGTGATGCTTACCGCTGCGTTCACCGGCGCGCGAACCGCGGCTGGGTGGATGCACGACACCGGCACGGGGGGCAGCATCGTGATGATGGGCTCCATTGCTGGTGAACTCGGGTTCGGCGGACGGGCGGCCTACTGCGCGGCCAAAGCCGGTGTCCATGGACTCGTCCGATCACTCGCTGTGGAGTGGGCGCGGGACGGCATCCGGGTCAATGCTGTCGCGCCCGGCGCGATCGACACCGCGCTGCAGGCTGCGATGAAGGATTCGGGGAACGCGAGTTCTTCGGCTTATGTCTCCCACATCCCGATGGCGCGTACGGGCGTAGTCGACGAAGTGGCAGAAGTCGTGACGTTCTTGATGTCACGCAAAGCAAGTTACGTCACGGGTGCGGTGATTCCCGTCGACGGTGGTTGGAGTGCGTACGGCATGCATATGGGTGAGAACTAGGGAAGGAACGAACACATGGTTGCAATGGGTCTGCTCTTGAGTGACGTGCCCGCTTCGGTACCGCCGCAGCAGCAGTTCAAGGATGTCGTGCGCATCGCTCATGCCGCGCAGGACGCAGGATTTACCTACATCGTCATTGGTCAGCACTTCTTGTACGGAGACCTGCGCTGGCTGCAACCGGTCCCGCTGCTGGCGCGGCTTGCCGCGGAGGTTAACCCGGATGTGAAGCTCGCAACTCAGATCATGATCGCTCCGTTATACCACCCGGTCATGCTTGCCGAGGAACTCGCGACCCTGGACGTCGTGACGGAAGGTCGTCTGATCGCAGGGCTTGGACTGGGCTATCGAGCCGAGGAGTTCGACTATCTCGGGATCCCGTTCAAGGAGCGCGCTGGTCGCATGAACGAGACCCTCGAGTTGCTGCGCATGCTGTGGACCCAAGACGAAGTCACCTTCCACGGGAAGTACTTCACGCTGGAGAACGTGAAGCCCCACTTGAAGCCGGTGCAAGATCCGCTACCAATCTGGGTAGGCGCACACTCGCTTCCGGGCGCCATCCGAGCCGGCAAGTTCGGTGACGGCTACGCCTGCCCGCCCGAGACCCCGGTGGACGAAGTCCGCGAGCGCTACCGCGTGGTGGCCGAGGGATTCGCCGAGCGAGGCAAGACCTTTACCCCGCAGCCGTTGCGCCGCAACATCATGGTGGCGGACACCAAGGACGAGGCGCTGCTCGAGTTCGCGCGCGTTGCCCAGGGCCGTTACCTCACCTACCTGGAGAAGGGCCTGGACGTCATGGCCAATGCCGACCTCAAGAACGAGTTCGCCAAGGCCGTCGAGGATCACGCAGTTGTGGGCACGCCAGATGAGGTCGCCGAGAAGCTCGTGCAACTGGTGACCGAACTGCCCGTTGACCCGCTGCTTATCCGTCCGCAATGGCCGACCATGAATGCTGACGAGACCATTGCTGCGATTCAACGCATCGGTCGCGAGGTGTTGCCGGCGGTGACGGCTGTGAAACCACGCACGGTAATCTAATTAATGCATATAATTATCCTGGATTTCGATCAAGGAGAACGCCCCCGGTGACACGCACGTACAACGACCTCACGCCCACGTTTGCCGACCGGTCGGATTGGACGCTGAGCACGGTCCTCAATCACCGATCGAGCGAGCAACCCGATGCGATATTCCTCATTGCCCCCGAAGAAGACCGGCGTTGGAGCTACGGCGAGATACGTCGTGAGTCGCGTTGCGTCGCAGATGCAATGTTCGCTCGCGGCGCGAGCGTCGGAGATCGAGTGTTGATCATGGCGATCAACTCCTCGCAGTTCGTGCGGACCTGGCTGGCTACCGGGTTGTCCGGGTTGGTCGAGGTCCCGATCAATACGGCGTACGAGGGTGAGTTCCTGCGTCATCAGGGGAACGTGACGAGTCCGAGGTGGGCGGTGATCGACGACGTATTCGCCGAGCGGTTTGTGCGATTGCGCCAGCAACTCGACTCGATCGATCACTTCTGGATCATCGACCGCGGTGCCGGCGCCGAGGCGATCTCGATGCTCACCGAGGCTGGGTGGACCGCGTCCTTGTGGGATGAACTCCTAGACGGCGAGGATCGTGAATTCCCAACACCTGCGCATTCGTCTCTCGCGTCGATCTTCTTCACTTCGGGAACCACCGGTCCGTCCAAGGGCGTGGCGATGCCGCAAGCGCAGATGTACTTCTTCGCTGACGAGGTTGTCTCGCTTACTCGGCTTACCTCGAGTGATCGGTACATGACGGTCACACCGCTCTTCCACGGCAACGCGCAGTTCATGGCTGCCTACCCCGCGCTGGTGGCCGGGGCGAGCCTGGTGATCCGCTCGAAGTTCAGCGCCAGCCGATGGGTCGATCAAGTACGCGACGAGGGAGTGACTGTCACGAACTTCATCGGCGTGATGATGGACTTCATATGGAAGCAAGAGCGGCGAGACGACGATGCCAATAACCCCGTGCGGTGCGTCTTCTCGGCGCCAACCGCCAGCAGCATTCTCGAAGAGTTCAAGGCCCGCTTCGATATCGAGGCGTTCGTGGAAGTCTTCGGACTGACCGAAACGTCCGCACCCATCCTGTCTCCGTACGGTGAAACTCGACCGGCAGGCGCTGCCGGCCTCGTGGTGAGTGATTTCTTCGAGATCCGACTCGTCGATCCCGAAACCGACGAAGAGGTCCCCGTGGGTGAGGTTGGCGAACTCGTCGTTCGTCCGCGCTATCCCTGGACCTGCAGCATGGGCTACTACGGAATGCCGGAGAAGACCTCCGAGGCCTGGCGCAACCTTTGGTTCCACACCGGAGACGCTCTTCGGAAAGACGACGACGGCTGGTTTTACTTTGTTGATCGCTACAAGGACGCATTGCGGCGACGCGGCGAGAACATCAGCTCGTACGAAGTGGAACAAGCTGTGCTGGCGCATCCCGCGGTGGTCGAGTGCGCGGTGGTTGCGGTCGCCGCCGAAGTTGAGGCCGGCGAGGACGAAGTCATGGCCGTGATCGTCTGCTCAAGCGAAGCCCGGCCTTCGGAGATCTGGGATTACTGCAAGGGGCGCATTCCCGAGTTCGCGATTCCTCGGTTCATCCGGATGGTCGACGCCTTGCCGCGGACTCCGTCGGAGAAGATTCAAAAGAGTGTCCTTCGCGAAGAGGGCATCACGAGTGATACCCAGGACCGAACGAAGCAACTGAGCGCGACCTAATCGCTGGCCTGACGAAGGAGTAGAGGGAGTAAGGCATGGACTACACCGAAGATCCGGTAATCGAAGAAATCCGACAGGCAGTGCGTCAGTTGTGCTCGAAGTTCGACGACGTCTACTGGCAGGAGCACGACGAGAGTAAGGAATTCCCCTGGGAGTTCTACAACGCTGTCGCAGAAGCCGGCTGGATGGGCCTGACGATTCCCGAGGAGTACGGCGGCGGCGGCCTCGGCGTGCAAGAAGTGTGCGTGGTCGAGCAAGAGATCGCTGCGTCCGGAGCTGGAATGAACGGCTGCAGCGCGGTTCACATCGGGATGTTCGGCTTCGAGTCGATGACCCGCTACGGATCCGAAGCCATGAAGCAGAAGTACCTGCCGCGCGTGGTGACCGGTGAGTTGCACGTGTCCTTCGCCGTGACTGAGCCGGACGCAGGCACCGACACCACTAACCTCTCGACGTTCGCGAAGAAGGTCGACGGTGGCTACCTCATCAGTGGCAAGAAGGTCTGGATCACCAAGGCGCAAGAGGCCGAGCGCATGTTCATTCTTGCGCGCACCACGCCGCGAGATCAGGTCGCCAAAAAGACCGACGGTCTGACGATGTTCTTCGCACCGATGGACCGCGATCACATCGAGATCCGTCCAATCAAGAAGATGGGGCGCAACGCGATCGACACCAACGAGTTGTTCATCGACGAGCTGTTCGTCTCTGAGGACGACATCATTGGTGAGGTCGACAAGGGTTTCCGGGCGATCATGGTCGGGTTGAACGCCGAGCGCGTCATCGCAGCAAATGCTGCCCTAGGTATCGGCAAGGCGGCCATTCAGCTCGCCACCGACTACGCCAACAACCGCGTCGTCTTCGGTCGACCCATCGGGCAAAACCAGGCGATCTCTCATCAGATCGCCCTCGCTCAGGTCCGCATCGATGCGGCCGAAGCCATCTGCCAGAAGACAGCATGGATGGTCGACAACGATCTGCCGTGCGGCAAGGAAGCCAACGAGTCCAAGTACCTGGCCTCGGAAGCGGGATTCAACGCTGCGGATATGGCGATCAACGTCCTGGGTGGATACGGATACGCCAAGGAATACAACGCCGAGCGCTACTTCCGTGAGTCCCGTTTGAACCGGATCGCTCCGATCAGCCAAGAAATGGTCCTGAACTACATCGCCGAGCACTCCCTCGGCCTGCCCCGCAGTTACTAGGTCGAGAACCGAGACAAGGAGAAGCGATGACAGACGAGACACCGGGTCGCAATTGGATTCCGGCCTACCAAGATCTCACTATCGGTGGCCGTCCGGTTCCTGGCGAGGGCGAGGCGATCGAGGTCGTTAACCCGGCCACTGAGGAAGTGCTGACGACGGTACGTGGTGCAACCATCGATCAGGTCGACGCTGCCGTGCTCGCCGCGCAGCAGGCATTCGACGGGTGGTCACGAGCCTCCCGCGAGGAGCGCTCGCAGGTTATCCATCGGTTCTGCGATGCACTCGAAGCGCGTATTCCCGAACTGCTCGCCGTGATCGTCAACGAGGTCGGCACGCCCGTGTCGCTGGCGGAGATCATGCAGGTCAAGCTGGGGCTATCGCACCTGAGGTGGCAGGCCGATGCGGCGCTGAAGGATCGGACTATCGATCTCGGGCCGTGGGGCGATCCGGTTCCCACGCACAGCCAGGTCAACTACCTGCCGGTGGGCGTCGTGGCTTGCATCACCGGTTACAACTACCCGCTCAATCTCGCGATCTTCAAGTTCGGTGCAGCGATGGCGGCCGGTTGCACAACGGTGCTCCTTCCCTCACCGCGGACCCCGCTCACCACGCTCTTTCTCGGGCAGATCGCAATGGAAGCGGGAGTCCCTGACGGGGTTTTCAACGTCGTGATCGGTGGACCCGAAGTGGGTCAACGCCTGTCCACTCATCCGGCTGTTGCGAAGGTGTCTTTCACCGGATCCGATGCCGTCGGCGAGAAGATCATGGCTCAGGCCGCCAGCGGTCTGAAGGATGTGACGTTGGAACTGGGCGGCAAGTCGCCGAGCATTGTTCTCGAGGGCTGCGATGTTGAGTCCTTCGCCGTCGAGATGCATCTGCGGTGGTCGCGCAACGGCGGACAGGGCTGCGCCGCGCTTGC
The DNA here is from genome assembly GCA_040266055.1 of Candidatus Nanopelagicales bacterium. Classification (GTDB taxonomy): domain Bacteria; phylum Actinomycetota; class Actinomycetes; order S36-B12; family S36-B12; genus S36-B12. The sequence continues at coordinate 35,260 of JBDQFC010000015.1, read as the reverse complement.
GCGGATCATGGTGCACGAAAGTCTGATGAATCGTTTTATCGAGGCCGGCGCGAAGGCTTTCGATCAGATGAAGGTGGGGGATCCGTGGGATCCGGCAACCAACATCGGTCCGATGATCCGTCCGGATCACCGGGCGCGCGTTCGCTCGTTCATCGACGGTGCACCGGCCGAAGGCGGCCGTGCGCTGCTCTCGGTGGATACCCCACTGCCGGAGAAGGGTTACTTCGTGAACCCGGTGTTGCTGGGTGATCTGCCGTACACGGCAACGGCCTGTCAGTTGGAGATCTTCGGACCGGTCGCGGTGCTTCTGCCTTTCTCCGACGAGGAAGAGGCCATTCAGATCGCGAACTCGACCAACTACGGCCTGGCCGCCAATATTTACAGCCCGGACGTCGATCACGCCCGCGAGATGGCCACGCGTATTCAGTCCGGCACGGTCTGGATCAACGGCGGTGGTCAGATGCGTCCGGATGCACCATTCGGTGGTTTCAAGCGTTCGGGAATCGGTCGGGAGATCGGTGAGTGGGGAATCATGGAGTACATGGAGCCCCAGCACGTTCAGTGGCGGACGTGATGGCGAGTGCCTCGGGTGCGTCCGGGCCGCTGGCCGGAGTGACCGTCCTAGAACTCAGCTCCATGTACGCGGCTCCAACCTGTGGTCGGATGCTCCGTGATTTCGGTGCGACGGTGATCAAAGTCGAGGATCCGGTGTCGGGTGACTTCGCGCGGCAGTGGACTCCGTTCAAGGATGGCCTCTCGCTCGGCTTCTCTCGACTCAACTCCGGTAAACGTTCGGTCGGTATCGATCTTCGACAAGAAGCCGGTCGCGATCTGGTTCGTCGCATGGCGGCGGATGTCGACGTCGTCCTGGAGTCTTTCCGGCCAGGTCGCATGGAGGAGTGGGGTCTGGATTATCCGGCGCTGAGTGCCCACAATCCGGGTCTGGTCATGGCTCGGGTGTCGGGCTTCGGTCAGACGGGTCCATACAGCCACCGACCCGGATTCGGCACCGTCGCTGAGACTTCGAGTGGCTACGCCTACATCAACGGTTGGCCCGAGACACCACCGACGTCACCGCCGTTTGGTTTCGCCGACTCCATCGCTGGAATCTCCGCTGCGTACGGCACTGCGATGGCACTGTTCAACAGAGAGCGCACGGGTGTCGGTGACGTCGTCGATGTCGCGTTGTACGAGCCGTTGATGTTCATCCTCGGCGACATCGTCTTGAACTGGACGGCCAACGGTGTTATTCAGGAGCGGGTGGGTAACGGCACTGGATCGGCTTCACCGAGAGGCATCTTTCAAGCCCAAGATGGGAAATGGTTGTCGATCGCGGCTTCCTCGCAGACCATCGCCGTTCGATTGTTCGAAGCGATGGGTCGTCCGGACATCATTGAGGATCCTCGCTACGCGACCAACGCGGCGCGGATGGAGCACAACGACGACATGCAGGCCATCGTCTCGGAGTGGGTGGGTAGCAAGCCTCGGCAAGAGATCTTGGAAATCCTAGAAGCCAAGGACGTGGTCGCAGCGGCGGTCAACGATGCCCGTGACATAAGTGAGGATCCGCATTTCCTGGAGCGCACGCTTGTTGAGATCACCGGCAACGAGAAACTCGGCAAGGTGATGATGCCTGGACCGATCTTGCACGTGTCGTCCTACGCCGGCCCCGACTACGTCGGTGTACCTCGAGTAGGAGATCACACCGGCGAGATCTTGAGTTCAATGCTCGGACTCGACGCGACCGCGCTCGCGGACCTAGCCGAGCGCGGCATCGTCACCGGCTAGCGCAACGACTACGGGACGTCACAAGTGTTAGGGCTGCCCGCCATCCACCGTGATGATCGAGCCGGTCGTGTAGGTGGATGCGTCACTTGCCAGGTACAGCGCTGTGCCGAGAATCTCGGACGGCTCACCACCACGTTGCAGAGCGAACTTCGAGGATCGAACTGCGAAGGCTTCCTTGTCCCATGCGGCACTGACGTCGGTCAAGAAAGTCCCGGCCATGATCGCGTTCACCCGGACGCTCGGGCCGTACGCGTGCGCAAGTCCCACGGTGATCGCATTCAGTCCGGCCTTGGCTGCCGAGTAGGGAAGGATTCCCGGGCGCGGATGCACGGCCCCGGCGCTGGAGATGTTGATGATGCTGCCCCCCGAGCCTTGCGCCATGCGAGTTCCGATCAACGCCGCGAGCCGAAATGGCCCCTTGAGGTTGACGTCGATGACCTTGTCGAACAGAGCCTCGGTGACGTCCACCTCGGAGTCGTAGACCGGAGACATGCCGGCGTTGTTCACCAAGATGTCGATCCCCGAGAAGGCCGAGTAGCACTCCTCGACCACTGCATCGAGGCTGTCCCACTGCCCCACGTGGCAGCCGATACCCAAGGTCCGGCGGCCGGTTTGCTCGTGGATGTCCGCCGCCACCTGCTCACAGGCCTCGGCTTTTCGGCTGGCCACGATGACATCGGCCCCGGCTTGAGCGAACCCGTGGGCCATGACCAGGCCCAGGCCGCGGGTGCCGCCGGTGACCAGGGCGACCTTTCCGGAGAGGTCGAAGAGGGCTTGGGGGCTGCCGGGGTTTCCGGCTTGTTGGGTGTCCACGAGGGAATTCTGGCCTTTCTTGGCAGGATTGGGGTATTCATTGCTATGGTAATCATAGATTCATAGAGGAGGATCGAGTGAGCGACGCTTTCACCCTTACCCCTGAGCAGGAAGCCCTGCGCTCGGTGGCCCGGGAGGTTGCGCAAGAGGTCTACGCCCCCAAGGCGGCCGAATTGGACCTGAACCGGACCCTGCTGCCCGCTGAGGAGTCCGCTCGCCTCGCCGAACTCGGTTTCCTCGGGATCTGCCTGCCCGAGGAATTTGGTGGTTCTGGGGCGCCGCTCATGGACGCGCTCATCGTCATCGAGGAACTAGCCAAGGAATGCCGACCGGCTGCATTCGAGGTCTTCGAAGCCAACGTTGGTCCCGTGCGGGTGCTGGAGTTCTTCGGAACGGACGAGCAGCGCAAGTCGGTTATCCCGGGCGTGGTTGACGGGACGACGAGCGTGGCTATCGGCATTTCAGAGCCGGACGCGGGCTCGGCTGCGACGGATATGCGCACGTCGGCGCGTCTAGAGGGTGACGAGTACGTCATCAACGGCACCAAGCGATGGATCTCCGGCGGTGGCCACGCGGGCTACTACCTTCTCTATTGCCGCTTGGACGACAAGCCGGGCGCCAAGGGCATAGGTGCGATCCTGGTTCCTTCGGATGCACCGGGGTTGAGTTTCGGAGCCCAAGAGAAATTGATGGGCTTTCGGGGTATCGCATCGGCGGACCTGATTTTCGAGGACGTTCGGGTGCCGGCGACCAACCTCGTTATTCCGGCCGGCGGATTTAACAAGCTTTTCGGTGTCTTCTCCATCGAGCGAATGGGCAACGCCACGATGAGCCTGGCTCTTGGACAAGCGGCTCTCGATCGGACTGTGGCCTACACCAAGGAGCGCGTGCAGTTCGGCCGCCCGATCAATGAGTTCCAGAACGTCCAGCAGACGGTTGCGGACATGGCTATTCAGGTCGAGGCCGCTCGGATGCTGATCATGCGCGCCGCGCTCAAAGCGGGGAAGGGACTCCCGGACACCTACGAGGTCTCCGTGGCCAAGTGCTACGCAAACGAGATGGCCAAGCGCGTGACAGACCTCGGTATGCAAATGCACGGAGGCAATGGCTACACCGAGGAGTACGGCCTCGAGCGCATGCACCGAGATGCCCACGGCTGGGCAATCGCAGGTGGGACACCAGCGATGCAGCGCATCCGCATTGCATCGTCGATCTACGGTCAAGCTTTCAACCAGCGCCCGAACTAGGCTTTCCACACCTACAAGGCGGATTCGAGGTTCCTTTGAGCGACGAATTGTTCGAACTTCCTCAGAAGTATCGGGACCTAGCCGAACAGGCTCGTGCTGTTGCCGAGGCGGCGATCCCCTACGCCGATCGTGCAGACGAGGCCGATCATTTCGATCCCGATGTGCGACGCCTCCTCGCCGACAGTGGCCTCGCGGAGTACACCGTTCCGCAGCGATTCGGTGGCCGGTGGGACGAGGTCGATTCCCTCGCCGTGACCGTCGTTCGCGAGCAACTCGCGTTTGAATCTGCCCACCTTGATTCCATGTTCTGCATGCAGGGCATTGGTTCCTACGCACTCGTGCAGGCAGGTGCTGCCGAACTCCAAGAGCAGTGGTTGCCGCAGGTCGCAAAGCTGCAGGCGATTGCCGCGCTTGGTCTCACCGAACCCGACGTTGGATCGGACTTGAGATCCATTAGCACCACGATCGTCGTTGAGGATGGTCCCGAAGGTGATCAACTGCGGGTCAACGGCCACAAGTCGTTCATAACGAACGCAGGTGATGCCGACTTCTACACGATGCTCGGTACCGAAATCATCGATGGTGAGAAGGTCTACTCCCTGGTCCTCGTGCCCGCTGATGCGCCGGGAGTCAGAGTCGAGCATCCGCACCAGATCATCGCGCCGCACGTTCTCGGCGACGTCATCATGGAAGACGTTGTCGTCCCCGCCAACCATCGGATCGGGGAGCCAGGCAAGGGATTCGGACTCGTCCTCGCAACGCTGTCCACATTCCGGGTGTCGGTCGCTGGAGCGGCTGTCGGTGTTGCGCAGGCTGCCTTGGAGGAGGCCACCAAGCACGCCGCGAACCGCGAGCAGTTTGGCGTTCCCCTCGCCAAGCTCGGTGGAATCCCCGCGCAGTTGGCGCAGTCCTGGGCAGACATCGAGATGGCTCGCGCGCTTACCTACCGAGCCGCAGCAGCATCGGCGCGCGATGCCCGTGGCAACCTGCACTTGTCGAGTTTGGCCAAAGCTGGAGCCACCGAGGCTGCCGGTCGGGTCGTAGATCGCTGTGTGCAGATCATGGGTCGCTACGGCATCACCCGGGGCACCAAGATCGAGCGCCTCTATCGCGAGGCACGACCCCTACGGATCTACGAAGGCGCAACGGAGGTCATCTACGACTCGCTCGCCAAGCAACTTGTGCAGCGGGTTGTCGGATGATCGTCGATAGCCACTGCCATGTGTGGCCGGACCACATTGCTGCGCAAGTGCTGTCCGTCAAGATCGCCGGACTCGACGCGATGGGGGATGGGACATTAGCCGGTCTTACGGCGAAACTCGACGAAGCCGGCATCGACTATGGATGTTGCCTCGGTGTAGCTACCGTGCCGAAGAACCTCGAGAAGACCAACGAGTTCATCGGCGCAGTGGACCGCTCTCGATTCGTGCCATTTGGAACAATCCATCCCGATCGCACGATCGACGACAACATGCGATCGATCCGCGACAACGGAATCGTCGGCGTCAAGCTTCACCCGAATTTCCAAGGCATCGACCTCGGCGACCCCCGAGTGATCGAGATCTGCCGAGCACTCGCCGACGACGGCATCGTGGTCATCACTCACGCGGGTGAGGGCAGTGACGCTGCCGCCACCGAGCGTGGCAGCCCGCAGAAGGTCGTGGCCCTTGCGGACGCGATCCCCAATCTGACGCTCATGGCCTGTCACTACGGCGCTTACCACCAATTGGATCTCGCCGAGGATGTTGTTGTTGGCTCGCGGGTCATCTTGGAAACGTCGTGGCCACCCACGATGGCGATCTTGGAGCCCGAGCGGATTCGCGGGATTATCGAACACCATGGCGCGGATCGCGTGATCTACGGATCCGATTGGCCGATGGCCGACCCGGTTGCGGAGATTGCTGGCATCAAGGCACTCGGCTTGGATCCGGAGGACGAAGCCAAAGTGCTAGGCGGCAACATGCAGCGCATTCTGGGCTTGGCATAAGGCACGTGAATCTGCGCGCGCCGGCCTATGTCGTCTCCGCGGTGCGCACACCCGTCGGACGGCGCGGCGGTGGTCTTGCCCAGGCGCATCCGGCTGACCTCGGCGCGCACGTGCTGTCTGCGGTCGTCGAGCGCGTAGGTGTAGACCCCGGTGCAATTGATGACGTCATCATGGGCTGCGTCGATCAAGTAGGTGCTCAGGCATCGAACATAGCCAGAACCGCGGTCCTTTCAGCCGGCTTCCCCGAGCATGTTCCGGCGACCACGATCGATCGGCAGTGCGGGTCTTCACAGCAGGCGGCGCACTTCGCTGCCCAGGCGGTCGCTTCAGGAACCCAGGATCTGGTGATCGCGGCAGGCGTCGAGGTGATGAGCCTGGTCCCGTTGGGCACCGCCACAACGGCTGGACGAGATGCCGGACTCGGCGAACCGCGCAGCGGTGAAGGGTGGCGAGCTCGCTTCGGCGACGAGGTGTTCTCGCAGTTCACCGGAGCCGAACTCATTGCCGAACACTGGAGCATCAACCGCGATCAGATGGAGCGCTTTGCGCTGGAAAGTCACCAGCGCGCGATTCGTGCTGCAGACGAGGGGTTATTCGACGCCGAGATAGTGCCCTGGGAGGGAATCACCCGTGATGAGGGCCCGCGCCCGGACTCGAACATAGAAAGAATGCAGTCTTTGCAACCGTTGATTCCCGGAGGTCAGCTGACCGCTGCGGTCTCGAGCCAAATCTCCGACGGTGCGGCCGCATTGCTGATCGCCTCTCAAAGAGCGGTTAATGAGCATGGACTCACGCCATTGGCGCGTATCTCAGCCATCGACGTCGTTGGATCAGACCCGCGGTTCATGTTGTCCGGTCCGATCCCTGCGACATCGCGCATCCTCGACAAGGCGGGCTTGACGATGTCGGACATCGGCCACTTCGAGGTCAACGAGGCGTTCGCGCCGGTGATCCTCGCGTGGGCGAAGGAACTCAATGCGGATCTGTCGGTCACTAACCCGCTCGGCGGTGCTATCGCGCTTGGTCATCCGTTGGGCGCGACCGGTGCTCGACTAATGACCACTCTCGTACATTCAATGAGCAGAACGGGCATTCAGCGAGGACTGCAAGTGATGTGTGAGGGCGGTGGCATGGCCAACGCGACACTTCTGGAGTTGGTGGACTAGCGAGAGCCCAGGCTTCAGCGAGCCTGGGCGAGCCCGGCGTCTACATGGATGGTCGTGCCCGTCACGTACGCGGATCGGTCGGAGGCCAACCACAGGCATGCGTCGGCGATGTCTTGAGGCGAGCCCAACCTGCCGAGCAAGCTAGCTGACTGCGTGTACTGATCAATGTCGTCCCCGCGACTTTCGAGTGCTGCGCGCAGCATCGGAGTCTCGATCGCGCCGGGAGCTACGGCGTTGATCCGGATCCCGGACTCTCCGTATTCCATGGCCGCGACCTTCGTCACTCCGTTCACGCCGTGCTTCGCAGCTGCATAGGCGATCTTGCCCACGGCTGGTCGAAAGCCCCGAATGGAGGACAGGTTCACGATGGATCCGCCATTGCCGGCTGCGAGCATCGCGCGGATCTCGTACTTCATGCACAGCGCGGCGCCTGTTAGATCAACGGCGATCAGTCGATCCCAGTAGTCCTCATCGAACTCCGCCGTGGGTTTGTCATCCGGAGCGATGGCCGCGTTATTCACCGCAATGTCAAGACGTCCACACCGGTCCATGACATCGTCGATCGCAGTGCGGACCTGCGCACTGTCAGACACGTCCACTCGACCGAAGTGCGCCGCGCAGCCGGCTGCAGTGATTGCTTCGACGACGCTCTCACCCGCCTCGGTATTGACGTCGAACGCGGCCACGTGCGCTCCGGCCGCGGCGAGGGTGTGCGCAATGGCTTCGCCCATACCCATGCCGGCACCAGTAACGACAGCAACGCGGCCGGATAGTTCCCCGTCACATTCGGGCATTGACGCCTCCATCAATCGCCAGCACTGTGCCGGTCACCCAGCGGGACTCGTCACTGGCCAAGTAGGTCGCGTAGTTCGCGATGTCTGAAGGGTCACCCAGCCGTCCCATCGGATAGTCCTGGGCGCGGCGCTCGATAGCCGCGGCTGCACCCTCCTCGCCAAAGCGCTGCCGGTAAGCCTCGCGCACGAGGGGAGTGTCGATGGTTCCCGGGCAGATGGCATTGCAGCGAATGCCGTATGAGGCGTACTCCACGGCCACCTGACGAGTCAGGCCGATGACACCGCCCTTTGCTGCGGAATAGGACGCGAGGTTAGCCATCCCCTTGAGGCCGGCGAGCGAGGACTGCAAGATCAGAGATCCGGATTTCTGCTCCATCATCGCGGGTAGGACCGAGCGAACCGAGTAGAAGACACCGTTGAGATTGATGTCGATGACGCGTAGCCACGAGTCCAAGCCGACGTCGTGGGCAGCGCCTTCTCCGGGAATCCCGGCGTTGGCGAAGAGACCGTCGATACGCCCGAAGGCGTCGAGACTTGCAGCGGCCATAGCGTCCATTGATCCGGGGTCAGTGACGTCTGCTTCGACGCCGATGGCTGAACCGGGCAGTTCGTTGGCTAGCGCTGAGGCGGCAGCGGCATCGAGGTCGGCCACCACCACGCGGGCTCCTTGGGACGCGAACTGCTCGCACGACGCCCGACCTAGACCGGATGCTCCTCCGGTGACGATGACGACCTTTCCTTCCAGCCGCGTGCCTGTCATGTTGGATCCTCTCCCTGCGTTGCCACGCTGCGTTGCGTGATCAGTCGGTTGATGGTCGCCTCGTCGAACCCGTGCTCGGCGAGGATGGATCGAGTGTTCGCACCCGGTGTGGGTGCGGGCTTAGGCTCTCCTGACGGAGTCCCGGAGAACCGGGGAGCAGGCCGCGGTTGTCGGTGGTCTGCGTCGAATCCGTCGATCGGTAGATAGTTCTGCCGAGCCTGCGCGTGGGGATAGTCGACTGCTTCCGCGATATCCAGCACCGGCGCGAGGCAAGCGTTGCGACCGGTGGCGTCATCAACCCATTCGTCGCGGGTGCGCTCGGCGAATCGTGTGCGCAGGATTTCGGTGGTGCTCGACCACACCTCGCGATTTCCGTGCGCGTCAATTAACGAGGGATCGAGCTCCATAACGTCGAGAAGTTCGGCGAAGAAGCGTCGTTCGATACACCCCACGGCAACAAAGCGATCGTCGCTGCACCGGTAGGTGCGGTAGTAAGGAGCTGCCCCATCGAGCAGGTTCGTCTCACGATCGTCCCGCCACTTGTCCATCGCGCGTAGCCCGTGCACCAAGGCCATCAGCGAGTTAGTGCCATCCACCACGTTGGCGTCGACCACTTGCCCGACCCCTGATCGCTCAGCGGCAAGCAGCGCGCAGGCAATGCCAAACGCGCCATGCAGAGCCGCCCCACCGAAGTCTCCAACGAGATTCAGCGGGGCGACGGGTGGGCGATCTGCTTCTCCGAAACTGTGCAACGCGCCGGTGATCGCGGTGTAGGTGATGTCATGACCTACCTCGCCGGCCAGTGGACCTGTCTGGCCCCATCCGGTAATTCGGGCGTACACCAAGCGCGTGTTCACCGACAGCAATTCCGCTGGTCCGAGTCCAAGTCGCTCCATGACTCCTGGGCGGAAGCCTTCGACTACTACATCCGCGCGCGCGACGATGGCGGCAGCCGCTGCCTTGCCGTCGTCGTCCTTCAGATTCACCGCGATCGACTCGCGGCTGCGCTCGAGCACGGGGTTCGGCGTGTAGTCCGCACTCGGACCACCCACTCGATCGATGCGAATGACTCGGGCACCCATGTCTGCGAGAAGCATCGCGACGAAAGGCGCGGGTCCGATTCCCGCGAACTCGACAACAGTCACGCCATCCAAGGGGCCGGAGGTCACGATTCCTCCCGCGCAAGTTCGTGCAGTGATTCGCGCAGACGCGCTTTGGCCACCTTGTTCAGAGTTGCCCGCGGGAATTCCGGGACGAACCGGTACTCGCGGGGACGCTTGAAGTCTGCGAGCGAGATTTCAGCGGCGTGCTGCAGTTGTTCCTTGAGATGAGGTGAATCGTCCGCGATCACGAAAGCGACGGGCACCTGACCGAGCATCTCGTCCGGCTTTGCCACAACGGCAACCTCGTGGACGCCAGGAACCTGCACGAGAGCCCGTTCTATCTCTGCAGCTCCGACGTTCTCGCCACCGACCTTCAGGACATCGCCAAGTCGCTCGACGAAGAAGTAATGGCCGTTTTCGACTCGCACTCGATCACCGGTTTGGAACCAGCCGTCGGCACCCAGCACCTGATCGGTGGCGGCAGGGTCGTTGAGGTAGCCGTCAAACAATGAGATGCCGCGGACTCCGCGCACCAGTAGTTCTCCGGTGTCATCGGTTATGTCTTCCACTCGCACCTCGTACTCCGGAGCCACGGTGCCCATGCTCGACTTCGGTGCTGATTCGACGCACGCCGGATCGGTGTAGATCGGATGTGAGACGGTTTCGGTCATGCCGAACCAACCTGTAATCGGCACGCGGCCGGGTGCTTCCTCGGCATGCACAACACCGCTTCCTGCCCATCCGCGGTAGAAGTGTTGCGAAGGAGTGCTCCGGTCTCGCAAGGCATTGACGATGAAGTAGACGACGCCCGTCCATGTGCACTGATGATCGATCGAAACCTGCCAGAAGCGAGACGCACTGAAGCGTGGTTGCAGCACTACGTGCGCACCAACTTCCAATGCTGCCAGCAGTTGGTAGGCGAGCGCATTCGTGTGAAATAGGGGCAGTGTGATGAGGCAAACGTCGTCCGATGTGAGGCGTTGATGCCGTGCATTCACCTCGGCAGCCCACAGGCAGTTGGCGTGGGTCCACCGAACGCCCTTTGGTCGTGACGTGGTGCCAGATGTGTATTGGATGCTTGCGAGGGCTTGGGGGTCAGAGTCGGGGCGAAGCCATCGACCGAAAGACGATGTCAACGGCTGACCCTCGACGTCGATCACTGCGGTCGATGTCGCTTCGGATGTCGCTTCCGATGTCATCGCGAAATGCGCTGAGTCCGTCAAGAAGAGATCGGCCCCACTGTGGTCAGCGATCCAGGCGATCTCTTCTGCACTTGACCGGGAATTGACAAACAATGACGACGCCCCAGCCGCGATAACGGCCAACCAATGGAGCACCGTGTGCGGGCCGTTGTCCATGACGAGACCCACGATTGATCCGCGCTCGACACCTCTTTCCTGCAGAGCACCAGCACAGTCAATGACTGCATCGACCAGCTGACTGTATGACCAGGACTGTTCGGGGTCGTCGAAGGGAACCCAGGTCAGCGCAGTAGCTGACGGCCAGGTCTCCGCGCGCTCGACGAGCCACGTGATGAGGTCTCTATCGGTGTAGTTGGACCACTCGGGGTGCGCGGTCATGCTGAACCCACGTCGATATCCATATCCAAGATGAGGGACTGGAACGACTTCCCGTGAGGATCTGAGCGCAGCGTCAATGACACTCCACCACCGAGTGCTTTCGTCAAGACGAAATTCAATCCGGCATTGGCCGGAATTTCGTAGCGGGTGACCTCGCCCCTAACCAGGTTCCCGAAGAGTGTGGCTACACGGTCTTCGGTGACTTCCCGAACCAGGAGTGGGTAGTCCGAATCGTCGTAGGGAAAGACGCAGATGTTGCTTGTGTCGGACTTGTCGCCCGAACGCGCGTAGGCGATCTCGCGGAGTTTCATGTGGTGACCACTTCTACTCGCGTGGTTATTCGATCGCGTGGAACGTACGCCGGAGTCACCGCGATGTGCGGGGTGACGCTGGTGACAACACCTCCGCCACCTGCCGGGCCGAAATACAGGTACTCGACTTCGTAAACAGCCGCGGCGGCAGCCTCGCGAGTTCGTGCCTGTATCGCCAAGCGCAGGCGGACTTCGGCCACGTCGTCCACCGGGCGGTAGGCATCACCGAAGACCGAGTTCCAGCCTTGGAGGTCGATCCGGAAGTCGGTGATGTCATCACCGATTGTGGCGAGGCGGTGGCGAAGGATCTCGTCGGCACGCCGGGCTCGATCTAGACACCCGGGTCCGCCATAGGTGATCTCGCCTACGCCCTTGAATCCTCGATTGACACCGACCAGGACCTTCAAGTTTGACGGTCGGGCTGAGCCACGCGCGCCACTGACATTGATCATGTCGCGACCGGTCTCTTCGATGCGCACCGATGAGAAATCTGCAGTGACGTCCGGTGTTAAGTAGTGCTGTGGGTCGTGGATCTCGTAGTAGATCTGCGTTCGTGCTGTGCGTGAATCGACAGCACCGCCGGTTCCCGGCAGTTTGCTCACCACGACGCGGTCGGCTGTGACATCGGCCAGTGGAAACCCGAGGTTCCACGGATCGGGCACCACGCGATGCGGGGGGTCCTCAAAGTTTCCACCGGTGGAGTGCACGCCGCATTCGAGTAGGTGTCCGACGAGAGTCGCTTCGCCGACGCGATTCCAATCGTCGAGGCTCCAGCCCAACTCATGGCAGATGGGTCCGACGAACAGCGACGGGTCGGCGAGTCGGCCACCGACCACGAGTTGAGCACCTCGCTCCAGGGCTTCGACGATCGGCTCGGCTCCGATGTACGCGTGTGCGGAGACGATCTGATCGCGGATCGCCTGTGTGCTGGTGTCGAGTTCGGGCAGTTCGAGGTCTTCGTGCACGGCGATATCGAAGACGTCGTCGCCCTCAATGATGGCGACTTTGACACCGGTGCGTCCGGCTCGGCGGAGCCCGTCGACGAATTCGCCCACCGCAGCAGCAGGATTAGCTGCTCCGAAGTTGCCGACGATTCGGCCGCCTGAGTCGGTGAATTCCGCAACGAGAGGAACGAGATCTGCAATGCGCTCGTCTTGGCCCTTCGACGGGTCAGCAAGTTTGCGCATCTGGGCGAGGGCGAGTGTGCGCTCAGCAAGACAGTCGAACCCCATGTACTGAACCCGACCGCTGCGTGCGAGGTCGAAGGCGGGTTGTAGGCGATCGTTCGCGTAGGCGCTTCCGCACCCGATGCTCAAAGACGGCGAGGCCATCGTCGTTAGTCGGTCACGGGTGCGTAGCGGGAAGCCATCCACTCCTCGGCTGTTGCAGCGTCGGAGTAGCCGATGATGCACACGACCGGCGCACAGATCGACGCATTTAAGGCCAGCGACACATCATCGAGTCCGCTCGCGACGGTTGCAGCGATGAAGAGTTGGTCGTTTTCGCCGTTTGTTCCTGCGGTCACGGTTGCCCCGGATGACTCGAGGTTGTTGAGATACGCACTGATGGCCTCGGTGCCACCCGGAATCGGACCGATCGAGGTCGACTCGTGCCACGGGTCACCGACCTCGAGCGAGTCGACAACGTCGGACATCGCGACCGCGTACTCGTCGAGCTCGTTCGTCGGAACGAGCAAGTGCGCTGACCCCGGGCGCCAGCCGGGAGTGCATCGGTAGGCCAGCAGCGCCGTGCGGAGGGCATCGGTCACATCGGAGCCGGGCATCTGCATGAGCGGTGTCGATCCCGCGCTCGGGCCGCCGGGGCTCGAGTCGCGCAGCGTGTCAGTGGCTACCTCTGCGGCGCCACTACGAATCACCGTTAGGACATCTGGCGTTCCGAGAACAGCCGACACCACGCCCTTGGGTAGGTCGGCTTCGAGAAGACAATTCATCAAGGCGATGGTGCTCAACGGTGCGATGGCGGTGGGTACCACGACGCTCGCTCGACCACGACCGAGCGAATCTGCCACCGTCTGCATCGCGGCGTACATCGGTTGATGAGAACCGATCACCGCAATGTCGAGGCCGGGGTCAGTGGTGCTCGCGGTCACGCGACGCAATACGTCTAATGGTGCGTGGACGTGGATACCGGAGCTACACGAAACTGGCGTGCCGCTTTCCAGGGTTCCGATCTCGGCCAGCGCCTCGGCCCTGCTCTCCATAACTCCGACTAGGCGGTCGATCAGCGATTGGCGCTCATCGGGAGACATCTGCGACCAGCGTCCGTCCTCGGCTTGAGCCCGGGCGCGCTTAATGGTCGCGAGCGCGTCGGCCTCGTTGGACTCGGCGATTTCACCAATCGGATCGCCGGTAGCGGGATCTTCGAGCTCTATCTCGTCGATCGACGAACTCAGCAAGATGCCCTCCGACACCGGCGCGGTGGGATCGACGAGGTCGAGGGCATCCATCGACAGGTTCGGGTGGTCAATCACGCGCTTGGCGTCCTATTCGTCTATTCGTCCCAGACGGTGATGGCGCGCTCGGGGCACGATGCGGCGCCGAGCTTGGCGGCTTCCTCCATGCCCGCGGGTACTTCCTCGGACTCCACGTATGCCTGTCCGTCTTCCTCACGCAGGTGGAAAACCTCCGGGGCGCTCATGCGGCAAACGCCGTGCCCTTGGCAGACATCCGGATCGACTCGAACTCGCATAACCCCTCCTCGGGCAACAATTTCGAATTTAGTATAACGATTATCAGTAAGACTTGGTATGGTTTTGAAATCCTCATCGTTACCCCATCAGGGAACACCGTAAGGAAGGTCCGACATGTCTGAGCAGGGTTCCGAGAAGCGCTGCCCCGTTGTGCACTTCGATCACAACTCCCAGGAGCACTCCGTAGACCCCGTGGCGTCCTACCGGCACCTTCGCGAGACAACGCCGGTTGCCTGGTCCGAGGAGTACGGCGGCTACTGGATCTTGTCGGATTACCAAAGTGTGTTCGATGCAGCGCGCGACGACGAGACGTTCACCAGCCAGCGCACCCCCAGTGGTGGCGAAGGGTTGTCTGTGGTCATTCCCAAGACGCCCATGCACAAGCACATCCCGATCGAGTTGGACCCGCCGGAGTTCCGCAAATACCGCAAGATCATGAACCCCATCACGGCGCCCGCTGCAACCGAAGCGATGTACGAGATGGTCCAGAAGTACGTGACCTGGTTTGTTGACGAGATTATTGAAAGTGGCCGGGGCGATGTCGCGACCACCATCGGCGTTCCGGCGCTCGTGACCGTTGATTGGTTGGGTCTTCCCGTCGACGACTGGCACAAGTTTGCGTTCGTCCATCACCAAGCGTTGACAGGCGTCCCCGGGAGCGAGGAGTACAAGCGCGCCATGGAGGAGGTCATGCCGGAGATCTCCGCGACTATGCGCGAGGTGATCGCCGATCGTCGCCGCGAACCCCAAGACGACGCCATCTCTTTCCTCGTCCAGCAGGAGGTCGACGGCCAGCCGATCGACCTCGAGGACGTGTTCTCGATGGTCGAACTCCTCCTTGCTGGAGGTACGGGCACGACATCCTCGCTCGTGAGCCAGACGCTCGTGTGGTTGTACAAGAACCAAGATGTCCGCCAGGACTTGATCGAGCACCCGGAGAAGTTGGACCGGGCGATCGAGGAGTTTCTCCGCTACTTCAGCCCCACCCAGGGACTTGCCCGGACGGTTACCACGGACCTGGAGTTCCACGGCTGCCAGATGTTCACCGAGGATCGCGTGCTGTTGGCCTGGGCCTCGGCGAACCGTGACGAGTCGGCTTTCCCGAACGCAGACGAGGTCGATATCGAGCGCTGGCCAAACCGTCACATGGCATTCGGAGTCGGTGTGCACCGGTGCGCCGGATCTCACCTGGGCCGCGCGATGGCCAGGGAGATGCTGAGTCAGGTCCTGACCCGCATGCCCGATTACGAGGTCGACCTCGAGAACGTAGTTCCCTACCCGCACCAGGGAACCAACACCGGTTATAAGTCGATTCCGATCACCTTCACCCCCGGACCCCGACTCGGCCCGGTGCTCGACATCGCCGCTGTGTCGACGCGGTAGTCGACGGTCACTGTGCAGACCACTGTGCGGATCGTCGTGGTCGGCGCTGGCCTGGCGGGGGTTCGTGCGGCGGAATCACTTCGCGAACAGGGGTTCAGCGGTGACGTTGTTGTGCTTGGTGACGAAGACCACCTGCCCTACAACCGGCCACCGCTGTCCAAGCAACTGCTGGCAGGTACCTGGGAGACCGACAAGGTGGCACTGCGCTCGCAGGACGAGTGGGCGGCGCTCGACGTCGACCTACGGCTAGGGGTGGGTGCCACCGGCCTAGACCTGGAGCAGCGCTCCTTGCGATTGTCCGACGGCTCAACCGTGGATTTCGACGGCTTGATCATCGCCACTGGCGCGCATGCGCGAATGCTGCCCAACCTCGATGGACGCCCAGGTGTACATACCCTGCGCTCGCTCAGCGATGCGCTGGATCTTCGCGATGCGCTCACAGCTGCAGAGTCGGTCGTCGTCATCGGTGGTGGTTTTATCGGCGCCGAAGTCGCCTCGACCGCTCGAGGACTCGACAAATCGGTGACACTCGTGGAACCGCAGGAGACCTTGGTTGTGCGCGGGCTCGGTCCCGAACTCGGAGCGACGATCGAGCACCTTCACCGTGACAACGGAGTAGATGTCCGCGTCGGGACCTCCATCGAATCGATCACCGATGACGGGATGCGCACCGCGCTTTCGCTCAGTGACGGAACCACGGTTGTGGCGGATGTCGTCGTTGTCGGTGTTGGTGCGGCGCCCAGTACCGAATGGCTCGCCGACTCGGGTTTGGACGTCAGCAACGGTGTGGCGTGCGATGAGTTCTGTCGAGTGCTCACGCAAGACGGCTCACCGGTCTCGGCGATCACTGCATCGGGCGATGTCGCTCGGTGGAGGTCGAACTCCGAAGGCTCTGACATCCGCATGGAGCACTGGACCCACGCGCAGGAGCAGGCGCGCGCTGCTGCCGCAACGGTGCTGGCCGATCTTGGGGAGTCCAGCGATGTTCCCCAGGCTTTCGATCCGGTGCCCTACGTCTGGTCTGATCAGTTCGGCAAGAAGATCCAGGTTGTTGGTTATGTCCGCAGCAGCGATGTAGCGCACGTGGCGATCGGCAGTATGGATTCCGGGTCGTATCTGGCTTTGATGGAGCGCGATGGCCATTACGTCGGAGCAGTCGCGATGGCGAAAGTCCCGGCGCTCGTACAAGCACGGATGCTCCTCGAGCAAGGCGTCGATCTGCCGTCCGCACTCGCAGCTTTCGAAGACAAGTAGAGACACACAGGAGGAAGTCATGGCGCAGGAGTTGACGATCGAGCAGCGAATTCAGCGGCTTGAGGATCGCGAGGCGATCAAGGAACTCGTGGTGATGTACGGCGTAATCATGGACGAGCGGGACTTCGATGGCATCGATCGCCTCTTCACCGAAGACGCGACGCTGCGGTCGTTTGATGGAGTCTTCGCGGCCAATGGACGTCAGGCGATTCGAGACACCTACCAAGGCAGGTTCGATGCGCTCGGTGCAACCAATCACTACACGCACGGGCACGTCGTCCGTTTTGATCCGGACAACCCCGATCACGCTTTTGGATTCGTCGCCGGGCACGCCGAGGTCGTCCGCACCGGAACTACCATGTGGGTGGCGCTGCGCTACAAGGACGAGTACGTCCGTACTGATAAAGGCTGGCAGTTCAAGGACCGAATCATGTCCTACATGTACTACACACCGGTGACCGATTACGCCGACGTCCTCGCTACCGACAACCGCGTGTTGGCCTACGGCGAAGCAACTCAGGGTGATTGGCCTGATGCACTCCGCGAGGGTGGAGACGTGTCGTGGATCCGCGATTGGATCGAGTACTAAGCGTGACAGATGCCGTCGTTGTCGTCGGTTCTGGAGCAGCGGGCCTGAGTGCCGCGATCGCTGCTCGTTCGACAGGTGCCGACGTCACCGTGCTGGAATCCACCGAGTTCGTCGGTGGCACCACGGCCCTGTCCGGTGGTGTCGCGTGGGTGCCGGTGAACCACGTCGAGGCAGTTGGTGAGGGGCGGGACTCCCGCGAGCAGGCGAGGGACTATCTCCAATCACTGGCGTTGGGCGATGCTGACCTGGAATTGATCGAACGATTCATCGCCCAGGCCGGAGAAGCCGCTCGGTGGATTGAGGAGAACAGTGCCCTGGAGTGGGAGTTGCTTCCCTACCCGGACTACCACTGTGAGATGCCTGGAGGGATGACTGTTGGGGGTCGATCACTCTCGGCATGTCTGGTAACTCCGCGTGAGGACGTAGCCAGCATTCTGCGGCCGGCGTTGTCGTGGCGTGCTCCGGTGACGCACCTTGAGGTGGTCTCCAATTCGATCGACCCGGAAGTAATCGCCCAACGCCGCGAGGACGGCACGGTCACGATGGGTCAGGCGATGATCGCTGCTCTCGCCACGACGTGCATTGATGAAGGGATTGACGTCCGCACTCAGACGCGGGCGATCTCGCTTGTGGAAGCCGATGGTGCTGTCACCGGATTGGTGGCCGAGGGGCCAGAAGGCCGTGAAACGTTCGAAGGTCGAGTAGTGCTCGCCTCGGGTGGATTCGAGAGGGATCCGCAGTTCGCACGAGCGTTCTTGCGCATCCCCGAACCTGCACAGACGGGAGCGCCTGGTGCGCGCGGAGATGGCCTGCGTATGGCGATGTCGGCGGGAGCCGCGCTGGGAAACATGTCCGAGGCTTGGTGGGCACCCACTATCTCAATTCCCGGGGATGAGATCTCCGGACAGCCGCTTTACCGTCTGATTCTCAATGAACGCAGCCGGCCGGGTTCGCTGATGGTGGATGCCGTCGGTAGGCGGTTCGTCAACGAATCGCAGAACTACAACGACGTCGGCCGCACCATGCACTCCTTCGATGCTCGCTCGTACTCCTTCGATCGCCTGGAGTCGTGGTTGGTCTTCGACCAGACGTACCGGTCCTCTTATCTCGTGGGCCCGGTCATGCCTAGCGATCCGGATCCAGAGTTCTTCTGCAAGGCCAACTCCATTTCCGAACTCGCCGAGCAAATGGGCGTTGACCCGTCGGTGCTCGAGGACACGGTGGAGGAGTTCAACGCTGGTGCTCGTCAGGGACGCGACCGACGATTCCAGCGTGGAGAGACCGCCTACGACCAAGCACTGGGTGATCCTGAAGCCGGGCACCCCAACCTGCGGGAGTTGGTGGATGGTCCTTTCTTTGCCGTTCGAGTACACGCGGGGACGTTGGGCACCAAGGGTGGGCCGCGGATCGACGGTGACGGTCGAGTGCAGCACGTACAGGGCGGGGCTATTCCTGGTCTCTATGCGGCCGGCAACGTATCTGCGAGTTTCTTAGGACTCGCCTATCCCGGAGCAGGTGGGACGTTGGGTCCGGCTATCACCGTCGGTGTGCTGGCTGGACGCGCGGCCGCCACCGATTCGCCTCTTCCGCGAGAATGAATCCACTCCTTGTCGGCGCGATTCTCACCGCATATGTAGGAGGGCTGTCCCTCCTTGTCGGAGCAGTCCCATCGACTCGCCTGCGCGCGGTGATCTACAGCGTGCCGATTCCCATGTCGATTCTTTCCCTTATCGGGCCTGAACTTGTCGAGCCGAACGTGATCCTCGGCCTGATCGTGAACGCGTCGTTTTTCTGGATCGTTGCTGCCGGAGATCGGCTACGCCTTCCTCGGTGGCTCGCCACGCTCATTGCGACTGTGGGATACGTCGGATCGTCGTGGCTGCTCGCGCATTACTTTTCTCCGTCGCTCCTCGTCGCTATCGGTTTAGCCCTGGTGATCTGGATTTGTTTGCAACCGGTGATCAAGCGAGTCCCGACGTATCGCGTCTCCGAGGTTGCGCCCATCGGACCGCGTCGATTGATCATCGTCTTTCTCACGGCCACCGGAGCGGTATCGATCGCAAGCATTCTCGGGCCATTTGTCGTGACGTTCCCCTACACGGGCATCACCATGGCGTTGACCTACCCGGGCTCGACGGTGCCCTTCGCTCGAAGCTTCTGGCTCAACGGAATGCCGGCACTGCTGGCGTACGGCATTGGCCTAGTGGCAGCCGCTACCGCCGGACTTGCGATGTGGGCTGCGGTGCTGTGCGGCCTGGGGTGTTGGTGCCTTGCCACTGGAGCGACTGCGTTGGTGCAGCGCCCACGAGGCACTGCACCAACGCCCGAATCGATCTAGGACGGAGTCCTACTTGGCCGTCAATCCGCCGTCGACGGGGATGGTCACACCGGTGACGTAACTAGCCATGTCGCTGGCGAGGAAGAGCACCACGTTGGCGATCTCGCTGGCTTGGGACACACGTCCCAAGGGGATCTGGGCTTGGTACGCCGTCTTGCGGGCCTCGATCTCGGCTTCGTCGTCGGTTCGGAAGAAGGCTTTCAAGCCGGGTGTCTCGACTGAGCCGGGGGCCACCGCATTGACTCGAACGTTGTCGGCCGCGAGGGCGAGAGCCATGGAACGCACGAGGGCGATCACACCACCCTTGGTGAACGAGTACAGCGGTGAGAATGGTGAGCCTACGAGTCCAGATGCCGAACTGGTGAAAATGACCGACGCACCACCGGCAGCCTTCAGTGCGGGTGTCAGGTAGCCGCTGAGGAAGAAGCTCGCACGCGCATTGATCTCTATCGACATGTCCCACTCTTCTGCGGTGAGGTCCATGCCAGCGGCACCTGGAATGCCGACGTTGTTGTAGAGAACGTGCAAAGCACCGTGCTCTGCCGTCACGCGATCGGCCAACGCCTTGAGAGCGTCGAGATCTCGAACGTCGATAACTTCCGCGCTTGCGCTGCCACCGTTAGCTGTGATCGCGCTAACGGTCTCTGTGGCGTTCGCCTCACTCACGTCGACGATGATCACGTGGGCACCGTTCTCGGCGAAGAGTTCGGCCGCAGCTCGCCCCATTCCTGAAGCGCCAGCCGTTACTAGTGCGACCTTGTCCTTGAGCAGCATGTCAATTTCCTTCCTTAGTTGTGAACCATGGTCTCGGCGAGGGCGTCGGCCTGCCGAGTGGCGAACACCAGGCGCCGAGGCGCGTAGACGTCACCGAGAATGTGGATGTCGGGCATTTCGTATTTGAGTTCGTCTGTAGCAATGAGTCCGAGACCCCTCCGCACGCGAGAACGACGGTGTCCAACGGCCCAACGGTGCGGTCTATTTTGCGCATAGTCGCAGCGGGCGACCACGGAGTCGTCGTTGATCGTCACGATTTGTTCTATCGTCCGAATCTCGACCCCGCGCTCGGCGACGTGCCCGAGAATCCCGCCCACGATGTACCGGCCGAGCAACTGTGCTGGCGTGTTTGCCACGTCGTGATCGGTGGTGGGTAACGACATGCGTACCTCGTGAATCCCTGTGAGACAACAGAATTATGCGCATGATAACTATGATTTGGAATCGATGGGGAGGATTACCTGATCTATGGCTCCTGTCCGAGCATTAGGGTCACCCCATGTCCTTGGCCCTCTACCGCACGTACCGGCCTGCTCGTCTGGCCGATGTGGTGGGGCAGGAGCACATCACGACCCCGCTGGGTCGTGCTCTGGAGAACGATCGCGTCCATCACGCCTATTTGTTCTCCGGTCCCCGTGGGTGTGGGAAGACTTCTACCGCCCGGATCATGGCCCGATCACTCAACTGCGAGAAGGGTCCTACTCCCGAGCCCTGCGGGGAGTGCCAAAGTTGTGTAGATCTAGCTGCCGGCGGCTCCGGATCGATCGATGTCATTGAACTCGACGCTGCCAGCCACGGAGGGGTGGACGACACTCGAGATCTGCGCGAGCGAGCGATGTTCGCCCCGGCTTCCTCCCGATACAAGATCTACATCATTGACGAGGCCCACATGGTTTCGCCGGCTGGATTCAATGCGCTGTTGAAGTTGGTTGAGGAACCGCCCGAGCACGTGCGATTCATTTTCGCCACAACCGACCCGGACAAAGTGCTTCCGACCATCAGATCGCGTACGCACAACTACGCCTTTCGTCTTGTCGGCAACCGCGACCTTCAGTCTCACCTGGCTTCAATCTGCGAGTCCGAGGGCATCAGTGCCGAACCCGCGGCTCTGGCCCTCGTCGCGCGAGCGGGTGCAGGCAGCGTTCGCGACTCCCTGTCGATCCTCGGCCAAGTGATTGCAGGGTCCGGGTCAGAAGGTGTGACCTACGCCGAAGTCGCTGGCCAATTGGGTGTCACGGACAGTGCACTGCTTGACACTACGGTCGAGGCGATTGCCAATCGAGATGGTGCTGCGCTCTTCGATGTCATCGAACAGGTAGTCGAGACCGGGCATGAGCCGCGGCGCTTCGTATCGGACTTACTCGAGCGTATGCGCGATGTCATCGTGGTGCAAAGTGTCCCCGAGGCGGTGCAACGAGGATTGATCGATGCACCCGAGGACGAAGCCCAACGTATCGCCACGCAGGCAGATCTTCTTGGTCCAGCCGAAGCCAGCAGAGCAGCAGACGTCATTAGCCGCTCGCTCAGTGAGTTGAAGGGTGCGACTGCACCGCGCCTGCGACTAGAAATCATGGCTGCTCGCCTACTTGTTCCTGCTGCCGAGAATTCGGACCTCGGCGCGCTTGCTCGTATCGAGCACTTGGAGAAGGCAGTTGCGTCTGCGACCGTGGTGGCCAACAGGCCCGAAGCGACCGGTGCTGTCCCAGAGTCGGAAGCAGCCCCAGCCTCACCTCCCGTGCCGCCTCGACAGTCCAAGTCAAAGGCTCAAGCCCAGCCCAAGGCAGCAGCCAAATCCGCACCCCCGAAATTGTCCGACGTCGCTCCCTCCAGCGCAGAGAGCTTGGCGACTGAGGCAGCGACTGCTCCGGCGGAATCTGCGAGCGAATCACCCGTCGAGTCAGTGAGCGATGAACCCCGGGTTGATACCAAGCCCGCGGTCTCCACCTCGACGGACGTCGATATGACGTTGGAAGGTTTCCTCACTATGTGGCCGGCGGTTATTGACGCACTCTCGAGCACCAGGGTTGCCTGGATGTTGTTCAGTGGATCCCAGCCCGTGTCGTGGTCCGACGGTGTGCTCGCCGTTGCCGTAGACAGCCCGGGGAAGGTAGCGAATGCTGCGGCCAGTGGTCATGACGAGAAGTTGCGCGCAGCGATTGCAGACACTCTCAAGGTCGACGTAAGCATTGACGTCGTCGTTGGGTCCGGTGGGGCGCCGTCGTCTTCTAGCGCTCGGACCGTCGAGCCGGCTGTGGAAGCTGATCCGGCCGATTCCCCGAGCGTTGATGACGACAACATCGATGACATTTCAGGAGTGGACTTGGTCATCCGTGAGATGGGCGCGACCCAAATCGGCGAGATTGAGCACTGATGTACGAGGGAGCAGTCCAAGAACTCATTGACGAGTTGGGGCGCTTGCCGGGTGTGGGTCCCAAGAGTGCGCAGCGCATCGCCTTTCACCTACTGGCCGCTGAACAGGCCGATGTTCAACGACTCGTCGATGCGCTGGTCCACGTCAAGGAGCGCGTTCAGTTTTGTCATACGTGCGGCAACGTTTCGGAGTCTGAGCAGTGTCGAATCTGCATGGACCCCAAGCGTGATGACAGCATCGTGTGTGTCGTCGAAGAACCCAAGGACGTGGTCGCCATTGAACGCACTCGCGAGTTCCGGGGTCGCTATCACGTGCTTGGCGGATCCATAAATCCAATCGAGGGTGTTGGCCCGGAGGACTTACGGATCCGGGAACTGCTGAGTCGGTTGGCCGATGGATCGATTACCGAGGTCATCCTCGCGACCGATCCGAATCTCGAAGGCGAAGCGACCGCCACGTACTTGGCTCGGACAATTTCTCCGCTGGGGGTGGCGGTGTCGCGCTTGGCCAGCGGACTGCCCGTCGGTGGTGATCTCGAATACGCCGATGAAGTCACTCTTGGACGAGCATTCGAAGGACGACGCCGCATCGAGTCGTAGGAGAAAACACATTGCGTCTTGCCGATAGGGCAGTACCGATCAGCCTTTAGGGTTCGTCCGTGGATGAGAGCCTGTTTGAGTTTGCCGCGTCTGGCGTCTTAATTCTTGTGGTAGCGGTCTTCATCCGGCAACGCGGCTGGGGTATCGCTCTGCCGCTGATTTCTCTTGGGGCGATCATCGGCATTGCTCCCATCGGCCCCGATGCGCCGCCCGAGCCAGAAGTCATACTCATCGTTCTCCTCGCTCCGCTTGTGTTCGGTGAAGCTCTGGGTTCGTCCTATATGGATCTTCGGCGGGTGAGTAGGCCGGTCCTAGCTTTGGCGGTTGGCTTGGTGCTCACCGCGACTTTCGTCATCGGTGGGGTGGTGAGCTTCGTCGTCGCGATGCCCATCGCCATCGCGTTGGCCTTAGGAGCGATCCTGGCGCCGACGGACGCGGTAGCAGTCAGCACTATTGCCAAACGCGCGTCCATTCCACGGAGGCTGGTTTCCATCCTGGAAGGCGAGAGCCTGGTTAATGACGGCACGGGATTGACTGCGTTGCGGGTGGCGGTCATGGCCGCTGTTGCGGGCAGTGTGACTGTGATCGGTGCCATGGGAATGTTCGCGGTGGCGGTCAGCGTCGGATTGCTAGTTGGGGCAATTGCCGGTTGGGGAATGTCGGTCGTTCTTCGCCGCAGCCGTGATCTCGTGGCGGCAAACTCCCTGATCCTCGTCGCCCCCTTCCTGATCTATCTCCTCGCGGAGCGATTCGAGGGCTCGGGGATCTTGGCTGTGGTCGTCGCCGCACTGTGGGTCGCGAACGCTCAGCACGCCGACCCAGGATGGTCGGGACGCTTGCAGGGCACCGCTGTGTGGCGGCATCTGACATTCATCCTGCAGACATTCGCCTTCTACCTCATTGGAATCGAACTCCCCGAGGTTCTTGGCCGCTTGAGTAATGAGGATATGCGTCTGGTGTTGATCCTCGTACCACTCGTGCTCGTAACGTTGATCGCAACTCGGTCAATTTTCGTTGCTTTGATGGTGGCGTTCGAACGCACGCGCGATCGACGCAAGGGAGCATCGCAAGAACAGCGGAAACAACTCGGCCGTCAGGCTGCGGTCTTGGCCTGGGCTGGGGCTCGCGGACCCGTCTCCGGTCTTGCTGCTTTCTCCTTGCCGCTCGTCGTAGCCTCGGGTGATCCGTTTCCCTATCGCGACGTTCTGTTGGCGACGACTTTCGTCATTATCGTGCTCAGCCTTCTCGTCTCTCTCACCGTCGCACCACTTGCCCGAGCGATGGGTATAAGTAGTGACGACGACACAGAGCTCGCACGCACGATGGATGCTGCTTTGGCTCGGGCCGCGCTCGCTCGACTTGATGCAGCCGTGACCGAAGCCGATGCCGAAGAGAAATCGATACCGCAAGAGATTGTTGATCGGCTTCGTCGTGATACCCAGCATCGCGTTGATCGGGCACGACCCCAAGAAGACGCATCAACAACACAGGAAATTGCGACTCACACGTTGATTCAACTCGCTCGGACCATGGTGCGCGCGGAACAAGAAGAACTCGTGCGTCTACGCGACGAAGAGGGTTACCCAGACGCGCTGGTGCGACCCAAACTTCACGATCTGGATATCCGTCTGCAGGCCCTCGGAACGGAGCGCTAGCGTCGCGCCATGACGAACGCCCCCTTGGTAGACGCATGGGAAGCCGCGCGCTTTC
The DNA here is from genome assembly GCA_040266055.1 of Candidatus Nanopelagicales bacterium. Taxonomy (GTDB): domain Bacteria; phylum Actinomycetota; class Actinomycetes; order S36-B12; family S36-B12; genus S36-B12. The sequence continues at coordinate 9,983 of JBDQFC010000015.1, read as the reverse complement.
GTCAGACGCGTTCTATGCAGATTCCCGGGCACAAGATGCGCTACGGGAAGCCGGGTGAGAGCCCCTTCGCTGCGGATGTGTTGTCGCCGTTTATCCGTGATGACATCCCGTTGCAGGGTGGGGTAGATGACAACGTCTTCAGTGGTCGTTTCCTCGAGCAGGCGGAGGCACTCTGGGCGAAGGCGATCGGCGCAGATCACGCGCGGTTTCTCGTTGGTGGTTCGACACAGGGCAACATTGCGGCTCTCACATCGGTTGTTGCTCCAGAAACGATTATCTGCATCGATCGGACATCGCATCGCAGTGCGCATGCGGGGCTGGTGACGTCGGGTGCTCACCCACGCTGGGTGCTGCCGCGCATTCATCCCGAATTCGGTGTGCCGATCGGAGTCCGTGCTGACGACGTCGACATGTCTGATGCCTATGCGCTGTTCGTAACCTCTCCCGCCTACATCGGAACGATCACCGAGATCGAACCCCTGGCGGAGTTGTGTCACGAGAATGATTCGGTGTTTATCGTCGATCAGGCGTGGGGAGCTCACTTGGACTTCTTGACTGGTCGTGGCGCCCACGCCAAGGGCGCTGATGTCGTGACAACCAGTGTCCACAAAGCATTGACCGGTTACTCACAGACCGCGGTGACGAGTTTGAAAGGCAAGCGCGTGCTGCCTTCCACACTGAGCCATGGTGTAGACCTCACGGCAACTACGTCGCCGTCAGCGACTCTTCTCGCATCGATCGATGCGACGCGCCTGGTTCTTCTGCGCGATCAGGGCAAGCAGCTCGTCCGGCTAGCCGAGGCCGTCGCTGATGCGCGCGCACGGCTCTCGCGCATCGAGGGAGTCGTGGCACTTGATGACGAACGACTCGGCTACGCCATTGATCCATTGAAGTTGACGCTGTGGATCCCGCGCACAGGCACTACCGGAACTGCGATCGCTCACGATTTGTGGCAGCAGGGTGTGGGCGTTGAAGCTGCTGACTCGGACACGATCGTCATGACCATTTCGATCGCTGATGATCCGGAGTCCGTATCGGTGTTGGTGGATCTTCTTTCGTTCGTTATCGAGTCACAGCGAGCCGAGCCCCGTCCACCCGCTCCTGCGCACACCTGGCAGGTGCATCCGGAGATGGTTCTGAGCCCACGCGACGCGTACTTCGCTCATCGCCGTCGACTGCCACTGCGCGAAGCCGTTGGAGAAGTCAGTACCGAGCAGTTCTGTCCTTACCCTCCCGGCGTTCCACTCCTTGCTCCCGGTGAACGCGTCACTGAAGAGGTCGTTGAGGCGATCGAGATTGCTGGTCGATCCACCCGGGTTGCGTACTGCAGTGATCCGACCGCGCAGACGATCGAAGTGGTCGCCGAGGTCACCCACAGGTAGATCCTGCGCACGACACGCAACTAGGCGGCGAGTGAAACTGTGACATTCTCAGATGGCGATAGCGGTCTGCGTCATGGCGCATAACCCCTGAACGAGCCTTGACCAACTTCACAAGAGAACTCTTTAGTAACGCCCATGTCGCACGTGTCTCAAAGGCATCACAACACTGGTCAGTGACGTGACCTTAACCAAAGCACCCCCCGCAAGAGCGCTTTTCGCCGATAACCTCAACCAGTCAGATGCCCTGCACACAAGCGAAACAAGGAGTGAACTAATTCATGGGTTCGATGAGTAAGAAATTCGCGGTCATCCTGGGTGCTTCGGCGCTCGCGCTGGCCGCATGTTCGAGTGACTCCGGTGATTCCGCCGATAGTGACTCAGGCGAGAGCGGTGGAGACACCGTCGCTTCGCAGTACGACATGAGCGGCATTGATCTGTCCATCGGTTCGAAGGACTTCGACGAGCAGCTCATCCTCGGCCAGATGATGGTCCAGGCCTACGAGGCTGCTGGTGCGAATGTCGATGACAAGGTCAACCTCGGTGGAACCGCAGTTGCCCGCGAGGCGCTCCTGTCCGGTGAGATCGACATGTACATGGAGTACAACGGCACCGGCTGGACCGTGCACCTCGGTCAAGAAGATCCCAGCTTCGATTCCGACGAGTTGACCTCTGGCGTGCGTGAGATGGACGCGGCTGAGAACAACATCGCGTGGATTGGGCAGTCGCCGTTCAACAACACCTACGGCTTTGCGTCGAGCCCAGCCGCGACCGAAGCCAACGGCGGCCCGTTCAGCCTCCAGACGATGATGGAGTACGTCCGCGATAACCCGGATGCCGTCGTCTGTATGGAGTCTGAGTTCCCCGATCGCCCCGACGGCCTCATCCTCACCGAGACCGCGACCGGAATCGAGCTCCCGGATGCTCAGCAGAACATCCTGGACACCGGTGTGATCTACACGGAGACCGCGAACGACAACTGTGATTTCGGCGAGGTCTTCACCACCGACGGTCGTATTCCGGCTCTCGGCCTCACCTTGGTCGAGGACCCGGGTGTGAACATCCTCTACAACGTCTCGGCGACCATTCGCCAGGAGACCTACGACGAGGATCCGGCCGCGTTCGATGGCATCACTGAGGCCATCCTCGCTCCGCTGGACAACATCAAGATGGCCGAGCTGAACGCTCGCGTGTCGGCGGAAGGTGAGGAGCCCGCAGCAGTTGCTCGCGACTACCTCATCGAGCAGGGCATCATCGCTGGCTAGCGACGGAGAGGGCGGGGGCTTCGGTCCCCGCCCTCTTGTCAGCCACGTAAGTTCGCGACCCAAGCGCCAGGAGAGTGTGTGGAAGGCATAACCAGCTGGTTCGACTACATGTCGAGCCGGACCGACCTCATCGTTGAAGGCCTGACGCAAACACTGACCTATGTCGTAGTCGTCACTCTTGCGGCGGGCATCACTGCGGTAGTTGTCGCCATCCTGACGATGCGGCACACGTTCGCCAAGGAGCTCGCTCTAGCAATTTCGTCTGTGTTCCTGACGATCCCATCTTTGGCGCTCTTCACGATTTTCATTCCCATCGTGGGCTTGGGCTTCACGCCTTCATTTATCGCCTTGTACCTCTACGCGATCATGCCGATCTTGAGAAACACTTCCACCGGCCTTGATTCGGTCGACTCCAGCGTCCTGGAATCCGCTAAGGGGATGGGCCTGACTCGATGGCAGGTTCTTACCAAGGTTCAGCTACCTCTGGCGTGGCCGGTGATGCTCGCGGGTATCCGAGTTTCAGCTCTGTTGACGGTGGGCATTTCCGCCATTGCAACCCTTGTTGCTGGCGGTGGACTTGGCGACTTCATTAAGAGCGGCCTGGCGCGCCTGCCGCTACCCAATTCCCTGGAAGCGATCTGGACCGGCGTCATCTTGTCGTTGGCCCTGGCTTTCGTCATCGATTCACTACTTCGCGGCGTAGGCCGCTTCACCACACCACGGACCAAGAAAGCCTGACGGGAGATCTAGTGAGCGTCGAACCACTCATCAAGCTCGAGCACGTAACCAAGGCGTATCCGGGTGTCGAGGAGCCTGCCGTCAAGGACCTCAACCTAGCGGTCAATCCTGGGGAGATCCTGGTCCTCGTCGGCCCCTCCGGCTGCGGCAAGAGCACCACGCTTCGTCTTATCAATCGGATGATCGAGCCCACATCGGGGCGGATCATCTATGAGGGTGAGGACGTCACGAAGGGTGATCCCAACGAGTTGCGCCGCCGCATGGGCTACGTCATCCAGCAGATCGGTCTCTTCCCGCATCGGACCATCGCCGAGAACATCGCCACGGTCCCCAAGTTGCTGAAGTGGCCGAAGGACAAGATCAAGGCCCGAGTCGATGAGCTCCTCGAGGTCGTCTCGATGGATCCCAGCATCTACCGTGATCGCTACCCCTCTGAGCTCTCTGGTGGTCAGGCGCAGCGCGTGGGTGTGGCGCGTGCGCTCGGCGCCGACCCGGATGTTCTTCTTATGGATGAGCCCTTCGGCGCCATTGATCCCATTACCCGCGATCGCCTGCAAAACGAGTTCCTACGTTTGCAGGGCGAGTTGAAGAAGACGATCGTCTTCGTCACCCATGACATTGACGAGGCGGTCAAGATGGGTGACCGAATTGCCATCCTTCGCGAGCAGAGCGAAATCGCTCAACTCGATACACCCGAACATATTTTGACCGATCCGGCTGACGAATTCGTGGAGAACTTCCTTGGCTCCGGCGCCATCTTGAAGACGTTAACCCTTCGTAGGGTCAAGGACATCGAACTATCTCCGTTGGTGACACTGAAGGAGCCGTTCCAGCGAGATCAAGCGCTGAACATGATGAACGAGGCCAATACCAACGTTGCGGTTCTGTTAGATCGCAACGATCACCCGACACGTTGGATCGACGAGCGCGCACTCAATCGATCTTCGGCCTTGGATAAGGCGGGTCGCCCCATCTCGGTTCAACTGCAGCCGGAGGACACCCTCCAGGACGCTCTCTCCGCGATGCTCACCACCGCTGCCGGTATGGCCGTCGTGGTTGATGCACGCGGCAACTACCTAGGCGGGTGCACAGTTGAGAGTCTCGCGCAACTCCTCATCCAGACCGGTGCGGAGAACTCTCAGTCGTGAGTACTGCCGTAGCGCTGACCGCTGAGGACGCGGAGGCCAAACCGAGTCGTCGGTGGAGGTCGGACTCGCTGGATCTGGTGGTCACCCCTGCGCTCTTCTTGATCCTTGCGACCTTGCTGTTCGTCGTATGGAACTACACCGAGTTCGACCAGACAACCACCAAGATCCTCGAACCTGCGAAGTTGTGGCGGCAGTTCCAAGAACAGTTGTACGTCGCCTTTTGGTCAACGGTTCTTGTTGTGGTGATCGCCGTACCTATCGGCATCGCCGTCACCCGAGAAGGTGCGCCCAAGATCAAGGACACGCTTGTCAGTGTCCTTGGCCTAGGCCAGGCGCTTCCCGCCTACGGCCTGATCGTGCTCTTCTTCGTGTGGCTAGGTCAGGGCGCCACGACGGTCATCATCGCGCTTGCCACATTCGCCCTGCTGCCGGTCCTCCGCAACACCATCGTCGGTCTAGAACAAGTGGACGAGGCGGTAATCGAGGCCGGCAAGGGCATGGGTATGACGGGCTTCCAGCGACTTTTCAAGATTGAACTCCCGCTGTCGGTTCCCGTCATCATGGCCGGTATCCGAACGGCAACTGTCATCAACGTCGGCATGGCGGCCTTGGCCTTCCTCATCGGTGGTGGTGGCCTCGGCGAGACCATCAACGCCGGGCTGAAGCTCAACCGACCAACGGCGATCTTCGTCGGTGCTGTTCTCGTAGCCCTCGTGGCGCTGGCCTTTGATTTCATCGGCGGCCTGGCCCAGCGGTATCTGCGTCCAAAGGGCGTCTAACCGTTTTCCGCGAGTAGATTCAATCTGTGACCGACGGTCAGCAAAAGTCCTCAGAAGTCGACTATCGCTTCCTGCTCGCGAACGAACGCACGTTCCTTGCGTGGATGCGCACATCGCTGGCACTCATCGCCGGTGGTGTGGCTCTCGACCAATTCGTCGTCGTCGCCAATGCCCGTCAATTGGTCACGGTCCTCGGCGTTTTCGCCATTAGTTTGGGGGCAATCACCGCTGTCTTGGGAATTGTGCAATGGCGACGAGCGGACCGCGCGATGCGTCGCGGAGCTCCGATGAATTCTTCGGCAACGGTGATGACTCTCGGCGCCGTCCTTGCGGTCTTTGCACTCGCCATAGCCTTACTCCTGGGCCTCGGCTGACGCCCTCAGTCATGAGCCACTCTGTATTCGATGATCCTGCTGGCCGGACTCGATTCGCCTGGACCAGAACCCTGCTGGTTACCTTCGTCGTCTCCTTATTCGTGGAACGACTGGTCTTCGCGGGCTCACCCGGGAGTTTGGTGGTGCCGGCGATTCCCGGGGCGACAGTTGCCATGGCCACCTTGATCCGATCGCGCGAGCTTCGCAATGACGCTGGGGGCTTCGGCTGGGCTGTTCCTGCAGCGGTTCTTTGCTCCGTACTCTTCGTGGCTACTGTGGCGCTTGTAGGTGTTGCGTCCTCTTAGGTGGCAGGCCAGGAATCGACGAGATGAAGAAGAAAATTGCGCCGATGAACGTCCCGACGTTGGCAACTTCCGGATAGATGGACTGGTCCGTCAACGGAACGATGTATGCGCCAAGCGCCGAGAGTACGAAGAACATCGATCCGATGATGTTCAACATCGCGAGGAAGCGTGCACTCACGCGGTTCTCTTGACGTTGCTGGATCGGGTAACTGAGCGTAAAGAACATCGAACTCGCGGTGACGAAGCAGGCAGCACCCACTAGGTCCGGAGCCCAGATGATGCGTTCCTGCTGTGTGACGGATAGTGCATTGATGAGCGTTCCCGTCATGGAAGTCTGGAACAAGATCGCTCCGAAAGCCTGGACGGCGGCTGCCCTTGAGTTCTTGTTTGCGAAACGACGAACAGCAGTTGCATCACCACGATCGTTGATCTTCATGCGTCGGCCTTGGACGAACTGAACCGAAGCCCCGATCAAGTACAGACTCGAGCCCACCAGGTAAGTGACATTGATGACTGCAATTGGAAACTCAGGAATCAAAGGCAGAGCTGCTCCGGCAGCGAACAGGATGGATCCCACGATGAACGTCATCGCGATCCACCAGCCGGAATCCTTTGGCGCCCACAAGACGCGCGGTATGAAAAACTGGTGAAGCATCGTTCCGAGCCTAGAGCAGTCGTGCCAGGGTTAGCTCACAAGGAGGAACCGATGAGACTTTCCGATTCCAGCGTGGCCGAGGCAGCCGACATGGTGAAGCGCCCGGGCTACCAGCGCAGTTCGCTGTCGCCCGGAATCGCGCACATAGGCGTGGGCAACTTCCATCGAGCACACCAGGCGCTGGTCATCGATGACCTAGCCGCGGCCGGTCTTGCGTCCGATTGGGGGATTCTGGGCATCGCCATGCTCCCGGGCGATGAAGCCCTAGCGCGAGGAATGCAGGAGCAAGACGGGCTTTACACGCTGGTCGAAAAGCACTCCGACGGAACATGGGACTACCGGGTCATCGGCAGCATCCGCGATGTTGTCTTCGCCCCCGATGATCCTGAGGCAGCGATGCAGGCTCTCTCGGACCCACGGATCCGTATCGTGTCGCTGACCATCACCGAGGGTGGCTACAACTTCGATCGACTGACAGGGGAGTTCATGCTGGACACCCCGGCTGTGGCCGCGGATCTGGCATCGGAGGAACCACCGAGTACTGCGTTCGGACTTGTCTGTGCGGCGCTGCAGTCACGGCGCGATAGAGGCATTCCGGCGTTCACGGTGATGTCGTGCGACAACATCCAACACAACGGCGACGTTGCAAAAGAGATGTTCACGGCTTTCGCTCGTGCAAAGGATCCAGAACTAGCCGAGTGGATCCACGACAATGTCGCTTTTCCAAACTCGATGGTGGATCGCATCACGCCTGTCACAACAGACGAGGACCGTCGCGTTGTTTCAGTTGCGATTGGCCTCGATGATGAATGTCCAGTCCTGTGCGAACCCTTCTTCCAATGGGTAGTCGAGGATAATTTTCCTGCGGGTCGCCCGACCTGGGAGAAAGCCCGCGTCCAGGTCACATCAGACGTCTCTCCCTACGAGAAAATGAAACTGCGGCTCTTGAATGCGAGTCACCAGGGCCTTGCTTACTTCGCCCACCTCATGGGATTCCACTACGTGCACGACGCCGCTCAAGAGCCACGGATGGCCGACTTCCTTCGGCGCTACATGGACCTGGAGGCGACCCCCACGTTGGATCCCGTTACGGGGGTGGACCTTGATGCGTACAAGACCGAATTAATCGAGCGCTTCGCGAACCCCGAGGTCAAGGACACGGTGGCCCGACTAGCGGCGGAGTCATCCGATCGAATCCCGAAGTGGCTGCTCCCCGTTGTCCGCGAACGCCTGGATCAAGGCGGGGCTGTCGATCTCTCGGCTGCAATCGTCGCGAGTTGGGCTCGGTACGCCGAGGGAATAGACGAACACGGTTCGCCGATCGATGTTGTTGACCCCCTCAGAGACGAGTTGCTGCCGATCGCCCAGTCACAGCGGGAAAATCCGCTTGCATTCCTGGAGAACCGTTCCTTGTTCGGCGACCTTGTCGACGACGAGCGTTTCACGATCCCCTACTTAGCAGCCCTGGAACATCTTCACAGCGATGGTGCGAAAGCCACCTTGGAGTGGATACTGCATTCATGCAGCGAGTGAGTGTTCTTAATCCAGACCTGAGCCTGTCCCTGACTGAGCGTCCCGTCCCCGAGCCGGGTCCAGGGGAGGTGCTCATCCAGGTCAAGGCCGTCGGCGTATGCGGCAGCGATATCCACTACTTCGAGCACGGACGGATCGCTGACTTTGTAGTCGAGGGTCCCCTGGTCCTCGGTCACGAAGCCTCGGGCGTGGTGGCCGGTCTTGGCGAGGGTGTCGAAGACATCACGGTGGGAACCACGGTGGCGATGGAACCGGGAGTGCCGTGCGGTCGGTGCCACGAATGCCGTCTTGGTCGCTACAACCTGTGCCCAGATGTCGAATTCTTCGCGACCCCGCCGATCGATGGTGCCTTCTGTGAATACGTGGTGCTTCCACGGGATTTTGTACATCCGGTTCCCGATCACGTCTCATTCGATGCTGCAGCCTTGCTGGAACCGCTCTCCGTGGGTGTATGGGCATGCCAGAAAGCGGAGGTGTCACTCGGCACTCGAGTTCTCATCACCGGCTGCGGACCGATCGGTGCTGTCTGCGCGCTCGTGGCGCGAGCGCGCGGTGCAGAGGTCGTGGCCGTCACGGACATCAATCCCGATCGGCGGGCCCAGCTCGAGCGACTCGGGTTCGTGACGCTGGATCCGACAACTGGTCCGCTACCCGAAGCCGACGTTCTCCTCGAATGTAGTGGTGCCGCGCCGGCTATCGATCAAGGAATACGTTCGCTGGCGCCAGCAGCTACTGCTGTTCTCATCGGCATGGCTCCGACGGACACCGTCGAAATTCCGGTTGGCGCCATCCAGGGCAAAGAGATCTGGCTGACCGGGACATTCCGATACGCCAATACATACCCCAGTGCAGTCGAACTTGTTGCCTCAGGACGGGTAGATCTCGACGCAATCGTCAGCGCGAGTTATTCCCTTGAGGAAGTTGAGCAGGCGCTCACGCACGCAAAACGCCACCCGGCGGATATGAAAGTAATGGTGCATCCGTAGTCGTGCTGGGTAGGGGCTGGCAATAATGATGAGGCAGTTCGTAGTCCTTCTTTCGACGGCACTTTTCATCGTCGTCGGATCCGCGCACACGAGCGCCACAGAGGTTGAAAGCCCCGACTCCACTCCAGGTGCCCTGCACGGCAGGGTGATTCTCTTGGATCCCGGACACCAACTGGGAAATTCGAATCCGCGCTTCGCCAAGCAGATGTCGCGTAAGAAGTTCAATGGGACGTCGGTCAAGGGCTGCAACACGACGGGAACGGCCACGAATTCGGGTTACCCCGAGGCGACATTCAACTGGAAAGTTGCCCGGAAGCTGAAGCGAATGCTCCAAGCGCAGGGAGCGGAGGTCCACTTGACCCGTACGAGCAATTCCCGTGATGCGTGGGGCCCCTGCGTATGGGATCGGGCACTGAAGGCCAACCGCATCGGAGCAGACATCATGATCAACATTCACGCGGACGGCTCAGGTCGCAAGAACCGAGGCTTCTTTGTTCTGGCACCTGGGTTGGTCGAGGGGTGGACGGAAGATGTTGTGAAGCCAGGTAG
>JBDQFC010000015.1:0-262 GCA_040266055.1 Candidatus Nanopelagicales bacterium | reverse complement strand
TACATTTCCGATCAGATGATGATCTCGAAGAATGTAACTGGATTGAATTTCAGCAATGTCCCGACGGTGACCGTTGAACTTGGCAACATGCGTAACGAAGCTGATGCCCGGCTGATGACTTCCGCGAAGGGACAACGGCAGTATGCGCAATGGCTGAAAGCTGGGATCAATACTTACTTCGGCAGCTAGGAACGCCGCAGATCGAAGTAGCGACGCAGGTGACCGGCGTAGAGGCCGTCATGTCTTCGAAATAGCTTATGGC
>JBDQFC010000014.1:0-55865 GCA_040266055.1 Candidatus Nanopelagicales bacterium | reverse complement strand
CACCATCTCGGTCGATCCCGCATCGATGAGCAACTGGCCAGCAGTCGGGGCGCGATACTCGCGGGATCCGTTGCGGTACAGGACCTCGTCCCCGTAGACACTCGTCTGGAGATCGAGGGCAAGTTCGCCGACCCACGTCGGATCTACGGGTGAGGCATCGGGGTCGGTTGGATCCCAGCTCCAGCCCGGTTGGAAAGCCCAGCGCAGGCAGTCGCTGCATCCGGAGAACTGCCCGGCGAAGCCGAAGAGGGCACGAATGTTCGCCTGGACCCACTCGCGGTCCAAAGTGCGCAGGGCATGCAGTGCCATCAGGCACCCCTGACTGTGACAGGCGAGGACGACTGGTCCGTCGTCGGCGAGACTCTCATTAACGAGTTGAGTTAGGTCACTTGTGAAGGAGTTTTCTCCCGGTGGGTACCGATAGTCGAACGGTGCGCACCGGAGGGTGTCGTCGATCTTCCAACCACGAGACTGGAAATCCTCGGCGAGTGGAACGTATCGAGGACACTCTGCGGCAAATTCACTCCCGAAGGAAACGGGCTCCACCGTGACACCGGGTTGATTGCGTGCCTCTCCGTCAGCGTCGATGCTTAACGAAAGCCACGGGGTTACGGAATCGATTTGGTCAGCCGGAAGGCCTGAATCGATGGAGTAGTCGAGTGCTGATGCTGCTGAGGCGGGTAGCACGGTTGTCGGGTTCATCGCCGGAAGGAGGAAGTTGAATGTGATGTCGGGCTGTTCTACGTGCACCCGCAGTGCGCTCATCCCCAATCCGGGAACAAATACCACGGGTGCTGATTTCATCGGCTCCACAGACTCGGGCTCAGTCGGGGTAGTTGAGCACGATGAGAGCAGTGCGGTCAGGCATAGGGATATCCCGAATAACGCAGCCGCTCTCACACCCATGGCGTCAGCCAAGCGGCGTTACTCGAGAGCGGTGATGTCGGCGAGTAAATCCCTGGTTGGGAAGTACTGTTCGAAATCCCGGTACGGAACTTGCCCGTTCCTGCTAGCGGCGATAGCAACGGCCACCGGTTCCGGTATGGGGGTCCAATACGCCGGCATGTTCGCTGCGACCCGCGGGTTCGCCAAGTAGATGAGCAAGAAGTTGACCAGCCACAAGGGGGGCCCCATTGACATACCTACGTACGTGATCGTGTCGTCTCTGTCGTTGGGAATGAGCTCGTCCGGCTCTGAAGAGTCCTGTGCCTGTTTTCCGTAGGGAAGAATTTCGGGGTATGCCGATCGATAGAGCGCGCTCAAGGAATCACGGCCATTGTTGAGCCGCAGAAACTTAGAGACGTAGCCGCACTCCAGGGCGCGGGGTACTTGTCGCTTTATTCGCGGTATCCGACAGGTTGCCTCCGGTAGGAGCAGCCAATTCGCCAAGCGGGCAGGAGAGGTGTCGTTGGCCATGCTCTCGAGCATGCCGGCCTCATTGACGATCAGCCCGTAGCTGCCAAGGACGAAGCGCTCCGGTTTGCCATCGATCACCCGAGTGATGGGCGTTGCTGTCGAATTCGTGAGATACCGAAAGGCCGAAGTGATCACGGCGCCAGAGGCGCGGGCCTTGGGTGTGCCGCCGCCCACACCTCGCCCCGACAGGAGAAGTCGGTATTGCTTCGCAGATAGCGTGAAACGCTTGGGCAGGCCCAGTTTTCGTGCGAGGCGGTCAGCGCGACGTTGACCGTACGGGGCATTGATCTGAGCGTCCACTCGAGCCTTGGTCGGTGCGAGGGGGACGTATTCCTCTGGTCCGAGGAAGGGCTGCTCGAAGCCTGTCAACCCGGGATCCGCGGCCGCCGGAAGGGCAGCGGGGATCCCCATGGCCGCAACGGTGGCTACGGTCGCACCAAGGGCAATCGTCCGCGCTAGGCGCATTGTCATGTCAGACCCCAATCCCACCGGCGGGCAGGGGCAATCGTTTCTGCTGTGAGGGGGTCAGTCGCTTGATACGACGCTGCTCCGCCAGAAGGCCAAGGAGGGTCGAGAACGTCGCAGCATGAGCGGGATTGTTTGCGAGGTTGTCGAGTTCCGTTGGGTCCTGGGTGAAGTTGTACATCTCGAATTCTTCACGAACCGGCTCCTGCTTGACCGTGATCGTCGCCTCGCGTGGACCCTCCTGCGTGACGTTCCCGTCAATGAAGGTAGTCACATCCTTTCTGTCAGGAGTGCTCCAGAAAGCGGGGTTATCGAAGTAGCGCGTGAGTTTCCACTGCTCCAGAGCTCCACCTGCACCAGTACGGAGTCGAGCGATCACCGTTTCAAGATGGTTGGGCTGCGCGACTGCCCTGAACATGGTTCCGTTGAACGCAACTTGATCGCTTCCGCGAGTGGGCTCGTCGTCGGTCATGAAGTACTGCGGGGTGTTGTAGGCAGTTGCTGGAGTCTCGTCCAGCAAGAAGGGAGTGAGATCTCGGCCTACGAAGTCGCGGATTTGGGTATGCGTCTTCGCAAGCCTTTGCTGCACCGCCGGCACCTGAACTCCGGCCAGGCCCAGCATCGTCGGAAGCAAGTCGGCGTGCGAGGTGAGGGCATCAGTGGACCGACCCTCGGGGAAGAGCACGGGATTGTGGATGACGAAAGGCACCCGCAGTACCTCGTCATAAGCCTGATGCCATTTTTGGAAGAGGCCGCCGTGCGAGCCGAGCAATTCGCCGTGATCTGACAGAAAGATGACGATGGTGTCGCGCTTAGTCCGTGGATCGCTGCTCTCCAGGGCTCCGAGGACTTTGCCGATCTGCTTGTCAACGTTCGCCTGGAGTTGGTAGTAGAAGCGCTGGTAGGCCTCGGTGTTCTGGGTGGGCTGGAACGCCTGTTGATAGACCTCCCGGTAACTGGCTTGCGCCGAAGGCTTGGACGCCAGGTCCTCATTGCTCGATACGCGATACCGATCGTCAAATAGCCGTCGCGGAACGGTCGATCCCTCCAGTTGCCGCCGGAGGTAAAAAGACGGCGAGGCAAGGGTGAGGTCCCCCCACAAAGTGATGTCGTGGGGGTCGACGAACGAGGTAACCAGCAGCCAGGGGCGATTTGCTGTCCTAAGACGCTCGAGTTGCCGAACGCCTTGCTCCGCATAGACAGCGTCTCGGCCCGTGCCGTTGGGGCCTGACGAAGCGGAGTTCAGAGGATTCTTGCCATGAGGCTCGGGTCCCACCCAGCCGTCGAACCCGAAGGGCGCCAGGCGATTGGCCTCAAGATAGATCTCTTCCATGACCCGGTCGGGGGCACCGTTGATGTCGTAGGACGCGACTTCGTCGTAGGTTCCGGGTTCGTAGAGGTCGGCATCGCTAACGTGCCATTTGCCCTTGTAGTAGGTCTCGTATCCGGCCGCACGGAAATAGTGGCCCATGGTGGGGACACCTGTGGGATCGAGCCAGAACAGGTCCTCCTCCACAGCGCTCTTGGCCGATCCGGAGGTCTGGGTTACGCCATGAAGGGATGGGTACTGGCCGGTGAAGATGGAGCCCCGGCTGGGAGCGCACGCGGCAGCCATGATGTGGTGATTGGTGAAGGTGAGCCCGTTTTGGTTGAGTGAATTGATGTTCTGGAGGTTGGTCTGCCGCCAGGACTGTAGTTCCGCGGACTCATAGATGGGTGCGTAGCGCATCTCATCCACAACGATGACGAGGAAGTTAGGTCGCCGAGTCAGCCGTCCGCGTGGACTGAAGGGGAAGGGGTCCTCGATGGCACTGGCTTGGTTCGCTCCCATGGCGCTCAGCGCCGCAGCCCCCGATGTTGCTCCAAGGATTTGGAGCAACCGTCGCCGGGACATGCCCTCCGAGGCTTCCGTGCCCGTCTCATTCGTCATCGCGTGAACCGTCCTGTTCGTGAGTTGGGCTGGGTATCGACTGTGTTCTTGACGCCACGATTTACAACGTCGCCCCGGAAGTCATTAATGACAACGTTGTTGCGAGTCATCAAGCCGAGGTCCACCGCCGCGCGGGTAGCAATGAAAGCCCGGGCGTCGTTGTTGTACACGACGTTGTCATGGCCCATGTTGGCCAATGTCATGGTGGGATCTTGAAGGAATGTGAAGTTCCGCAGAGCGAATCCAAACATCGCTCGGCCGAGGAATCTATTCGAGTGAACCGTCGTGTTCTGCATGTACGACGGGTTAAAGAATCCCGGGTTGCCCGCCCAGCCTCCGAGAACTGCAGCGAACTGGCCCTTCATGACGCAGGTGTTGTCGACAATGCGTGTTGATCCGAGGTCGTTGGCGTTGCCCGTCATGATGCAAACGCCTGTGCGGGGACCGTCCGACATCTCAATTCGGTTGCCGCGAATAATCACGAGCGCGGCTTCAGAATCAACGGGCTTGATCGCTGCGGGATGACCGCCGTGCCTGACGAGTCCGGGCGAATTCGTCAATTGCGCAAGATTGGAAGCAGTACTCGTCTGCGTAATTGTGTTGTTGGCTATGACATAGACCGCGCCCGGGCCGCGGCAACCCTCAATTTCAACAGCCTCACCTGCCCTGATCACGTTATTGGTGACTCGAATTTCCTTCAGGTGACATTGCGCAAAAGCGAATCCGTTGTCATCGCCCACCGCCATCGGAACGTCGTTGTCGATGACATTGCTGTTCAGCACAACACTGCCGGTTAGGCGGGGACCATCAGCGGTACCGAAACGTGTGAGGGCGGCGGTAATGGAAGTGGAGTCGGCTTCAGGGACAGCCCCGACGCTTGCGCCCGCGACCGCGAAGCGGAATTCTCTACCGGGTAGAACGCCTGACACCTTGTTGTTACTGAAGGTGAAAGTGCCGCGCACCTGCAGGAGTAGTACCGCAAGAGTCTGGGCTCCGTTGAACCAGATTCGCTCGATCGTGATGTTCCCCAGGGCGCTTCCAGCATCGATCACGGCGATTGGCGCCAGGCCCGATGCCTTGATCACTGTGGCGGAGATTCCCGAGCCGTCAGAGGTAGACGGATCGCTCGTGCCGCTAATCGTCATGGGTCCGGGAACGATGACGCAAAGGGAGCAGGAACCAAAGTCGAATGTCCCGATGAGCTGGACCGTGCCACCGATCGATGTGAAAGCCTGGTTGACGGCTTGCTGAACATTGGCTGGATCGACGGCCGGATTGTTCTGGCCGACGACGGTGAAAACATTGTCGCGACCCGGTACACCGCCCTCGGTCAGGCTCTCGGCTGCATCGGTGACTAGTGCCCCCAGATTCGAGGAACCGCTAGCGCCATCGGAGTTCTCGCCGTCGACGGCCGCCGCAGGAGGCGCCATCGCCGCAAGGGCGATACCAGCGGCCGCGCACATCAGAGCAGTTGGCCGAAGTCGTGCCACCCGCAGCCCCTTGAATCGTCGATTCACGATGTCCTCATCCTCACGTTTGCATTCGCACCCCAGTCCTGGACGCTAAGCACTACCTAGGCGCCGACCTAACGTGTCCGTTCCCTGAGCTTCGGGTTTTACTCACGCCGTGTGGATGGCTTCACCCACTCCCGGAGCGGTGAGTGAATACCGAACTTCGCGCGCCGGGGGTTGTTGTACGCCGTCTTCTCCTAGCGCCTTCGACTGACCTCCGAGTCGTGCCCGCGAGGCGCACCCCGTACAGTCAGGCGAGATGTCATCCCCTGAAATCAAGCGTGTAGTCGTCGTGGGTGCCGGATTTGCTGGCCTCACCTGCGCGCGGTCGCTGAAGGATGCCGGGAACAGCCAAGTGACTCTCGTGGATCGGCATCCTTACCAGTGCTTCTCACCATTGTTGTACCAGGTGGCGACGGGTGGATTGCCTGAAGATGACATCGCCTATCCGGTGCGGGCTGCAATCCCGGGAGTCGATTTCGTTCGCGGTGACGTCGTCAAGGTAGACCGCGAAAAGCAATTGATAAGACTCGCTTCTGGTGTCGAATTGAAGTGGGACCAACTGGTTCTCGCGACGGGCAGCATCGGTAATTCCTTCAAGATTCCCGGCGTTGATGAGCATGCCCTGCAAATGAAGGATGTGCAGCAGGCTCGCGCCATCAAGCATCAACTGCTGGGAACTTATGAGCGGGTCCAGGAGGGGGAGCAGCCCAAAGAGGATCTGCAGGTTGCCGTTGTTGGTGGAGGTCCTACAGGCGTAGAGGTTGCCGGCGCCATAGCGGAACTGCAAAAGCAGATGGCAGGGGAGTTCCCTGACATCGCCGCCCACTCCGAGGTCACGCTGATTGAGGCCGGCCCACGGCTTCTACCGTCCTTCTCACCGAAATCCAGCGAACGTGCGTTGCAGGCCCTCGCAAAGTTGGGAGTCAATGTCATCCTTGACGCTGCGGTAGATCGCATGTACGCGACAGGGATACACCTGAAGAACGGGCAGGTGGTCCAAGCGGGCACCACGATCTGGGCTGCGGGAGTGGCTGCGGAACAACAGTGGACCAAGCTCGGCGATGCGGACCGATTGAACCGGCTGGTGGTTGACGAGTACCTGCGCCTGGATGAAAACATCTGGGTAATCGGAGACATGGCACACGTGGGAACAGAGTCCGGCCAGCCGCTCCCGATGGTTGCGTCGGTCGCGATGCAGCAGGGCCGGTATGTCGCCAAGATGATTGAGGACCCCAAGTCCGTTGAACCCTTCCGTTACAAAGACAAGGGTCAAATGGCAACCGTCGGTCGCCGCCTTGCCGTGGTCGAGATGCCGGGTGGTTTCCGACTCCATGGCACCTTGGCGTGGCTGTCTTGGCTAGGCCTGCATGTCTTCTACCTTGCGGGGGGCCGCAACCGTGTTTCGGTGATTGCCGATTGGTTCTGGAACTACCTTGCGTGGGGATCGGGACCTCGGCGCACGGTCATCGAGTAGTCGTAATTCATCAAGCCGCTTGAATCCGCTTCCTGCGTAAGGGCGGATCGGTCACCCAGTCGCCAAAGTTCGACATGACAGGAAGTGCATCGATTACCGCTGGGCTACCGATACTGGCGTCTTTCTCGTCGACAACGAGTGCGAGAACGGGTCAGACCGGAGCACCGCTAGCCACTAAGGCTTCTGCTGCGGCCACAATCCCTGCCACACCACCCTTCGTGTTTGCCGCACGGCGACCGAAGAGTCGATCACCCTCGATGCGAGGTGCGAATGGCGCGTTCATCCCTTCGACGCCGACGGTGTCCACATGTCCATTCAGCACGACGGTTGGCCAATCAGCGGGCCCGGGGGTCCCACCGCGATGAGACTTGGTCGGTCAGGATGCCCCTTCGGGGCGACAACGGTCGTCGCAAAACCGGCGTCAGATAGCCGGGTCCTCAGAAAGCCGACGATCGCCTGCTCGCCGGCAGCTCCAGGCAAGTCCGGGATCGACGCTGTCAATAGCAATCAATTGCTGGGGGAGCGCAATCGCCGAGTCGCCGACCTTGTCCGTTCGTTCAGCCTAGGGACTCCTCTACTGTGGTGGTGTGCAAGCCGATGCCCTTACGCATGGTCGAGGGCGCGTGATTTCTCTAGCCATCCTTGGTGCTCTCACAACGTTTGGTCCGATGGCGATCGATCTGTACCTACCCGCATTTCCGGATGTTGCCGTTGACCTCGGAGTGTCGGTTACATCGGTCCCGTTGACCCTCACCACATCCATGATCGGTATGGGCGTGGGGCAGCTCTTGTACGGACCTCTGTCGGATCGCTTTGGGCGCAAGAAGCCAATGATGGCGGGTTTGATCCTATTTACCGTCGCATCTGTTGCGTGCGCGTTGGCGCCAACCTTCGCCATCCTTCTCGTGACTCGATTTTTCCAGTCGCTTGGTGGGGCGGCGGGTGTTGTAATCGCCCGAGCAATCGTGCGCGACTTGTACCATGGCAAGGAACTGGCTAAGGCGCTTTCCATCGTGGTCATGGTTTTCGCCTTCGCGCCGGTGTTCGCCCCAACCCTCGGCGCAGTTCTCCTCTCGTTTGGTGGGTGGCGCCTGCTGTTCTACTTCCTGGCGCTGTTCGGAATCGCGTGCCTCGTCGCCAGTCTCCAGATCCCCGAGACGCTTCTTCCCGATCGCCGGACCAATCACGGGATCGCCTCGGCCATGCGGGTGTACCGCAGGCTCACTCTTGACTCCCGTTTCCTTGCCCCTGCCATGCTCATCGGGTTCACCTATGTGATCTTGTTCAGCTTCATCTCCACATCCCCTGCTGTACTCATCGACTTCTTCGGCTTGAATGAATTTTCATTCGCCATGCTCTTCGGCTTTCTGTCGTTTTGCTTTGCCCTAGGAGCGCCGGCAAATAGGCGCTTGCTGAGTTCCTTTTCAGTGCAGCAGCTGATTCAGGCCTTTGTT
The DNA here is from genome assembly GCA_040266055.1 of Candidatus Nanopelagicales bacterium. Lineage (GTDB taxonomy): Bacteria > Actinomycetota > Actinomycetes > S36-B12 > S36-B12 > S36-B12. The sequence goes on along the minus strand of JBDQFC010000014.1, from coordinate 47,612 downwards.
GGGCTTCAAATCGTCGCGTCGGTGATCCTGCTATGGACTGCATTGACCACGCCAAATCTGTGGGTCGTCACGGCATCGATCGGTTTGGAAATGTTCACCGTCGGGGCGGTGAGCGCCAACGCTACGGCGCTGTGCCTAGATCCTTTTCCCGGTGCGGCAGGTTCTGCCGCCGCCTTGGTTGGGGTCTTCGGGATGGCTGTTGGCGCTATCGTTTCATCGCTGTTGGTCGCCATCAGTATGCCGGTGGTAACCGAACTCAGCGCAGCCATGTTGTTCGGATCTATTGCCGGGGCTGCCATGGTTCCGTTCTTGTCCGAAGGCAGACGTCAAGCCAGGACTGATGCCGTCAAGATTGACTAGTCGGAAGTTTTTTCCGTGACGCGAGTGCGGGGAGCCAAGTCACAAGCACGACCAGCAAGGCTGCAGCGCACGTCGCCGCCAGGCGGATCTCTATCGTGCTGACGACCGGATCTCCCACCATCGCGAAGATGGCGATGATCCACATCGTGACACCAGTCACGGCTACCGCGTAGTTCACCCAGATGAATGCGATGGTGATCGCCGCACCGATCAGGGAAACGACCAAATAGCCGCCTCCACTCGGCCTGAAGAGGACATCGATGATTCCCATGGCAGTTAGACCGAGCACGGTCCCCGCCAGGCGATGCATCACTCGATCGACAGTGCCATCGGTGTCCGGCTTACTCATCCACGCCACGGACATCGGGAGCCAATACGGATGCGGGAGCGAGATGTTCTCGGAAATGGCCGTTGCGATCACCATCACGATCGCGAGTCGAATTCCGTGGATCACAAACGGCCGGTTCCACCCTGACTTCTTGGGCTCTACTGAAGACGGTTCTCGATGCTGACCGCGGAGAACACCCATAGCGATGGTGACGATCGTTTGCGTCACACCGCCGAGGCCGACGAGAAGGACCGTCGTGGGTGCGTCCTGCAGTGGCACGGGAATGCCCACATAGATAGAGAAGATGACGAGGGCCAGCAGGCCACCCACCGCCGCGCGGCGTCCGCGTGCGCCGATGACACCCGTGAGGAATGCCACGGGGGCCGTCACGACGATGGCAAGCAGGGTCAAGTCGGACAGGGATTGACCGAGGAAGGCCGCACCCATCAGACCTGCGGTTGTCCACAGCATGGTCTTCCACCGAGAGCCGAACGGTTGCCCAGCCTCGCTCACCGCTGCGAAGACTGCACCGATCGATAACGGTATGGCGAGTTTCGGATCGCCGTTGAGCACCGGAATGGCCGTAACGATTGCGGTAACCAGGGCTCCGCGCAGTGAATCGCGCCAATCGGTAGTAGAGAAGTCGAAGGATTTCAGGCTGCTCAAGCGCGGTTGGGATGGGGCCACTGTGCCTCCCTGGAGCTTGACCGGGTGGGCGGAAGTCTAGGGTTTCGGCCATGGAGCCATTGCGTATCGGAGTTCTCGGAGCCGCTCGAATCAGCGGAATAGCGATCATCGACCCAGCCCGTCTCACCGGCCATCGACTCGTAGCCGTGGCCGCGCGTGATCGTGGCCGGGCGGAGCAATTTGCAGCCGAAGGCAACATCGAGCGCGTCCTGGACTCCTACCAAGCGGTCATTGACGATCCGGAAGTCGAGGCGATCTATAACCCGCTACCGAATGGTTTGCACGGTCCGTGGAACCTACGCGCCATCGCTGCCGGCAAGCACGTGCTCAGTGAGAAGCCTTCGGCGAGCAATGCTGCAGAAGCGCGGGCGGTCCGCGACGCAGCAAAGGCGGCTGACGTGAAGTTCATGGAGGCTTTCCACTACCGCTACCACCCGGTCATGAATCGCATGCTGGAGATCGCTGGGTCCGGTGAACTCGGTGAACTGATGCATGTCGACGTCCACATGTCCTTTCCCAATACCGATCCGACTGATCCACGCTGGGATTTTGCCCTCGCGGGTGGCGCCACGATGGACGTTGGGTGCTACGCGATTCATGGCCTTCGGACCCTTGGTGCCGTTGGCGGTGGTGAACCCTCCGTCGTCTCGGCAACAGCCATCGAGCGCGAGGGTTCCGGTGGAGTCGATGAGTCCCTGGAAGCAGATCTCGTCTACCCGTCAGGGCTGACAGCGCACTTCGAATCCAGTTTCGTGGTTCCCGAAATGGACTTCACGATGCGGATCACGGGTAGTAAGGGCGAAGCATTCGCCCACAACTTCTGTGTGGCGGCCCTGGACGACCGGATCACCGTGAAGGTCGATGGAAGTGAACGAGTTGAGGAACTGGGCAAGAAGACCACGTATACGTATCAGCTTGAAGCGTTTGCCGACCACCTTCGAAACGACGCCTCCATTTTCACCGATGCCGACGATGCTGTGACGCAAGCCGAATTCATTGACGCGTGCTACGAGGCAGCCGGATTCCCATTGCGTCCTGTTTCCAACATCTAGTTGATTGTGGCGGGAGAGTCATTGCTCACCGTCGTTGCCTTACACGGTTTCACCCGCGGTCCGGAGCACCTCACTGCTTTCAGTGAAGCGTGCCAACGCCGCGGGTGGTCGTGCCTACGACCTGCTCTAGCTCCGCGGTGGTTGCCGGTGCTGATGAACGAGCGACGGCACTTGGGTCATGTCGCCCGGCGTCTGGTGGCTTCTGGTCACCTTGGTGGCCCGGTTGTGATCGTTGGCCATTCAGCGGGCTCTGCTGCCGGTTCTTGGATCGCGCCATTGCTCATCAAGGACGGTGTTGACGTCCGAGGCTTGGTGTTCGTGGATGGAAACGACAGTCCGAATCATTTGATTGAGAAGGCCTGGCCGGAGATTCGCGGCTTGGGGATCCGTGCTGTCATGGCGCCGCCGAGCCCGTGCAATCGACAAGGTCGATTGACCGATTTCCTGCGTGAACGCGGCGAGAGCAATGTTGTCGTTATTCCCGGAGCCGGACACGGTGATCTTGAGATGAGTGGGGCAGTCGTGTACCGGCGCGCGTGCGGAGATGCCTCGGATAGGAGCGCGTGGCACGCCGTTCAAGAAGCGACATTGGACGCTATCGACTCGCTAAACCGGGGGGATCGGTAGTTCTCCATCGTCGTCGCCCGCAAGGGTGGTTGCCAGGTGATCATCGATATGTCGCCCAGGTCGAAATATTGGAATTGTCAAAAACGTGAGAATTCCGAGCACCCACACGATCGCGTAACCGGATGAAAAGCTGCCCGTGGCGTCCTTCACCGCTCCCAAGATCAGTGGGCCTATCGCCCCGATCGGATAGGCGATCAGCATCATCATCGCGCCAAGTCGAGCCGCATTGCTGGGAGATCCGGCGTAATCCACGAGCACCACGAGTGCCAGTGGTGAACTGCCGCCGAGGCCCAGGCCAAACAGGGCAACGGCCGGTATAGCGAGTTGAGTTGGGGCGAACACGAGCCCTGCGATGCCAAGAAGGCCGAGTCCGAGAGACAGCGCCAAGAGTGGGCGTCGATCCTTCGTGTGATCGGTGATGGCCGGCAGCGTCAGCATCGCGATTAGTTGGACCACTTGGAACAGCACGAGCAGGTTGGCCGCGTCCTGATCCTGGTAGCCGAGACTGACGTAGTAGGGAGTGACCCAGGCCAGACCGCTGAAGCCGATCAACATGATCATCGAGGTGTAGCCGGTGACCATCCACGCCGTTGGAGAACGCCATGGCAGGTGAGCGTGGGCGTCTCCTCTTCGCAGTCGGGTAGGTCGATCGGGATCGCGGTGCAGTCCAGGAATAGCAAGGATCCAGGCAATGGCGGTGATGCCGGCGAACACACCCCACACGGCCAGAGCAGGCCGCCACCCTCCGAGCCACTGCTCGGTCGGCACTGCGATCCAGGCCGCGATGGCGACACCCATCGCCAGTCCGGTGGAATAAATCCCAGTGGTGAAACCGCGGATCTTCGGGACGTGTTGGGCGATGAGCGCCGGTGCGATGGCGGAAGCGGCTCCCATCGATGCTCCGGCGAGAGCAACCGATGCCATCAAGATCCCAGTGGTGGTTGCTGCTAGGCGCATGAATCCCGAAAGCGAGAGCAGTCCGAGCATCACCGCAGTGGTTATCTCTGCACCCCAGCGCGCGGCCATGCGCTGACCTACGGGCGCGAAGACGCCCATGGCAAGAATGGCCACCGAGGTCAAGCCCGCTTGGGCAATTCCGGAGAGCCCGAGTTCGGCGCTGATGTCCCCGAGGAGCGGTGGGATCGCTCCCAAGGTGGCGCGCAGGTTGAGGCCGATGGCGGCCATGAGGGCGACGATCAGCCATGCCGGCAGCACGCTTGAAGCGCGCTGATTAATGCGCATTATGCGCAGAGAATACGCCGGTGATTCGCACTACCTTCCTTGGTTCTTGAATTGAGCCCTAGGGTGCTCGCCGTGGACGTCGCCATCATCGGAGCTACCGGAAGTTGTGGGCGCCAAGTGGCCGCCCAGTTGATCGAAAGGTCATTACTCCCCGATACCGTCACCATCCACCTCATCGGGCATGCCGGTGGTGCGCACGAGTCCGAACTATGGGGCCTTCGAGCGGATCTGCACGATGCATTCGCTGATCGTGCGCCGAGGATCGAGATCGGGACCGACGTTTCTCAGACGGAGGCGGACGTCGTCGTGATGATGGCCGGTGCCACGGTCACACGGGAGATCACTAATCGTGCGGCGTTAGCGGAGACCAATCGGCGGATCTTCGCCGAAGCGGCCGAGGACGTCGGGCGAATGTCCGGTGATGTCACCGTGATCGTTCAATCGAATCCAGTCGAGCTAGCGGTGCAAGCGTTCGCATCCGTTGTTCCGCGCCACAAATTGCTCGGGGCTGCTGCTTGGTCGGACTCGCTGCGATTCCGTCGTGAGCTCGCGGCAGACCTTGGAGTTCGCCGACCGATGGTGAACGCGCAGATGTGGGGTCAGCACGGTGACCATCTGGTACCGATCTGGTCGCGAATTCACGCGCGGGGCGTGAGCAAACAGCGCCTCGCCGACGTCATCGGGCAGGCGCGTGAGGGACGTGATCTCGCAGATTTGTCCAGTGAGATTCCCGAGGCTCGATCGCGGGCGTTAGCTCTCGTCAATCAAAACGAGATTCGAGGGGCGTACGAGTTCATCCAGAGTCAGCCTGCCGATGTCCGAGCGGCGATAAAGCCGTTCTTCACTCACTTCACTGCCGGTCGAACGACGGAACTTGCCACCGCCCACGCCGTGGTGGACGTGATCGGCTTCTTGGCTCACGGTCAGCAGATTGCGATTCCGGCCCAAGTGATCCTCGACGGGGAGTTCCAGGAATTGTCCGGGCCCTTGGCGGTTCCGGTGCTGCTGGATCCGATGGGCTGGTCGCAAACGGTGGATGAGCCAATCGCGCCAGATGAACAGGCCGCCTTGGCGGCGGCCCATCGCGCTATCGGCGAAGCAATCGGCTAAGCCGCTACGTCTTCTTTGGTGCCGGCGATGCTGGCTGCGTCGATGAACCACGATTCGTTTTCTAAAACGACGCGATAGACCATCAAGACGGATGGGGAACCCGCAATATCCACTTGGATGAGGGCCGAATCACCATCGCGTCGACAGTCGCTAAATGTCAGAGCTGGCTCACCGAGTAAAAACTCGTAGGTGCCTCGAATGATCGATTGGAACTGATCGACGCTCACCGCTTCTTGGAAGGATTGCGAGGCGAAGGCTCGAGCAGCAGCGAAGTCCTCGTTCGCGAACGCGCTCTGCTGACTTCGGATGGTTCCCTGAGCCTGCTGGAACATGACGTCCTCGCACGGAACTACAGATGGTTCTGTCGACTCAGTCGACTCTATTGGTTGCGGTGCAGTTTCGGCTCTGGTCTCTTCACTTGTGTCTGGCTCCTCGGATGGCGGCGCCTGGGTGGTCGGTTCGGATCCAGAGCGCTCGACACCACCGGTGGTTGCTTCGCTGACGCAGCCGGCGAGCAGAAGGGCTGCAGCCACGAGGGCCATGGCTCGCATGGCACGACGGTAGATCAGATTCGGGTGAACCACATGTCGACGATCGGACGATCCTCGCGAATTGCTCGCTTCTCAAAATGGGTCACCGGGCGCCAGCTGGGACGCTCGATAACTCCGCCTTCCCAGTTTTCGTTCAGGGCGAAGGTCGCTTGCATCGATTCGGCGTACTCGGCCCAGTCGGTAGCGAGGTGCCAGAACCCTGTGGGCTCAACGACCTTGGCCATTGCGTCCAGGACGCCAGGCTGCACTAGTCGACGCTTGTGATGGCGCGCCTTGGGCCAGGGATCGGGGAAGAAGGATCTGACTCCCGCCACGGTGCCCGGAAACTGTGACACAAGTTCGAGGATGTCGGCCTCGATGATGAAGACGTTCGTAACGTTGTCGGTTCGGCAGCGGTCTACAAGATCACCTATGCCAGGAGTGTGGACGTCGACGGCCAGCACCTTGGTGTCAGGAAACATGCTGGCCAGTTCGATGACTGGATCGGCTGAGCCGAAGCCAATGTCGAGGATGATCGGATCGCCAGGGTCCCACGCCTGCGCCAGGCTGGACTCGGTCAGGAGTTGGGGACCGGCGTCTTCGAGCGCGCGCGCCTGACGCGGAGTGATGCGACTTCTTCGCGGCTTGAAGGTCCGAATCCCGGGGCTCAGGATGGGTTCAGGCACGACTGCAGTGTGGTCCATGGCGCGGCTGGAATCTACGGTGGTGCCGTGGGTGGCCGATGGAAGACGACACTTGCAGCAGGATGCGTGCTGCTCGGTGTGGCTGCCTGCTCCTCACCGTCGATCAACGATGACGCCGCGATTGCATGCGGCTGGGACGAGCCTCCGGTGCCCGTGGTTTCAGCGATCGACGCTTCCGCGCAACAACGTTCACAGAACACTCAGCAGGCGAGAACTCGGCTGGAAGCTGCACAGCGGGTTGATGAGGTTGATGACCGATTCGGTGCCCTCGTTGAGGCATTGTCCGAGACCGCTGCTTTCGCGTCAGAACTCGAATCGATGTCGGTTGATGAGATCGAGCAAATACCCAACGAACGTTGGGACTTCGCAAAGTACGCACAGGCGGCTGCACGAGACCAGTGCGAGCAGTTGGCAGCGGTGGTCGATCGTGACCCGACAGACTCGGAGAAACAATGACTCGACCCGTGGTCGTGTTCGATGGCCGCTGCGGCTTTTGCACCTGGAGTGTGAATTTCGCGCGTCGTTGGGTTCGGTCAGACGCAGAGTTCGTGCCCTTCCAAACAACCGATCTCGAGCAGTTCGGACTCACTCAAGAGCAGTGCGAGCGCGAAGTGCAGTGGGTTGAGGGGGAGTTCGTGGTCGGGGGATCATCTGCAGCCGCCTACATACTGCAGTCCGGTGGCCGCTGGTGGCGTCCCATCGGGCGCGCCATCGATCGTCCGGTCGTGCGACCCGCCGCCCAGACTGCCTACCGATTCATCGCAAGACATCGTGGCCGCCTTTGGGGGAGCACACCGGCTGTCAGTGACGCGAACCCAACTCCACATGGAGACCCAGGGGCGAGTTGACTCGGTATTTGCGGTCGCTCTCGATACGCCAGCACGAACCACGCCCCACCCCGCGGAACTGCCACGGTTCGTCCAGATTCTCCGGCGGCTCGGCCCGGAAGGCCGTTTGCTCGTCGATGCCGACCACTGTCGTGCTGTCCGAAAGCATTGGGCGCATCACCATGTCTGGGATCCACTTCGCGTAAACGTCGAAATGTGGGAGCACGCGCAATGACGGAACCAAACCGAGGCCTTCTTGACCACCGGCGCGCGGGTGACGGATGTCGGGGACGTAGCCGCTGAGTGCCATGGCTCCTGCCGAACAGCCGGCGATCGAAGCTCCCTCGCGCCAAGCTCGATGCATAGCCCGCCACACGGGAGTATCGATCAGGGTGCGCGCCAAGTGTTTGGGATTGCCTCCGGAAAGGTAAATCAGGCCAGCTCCTTCAATGGCCGCCACGTGTGAAGGGTCGTCAGCATCGCCTCGTGTTCTGACGTCTACGACGACCTGTTCCACACCGAGGCGGTCGGCGGCGCGGGCCCCGATTTCGTGCCAACGTTGCAGTGATTCCTCGCCTTCGAGCGAGGCCGCAGTTGCCAGCTGGACGTACCGCGGGGCCTTGTCGACAAGCAACCACTCTTCGAGTTCATGCATCTCGGGTAGGTACTCGCCGCTGCCGACGAGGGCGATCCGCCCGGGCGCTTTGTCGCTCAGGACTCGGCTCCGGAATCAGCTGCTCCGTGCTGGGCGTCGTAGTACTCGCAGAAAGCGTCAAAGGCACGTGGCCCGTATACGGTGGCCGGTCCGCCCTGCATCAAGAAGGTGACCCCGATGGCCTCGGCGGCCTCTTCCTTGGTGGCACCCGTGCGAACCGCTCCACGGGCGTGCGCGGCGATGCAGCCGTCGCACTGGGCGTGTACCGACAGGGTCAAAGCGATGAGTTCCTTGACTTTGGTCGACAAGGCCCCATCGGCCATCGCCCCAGCATGGAGTTCCTTGAAGCCGGCGTAGACGTCGGGGATGGCTTGGCGCAGGTTGCGAGCCAGGGGTGCAAGAGGTTCTTGGACGGCTTTGCCGTGGTCGTGTGCCATGTCAAGCACGATACTCCGCTTTGTTTGGATACCCCGCAGGGTATTGGGGTATCCTCCATCCATGGAGATAGATCCGTCGATCAGCCGTGATGTCCTCATGCGTCTCAAGCGGGCCCGGGGCCAGTTGGACGGAGTGATCAACATGATCGAGGACGACCGCAGCTGTGCAGACATCGTTACCCAGCTCGCTGCTGTGTCCAAGGCACTCGATCGTGCTGGATTCAAAGTCGTCGCCACGGGCCTGAAGCAATGTTGGGAAGATGGCGAGAAGGCTCCGATGACCGCCGAGGAACTAGAGAAGTTATTCCTGTCTCTGGCCTGATTTCCCCTTGAACAAGCGACCCGGGTTCAGTCGGGTGGTTGGTTGCGACAAAAAAGTTTGAGAATTTTGCATCCAGGCGGGGTTGTTCTAACGAACTCCTAGGTAACCGGCCACCAGGTCGGGGGAATCAAGAATCTAGGAGCCGAACATGAACGACTCTCGTACCACCAAGGGCCGCAGTGCGGTCCGTCGTGGAGCGGTCGCAGCGGCCGCCCTCGCTCTTCCCTTCGGCATAGCCGGCGTGGCTGCCGCTCCCGCCATGGCGGACGGCCACGGCGGGGATATGGACGCGACCGTCTCGGTACTGCACGCGATTCCGGAAGGTTCCGGAGCCGATGTCGTGGACGTCTACGCCGGTGACGCGATGCTTATCGACAACTTCACCCCAGGGTCGCTGGAGACCCTGACCGTGCCCGAGGGCACCTACGATCTTGCGGTCTTCGCCGACGGCGAGACACCGGACGGTGGCACCGCAGTGCTGGAGGCTGCGGGAGTCGAGGTTCCCGGTGGCGCGAATGCGACGGTAACCGCGAACTTGGACGCCGACGGCAACCCCGCGTTGAATGTCTACGTCAACGACATCTCCGAGGTGGCAGCCGGCGAGTCTCGCCTCACCGTGCGCCACATCGCTGCAGCTCCGGCTGTTGACGTCCGCGCGGACGGCGCTGTCATCATCGAGAACCTGGTGAACCCGGACGAGGCCATCGTTGCGGTTCCGGCAGGGACCTACACCGCTGATGTCGTGCTGCAAGGCACTGACACCGTGGCACTCGGGCCGGCCGATCTGACTCTCGACGAGGGCACCAACACCATCGTCTACGCCTGGGGTTCGGCTGAGGCCGGAAACCTCGCGCTGGCGACTCAGGTCATCGACGGGCTGGACGGCGCACCGACCGGTGTTGCTGCCGGCGGCGGCTCCACGGCAGCCACCGATCAGCTCCCAGCGTGGACCATGGGCCTGATGGCTCTTGGTGCACTGGGCGCAGCTGGTGCAATGACGCAAATTGCGCGCAACCGCGCGTAGGACTCGAGAAATCCATTAGTAGCCCGTGATGCGACGACCCCGCCCCGCCATGGTGATTCTCATCGGCAGCCTGGTGCTGTTGATCAGTGCTCCACTGGCGTGGGTGGGGTTCGTCGCGTCCGGAGAGACGACGCGGGCTGCTGAAAGAGTCGAGTCGGTTGGTGAGCGTCCCGAAGCCCAGGCCACGTCCGAGGTCCGTGCATCGACGGAGTCGGATGAACTGGATGTGGCGGGAGCGGACGTCGTTCGTATCGGAACCCCGGTCGAACCAGCCGTGCGGATCGAACCACTTGCTCCCGTCCGGATTGACATCGAATCAATCGCAATCGAAGCTCCCGTCGATGCCGTTGGTGTTTATGACGATGGATCAGTGGAGATTCCAGACGACGTCGCACGGGTCGGTTGGTATCGGTTCGGATCTGATCCCGCGCAAGGCCGAGGGTCCACTGTGATCGTTGGCCACCGCGACGGATTCGATCAAGGCCCCGGTGCGTTCTACTCGATTGCCGCTCTCACCGTTGGGGATCCGGTCTCGCTGGAGCTGAGCGACGGCTCGATCAGGGAATACCAGGTGGTAGCGCGGGAGGCGATCGAGAAGGAGATCCTGCCGACGTCAACGCTCTTTGCGGAGGATGGACCAGAAGTCTTGACGCTCATTTCCTGCATCGGTTACTTCGATCGCGGTGGTGACGGTTACCGCGAGAACATCGTCGTTACTGCTGTCCCGGTTAGCGCGGTCCCTGTGGGCGAGGAGGTGCGCTCATGAGGGAGACTGGGACCACAACCGACGTGAGCACGTCGATCCCCGGATCGACGGAGGAAACGTCGATGGGAACGACAAGGGGACAGTCGGTGCGGTCACGGGCAGACGCGGAGATCACTTCCGCGTTCACTCGCGGAGACGACGGGTCCCTCCGCGAGGTCTACGACCGCTGGTCGCCTCTGATTTACACCGTTGCGCGGCGCAGTATGCGCAACGATGACGATGCTGCGGATGTGACGCAGGCAGTATTCGTTGCGGCATGGCAAGGACGCGTTCGGTTCGATCCGGACTCGGGCAGCTTGCCAGGGTGGCTGCTGGCCATCACTCGAAGGAAGATCGCCGATCACTACCGGGCGATGGGCCGGGTACCTGAGCCACGCGAAGAACTGCCCGAGGAAGAATCGGCCGATCCTGCGGTCGAGACCGTCGTCGACCGGGTGCTACTCGCCGACGAGATTTCCCGGCTCGGCGAGCCACAGCGTCGGATCATCGAACTTTGCTTTTATGAAGACATGACGCACGCTCAAGTGGCTAGCCTTCTGGATCTGCCACTGGGAACGGTAAAAAGTCACGTACGGCGTTCGCTCGGGCGGCTACGAGATCGATTGGAGGTGGACGGTGTCCGGCGTTGAGAGCTACGTCGATGGGCGTGGCAGTGGACATATGGACGAGGAGACAATCGCACTACTCGCCCTGGGAGAAAAAGTTGCGGGTGAGCAACGTGATCACCTGCGTACTTGCGCCGCATGCCAGGCCAAGGTCGATCAACTTCGTGCTGTTGTGGACAGCGCTCGATTCGTGACCGACGAGGACCATCCAATGTCCCCGCCCGATTCGGTGTGGGAGCAGATCGTCGCGGCCATTGATTCCGATGGCGCCGATCGCGAGACCCGTCGGGTTCCTCGCGGCGCTCGCATGGGCTGGTTCGCATTGGCTGCAGCCGTGGGTCTCTTGGTAGGCAGCGTGGGTACCTTGGTTGCGCTTGATCAGCAGAACCCGGCGCCCACGATCGCTCAGGCCGAACTCGAGCCGCTTCCGGGTCAAAATGTCCGCGGTGTCGCTCAGGTCCGCGATACATCCGATGGGCCGATTTTGATGGTTGACGTCGCCGACCTCCCGGAGACCGACGGCTACTACGAGGTCTGGATGCTCACGCCCGAGGCGGACTCCATGGTCTCCATCGGGGTGCTGGGCCAAGGAGAGGTCAATCAGTTCCCGCTACCAGCGGGAATGGACATGAATGCGTTTCCCGTAGTGGATATCTCTTTGGAGCAGTTCGATGGCGACGTCACCCACAGTGCGGACAGCATCGTCCGGGGTGCGTTGGACGCATAGTCTCTCAGCGGGGACCTGCGCGAATTCGGACTAGTGATTGGGCATGCTTGTCCCCGTGCCCGTCGATGACACGTCCCTTGGCGAGCTACGGCTCCGCGCGAGCGCCAAGTGGCGTTCATACCCTGCGGAGGTCCTTCCGGCCTGGGTTGCCGAGATGGACTTCACGGTGGCCGAGCCGATTGCCGACGCCCTGCATCGCGCAGTAGACCGTTCAGATACCGGCTACCGGTGGGCGGAGGAGATTCCGGTGGCTTTCGCGGCGTTCGCCGATGGTGAATGGTCATGGCAGGTGGACCCCAAAAATGTGATCGTGCTGGCCGATGTGATGAGCGCGATCGCCCAATCCCTCCTGCACTTGACCGAGCCTGGGTCGCAGGTCGTGATTAACCCACCCGTCTACCCACCCTTCTTCTCAACCGTTGAGAAGGTCACCGGTCGAGTGGTCCGAGAGGTGCCACTCGTCGCGGATTCCGGGCGCTATCGACTTGACCTTGAAGGGCTACAGCGGGCTTTTGCCGATCCAGCGGTCCAGGCGTTTGTCCTGTGTTCGCCGCACAACCCGACTGGGACAGTGCATTCACACGAGGACTTGACTGCGGTAGCTGCGTTGGCTGCCGTGAACGATGTGGTCGTGATCTCGGACGAGATCCATGCTCCGATGGCACTTGCCGGGAGCCGGCATGTGCCCTTTATGCATGCGGCTACTGATATACCTCATCTGCGTGCGGTAGCCGCGGTGTCGGCGTCGAAGGCATGGAACATCCCCGGGTTGAAGTGTGCGCAATTGGTTGCCGGTGCTTCCGTGGTCGACGAACTCAACGAGCGCATACCGATCGAAGCAACGTACGGGGTTGGGCACTTTGGAGTGCTGGGCACGTTGGCGGCCTACCGCGATGGTGCCTCCTGGCGCGCGCAGATGCTCACCGCTCTGGATGATCGTCGGCGCACGCTTTTCGACGCACTCACCGCCATGGACGGAGTCGAGATGGTGTGGCCGGAGGCGTCCTACCTAGCATGGGTGCGTTTCGAAAGCCTGGGAGACGATCCTGCGGCCGTGATCTTGGATGAAGCGTCGATCGCTGTCAATTCTGGGCCTGCATTTGGTGCACCTGGCTTGAGTCACGCGCGCATCAACTACGCCACGAGCCGCGAGATCCTCGAGGCGATCATCGCGGGAGTTGGAGCCGTAGTGGGGTCCCGTGCGTCGTAAACGTGTGATTGCCTGGCGAGGTTCGATATCGATAGCCGGATTGTTAGCCGGCGTTGGTGCGCTGACCCTTGTCGCCTCGATGGCCACGGGTGCGGCTGCTACCGACCGTGTCAAGGACCTCGATGCCGTGGCGTTCGGCGACTCCGTCATGCTCGGTGCGAAATCACAGTTGAAGAACGCCGGTGTCGGCAAGGTAGATGCCAAAGTCAGCCGCCAGGCTTATACGGGTCCTGGACTGATCCGTGGTCTTGGCAGCCGACTTCCTGAGCACGTTGTGGTTCATCTAGGTACCAACGGCACTTACACCATGAAGATGTGCAAGCAGTTGGTCCGCGCAGCGGGGAATAATCGGACAGTCTATCTCGTCAACCTCAAGGTTCCGCGCTCGTGGGAGAAGGTGAACAACAAGATGCTCCGCAAGTGTGACGCGAAGTTCCGCAGCGATCGCGTTGTGCTGCTTGACTGGAACGAGTTGGCGTCAAACAACCCCAAGTATCTCTACGCGGACGGCATCCACCTTCGACCCGAGGGAGCCAAAGCTTTCGCGACGATGGTCCGCAAGGCCATCACCACGCCTCGAGCGCCGTACAGCGATCGTCTGCCGTTAAGTCCGGGTTAACCCGTTTCGGTGATTGGATCGTTCCACAAGTAATCGCCGTCACATCGCGCCTGTGCACTTGATCACAGGACAGCGTTTACACGCCTGTCTCGGCTGGCCAATTGTCCCGCAAGGCGTCATCCTGACCTGGTCTTCCCCGGCCGCAAGTGCGATCAAATCTCGAGCAAACGAACCTCGAGCGGACAACGGAGTCACGATGACACTGACGGGTATGGACAACGCACCCACACGCAATAAGCAGATCCTGGAATGGGTCGAGGAAATGGCTGAACTCGCCCAGCCTGACCGCATCGAGTGGTGCGATGGCTCGCAGGAAGAGTGGAACCGACTCACGAGCGAACTCGTCGATGCCGGCACTTTGATCCGGCTGAACCCTGAACTCCGACCAAACTCGTTCCTGGCCCGCAGCGATCCCCGCGACGTTGCTCGAGTGGAAGAGCGCACATTCATCTGTTCTCAGCGTGAGATCGATGCCGGACCGACGAATAATTGGGCGGATCCGATCGAGATGCGCGCGACTCTTAAGGGCTTGTTCGCCGGCAGCATGCGTGGACGAACCATGTACGTGATTCCGTTCTCAATGGGGCCGCTCGGTTCGCGCATCTCCCAGCTTGGTGTCGAGATCACCGACTCCCCGTACGTCGTGCTGAACATGCAGCTCATGACGCGGATGGGCACGGCAGCCCTCGAAGAAATTGGTGAGCACGGCGATTTCGTGCCCTGCCTGCATACGGTCGGTCACCCGCTCGTCGACGAGGCCGGCGAGACTCGCGAGGATGTGGCGTGGCCTTGCAACGACACCAAGTACATCGTCCACTTCCCCGAGACTCGCGAGATTTGGTCATACGGCTCGGGTTACGGCGGCAACGCATTGTTGGGCAAGAAGTGCTACGCGCTGCGCATCGCTTCAGCCATGGCCCGAGATGAGGGCTGGCTCGCCGAGCACATGTTGGTGCTGAAGCTGACGTCACCCGAGGGCGATGTTCGCTACATCACTGCGGCCTTCCCGTCGGCATGCGGAAAGACCAACCTCGCCATGCTGGAACCGACTATGCCGGGTTGGAAGGTCGAGACCATCGGCGACGACATCGCGTGGATGCGCTTCGGTGAGGACGGCCGGCTCTACGCAATCAATCCCGAGGCTGGATTCTTTGGTGTGGCACCGGGAACGGGAATGCACACCAACGCCAACGCAGTGCGCACGCTCGATGCTGGTAACAGCATCTTCACGAACGTCGCCCTAACTGATGACGGCGATGTGTGGTGGGAGGGACTGACGGAAGAGGCACCTGCGCACCTGATCGACTGGAAGGGTCGTGACTGGACACCGGACTCCGACGAACCGTCGAGCCATCCGAACGCCCGCTTCACGGTTCCTGCGTCGCAATGTCCGACCATCGCGCCGAACTGGGAAGACCCTGCGGGTGTGCCGATCGACGCGATCTTGTTCGGCGGTCGACGTGCAACGAACGTGCCGCTCGTCACCGAATCCTTCGACTGGGCCCACGGCGTGTTCATGGGCGCGACGATGTCGAGTGAGAAGACCGCTGCGGCTGAGGGAACAGTCGGCGAATTGCGCCGTGATCCCTTCGCGATGCTGCCGTTCTGCGGCTACAACATGGCTGACTATTGGGGTCACTGGCTGAAGATTGGCTCGTTTTCCAGCCCGGAAAAGTTGCCGCGCATTTACTCAGTGAACTGGTTCCGGCGGGGCGCAGACGGTCGATTCATCTGGCCCGGATTCGGCGATAATTCCCGTGTGCTCGAGTGGATCATCCGGCGCATTGAAGGCCAGTCGGATGCCATCGACACCCCGATCGGGCGCCTGCCCGTCGTTGATCAACTCGACCTCGATGGCGTCGATATCTCTGCCGAGGATGTCGAAGACTTGTTCCACATCGACTCGCAGTCGTGGTTGGCGGAAGCCGAAATGACCGAGGCGTACTTCGAGCAGTTCGGTGATCGGGTGCCCGAGGTGCTGCGCGAGCAGTTGCAGGAGCTGCGTGATCGCCTGAGTTAGGGCGCGATAGGGAAACGGTTAGTCGGCCATCGTGGCCACGAGTACGGCCTTGATGGTGTGCATCCGGTTCTCCGCCTGATCGAAGACGACGCTGGCGGGGGACTCAAAGACCTCGGAGGTGACTTCGACTCCGTCGGTTAATCCGAACTCCTCGGCGATTGATTGGCCGATCGTGATGTTGGTGTCGTGGTACGCGGGTAAGCAGTGCATGAACTTCGCCTTGTCCCCGGCGATCGCCATTAATGATGAGTCGACTCGGTACGGACGGAGCATCTCGATGCGTTCGCCCCAAACGTCCTTGGGTTCACCCATGGAAACCCACACGTCGGTGTGTACAAAGTCAACACCACGCACGTCGTCGATGTCCTCTGTCAGGGTGATCTGTGCACCGGAGCCTTCAGCACGCTCGCGGGCGAGTAGTTGAATGTCTTCACTTGGCCATAGTGAGGCAGGGGCGACAATGCGGACATCTGCGCCGAGAATCGCACCGGTCACAAGAAGCGAATTGCCCATATTGAATCGAGCATCACCCACGTATGCGAAAGATGGAGCGATAGTTCCCGAATGCTCGCGCATAGTCAGGAAATCCGCGAGCATCTGCGTCGGATGCCAGGTGTCCGTGAGGCCATTGAAGACAGGGACGCTTGCGTGCTCGGCCAATTCCTCGACTGTTGCGTGATCAGCCCCGCGGTACTCAATGCCGTCGAAGACTCGAGAGAGAACTCGGGCGGTGTCGGCGGTGGATTCTTTGTGGCCGATCTGGCTTGATGACGGGTCGAGGACCGTGCTGAAGCCACCCTGGTGGGCGATTGCGGCCTCAAAGGAGACCCGGGTGCGAGTGGAGGTCTTCTCGAAGATCAAGGCGATACCTCGGCCCTGGAGTCGAGGTGTCTCACTCCCGTTGCGTCGTTCGGACTTGAGTCGGCCGGCGAGGTCAACCAGGTACGTCAACTCCGCCGCCGTGAAGTCCTTCTCCGCGAGAAAATTGCGGCCGCGCAGGTCGATTGCCTCGTTCACTCGCCAAACTCTATCGGCGAGAGGGCGGCCGCCTGACTGTCGTGCTGCGTAAAGGCGTTATGCGGTGACGCCCAAGGCTTCAGGTGAAATCGCGGTATCTACGTCTGCTCCCGCTGCTCGAAGACCATCGCCCTTAGCCCGGGGGTAGTGACGCGAATCGAGACGGCGGTAGATGCGCTCTCGGTCTTCTTCGCTCAGGCCGCCCCACACTCCGTAGGGCTCTCTTGCGCGAACGGCGTAATCGGCGCACTCGAGTCGAACCGGGCATGACGCACACACGGCCTTGGCTTGCCGGTCGCGACGAATCCGCGGCAGGCCGCGCTCGTTTTGCGGATGGAAGAAGATCGTCGGGTCCACCTTCCGGCAGGCCCCTCGTTCCTGCCAAAACCAGGTCGCGTCGTCAGGTACTTGTGCCAAAGGTTGCTGCGGCATGACACTCTCCTCTCGCCCTCAACGCGTCATTGACGCTGTTCGCTTGGCCAACATCCCTAACGGTAAGAGCGCGAGAAGCCCGCGTAAGCGGACGAAAGTCCCGACCTTGCGGGACCAGATTCTGTGGTTCCGGTCCGGCGATGAACCGGAAGGGCTATTCAGAGTCTTGCGACGGCGTGCCTTCTTGGGCCAACTTCTTGCGAACATCCTCCATGTCAATGTCCCGGACTGCCTGGACGAGGTTCTCCAGAGCCGGCTGGGGGAGCGCACCGGCCTGGGAGTACAGCACGACGCCATCGCGGATCGCCATCAAGGTCGGGATCGAGCTGATCTGGAAGTAGCTCGCGAGTCCCTGCTCAGCCTCGGTATCCACCTTGGCGAAGACGATGTCCGGGTTGTCTTGCGAGACAGTTTCGAACACCGGCGCGAAAGTCCGGCACGGCCCACACCACGAGGCCCAGAAGTCGACTAGGACGATGTCGTTGCCGCCGACTACATCGGCGAACGTTTGCTCTGTCAGTTCCTGTGTTGCCATGAAGATACCCTAGGGGGTATTCATTCGGTTCCGGTGGGCGGGGTGGGCTAGCTCGCTGGTTTGCGAGCGTGGACGAGGAAGGCTGAGGCCAGAAACATCCCGCGCCAGCCGCTGGTGTCCTCCTCGAGCGTGACATCCGCTGCACGGAAGGCGGCAGGGTCACGAGACTGCAGGTAGGGCATTCCGGCGTGGTAGTGGAAGTAGTGGACTCTCACGTCAGCAAATCCAGCCGCATCGAACAGCGCAGGAACGGTCAGGGGATTGTCGAAAGGCTCCAAGATGTTTTCGCCGGCATCTGCGGCATGCGCAACAGAGCCCGGAACATCCATGTGCACACGCCCGGATAGCTCTTCGTTCACGATTTCTCGAACCGGCGCTGCGATATCTCCGAGCAGGTCATCCATCACCAGGCTGTGGGTGAACCGGTTGAAGGTTGTCAATCCGAAGAGCAGGTTCCGGCATTCCATGAAAACTTGGCCACCAGGGGCCGTGAGGTCGAGCACGTTAGCCAGCGCCACAGCCTTGTCGGAGATATGCGGGAGCACACCCATACCGACTATGCCGTCGTAGGGCCCGTTGTTCGTAACCGCTGTGTAGGAAGCCGGCTCGCGTAGATCTCCCTTGCTGAAGTTGTGTGGGTTCAGGCCGAGTTCGGTCGCCCGTGCTTGTGTGGCGACTACTGAGGCGTCGTCGTTGTCGAAGCCCGTCACCTGGAAGCCTGCGTCCGAGAAGGTTTGCAAAGCGGCACCACTTCCGACGCCGATCTCGAGGAAATTGCGGCCGGGTTCGCGTAGGAGTGCAGGCAGCACGTATCGAAACGCAAAAGCATTGGCGGGGTAATCGACGTCGGGATCAAGTGCATTCGCGGGCACGGGATCAGGGAAGGACGACATAGCCTCATCTTGTGGCGACGGGACTCGATGCGCAAATGATGGGAGTTGGGGCTGAAGTCCACGCTAACGGGGACGTAGACTCGCCGAATGAGCGACAGCACCCCATTGGACCCGCTGCCCTCTTCTGGAGGCGACACGCTTCTAGAGGAGCGGACTTCCTCGGTCGATGACGGAGATCACGAGCGCTTCGCCCATTACGTTGAGAAGGACAAGATCGTCGAAAGTGCCGTGACGGGTAAGCCCGTCACAGCACTGTGTGGGAAGAAGTGGACGCCCGGCCGCGATCCGTCAAAGTTCCCCATTTGTCCCGAATGCCAGGAGATCCACGCTTCGCTCCCTCGCGGTGGTGACTGACTACGTGCGCGGTGCTGCGGCCGTCGTTGTCGGCGGCGTACTCCTAGCCCTTCAGGGTGCGCTCGTCGGATGTACGGCAGCGGGCTCCGGTGGAGCCGCCGTTCCGGTTGTGCCCGATGACGATGCTGAAGCCGAACTCGTTGTCTTGGATCCGTGTTCCAAGCCCAACCTCACGACGGTGGAGCCAGGGGCGTTGACCTTCACGACTTCACTTGCGCCTGCGCCCCCTTTCTTCCTCACTGCCGAACCCGCCGACCGCGAAGGTTTCGAAGCCGAACTGGCGTATGCACTTGCCGAGCAACTCGGGTTTCGTCCCCAAGAGGTGACCTGGGAACTCGTTCCAGCTCAGGATGTACTGACCGGCACCTTCTTGGACTACGACATCGCCATCGATGGCTACGTCGCGCGACCGGATGAGTTCCCGGCCATTGCCTATTCGTCTCCCTATTTGGAGACGACAACGGTGCTGGACGTCAGCGGTGACCAGGCGCGCCGATCTTTGTTGGGAGTGAACGCCGAGGTGCCGCCATCGTCCTTGCGCTTCGCTTCTCCGGTCCAAGGCATAGGACGACCATGGCTTCTGGGCAAGGGTTGGATCCCAGAGGGTGGAGGACTGGCGCTGTGGGCTCGCACCGGGTTGGAGATGGAACAGGCCCGAGAGACCACCGACGTTCGGCTCATGGACGAATTCACTCGCCAGTGGCTTGAGGCAGAGGCCGGAGCGGAGATCACGAACGTGGCTGGTGTCGAGCCACCGGATGTGGCATTTTCCTTGGCGATGGTCGGGGGAAATCCCTTGGCTGCTTGCGTTGATCGAGCTCTGGCGGAAATGGTGGAAACCGGGCAATTGGAGACGATAAAGGCGACGTGGCTTGTCCCAGAAGCCTGGCGAGACGACGCATAGCCCGCCCATCACGCGCTCAGCGTGATTTGCGTATTGGCACGGACCTTGTTCGGGCTTTGGCCGCAACATCCCCCACTGTGGGTGTCCTTACCCCTAGCATCTTGTCGGCGCTAGGGGAGACACCCCGACGGCCGGCATCAGGAGGATGTAAATGTCCAATAGTGAAACTGTGATCATCGAGGAGAATCCCGACAGCATGATGACGGCCATCGGCCGCAACTGGTGGGTGCTGCTCTTCGCGGGCATCTTGAGCTTGCTGGTGGGTATCGCAGCCCTCGCGTGGCCGGGCAAGACCGTCTTGGTCGTCGCCATTGTCTTCGCGATCTGGCTGATCGTCTCTGGCATCTTCAGCATTGTTCGCGGATTCGCTGCCGGTCTCACCGGCGGAATGCGTGCCCTGTTCATCATTACCGGCATCTTGTCGCTGGTGCTGGGCATCTTCGCCATCCGTGGTGAGTTCCAGGAGTTGTACATCCTGAGCCTGTTCATCGGTATCGGCTTCTTGTTCCGTGGCTTCTCGACCCTGTTCCTTGGTTTTGAAAGCAAGGACGGCCGCGGCTGGAACATCTTCTTCGGCGTTGTGATGCTGATCGGTGGTTTCATCGTGTTGGTGTGGCCGGGCATCTCGCTTGTCACTCTCACCTGGGTGGTCGGCATCTGGCTCGTGGTGATCGGCATCTACGAGATCATCGCGTCCTTCACCGTCAAGGCTGCGGCCAAGGTGTAGGTCTACCTGGTTGACTGACCGGACATTGACCGCGAAGCGAGGGGTGGGCCACCGGCCTGCCTCTCGCTTCGTCGCGTTGCGCATGGTTTGCTGACGCTATGGCTGCTGAGACGTCGCAGACGCTCGATCGAGGACTTCGCGTACTCGAGGAGGTTGCCGATGCGAGCGAGGGACTGACCATCACCGAACTGGCCAATCGCCTCGGCATCGGACGCACAGTGGTCTATCGCCTAGTTGTCACGCTAGAACAGCATGCGTTGATCCGTCGCGGGTCCGATGGGCGATGCAGACTCGGGCTCGGAGTGTTGGCCATGGGTCGGCAACTGCAGCCGGTGGTGCGCGACGCAGCCTTCCCTGCCCTTCGCCTACTGGCCGACGCTGTCGGCTGCACGGCGTATCTCTCACTTGTGGATGGGGCGGAATCGGTGGCCGCCTTGGTTGCGGAGCCGAGCCGTTCGGACATGCACGTGACGTACCGGGTTGGCAGCCGAAGTCCGTTGGAGACCGCGGCTGCGGGCCGTGCGATTCTTGCTGCACGAACATCCGGCGCTCGCGCGTTGGATCCACCCTGGGTTGTTGCGAGTGAGGACGGAGCGCCGGGCGTCTTCGGGCTTGCGGCTCCGGTGACCGGGGTCCCTGGCCTCGAGGCGAGCGTGGGTGTGGTGTCTTTCCGGGAGATCGATGAATTCGACGTAGGGCCCCGGGTGGCCCGGGCGGCCGGGGATGTCGGGCGAGTCTTGCGATAGCCAGAAAATTTGCGACAGCCAGGTAAACCCGCGCTAGCCAGACACACCCGCGGTGGACCGGGTTCGAGGTCCGTGCCGGACCATGACGCACAATGCTGGGATGCGCCGCCTTCCCCTCGCCTTGATGACCGTCACAGCCCTCATCGCAGGCCTGTTGGTAGGTCAGGTGGGCAGTTCATCGTCGGCCCAGGCGAACTCGCCCGATCGGGTTATCAGCGGGTGGATGCCGTATTGGATGACATCTCCTGGTCGACCCATGGGTGTGGACAGTGCCGTCGCCAATGCTGATCTGTTCGAAGATGTTTCTCCCTTTTGGTACTCGGCTACCGCCCGAAAAGGTGGTGGAGTCCAGGTCAAGCTCAATCCAAATTTCACCAACGGTGACGCTAATGTCGCATGGGCGATGGAGCGACTCCGTGCAGCCGGGCTAGTTGTTCTTCCAGCTATCGCCGATGCATCCGGCAAAGGTCGGATGGCTGCGACGCTTGCTGATCCGGCTTTGCGTGGACAGCACATCGCAGACCTCGTCGCTCTCGTTGTCAACAATGGCTACGACGGCCTGGATCTGGATTACGAGAACTTCGCCTTCAGCGATGGTCGCTCGACGTGGGATGCGACCCTGCCAGTGTGGACGACCTTCGTGGCCGAACTCGGCGCAGCGTTGCATGCGCAAGGCAAATTGCTCTCCGCAACCGTTCCCGGGCCGTGCGATACGCGCAACAGGTGTGGTGGCCGCAACGGCTATTGGGTGTACAACATTCCTGGGATCGCCCCGCACGTGGATCGAATTCGCATCATGGCCTACGACTACACCTATAACTCCGTAGGTCCGATCGCCCCGCTGGATTGGGTCCGCGCAAACGTCGAGCATGCGGTGACCGTGATGGACGCCTCCAAGTTGCAGATTGGGGTGCCCACGTATGGTCGCGCTCGCACCCGCACGAAGAGCGGTGGCGCCTATCGGCTGTCCGGCGTGTGTCCCAGCAAAAACGGAACATCGGCCGAACGTCGCGCCTGGCGCTCTGCAACCTCCATGGCCGCTGTCACGGCTTCGGGCATTCCCGAACTTCTGGCGACGTACGGACTGACCGACGCCGACGTCACCTGGGACCCGGTTCGTCAGGAGAGTTCCTTCCGGTACACCAAGCAGGTCGACTGGACCGATTCTTCGGGGAACCAGCAGACCTGTAACGCAAAGCGACAGGTGAACTTTGTAGGTCCTGACGGCGTGCTCGCCCGCACTCAGCTCGTCGGGCAGTACGGGCTCAATGGGGCGGCGCTTTGGACCATCGGTGGCGAGAATCCCGCACAGTGGGCCGCGATACGCACCTATGCGCAGTCGCTTGCACCGGCTGAAGCCGTGGTCGCCATCGACGCCACTCCGGTCGTCGCTTTCGGGCAACCGACGTCCGTCGCCGGTGGTGTGACATTCAATGGCGCCCCGGTGCCGGATATCCCTGTGACTTTGGAGTTCCAGCCATCAGGCAGCGAGGACTGGCAAGCCTTGCAGGTTGTCAACAGTGGGCCAGACGGTGCGGTCGCGTACCAGGTTGTTCTGCCAGGAACAGGTCGACTCCGACTCACGGTGCCGGATAACGGCGCCATGGCGGCCTCGCAGAGCGGAGCATTCGACGTCGCTGTTGGCGCTACCGTCACGGCTCGAGCCAAGACGAAGAAGGTTTGTCCTCGAGACCGAGTAAAGGTTCGGGCGATCGTTCGTCCAGCGCAGGCGAATCAAAAGGTGATCTTGCAGGTGCTCAAGAACGGCACTTGGCGCAAGGTGAAGGGTGCTCGAACCAACGCCAAGGGTCGCGTAACGATCAAGGCGAAGGCGCAAAAGGCCAAGAAGCGGTGGACCTATCGAGTGGTCACGCGAGGCGCGGGCGGAATCGCGCCAGGCATCTCGCAGGAGTTCACGATTCGGGTGAAGAAAAAATAGGAGACGAGGCCTACGCCGTCTTGACGATCAAACGCGAGCGACGTCAAACCACCGCAACGTTTCGAAGTCCTGCGAGCCACCGGGGAATTGCTCCGCGAGATCCGGCTCTCCCATAGATTCCATGAGCGAGCAGGCGAATGCAAGGTAGTCGTTCAGTGCGCTTTCGGGAGCTCGATCGTGATGCACCGGGTACGTCATGCGCCCGTCATCGTCGTAGCTCAGTTGGTTCAAGCGCAGCGGCGGTTCGATAGGCCCGTCCTTGTGTTGCCACAACCCTGACGCGGCATCGAAGGAATACAGCGGCAGCAGGCGATGGCCGAACTCGGCCGTGAGATGGACAGCGCTAACGAGGTACTGGAAGACCGGTTCGGAGATGAAGTAGTTGAAGTTGATCCGTGTCC
Organism: Candidatus Nanopelagicales bacterium; assembly: GCA_040266055.1. Lineage (GTDB taxonomy): Bacteria > Actinomycetota > Actinomycetes > S36-B12 > S36-B12 > S36-B12. The sequence continues at coordinate 23,812 of JBDQFC010000014.1, read as the reverse complement.
ACCCGGGCTTGATCCCCTCGCACCCTTGGCTGATCTCGCGCTCGAACTCGTGTGAGCGCTCCACGTCGATACCCAGGAGTCGGTGTCCATAGGGACCCGCGCACGAGCAGCCGCCTCGCGATTGGATACCGAACAGATCATTCAAGATAGCCACGATGAAGTTGTGGTGCAGGTAGCGGGCACCCGGGCGTCGAACCACAAAGCTGGTGATAGACAGGCGCTCGGCCTTCGTGTTGCCCAGGATCTCGATGGCTGGGTTGGTGCTCCAGCTTGCGATAGCCCGACGCACGAAATCCTCTTCGCGGGCTCGTATCGAATCAACACCGACGGCGTCTTTGAGATCGAACACCAGGCCGGCGCGGATGGATTCGATGATGGCGGGAGTCCCGCCTTCCTCCCGGTGTTCGGGATCGGACAAGTACAGATGCTCTTCGGGATTCACGTACGCGACTGTTCCTCCGCCGACGATGTCAGGGACCTTGTTGGTGGCAAGTTCACGTCGCACAAGGAGTACTCCCGGCGTCCCAGGACCACCGATGAACTTGTGTGGAGATAAGAACACTGCGTCCTTGTAGGAAAGCGGGTGTTCAGAACAACGTGGCTGCATGTCGATATCTACGTACGGTCCGCATGCGGCGTAGTCCCAGAAAGCAAGCGCCCCGTGCTCATGGAGCATCGTGCTGATGGCGTGGGTGTCGGTGACGATGCCCGTCACGTTGCTTGCTGCACTGAACGAGCCGATGCGCAAAGGACGATGGGCGTACTCCTCGAGGCGCTGACGCAGGACGTTCACATCGAGGTGTCCGTCGGAATCCTCAGGGATGGCAATCACGTCCGCGATTGACTCGCGCCACGGCAGCTCATTGCTGTGGTGCTCGTAGGGTCCAATGAACACGACCGGGCGTTCGGACGCCGGAATGTGTGAACTCAGGTGATACCTCGCATTGAGATCGGCCGGTATGCGCAGGTTGAGCAGACCGATCATCTTGTTGACGGCTGCCGTCGAGCCTGAGCCGCAGAAAATGAGACAGGTGTCGTTGTCGGCGTTAACTGCTTCCTTGATGCGGGCACGAGCATCTTCGCGGAGCCGGGTGGTTTGCAGCCCCGTACCGCTGGATTCGGTGTGGGTATTGGCGTAGCGGGGGAGGACCTCGTCACGGATGAAGTCCTCGATGAAGGACAGAGCGCGGCCAGACGCGGTGTAGTCGGCGTAGGTCACGCGACGGGCTCCGAAGGGCCCCCACATCACGTGATCGTCGCCGATCACCGATTCGCGGATTCGGTCGAGGATGGGGCGCGAGGGCAGGTCGGCGCGTGCCGGAGGCGTGGCGAACCGACTGGGGTCAATTTCCGGAAGGCACTGGTGCTCGTCCATGCGCACAGGGTACGTCGGCATGGTCGAGCCCGCGTGCTCCTGCGAGACTTGGGGTGTGGTCATGGTGTCTGTGCCCGTCGAGGTAGCTCCCGACGAGCAGGTTGAGGAGGTCGTCGAGACCCAGCGTCCCTGGATCACCATTGTCTGGAATGACCCCATCAACTTGATGTCCTACGTCACCTACGTCTTCATGACCTACTTCCATTACTCCCGGGAGAAGGCTGAGAAGTTGATGAACGACGTGCATCACGAGGGTCGGGCGGTCGTGTCATCGGGAACCCGTGAAGAGATGGAGCGCGATGTCAGCGCCATGCACTCATACGGCCTATGGGCCACCATGCAGCGAGATGACTGACGGGTAGCGGCTATGACCTACGGATTCCAGCGCACGGCGACCGGGCGTGTCGTGCTGCGAGTTGATCAAGTGGAGCGGGGACTGCTCACATCTGTTGCGCACCAAGTGATCGATCTCGTCAAGCCCGAGGAGCCATCGCCCGACCAGGACCCCCTGGCTGCTCAGTTGGGCTGGATGGATGGCGACGTTGGAATTTCCGACGATCCTGCGGTGGCCCGCCTGCTGCCCGATGCCTACGAAAATTCCGATGACGCTCGAGATTTCCGCCGCTTCACGGAGAACGATCTGCGGCAGTCCAAGGTGCAGCACGCGACCACGATGCTGGAGGAGCTGGAGCGATCGGGGGAGAAGATCACGGTCGCTTCACCGGAAAGTTGGTTGGGAACACTCAACGATGCTCGAATCGCCATCGGCACGCGCATTCAAATCTCTGAGGACAACCACGAGGAGCTATCAAACTTGCCTGAAGACGACCCACGAGCCGGTCTGTTCCATGTCTACGACTGGCTCACCTTCTTGCAGGAATCGCTCGTGCGGTGCCTGGATCCAACGCTCTATGGCTTCGCGCCCGACGACGCACCGGTTGTCCAGGACGACTAGTTCGTCTAACCCGGCTCGCTCTCGGTGCCCGACTAGCTGGCTTGAGGGACAAATAAAGGCGGCGGATCGGATGCCGGGAACATCCGATCCGCCGCCTTGTTCTTGGTAGAACTCGCGGAAGTGACCCCTACTTGCTGGAGGGAGCTTCCTCGAGTTCGTTCTCGTTGAACTCCGGCGAGTCCACGGCGCTCTTCTCGCGCGCAATCTTGTAGATCAGCAAGCCGAAGAGACACTTGGCGAGGACGTCTGCAATCGAGTAGCCGACCTGACGCCAAACGAAGGAGTCAGCGCCCTCGATGCCGAACATCGGGATCATGTACGAGATGGGGTAGACGCCCCAGGTAGCCAGAAGCAGCCAGCGGAGACCGTTGACGTCCTTGGAGACCTGGCCGGGCTGGGTCTTCGTCGCCTTGGTGAGTTCGACGAAGAGCACGTACAGGATGTAGAGGAACGGAATCGTGGACAGTGCGCCCCAGATGGCCTTCGGTGCGGTGTCGACGGCGATCTCGCCCGGGTAGCCCAGGATGATCATCAGCGCGGATGCGGGGATGAGCTTCATGAGCAGGGACTTACGCAGTGCACGCGGGAGCGCGAGAACGGCGATCGCCTCGAACAGCAGCAGCGGCACGGTGAGCAGCCAGTCGACGTAGCGGTAGCCCTCGTTGAAGCCTTCGCCATTGACGAACACGTAGCTCATGGCGTTCTGAGCCGCAGCAGCCTCGCCCGCATCAACGGCGACGAAGGATCCCTTGAAGGAATCGAAGATTCGCCAGTAGTGGTAGGCCGCGATCAGACAGACCATCGCCGAGACGACGAGTGCCTGACGGTAGCGCGGGAGAACGCGGCCCTGGACCGCGAGAAGGAAGACGAACGTCGCCAGCATCGATGCCAGCGCGAACGACAGAACGTTGTAGACAGTTTGGTACTGGGAGTAGTCAAGATTGACGACGTCCACTCAGGCCTCCATGCTTTTGGGACGGCGGCCATTTGGCTGCCGTCGGACGTTTCAGATCGCTGGGCGCTCTCCCGGCGAGCACTCGGCGGGTAAGAGCGTGGTGGTTGCCACACGCGAGCGCAAGTTGAACAAGCCGTGAATCAGAAATTGCGACAGAAATGTGTTGCTTTATGTCCGATTTGTCCAGGCTAGGCTTATGGAGTGGCTCGCACACTCGTACTCCCCCAGACCCTGATCGCCGAACTGGTTGAGCATGCCCGGCGCGATCACCCGGATGAAGCATGCGGCGTGATCGCCGGCCCGGACTACAGCAGTCCCCAGCGCTTCATCCCGATGGTCAATGCCGCCCGCTCACCAACGTTCTACGAATTCGATTCGTCCGACCTGCTGAGGTTGTACCGGGACATGGACGACCGCGATGAGGTGCCCGCGGTCATCTACCACTCGCACACCGCTACTGAGGCTTACCCGTCGCGAACGGACATCTCCTACGCTTCCGAACCCGACGCCCATTACGTCCTGGTCTCCACCCGCGAGACGGGTAACGACGACGGTCCTTACGAACTCCGCTCGTTCCACATTGTGGACGGCGAGGTCTTTGAGGACGTCGTCGTCGTTCGAAATTGAGTGCTAGTCGGCCCCGTGCCCAGAACCACTCGACCGCCCGTCCTGCAAAGGATTTGCACCTGATTTACCTGTAGTCGTGTATTCAACTATCTCCGCTTAGGCTTGTGGGGCATCGAAAGAGAGGTCCGTCCATGTCCGTGGAAGTTCGAGTCCCGACCATCCTTCGCACCTACACAGGTGGCGAGAAGATCGTCACTGCAGAGGGATCGTCGTTGAAGGAATTGATCGCGAATCTCGACGCGAACTATTCCGGGATGAGTGAGCGCCTTGTGGATGAATCCGGTCTTCGCCGGTTCGTCAACGTGTACCTCAACGACGAGGACGTCCGGTTCCTCGATGGACTTGACACCGAGGTCAGCGACGGCGACTCAGTGACGATTCTGCCTGCGGTGGCCGGCGGCTGACGTGCGCTTCGATTCTCTCCTCGACTCGGTCGGCCACACACCTCTCGTTGGCCTGCCGACCTTGTCTCCCACACCGGATATTCGTTTGTGGGCGAAGCTCGAGGATCGAAATCCAACAGGATCGGTGAAGGATCGCGCGGCGCTGGCGATGATCACCAAGGCCGAGAAGGACGGACTGTTGCATCCGGGATCGGTCCTGCTGGAACCCACTAGCGGCAACACGGGTATCTCCCTTGCGATGGTCGCCAAGCAGCGTGGATACAAGCTCATCTGCGTGATGCCGGAGAACACGTCCCCCGAGCGCAGTCAGCTGTTGTCGATGTGGGGCGCTGAGATCATCTACTCACCTGCGGCTGGTGGCTCGAACGAAGCCGTTCGAGTGGCTAAGGGGATTGCGCAGGAAAACCCGGACTGGGTGATGCTCTACCAATACGGCAATGAGGCCAACGCCCTCGCTCACTATGAGACCACGGGTCCTGAGTTGCTTACGGATCTGCCGACCATCACGCATTTCGTCGCAGGTCTGGGCACCACTGGAACGTTGATGGGAACGGGCAAGTTTTTTCGTGAGGCCAAACCGGACGTCCAGATCATCGCCGCCGAGCCGCGCTACGGCGAACTCGTCTACGGGCTGCGAAATCTCGACGAAGGATTTGTTCCTGAGTTGTACGACGAGTCAATCCTGACGGGCCGCTACTCAGTTGGGCCGCACGATGCTGTGCGCCGCACTCGGGAGCTCCTGGACAAAGAAGGCATCTTCGCCGGGTTCTCCACTGGGGCGATCTTGCACGCTGCGTTGGGTGTTGCAAGGAAGGTCGAGAAGGCCGGTGAGTCTGCCGATATTGCGTTCATCGTGTGCGACGGCGGATGGAAGTACTTGTCGACCGGTGCCTACGAGGGCACTCTCGAAGAGGCCGAGGCAGCCCTCGAAGGCCAACTCTGGGCCTAGCATCCCGCCCCCGCTGGCGGGGGCGGGACAGCAACTAGCGGGTCTGACTGAACCAGACCTTTGCGCTCTCAGTGTTCACGATGAGCACGATCAATAGGTTGATGAGGATCTGGATCCAGCCACCGTTACCGAGGTGGAAGAAACCAAACACGATGTTGATGACCGCAAGGACGGAGATCAGCATCTGCGCTGTCGCGCTACCGGCGAATGTCAATCGTGTGAGCCAGAAGTAGATGAGCCCGAGCAGGATCATCATGAATCCGTTGAACCACAGGTAGAACGTGGACACAGTCACTTCTTGGCCGAAGCTGTTGACGTACGTCGGGTTCTCTCCAAATGCAGAAAGCACGATCAAGATGCCGAACGTGAGATTCAAGATGCCGGCCAGAGCGATTAACACTCCGACGATGGTCACTCCGCCGGGACGCTTGATTGCTGCGTCAGCTGCCATATTCCCTCCTCAGGGAAGTCGCATGACCCCGATGGCCACGCGTCAATCAGGGTAGGGATGTTCCCGATCCGTCGAACCGTGGCGCGCCGTACGCTGGAGGGGTTATGGCTAACAACTCGCCAATCGGGGTGTTCGATTCCGGCTTTGGCGGATTGACGGTGGCTCGTTCGATCATCGATCAGCTGCCGCACGAATCGATCCGCTATGTCGGTGATACCGAACGTGGCCCCTACGGTCCCCAGCCCATTGCCAGGGTTCGTGAGTTCTCCCTTGAGATCATGGATCGACTGGTGGCCGATGGCGTCAAAGCCTTGGTCATCGCCTGCAACTCGGCTAGTTCGGCTACCTTGCGAGATGCGCGGGAGCGATACGACGTTCCGGTGATCGAGGTAGTTCACCCGGCGGTCAGGCGCGCAGTGTCGGCCACGCGGTCCGGCATCGTCGGCGTTATCGGAACGCAAGCCACGATCAATTCCAAGGCCTACGACGACGCATTCGCAGCCGCACCTCACATCTCATTGCAGTCCCAGGCTTGCCCGAAGTTCGTCGACCTCGTTGAGGCCGGTGTCACCAGTGGTGATGAGGCGATCACGATTGCCCGGGAATATCTTGCGCCGTTGCAGATCAAGGACGTAGACACTCTCGTCCTCGGATGCACGCACTACCCGCTTCTAACAGGTGTGTTGTCCTACGTGATGGGTGAAGACGTAACGCTTGTGTCCAGTGCGGAGGAGACGGCCAAAGATGTCTATCGCGTCCTAGTGGCTGGAGATTTGCAACGCGATCCGCAAGCGGGACCACCCACGTATGAGTTCCTCGTAACCGGGGATCCTCGGGCATTCCAGGAGCACGGCCGACGATTCCTAGGGCCAGAGGTTGGCAGCGTTAGTTCGCTGTAGTGCGGTCCACCTCCCCAATCGATCGCAGGGACAGGGTGATGATTCCTGTGACGAGCAACGCCGCCGCAATGACTGGATAGACCGCCCGAACTCCCCATTGCTCACTGGCGGCCCCCGTGATCAGCATTGCGAGCGGAGGGAAAACGTAGAACGCCGTTAGCTGGACGCTGAAGACTCGCCCTTGTTCTTGCGCAGGGATTCGGATCTGGACCAGTGTGTTGAGAAGCGGCTGCATCGGACCCCAACTCAAGCCGAGGATGAAACCAAAGAACGCCAGAATCGGAAGCGCCGGAAGAAATGCCATCGGGATGACGCCGAGGGCTGTACCAACGAGAGCCACCTGAATGATTCGGTAGTGCGACATCCGCTTTGTGAGGGGCCCGTACGCGAGTGCTCCCAGGACACTGCCACCGGCCAGCGCAGCGATCACCAAACCGAGCCCTTCGGGTTGAGCGAGATCTTCGAAGTACACCGGCAGGATCACGCTCTCGGTGGGTAAGTAGACCCCGGCGAGAACCATGATCGCGATCGTCAATGTGCGAAGGGCCTTGTCGTGCCAGAGTGCGATGACGCCGCGCGCGAGCGTGCTCAACCCAGTGGGTGATTCATCGTGCTCACGGGCTTCCTGTCCTGCATCCGACACCCGCGTCAAGGCGATACACAGCGCAGCAATGATGAAAAGGCCACCGGGAACCCACATTCCCTGTTCGGCTCCCAGGGTCGCGATGAGGCCGGCTCCAAGAAGTGGGCCCAGCGTCCACCCCGCGGCGAAGAGCGCTTCGTGAATTCCGTTCAACGATTCGAGGCGGACTCCACCGGCACGGGCTGCGTCGACGATGAGGGACTTGCGAGCTGTGTATCCAGCCGGATCCAAACTCGCTCCCAATATGGCAAGGATCAGGATCCACGTTAAATCCAAACCCACCATCCAACCCACGGTCGGGAAGGCGATCACCGAGACTGCGGAAGCAACGTCGGACAGAACGCTCATCGGCTTGCGCCCGTATCGATCGATAGCGATACCGACCGCGGGAACCACCACGAGAGCGGGAATCGTCGACAGGGCAGCGACCAAGCCTGCGGCGGCTGCTGAATTTGTTTTCTCCAGCACCAGCCACGGGATGATCACCATCACGGCCCCGTTGCTGACGCCGGAGAGGACGTTCGCCGATTCCAGCAGCACCACGGGCAGACGTTGCTTGAGCACGCTGGATAGTGTCACGCCTATGACGAGATCCGATGGGCGTACAGCAGGCGAACTTCGACCCGTGACCTTCGAGCGTCATTGGTCCGAACATGCGGAGGGTTCGACCCTGGTCTCATTCGGTAAGACCAAGGTGCTGTGCACGGCTTCCTTTACGCCCGGTGTGCCACGTTGGCTGAAGGATTCGGGCACCGGATGGGTGACGGCCGAGTACGCAATGCTGCCGCGCGCCACCACTACGCGAAACCAACGCGAATCGGTGAAAGGCAAGTTGGGCGGGCGCACTCAAGAGATCTCGCGCCTCATCGGACGGAGTCTGCGAGCCGTCGTCGATATGAAGGCGCTCGGCGAGAACTCGATCTTGATCGACTGTGATGTCCTCCAGGCCGATGGCGGGACCCGGACTGCGGCGATCACAGGCTCCTACGTCGCTCTCGTCGATGCCCTCACCTGGGCTCGAGGCGAAGGTCACGTAAAGGGTGATCCGCTGACGGACTCAGTTGCTGCAGTGAGCGTAGGCATCATCGATGGACAGCCCCGACTCGATCTCCATTACGACGACGATGTTCGCGCGGAAACAGACATGAATGTCGTGATGACTGGCGCTGGGAACTTCGTCGAAGTCCAGGGCACCGCAGAAGGTGATCCATTCGACCGAGCGCTGCTCGACGAGCTACTGAATCTGGCCGCTTCGGGTATCGCCGATCTGACGGCTCTGCAGAAGGCATCACTGTCCGTATGAGTCAGCGCGTCGTTCTGGCTACTCGCAATCAGCACAAGGTTGCCGAGTTGCGGCGCATCCTGGAAACCGCACACATCGATGTCGATCTCGTCGGAACGGAAGAGTTCCCAGATCTGCCCGATGTCCCTGAGACGGGAAGCACTTTCGCAGCCAATGCCTTGTTAAAGGCCAATGATGTCGCTCAGCGAACTGGTTTGGTCGCGATAGCTGATGACTCGGGCCTGTGTGTCGACGCATTAAACGGGATGCCGGGGATCCTCTCTGCCCGGTGGGCCGGAAAGCACGGCGACGACGGTGCGAATCTCCAGTTGGTCCTCGCCCAAATTGCAGATGTCCCACCCAACCGCCGCGGTGCCGCATTTCACTGCGCAGCTGCCGTGGCTACGCCTGGTGGCGAGGAGCGGGTGGTGGAGGGTGTGCTCGACGGCAGCCTCATCATGGAGCCGCGGGGGAGTAACGGCTTTGGATATGACCCCATCTTCACGCCCCGCGGTTACGTACTCACTACCGCTGAACTCACGCCGGCTGAGAAGGACGCGATTAGCCACCGGGGCCACGCATTCCGGGCACTCGTGCCGGTGCTCGGTGAACTACTCTCCGATACCAACACCCCCGGATAATCCACTCCTCGATAGGAAAGGGCTCAACGATGGCTCAGGTCAGCGACCACTACAACGGCTCAGCACCGTCGTACCACGAGCAATATGACCCGGAGAAGATCTGGACGAACGAGGAGTATCCGGCTAACTATTTCCGGCTGAACAAGGTGATTCGCATCCTCAAGGACCGTGGTGCGACGAGCGTGTACGAACTTGGTGCCGCAGAGGGCAGTCCCATCATCCGCATCGCGAAGGAACTTGGAGTCGACGTTCGCGCCAGTGATCTGTCTAGCGAGATGGTCCGACTGGGCAAGGAGAACTTCGAGCGCAACGGACTCGATCCCGATTTGCACACCCAGGTGGACATCAACGACCGCGATGCAGTTAGCGCCGAGGCTACTCGGGTGGGTCAGTTCGATGCGGTCATCGCCCTGGGTGTGATTCCCCATGTCGAAGACGATGCTTGGTTCGTCGAGGCGATGTCGTTGTTCCTCAAGCCCGGCGGCACCTTGATCCTGCAGTTCCGCAATGCAATGTTTTCGATGTTTACATTTAACCGGTTGACCAAGGAGTTCATCCTCGAGGACCTCATGGCTTCGGTTGGTCAGGAATTCAAGGACGTCGTCTCACAGGACCTCGATCAGCGACTAGCCGTCGACAAGCCACCGAAGCGCGAGTGGGACAAGGACGCCCCGGCTTACGACGAGATCCTTGCCCGCTTCCACAATCCTTTCGAGCTTGCCGAGGTGGTTAAGGCCCAGGGCTTCGAGGACCTCTCCTACGCCTGGTACAACTTCCACCCGACTTACCCGATGATCGCCGGTGGCATCGATGCAACCGAGTATCGGCGCCAGCAGATCGAGCTCGAGGACGACGAGTCGTGGCGCGGGATGTTCTTGTGCTCGGCCGGAATGATCATCGCAACCAAGCGCTGACGGGAGTCACGTGGTCGGCAGGCCACTGATCAGCACCCGCCTGATACCCGATGATGGTGCGGAAGGCGGGAGTTGAACCCGCACGCCCTAGGGCACTGGTACCTAAAACCAGCGTGTCTGCCGTTCCACCACTTCCGCTTGATTCCAAAGTCTATTCTCCCGCCAAAAACCTGCAGTTGCCGTCACAAGGCGCCGGCTTTTTTTGACGGCAACTGCAGGTTTTGGCGCTAGAGCTTGAGGTCTCGCATCAGTTTCGCGACGTGGCCGGTGGCCTTGACGTTGTAGAAGGCGTGTTCGATCTTCCCGGTAGGCGAGATAACGAAAGTTGATCGGATCACTCCGGTTACGACCTTGCCGTACAACTTCTTCTCACCCCAGGCTCCGTACTTCTCCATCACCTTGTGCTCCGGGTCCGATAGCAGGGTGAAGGGCAATTGCTCTTGGGTGGTGAATTCGGCCAACTTGTCCGGGGAGTCGGGGGAGATGCCAACGACGACCAAGCCGGAATCGGCGAAGGTCGCCAGGTTGTCGCGGAAGTCGCACGCTTGAGTGGTGCACCCGGGGGTCATCGCAGCCGGATAGGCATAGAGAAGGACCTGAGAGCCTCTTGCATCCCTCAGCGCCCAGCGCTCACCCGTGGCGGTAGGCAGGGTGAATGCGGGTGCAGGATCTCCCGCCATCAGTTTGGTCACGGCAACAGCGTAGGGGCATTCGCAAAGACCACTGTCTTGCAAATAATTTGCAATTGCATAAATTGGCTCCTAGTGTTGCCGCTATGCGGAAAAACCTGCGTTCCGTCCTAGTCGTGAGTTCTGTCGGGGCCCTGGCCCTCGCGGGCTGCTCTTCATCGAGCGACGATTCCGCGTCGTCTGAGGCTTCGGGGAGCGACGGGGACAAGGTCCTGGTGGCTACCACCGTCTCGCCGATCACCTCGATCGTGTCCCGGGTGGGTGGCGATTGCGTCGAGATCCGGGGCATCGTCCCGGAGGGCACCAACTCCCACACCTTCGAGCCTGCTCCGTCGGTAGCGGCCCTGTTGAGCGACGCCGACGTCGTGTTCATCAATGGTCTGAAGCTTGAGGACCCGACTCTGGCGATGGCAGAGGCCAACATGCGCGAGGACGCCGAGCTCGTCGAACTCGGCACCGTGGCTTTGCCCGAAGAGGACTACATCTTTGATTTCTCCTTCCCTGAGGAGGAGGGCAAGCCGAATCCGCATCTGTGGACCGATCCCACCTACGCCATCGAATACGCCGACATCGTGCGTGAGGTGCTCAGTGAGCGGGATCCTGCGTGTGCTGATCAGATGCAGGAGAACTTCGATGCTTTCGCTGCTCAGGCGAACGAACTCGCCGATGCAGTGCGCGAGGACCAGCGATCCGTTCCCGAAGGCGCCTTGAAACTCGTGACTTATCACGATGCATACGCGTACTTCGCTGACAACTTCGGATGGGAGGTCGTTGGTGCAGTGCAGCCGAGTGACTTCGCCGATCCCACACCCTCAGAGGTCGTGACCTTGATCGAGCAGATCCGCGCTGAAGCGGTGCCGACGATCTTTGGTTCCGAGGTATTCCCATCGGCTGTTCTGGAGGAGGTCGGCAACGAGACCGGTGTGCGGTACGAGCAGTCCTTGCGGGATGACGATCTCCCTGGTGCTCCCGGGGAGGAGAACCACTCTTGGTTGGGTCTTATGCAGTACAACTTCGCAACCATGATCGAGGGTCTCGGTGGCGAAGCACCCAACGTTCGTGCGGTCGACATCATCAGCCCGGTTCCGGATACGGCAGACTATCCACAGTGACGGGAACTGGAGTCGGACCAGAACTGATCCGACTTACTGCGGTGGACGCCGGGTATGACCACCAGGTGGTCCTGCATGACGTCAACGTCCATGTCCACGAAGACCAGTTCACCGGCATCGTCGGCCCTTCGGGATCGGGCAAGACAACCCTGTTGAGGCTGCTGCTGGGCATCGTTAAGCCGATGACCGGTTCGATTGAGCAGCATGCGGGTCTGCGAACCGCGTACGTCCCGCAGTTGGAGACGGTCAATTGGGATTTCCCGATCACTGTCCTGGAATGCGTACTGATGTCGGGATCGCAGGGACAGGGACGACGATTCGTCGCCCCCTGGGCAAGCGCCAAGGAGAAGAGCGCTGCCATGGCCGTCCTTGAGCGTCTCAGCATCGAGAAGTTCGCAGATCGACAAATACGGCAGTTGTCTGGTGGTCAACAGCAGCGAATGTTCCTAGCGCGAGCGCTCTACCGGCAGCCGCAATTGCTACTCCTTGACGAACCAACGAGTGGTGTCGACGTTTCGACGAGGCACGACGTCTTGCACTTACTTGCTGATCTTCATGAAGACGGTGTTGCCATCGTTCTCACCACGCACGACCTCAACGGCATGGCCGCTCACCTGCCTCATCTGATTTGTGTCAACCATCGGGTGATTGCAGACGGCACGCCCGAGGAAGTCATCCGTCCCGACGTTCTCGAGCAAACGTACGGAGCCCGGATGGAGGTGCTCGAACATTTGGGCATGCGTGTGGTGGTCGACGACCGTCGCGATCAGTCATCTGGTGTGGTTGCTTGATGGAGGCCATCCTCGAGCCGCTCGGCTACACCTTCTTTCTCAAAGGGCTACTCGTCGCCGGGCTCTCGGGTGCACTTCTGGGCTTTATTGGAGTCTTCATCGTGCTGCGAGGCATGAGCTACATCGGCCATGGGCTGTCACACTCGATCTTTGGTGGTTTCGCGGCGGTCCAACTATTCGCTGCGCAGTTCTACGTGCTCGGAGCCGGACTGTGGGGGATCGCATCTGCCCTTGCCATCAACACCGTCTCCAAGCGCAGTCGTCTGGGCGCTGATGCTGCGATCGGTGTCATCACAACAGCGTCGTTCGCTCTCGGTGTTGCTCTTTTCGCGCGATTCGGTTCCAGCGGGCCGTCCTTCGAGAACGCACTCTTCGGCAGCATCCTCGGCATCTCAAGTGAGCAGATCGTCGGACTCGTGGTCGTGTCCTTACTGGCAGTTGGATTCGTGTTCCTGCGTTACCGGGCCCTGTTGTTCTCCACGTTCGACCCGGAGGTGGCGGATGTGTCCGGTGTCCGGGTCAATCGCATCGAAGCCCAGCTCATGATCGTCCTGTCTTTGTCGATTTTGGCAACGCTCACCGTCATCGGTGTCACCTTGGTTGCCGCGATGCTCGTGATTCCGGCAGTGGTCGCGCGAATGCTGACCGATTCCTTTGGACGAATGCTTGCCTGGAGCACGGCGATCGGAACCTTCAGCGGACTGGTGGGGATGTACGTCAGCTACTACGCCGAGGTCCCATCGGGAACCATGATCGTCCTGGTGGGTGCAGCGATCTTCCTCATCGTCTTCGCCTTCGCCGGTAGTTCTCGGCGCCGCAAGTCTGCGGGTCTGGATTCGCACGTAGAGCCCGTTCCCGCCGCAACTATCTCTCGCTGACGGGTATCGGCTTCCACCGACGTGGAAGGAAATCCATGCTCGGCGTAGGCTGATCCCGCACATCACAGTCAAGAGAGAACGAGAGATTTCGATGGCCGACTCCGCACCGACTTCGCCCACCTCAGCGACATCTCTCGTCGATCTGCAGACATCCGTGGCCGCAGCGCGAGAGGAACTCGTGTCCTCTCTGGTGAGCCTCAAGTCCGAAACCACACCTGCTGCTCTTGCCCAACGTGGACTCGGTGCGGCCAAGGGCTGGTTCACCGACGAGTATGGCGGCATCCGCCCGGATCGTGTTGCGATCGTCGGTGCCGTCGTTGTTGGCTACGTGGCTATCAAGTTGATCGGGCGGCGGCGTCGTTGACTTCGACTCAAGAGCAGCAGAGCACTTCGCCCTCGATTCCCGACACTCGTCCCGCACTCGATGGATCCGTACCGATCAAGCTTCTTCATGATCGAGTCCTCGTTCGCGAGGGCGGTGAGGATGGTGAACGGCGCTCAAGTGGCGGCATTGTCATTCCCGCAACTGCCCAAGTGGGGCGCCGGCTGAGTTGGGCAAAGGTCGTCGCAGTTGGGCCGAACGTCCGAAGTGTCGAGGTGGGTGATTCGGTGCTGTTCGAGCCAGAAGATCGTGGAACTGTCGAGCTTCAAGGCATCGACTACGTGCTCCTGCGCGAGCGTGATCTCCACGCGGTCGCGGCCGGGCGTCACGCGACATCCGGCACCGGTCTCTACCTCTAGCAATGTCGGATAGAGCCATTCCCGAGTCAAGTTTGCTCAATGCAGAACGACCAGTCTTGGTCGGTGGCACGGGACGCAGTGGTTCAACGATCGTTGGGCATCTTTTGGACCATCACCCGCAGCTCACGCTTACGCGCCCGATGGAAGTTCGGTTCATTACGGGCAACGACGGCATTGCGGATGCGCTCGCGGTGGCCACCCGTAAACCGGGCTCGGCGAAGGCTGACTCAGCCGCCCGGCTCGCTGTAACGCGGATCCTCGAGCGCTGGTTCGAGCGTGCACCTGATGTGGGACTTCATACGTCCATCTCGCGCGAAGAACTTATGGATCTGTGCGAGCGCTATCTGGAGCAAGGTGAAACCGACCCGCTCGGAGCCGCACAGTCGATAACTCGAGCGATTATGGCCAAGGTCGCGGAAGCTATCGGCGCTGATCGTTGGGTCGACACCACTCCGGCGAATGCCCGTAAGGCCGATCGAGTTGAGCAGATCTATCCGGAGTCCACCGTCATCATCGTGAATCGAGATGGCCGTGATGTGGCGGCCTCCTTCGTCCACCAGACGTTTGGGCCCGACGACGTATTCACTGCTCTCGAGCAATGGGAGCAGCGGATGCTCCGCATCCACAGCGCAGTTGCCAATTCGCGAGCTGACCGCATCGTGCAGATCGATCTTGTCGACTTGGTGCGCACGGCACGCGAGGAAACGGTTGAGCGGATTTGTGCTGCGATTGGCGTTCCCATTGATGATCAGATGATGGCTTGGTTTGACGAGAACATCACGCCCGAAGGGGCTCACGGTGGACGATGGCGACGCGATTTTGACGCCGACACCGTCGCGCGCATCGATGATGCGTACGTGGCTGCCTGTGAGCGACTCCTTGCCTCGGGTGTACGCATACCTCCCGGCGAATAGTCCGCGACTGCGTCCGGCATGATCGTTTCGTGATCGATTGCATTGTCATCGGTGCCGGCCATAACGGCCTCGTCACTGCTGCGTACCTAGCCCGGTCTGGCTACTCCGTCTTGGTCCTGGAGGCCAGCGACAAAGTCGGTGGAGCAGCGATATCGGCCGACGTCTTCCCTGGAATGGGCGCTCGGTTGAGCAAGTATTCCTACCTGGTGTCGCTGCTGCCTCAATCGATTGCCGAAGACCTCGAGATCGACGTCCCACTCGCGCGGCGAAGTGTCGCTTCCTACACACCCGATCCAAAAGACCCGAGTCGCGGTCTGCTCATTCCCTCGGCGGATTCCGATGCCATCTCTGCGAACATCACCGAGTTCACGGGCGACGCCTCACAGGCGATGGCGTGGCACGAGTTCTACGCGCGTACCGAGGCCATGGCGCAGGTGCTGTTCCCATCGCTCACCGAACCCTTAGCTGCGCTAGAGGAAGTCAAGGCACGTATAGGCGAAGAGGACTGGGTTGACTTTGTCGAACGCCCTCTGGGCGAGGTTCTAGAGCGGAGCTTCGCCGATGACGTCCTGCGTGGGGTCGTGTTCACCGATGCGTTGATCGGGACGTATGCGGATGCTCACGATGCATCACTGCACCAGAACATCTGCTTCCTCTATCACGTGATTGGACAGGGAACCGGGCAGTGGGACGTTCCGGTTGGCGGTATGGGCGCCATCACTGCGCAACTCGCGGACCGGGTACGTGAGGCTGGCGGTGAGATCCGCACAAACGCAGAGGTCCTCTCGATCCACGACGACGGATCCGCCGTCGAGGTGATGGTTCGTGAAGGTGACTTGGAAACGACGTACGTTGCACGGTCTGTAGCGGCGAACTGCGCTCCTGCCGTCCTTGCCCGTCTGCGTGGCGGCGCGCCAGACCCGATCGGCGCCCTGGAAGCCGGCGCGCAGGTGAAGGTGAACATGTTGCTCGCGCGGCTGCCCCGCCTTCGCGACGAATCTGCTGACCCGGTGCAGGCGTTCAGCGGAACTTTCCACATCAACGAGGGGTACCACCAGTTGGCCCTGGCCTATAAACGTGCAGAGAGTGCTGCTTTGCCTGAACCACTGCCGGCGGAGATCTACTGTCACAGCCTCAGTGACCCGAGCATCTTGTCCGAGGAACTCCAGGCACAGGGCCTCCAGACGCTGACTCTGTTCGGACTCCACACCCCGCACTCACTTTTCGATGGTGATGGGGGATATGACAACGACGACGTTCTAGCCGCGGTGCAGGCCACGCTGGACTCCGTCCTCGCCGAGCCGATCGCCGATTGTCTTGCCACGGACGCGCAAGGTAATCCTTGTATCGAGATCAACACCACAGCGGACATCGAGCGTGATCTGCGGATCCCGACCGGAAACATCTTCCACACGCCTTTGTCGTGGCCGTGGGCCGAGCGAGAGTCCGAAGTCGGAACCTGGGGAGTCGAGACACACTCGCCGCGCATTGCTGTCTGCGGTAGCGGTGCACGGCGTGGCGGCGGCGTTTCGGGCGTACCGGGTCACAATGCTGCTGCCTACTTGACTAGCGTTCTGCCAATGTCTTAGACGACTCCGATCCCTTTGTGAGGTGCCTGATGACTGCTCTGACGTCCGACCTGATGACGGGCAAGATCGTTCTCGTCGTCGGAGGCACCCAGGGGCTGGGGTCTCACATTGCCCGCCGAGCGGCTGAATCAGGGGCCGAGGCGGTTGTCGTGAGCGGTCGCAACGCTGAGAAGGGTCGCGCGGTGGCCGACGAGTTGACCGCGCTGGGTACCCAGGGCGCCTACGTACAGGCGGATATCAGCGATCCGCAGGCGGCCCTGGATCTCGTGGAGAAGGTGGTGTCGACCTACGGGCGAGTGGACTGTGTTGCCAACGTCGCGGCCACCACGAGTCGCGGCAGCCTCGTCGACACCACACCCGAACGCTTCGACGAGCACATGAACATCAACCTCCGTGGACCGTTCTTCGTTATGCAGGGAGCGGTCAAGGACATGCAGCGCCGCTCCGCCCCGGGAACGATTGTGAACATCATGAGCATCGCGTCCCATGGTGGGCAGTCATTCCTCGCCCCCTACGTCGCAAGTAAGGCCGGGCTCGGTGGGCTCACGAAGAACGCCGCCTATGCCCACCGCTTCGACAAGATCCGGATCAATGGCGTGAACATTGGCTGGACCATCACCGACGGTGAGGAAGTCGTGCAGCGCACGGCGCACGGCGCAACCGACGGGTGGCTTGAAGAAGCCAGTGCGAAGCTCCCGATGGGCAAGCTGGGTCAGCCCGACGAGATCGCGGACTTCATTGTTTACCTACTATCGGATCGCTCCGGTGTGGTGACCGGCTCGATCATCGATTGGGATCAGATCGTCATCGGTGGCCACGACTAACCACCTGAAAGTCCCGTCCGAAGGGGCGAGTCCTGCCGCTCTTCAGGCCAGGTGCTCGTCCAGGAATTTCCCTACGCGCTTGATGGAGTTGTTCCACGGGCCGTAAAAGTAATGCCCGGCGCCTTTGTATTCGACCAGTTGATTCTCGACTCCGGCCTTATCCAAGGCGCGCTTGGTTGCTCGAGCCCAGGAGATCTCGCAGGTGTCGTCGGCTGTTCCGTGGAAGGCGAGTACGGGCTCGGTGATTCGGAAGAAGTAGTTTCGTGAGGACATCCGCTTCCATACCTCAGGGTTGTCTTCAGGCTCTCCGTATTTTTTGAGAATGCGGTCACCGATGTCGTAGTTCTTGCGTTGCCAGCGGTTGAAGTTGTCCTCCGCGTTGGTGCTGACCGATGCATAGGTGATGGCGGCATCGAAAACTCCCGGCGCAATCGTCAAAGCCTGGTAGGCAACCCCGCCGCCCATAGAACGTCCGAGAAGAGCCACTCGATCGCCATCAATCCAGGGGATATCCGAGTTCTTCAGAGCCAGCGCTGCGCTGATGACGTCCTCGGCGTAGCCAAGGCGCATGTTCACGTCGCTGCGTGGATCCTTGTCCGAACAAGCGTGATTGCGATAGTCCACATGCAAGACCCCGTAGCCGTTGCGTGGAAGCCAGTCCTGTTCGCGCCGAAAGCCCTGGCCGTTGACGTAGACCTTCGGATCGATATATCCGTGGGCGAGGACGACCATCGGGAAAGGCCCCTTGCCCTTCGGCTCGATCAGCTGCCCGCAGATCTTCAGGTCACCGCTCTTGTAGGTGACCCGGTATCGGGTGTAGGCGGAGTTTTCGCCGAGCTTCTTGCGGATCTTGAGGTCTCGGCCCTCGTACTCGCGGGTCATCGCCATGGGGATGGAGGATGAATTGACGTTCGACGTGGACACCGCCCGATCCTCAGCAGCCTGGGCTGCGGGAAGCAGAGTGAGAGTTAAGGCCAGGGAACCGAGGGCGGAAATCGAGCGACGCATGCTTCGAGGGTACGTCAGTCGGCGCCCGCCGCAACGCGGCTCAGCGGGCGCCCAGAATGTGTTCCATGGCGAGTTGATCCAGCAGGCTGTAGTGCTTGCCGCGGTCAGCGGCAGCGTCTATGTCGAAGTTCTCGAATGCAGATCGGTCTGCCACCAAGTCTTGCCACGTCTCACCGACGGTCAAGGTTGGCTCGGCGAGAAGGAAGGACCCGGCTGCTTGCCATGCGGCCTGAACGTCTGGGTCGGTGCGGAACGCGCGCGCTCGTTCCTTGAGCATTAAGTACGTCCTCATGTTTGCGGCCGCTGACACCCACACGTCGTCGACGTCGTCGGTGCGATAGGGCTTGTAGTCAAAGTGGCGAGGCCCGTCATAACCGGCGTGCTCAAGTAGGTCCACCAGGAAGAAGGCGCTCTTGACGTCCCCGTGCCCGAACACCAGATCCTGATCGAACTTCGGGCCGTGCTGGCCATTGAGATCGATGTGGAAGAGCTTGTTCATCCATAGGGCTTGGGCCACGCCGGCCACCATGTTCATCCCGGCCATCTGTTCGTGGCCGACCTCGGGATTGATACCCACCATCTCCTGGTGCTCCAAAGTTGAGATGAACGCGAGGGCGTGCCCAATGGTGGGCAGCAAGATGTCCCCGCGCGGCTCGTTGGGCTTGGGTTCGATCGCGAACCGGATGCCGTAGCCCTTGTCCTTGACGTACTGACACAGCAGGTCGAGCCCCTCGGCGTACCGAGCAAAAGCATCACGCATGTCTTTCGCAGCATCGGTCTCCGCTCCTTCACGCCCGCCCCAGAGCACGTAGGTGCTTGCTCCGAGTTCTGCTGCTAGATCGATATTGCGCATGATCTTTCGCAGCGCGTATCGACGAATGTCTCGGTCGGTGCTCGTGAACGCACCGTCCTTGAAAACCGGATGAGTGAAGGTGTTGGTCGTCGCCATCGGGACCACAAGGCCGGTCTCATCCAAGGCGGCTCGGAAGCGGGCGATGGCGGCGTCGCGATCGGCGTCCGATGAGCCGAAGGGGATCAGATCGTCGTCGTGGAAAGTGACCCCCCAAGCGCCGAGAGCGGCAAGCTGATGAACAGCCTCCACCGGGTCCAGCGCCGGCCGCGTGGCATCGCCGAACGGATCGCGTGCCTGCCAACCGATGGTCCACAGACCGAAACTGAACTTGTCCTCGGGGGTGGGTTCGAACATTTTTCCTCCGTTTGTGTTTAGCCCACGCTAGTAGAGGGAATAACCCCATCGTGAGCGTTGACGACGATCCGTACGGCACGGATCCGGATCTCGCCCACGAGAGGAAGTCATGAAGCGGAAAACCCGCATGGGAACAGGAGCAGCCGCCACCGCGGCGGTCCTCATTGGCACGGGGGTCATCACGAGTGCGCCGGCCAGCGCCCATGGGTACGTGGAAGGCCCCCTGAGTCGGAGCGCCGCGTGCAACATCGGCCTGAACACCGATTGCGGTTCGATCGTCTACGAACCTCAGAGCTTGGAGGCGCTCAAGGGTTTCCCCGAAGCCGGTCCTGCTGACGGACAAATTGCGTCGGCAGGTGGTCTCTTCGGTGGAGTGCTCGATGAGCAGACGGCTGATCGTTGGTACAAGAACGAGATCACCACCGGTCCACTCTTGATGGATTGGAAGTACACCGCCCCGCACTCAACTGCTAAGTGGCACTACTACATGACCAAGCAGGGCTGGGATCCGAACGCACCATTGACACGTGCTGATCTGGAACTGATTGCCGAAGTCCAGCACGACGGCTCAAAGGCCATCACTAATCCCGATCACACGATCTCTGTCCCGCAGGATCGCTCGGGCTATCACGTCATCTTGGCTGTGTGGGACATCGAGGACACGGTGAATGCCTTCTACAACGTGATCGATGTGAACGTCGTCGGTGAGGGTACTCCCGATACCGAACCTCCGTCGGTTCCGATGGGTCTTGATGAAGTCGCGGTAAGCAGCAACTCGGTGACTCTTGACTGGAGTGACTCCTACGACGACGCTGGAGCGGTCACCTACGTCATCTACCGAAATGGCCAAAAAATCGGGACGTCGTCAGCATCGGACTTCGTCGATCTAGACGTGCTCGCGAACACAACGTACGACTACACGGTGGTCGCTACGGATCTCGCAGGAAACACCTCAAATTCCAGCATGGTCCTTACCGCTGTGACCGACCCGATACCTGTGGTTGACGATGTACCGCCCTCGGTGCCGCAGTACCTCCACACGATGGGCGTCTCCCAGGACTCCGTGCAGTTGATGTGGGAGTCGAGCACTGACGACGGCAGCAGCGTTGAGTACGTCGTTTTCCGTGATGGGGTCCAGATCGCTCGAACAGCGATGACCATGCTGACTGACGGCGGCTTGGCTCCTTCGACGAGCTACAACTACTCCGTCCGGGCTATCGATGCGTCGGGCAACATCTCTGATGCGAGCAACGGCTTGCTGATCACCACGGAGACCGTGGCGCAGCCAGACCCTCAGCCGCAACCCCAGCCCGAGCCAAGCCCGGGTGGTTCGTGGAACGCCAGCGCTTCCTACGCTGCTGGTGACGTGGTGACCTACGGTGGCGCCACCTACCGCGCTGTCCAGTCACACACCGGTTTCGGGGATCCGAACTGGATTACTGCTCCATCGCTGTGGCAGATCGTCGACGAGGCTGTGGCTCCTGAGCCAACACCTGAGCCGACGCCCGAGCCGTCGGAAGTCGGGGCATGGAGTGCTACGGGTGCCTATGCCGTGGGGGACCGCGTGGTGTTCAACGGCTCTGTCTATGAGGCAGTTCAGTCACACACCGGTGTGGGGGATCCGAACTGGATCTACGCACCATCGCTGTGGAAGCAGATCTAGGCGAACCGAACAGGTAATCCGAGGCTGGGGTGGGCGCAAGCTCACCCCAGCCTCGTCTCGCTATCGGACGCCGTCTACCGGAAGCGGGCCTGAAGTGCCTTGCAAACAGCGTTCATGGGTGAATTTTCGAAGCGGTCCATCGAGGGATCGGGGTTGTCCTGGCAGAACAGTCCCTGTGGATTCGGGAACCTTTCTAGATAGGCGTCCACGACGGCTCGTGTTGCGTCAACGCTCGGCGCTGGATCTACGGCATCGAACTGGCCGAACTCGCCAACGAGATATCGCTTGACACCTGAGGCCTGGGCCCATTGCCATGCCGTCTCGCTTTGCGCAAAGAGTCGGTCACTCAATTGACCAGTTTGTTCGTAGTTCTGAGCCTCACGAAGGATGTCGCCGTCGTGCAGGCTGACGAGGTCGTAGCCGGACATGTCGGGGACGATGCCCGCTGCTTCGTAGGTTGTCACCAGCGGTTGGGTAACCAGGAGGCCCTTGAAAGCCTTTGTGCGCTTTGGAGTGGACTTGACCATGCGGGCCGCGTTCGCCGCAGTGAATCCCTTGTCGGCCTCATTCGCTGGATCGAACCAGTCAACTTTGTATCGCTCGGCGAAGCGAGCGATCTGCGGCACAACCGCGAGGTACTCCTTACTGAGGCGGTTCTCGATGCCGTCGGGATGGTCGAAATTAGGTGGCCCGCCACCGTTCTGTGATGCCTGGACACTTGAGTAGTTCAGAAGTTCGACGAAGAGCGCCACCGCCAAACCGGCTCGCTTTGCCTCGCGGATTTCGTCACTGTGTGAGCACAACCACTTATTGACACTCAGGCTGAGCATTCCATCGCCTTTGCCGTGCAGAAGGCGGCCGGTGGAGCCGTCGTAGTACATCTGCATCGTGTACCGAACGGCCTTATAGCCGTCCTGGGCCAGGGTCGTGGGGGAGTAGTAGAAGGCACCGGGGTTGTGCGGGTACTGACCGATGTTCACGCCGAGGCGATTGGGTGAGGACAGTTTCTTCACGTACCGCTTGAGACCCTTGCTGGAGACGCACTTGCTGGACGGGATTCGGGACTGCGGAGCCGGACCATTGGACGATGGTCCCGTCGAGGAGCCGCCCCCACCGGAACCGGATGCCTGGAAACACTGCCGGATGACCGCTTCCTGCTCGGCGTTCGCCCGCTGCGTCTGGATTTGTTGGGCTGCCTCGGTGCCCAACTCTCGAGCCACGCACTCGATAACGGAGTCGGGCAAGTTGGGCTGCGCGTGGGTAGGGCTGCCGACCAGTGACGCCGCCAGTCCTAGCGTCGCGGCGATGGCAAGGATGGAGCGTTTCATGTCCTAGCCGTTACCTGAATCGACTACAGGCACGACGAGAACCAGCGCATTTGTTACCGTCGTTCCGTGAATCAGCGCATGCGAATTCTTGCTATTGCCGTGGCTGTCGGTGTGGGCGTGTCCACCCTTTCAGCACCTGCCAGCGCGGCTCCACAGCCCGCCGGCTCCTTGGGTCCCGCCACGCCCCTGGGCCTAAGCGGTGCGAGCCCGCATGCGGATCTATTGCCCGATGGCACGGTCCGCTTGTACTTCCCGAGCCCGCAGTCCGGTGGAACCGCAGTCGCGGAATGCACCCAAGCTGGCGCCTGTTCCATCGTGGGCTCTATCGAACGGATCGCCGATCTCACCGACGTCGTGCTCCGTGATGGATCGCGGCGGGCCTACTTCGTGGAGTTCGACCCAAGTACGCAGCAGAAGGCGATCTACACGGCGCCGCTTTCCCCAGAAAATGTCCACCTTCGTGACCGTAGTTCGGTCGGCATCTCCAGCGGTGGCGCCATGGCGTGGGGGGTGCCGGATTCGGTCCTACTCCCTGATGGACGGGTGCGTTTGTACTGGGTCGAGCCGAGCCCTCAGGGGGGTATGGCAACCGAGGTGGTCGCAAGCGCCACGTCCACCGACGCCGCGGGGACCGCCTTCGTGCGAGATCCGGGGTACCGAACCACCGGTGGGCGCGTGGACTTTGAAGTGATCAGGGCAGAACCTGGCAACTGGCTGGCCATCATGTCCACGTCTCCTGAAGATCCACAAAATCCCCAACGTCTGCTGCTGGCCACTTCCGACGATGGTCTCGACTGGACGGTGGGCCCGAAATCCTTGACGCCCGCGGATATGAGCTACCTCGACCCAACGGGAATTCCCTTAGGTCAGGATTCCTTCCTCGTCTACTACGCAAAGGCCCCGAATGTTCTTGGTGATCGCCAGTACGAACTCGAACAGGCAACGCTGACGGTGGAAACGCTGACGGTGGAAA
>JBDQFC010000013.1:0-61530 GCA_040266055.1 Candidatus Nanopelagicales bacterium | reverse complement strand
GGGTTAGGGGTTAGGGGATGGTGACGACCTGGAAGGCCTCAGCGAGGCGTCCTTCGGGCAGGCCGGCTTCGTAGGCCGCGGCGCTTAGCCATGTGCGCACCCGATCTTCGATGAGTTCGGGCTTGGGAAGTTGGGAAACGTGACAGCCGATCGCTCGCATTTTGTCGGCGAAAGTCTCGGTTACATCGACGTAGTGATTGGGCGTTGGCGAAGCCATCACCCACACCTCCGGCACGATCCAGTCCTCAAGGCCTTCCTGCTGCATCAAGGTGGGGTGGGCGAAGGGGTTACGAGCATCGGGGTAGACGGCCCTGATCGCCGCTTCCCCGGTAGCCATGTGGTCGGGGTGCGAGGCGGGGATGCGTTCCCAGTTGCGATCCGGGGACTGGATGAGCATCCGCTGCGGGCGGACCTGTCGGATCAGGCGGCTGATGTCGCGGCGTAAGTCCTGCGAGGGCGTGACATCGCCGTCGGTGTAGCCCAGGAAGTGAACGTCCGAAACTCCTATGGCGGCCGCAGCTGCTCGCTGCTCGGCCTGGCGGATCGATGGGATCTCCGATCGCGGAATCGCTGGGTCGAACCCGCCGGCGTCGCCGTCGGTGACGATGCCGTAGGTGATCGCCATCCCTGCTCTGCTCCATTGGGCAACCGTTCCGGCGGCTCCGAAATCGACATCATCGGGGTGCGCCATAACGGCTAGCACCCGCTCGACCGCTGAATCCTCAAGCACGCTGAGGCCTCCCTGCCAGAAAGTTGCGACGCACCACAGCCCCCAATGGCAACTCGCGACACTTTCGTGACACAGTAGGCGGGTGCTTCCCCGGCTTCCCCGGAGCGTGCGCCATTCTGCCGCGCCCTCCAGCGAGCGCCCCGTTCGGGTGACGACTGCCCGACGCTGGCGCGGGAGCGCGATCCTCGCGGCCACGGCCTTGCTCGGATCAACTCTGGTGACCCCGGCGGCTGCAACCCAAGGACAACTCAACTGGCAGCCGACGACGTGGACAGGGCCAACGGCCGGGCCCCCGGTACCCGGTGAGGGTCTTCCACCGGCACCGGTTCCTGCTCAACTGCCGCCGCTACCGCCTGACTTACCGATCACAATCGAATACGAACCCCAGACCACCTGCGAGGACTCGCCCAAGCCCGGGGCTTTGCGTCTGGAACAGATCATCAAGGGCACCTACGGGGCAAACCAGTACACCTGGATTCCCCGGGATTGCGACAAAGGCGGGCGCAGCGAACACAAGGAAGGTCGTGCGGTCGACTGGATGGTGGACGTTCGCGATCCCCAGCAACGGGCCAATGCCGAGGCATTCCTAGGTTGGCTCCTCGGGCCGGATGCGGCTGGCCGGCCGTACGGAAACGCCCTTCAGTTGGGGATCATGTACATCGGCTGGCATGACCGCTTTTGGCGCGGCTACGCGATGGATCGCGGGTGGACCGAACTCAAAGGGTGCTTTTCGAAAACAGAAAAGAAATACGACAACTACTGCCACCGCAATCACATCCACATCTCACTGACGTGGGCTGGAGCGCGCGGTGAGATCCCCGGCGTCGCCCCTGCTCCAGTTCAGCCCACACCGGATCAGCCAGTACAACCGGCACCAGAAGAGCCGATGCCTGAGCCACCCGCCCCACCGGAGGCGGCTGAGGAAGGTTTCTACGGCATCGGCTCCGAACTCGGATACGAGTCAGCGACCCTTGGGGCTCTTCAACCCGGTGAGGTTCGCACCGTCTCCCTGAACGGTGTGATCCCGCAGGCGACGAGCGCTCTTGTAGCCGTGACGACCCGTGAGGCCGACCGCAAGGGCCGGCTCCGGATCGGAGTTGGAACGGATAAGACCAATAGTGCGGCGGTGAAGGTGCCCAAGAAGGGTGCTCGCACAACCATGCGGGTAGTGCCGGTCTCCGGGGGAGCGGTGCAAATCAAGGCGCCCAAGAAGTCTCCGGTTCAAGTTCGGGTGGACGTGCTGGGCTATACGGTGGGCGCGCTGCCGACCAAGGCACGAGGGCTGCCACCTACCGGCCTGCACAAGGGTCGCTTCCAGGCTGGCGAGGTCAAGGTCGTCAAAGCTCGTGGCGTTGGTCGAGTCCCCAAAAAGAAAAAGAAGGTGACGGCCGTCATCCTCCAGGTGACCACCAAGGGCAAGGGTGAGCCGGGCAGATTCGCCGCATACGCGGTCGGGGGAGTAGACCGCGGAACCACGTCGGCTCTCATTCCGGCGGAAGGCAAGCATTCGTCGTTGTTGGTTGCCGACATCGGCGACAAGGGTTTGATCGCACTGGCCTCGTCTACCAAGACGAAAGCGAATATCAAGATCGTCGGTTACATCCGCCGCTGATCGTCTCGTTAACATCGCGGGTATGGCACGCAGAGGTTCTTGGCAATCCAGCAAACTGGTCACGCGTCGGTCCTGGGCGGTTCTGAAGGAGAATCCCTATCTGTTCGCCTTCCCGATCGTGGGCGTGGTCTTGGCCGCTATTCCGCTTACGGTCCTGGGACTGCCAGCTTTGTACCTACTCGATGAGAACAATCCCTGGATTGCGATCGCTCTCGGTATCGCGCTGATCTTCGGTGTTCAAGCGGTGGTCACCTTTCCGGCTGCGGGTCTCGTAGCAGCGGTGGACGACGAACTCCACGGCAAAGACTCGTCCTTTGCGCGCGGCATGTCCGCGGCTGTGGGTCGATCTGGGCCCCTCATCGCGTGGTCTGGCATCCAGACAGTCGTGTCCGTCCTGCTGGGCCTGGTCCGAGGAAACGGGCAAGGGAACGTCGTCGGGGTACTGCTCCGCAATGTCATCGCCGCTGCCGCGGATGTGATGTGGCAGTTGATCACGTTCTTCGTGCTGCCGGTCATGATGATCGAGAAGGTCTCGCCCATCCAGGCGATCAAGACCTCGAGTGGTCTGTTCAAGAAGCAGTGGGGAACCCAACTGGCCGGCGGTGTGCGCATTGGTGGGATGGTGGCGCTGCTAGTGATCTTGCCCGGTGCCCTGGTCTTGGGTTCGGGCGTAGCGCTGGTGTTGTCGGACTCAACCGCTGTTGTTGTGACAGGAATCGTCACGGCCGGTATCGGTTTCTTGGTCATCATGCTCGGCTCTTTGATCATCAACGCGATGCGCGGCATCTACTCGGTCGCGCTCTATCACTACGCGAAGGATGGAGAAATGTTGGCCGGCTTCACCGAGGGTGAACTGCAGTCCTCGGTGCGACTCAAGAGCTAGCAAGCAACGTTCTCCTCTGTGTCGCAGGGCTTGCCTAGGATGCCGTGGTGATGCAGACAGGACTCTTTGCCGGGCGCGATCTCGTTCACGATCTCAACCCGTCGCAGCAGGCTGCTGTCGAACATCGCGGCGGACCTTTGCTGATCGTCGCCGGGGCTGGTTCGGGGAAGACCCGCGTACTTACTCGGCGCATTGCCCATCTCCTCGCCACCGGCGACGCAAACCCGGGTCAGATCCTTGCCATCACCTTCACGAACAAGGCGGCCGCGGAGATGCGCGAGCGCGTGGCGGAGCTGGTCGGGCCTGCAGCACGTGCGATGACCGTCTCCACTTTCCACAGCGCATGCGTGCGCATTCTGCGCAAAGAAGCCGGCCGACTCGGTATGTCTACCTCCTTCAGCATCTACGACCAAACCGATTCGCTGCGGCTGATGCAGATGGTGATTCGGGATCTGGACCTCGATCCCAAGCGATACCCACCGCGCTCGTTCCTCAGTCAAGTTTCATCGGCCAAGAACGAGTTGATTGACCACGAGTCCTACGCATCTCAGGCGAGCAACCATATGGAGCAAACGGTCGCCGAGGCCTACGCCGAATATCAACGTCGACTGGCTAGAGGCGGGGCCTTCGACTTTGACGACCTCATTGGTTCGACTGTTGCTCTCCTTCAGCTTTTCCCTGATGTGGCCGAGCATTACCGACGACGCTTCCGTCACGTGCTCGTCGACGAGTATCAAGACACCAACCACGCGCAATACGTGCTCATTCGTGAACTCGTCGGACCAGATGACGATCCTTCGCTGCCACCGGCGAGCCTGTGCGTCGTCGGCGATGCCGATCAGTCGATCTATGCGTTCCGTGGAGCGACCATTCGCAATATCGAGGAGTTCGAGCGGGACTTTCCGAACGCGACGACCATCCTTCTCGAGCAGAACTATCGCTCGACCCAGAACATCCTCAGCGCTGCGAATGCGGTTATCTCTAATAACTCTGCACGCCGGGAGAAGCGATTGTGGACCGACGAAGGTTCCGGTGAACCGATCGTCGGATACGTCGGCGACGACGAACACGATGAAGCCTCGTTCGTTAGCGAGGAGATTGACCGGCTTGTTGACCAGAGCGGATATCGGCCGGGTGACGTCGCAGTGTTCTACCGAACCAACGCACAGTCGCGGTCGGTCGAAGAGATCTTTATCCGGATGGGAATGCCGTACAAGGTTGTTGGCGGTGTTCGCTTCTATGAGCGGCGCGAGGTCCGCGATGCTCTCGCGTACCTGCGCTCCATCGCCAACCCCGGGGACGAGGTGTCGCTGCGCCGGATTTTGAATGTCCCCAAGAGGGGGATCGGTGATCGAGCGGAAGCTGCGGTCGAACAACTCGCCGAGCGCGAGCGCATCACCTTCGATGAGGCGCTTCATCGGGCTGAAGACGCGCCCGGTCTCGCAACGCGTTCGCTCAATGCGATCAATGCGTTCGTGGAGATGATGGATGCATTGCGCACGCTCAGCGAATCCGGTGCCGATGCACCGACGGTTCTGCAAGCCGTCCTAGAACAAACCGGGTATGTACTTGAACTCCAGCAATCGCATGACCCGCAAGACGAGACACGCATCGAAAACCTGGCCGAACTCGAATCGGTAGCGCAGGAATTCGCGACAGCGAATGAGGAATCGACGCTCGTGGAGTTCCTCGAACAGATAGCCCTGGTGGCTGATTCCGATGAGATTCCCGACGATGACAATCACGGGGGAGTCGTCACCTTGATGACACTCCACACGGCCAAAGGCCTGGAGTTCCCGGTCGTGTTCCTCACTGGGATGGAGGACGGAATCTTCCCGCACATTCGCTCGTTGGGTGATTCCGGTGAGCTCGCGGAAGAACGCCGCCTCGCCTACGTGGGTCTCACCCGCGCTCGCCAGCGCTTGTATTTGACGCGCGCGGTTAGCAGATCGGCCTGGGGTACACCCGCGTACAACCCGCCGTCACGTTTCCTATCGGAGATTCCCGAGAATCTGCTCGAGTGGCGGCGCGAAGAACCCATCTCGCGCCCCATCGGTTCTGGTGGATTCGGGTCGGCGCCGTCTTCTAGCAGCGCTGCAGTGAAGCTTGGTGACCGCGTCGTCGGGAAGGGGCCAGTCGTGTCACTCGAGGCGGGCGATCGCGTCACGCACAGCAAGTTCGGCCTCGGCACCGTCGTGTCAACCTCGGGTGTAGGAGACAAGGCCGATGCCACGATTGACTTCGGGTCGGCGGGAACCAAACGCCTTCTGCTGCGGTATGCGCCGGTTGAGAAACTTTGAAATATGGCGAGCAATTGACGATCATCACAATTCCGCACGGAATTTTTGCCTTTTCTTTTTTTTCGGGGCAAATAACGGCAGACTGCTGATGCTCAGTCAGGAACGCCCTGACGGAAAACAGGAGGCGAAATGAATCGACGACTCGCCGTTGGGGCAAGTGCCCTGGCCGTGGCAGGACTCGTACTCGCTGGGTGCGCCGGAGGATCCGACGACGCTGCATCCGAGGAGACAACTGCCGAAGAAACCGCGGTGGAGGAGACGGCTGCTGAAGAGACCGCATCTGAGGAAGCCGCAGCCGACGAGGCAGCTGAGCCGGAGAACCCGATCGTATGCACTGCATCCTTCGGCGTCATGGCTCCCTTGACAGGCGGAGCGGCCTCTATCGGACAGGAGCAGTTGAACTTCGCCAAGTTGGCGGTCGCAGACTTTAATGCTGCGAATCCTGCCGCGGATTACTCGCTCATCGAGAGCGATACCCAACTCGACGCTGGCCAAGCCAGTACTCAGGCGACCGCACTGATCGCGGATGAGGGAATTGTGGGCGTTGTAGGTCCTGCCGGTTCCCAGGAAGTCGCGGCGGTCGGTCCTGCCTTCTCCGAGGCCAGCATGGCCTTTGTTTCTCCCTCCGCGACGAATCCTGATCTGACCAATGGCGACAACCCGACCTTCTACCGCGTCGTTCCCACCGATGCTGTGCAGGGACCCACGGATGCGGCGTTCATGGCGGAGGATCTCGGTGCTGACTCGGTAGTTGTCATCCAAGAAAAGACCGACTACGGCGTCGGAATCGGCGATTCCGTAGCGTCGGGTCTCGAAGAGGCTGGAGTTGCGGTTGAAGTCATCGCGGTTCCTGAGGACAAGAAGAGTTACGACGACGTGATTTCCAAAGTTGGAGATGATGTTGACGTGGTCTTCGTGACCTTCCAGATTGCGGCAAAGTCTGAGCAGGTAGCACAGTCGCTGGTGAAGGCTGGCAAGGATGCCATCGTGTTTGGCTCTGACGGTTCGTTCTCGCCGGACTTCAAGACTCCGGGCTCTTACATCTCGGCATTTGCTCCGGATATCAACCAGGTCCCGGCAGCGGCTGATGTCGCTGCTCGGTTCACCGAGGAGTACGGGGAGTTCGGCACCTTCGGACCTCCGGTCTATGTTGCGACCCAGACTCTGCTTCAGGCAGCTCAGCGCGCCTGTGAAGGGGGCGATCTGAGTCGTGCCGGTGTTCTCAGCGAGATGCCCAACACGATGATCGCTGACTCAATCCTTGGCGGCGATATCGCATTCGACGGTGCTGGAGATGTGAGCGGCGCCCGCTTCTACATCTTCCAGATTGACGATTCGGGTGCGCCAGCGCTCGTCAAGTAGTGAACGACGGTGGGGTGGCGCGCCATTGGTGCGCCACCCCACCTTCCCTTCGCGGTGCACTCCGCGCCTTTGCAAGAGTCTCTACCGAGGAAGTGAGGTGAAGTGGAGTACTTCGGCGAGCAACTCGTCAATGGGATAATCGTTGGCGGGGTCTATGCACTTATCGCTCTCGGTTACACGCTGATCTACGGCGTTCTCCAATTTCTTAACCTTGCGCACGGTGAGCTCTACATGATGGGCGCCTTCTTCGGGTTCTTCGCGATGGTGGCGGTCGGTGGACCTAGTGCGGCGGTGGTTCCTACCTGGCTGATGATCATCATCATGTTCCTCGTCGCCATGGGCGGCGGGGCCGGACTCGGTGTCGCGGTCGAACGCTTCGCGTATCGACCCCTTCGAAAGTCACGCAGACTCGCCGCACTTATCTCTGCCTTGGGTGTCTCCCTTTTCTTGCAGAGCGCTGCCCTGTTGCTTTTCGGTGCCAGGGTTCGCCTCTACGACACCGGGCAGTTCATAAACCTCAGGAGTGGCTTCAGCATCGGCTCCATCCGTATTGACATCACCGAGATCATGGTGGTGGTTGGTTCGCTTCTCCTCATGGCGATCCTGTGGTTCTTGGTCAATCGGACCCAACTCGGGCGTTCGATGCGGGCCGTTGCCGTCGATCAGGATGCGGCCGTCATGAACGGCATAGATGTTGACCGCGTCATCACCATTACTTTCGCCTTGGCCAGCGGCCTTGCGGGCGCGGCGGGCGTCATGTCCGGTCTGCTGCTATTTCCGGTGGACCAGTACATGGGCATCTTCGCCGGCTTGAAGGGCTTCACTGCAGCCGTGGTAGGCGGAATCGGATCGGTGCCCGGAGCAATGATCGGTGGCTTCATCATCGGTATTGTCGAAGCGATGGCGACGGGATACCTGAATCCGACATACGCCGACTTCATTGCCTTCCTCATTCTGGTCCTGGTCTTGCTGATCCGTCCCACTGGAATTCTCGGCAAGAAGAACCTGGCCAAGGTGTGACATGAGTGAGAAGCAAACCGGGAACAAGCCGGAAGCCTCGGGCGAATCCAGCCTGGGTATCGGTACCGATGAGTGGGTTGCGCAGCACGAGCAGCGACTGAATCAGACGAGCGGTCCCTTCGCGGCGCTGGGACAGGGATGGCTTCGACTTCCCCGGGGCATCCAGTGGCTAGTGCCCCTCTCAATCGCCATCATGATTCCCTTTTTGACGAGCAATGACTACATAATTCGAATCGGCGTCAACCTCGGTCTTTTCCTGATGCTTGTCATCGGTCTCAATCTGACGGTTGGATACGCAGGGCTTTTGGATCTCGGCTTCGTCGCCTTCTACGGATTCGGCGCGTACATGTACGCGTTCGTCGCCAGTCCCCAATTCGGGATCCATTGGCCCACGTGGCTAGCGATCCCAATGGTCATTGGGGTCACTGCCTTGTTTGGGCTGGCGTTGGGAACCCCATCTCGAAGACTCAGCGGTGATTACCTCGCGATCGCCACGTTGTTCTTTGGTCAGATGTTCTTGGTTCTCGCGGTTTCCTCGGACGCTGTTCAGTTTCCTTGGATGAGTGAGCCGATTGATGTGACCGGTGGCGCGAATGGCATCACGAATGTGGACCCGTTCAGCTTCTTCGGGTTCACGTTTTCCTCGATGACGTCGTACTACTTCCTACTGCTTGGTCTGATCGCAATTGGTGTTTTCGCGACCCTGCGAATCCACAACTCTCGGCATGGGCTCGCGTGGCGGGCGATGGGCGAAGACGCTCTCGCGGCACAGCACATGACGATCCCCCCGGTGCGAATGAAATTGCTGGCTTTTACCGTTGGAGCAGCGGTCGCCGGGCTGGCCGGAAGCATCTTCGCCTCCGTTCAGCTTGGGGTTTTCCCGAGCACGTTCAAGTTGCCGCTTCTGATCATGCTCTACGCGGCATTGATCTTGGGCGGTCTGGGCAGCGTCCCGGGTCTGGTTATCGGCGCGATCATCATGGTTGTGCTGCCTGAGGTTCTCCGCTTCCCGGACTACAGCAACTGGTTGTTCTTCATCGTTCTGATTGTCGCCGTCGTCACTACGTTGAAGTCTTGGAAGTTGATTGCCGCCGTCTTCGGTTCGATGATCGCCGTTGGATTTATCGCTAACGGAATCTTCCTCGCTCTCGGAGTGCCATACCTGACCACGTCCGAGTGGACCGAGGGCCCTCTCGCGCCGATCCTCGGCGCCTGGGTGTTCGTGCCCGAGGATCGTCTCCTGTACGGGAATATCGCTTTCGTTGTCCTGGTCGTCGCCATCGCTTGGATGACCACACGCAGTAGGCGAACCCGGCTCATTGCACTTCCCTTTGTGCTCTGGCTCGCAGTGTTCACGTGGGAGGTGCGACTGCTTCTTGAACCGAGCGTGACGCGCCAGCTCTTGATCGGAGCGCTCCTGATCGTGTTGATGGCGGCTAGGCCGCAGGGCCTGTTCGGAAAACCGCGGGTGGAGGTCCTATGACCGAGCCCGCACTGAGCCTTCGAGGTGTCACAAAGCGGTTCGGTGGCCTCACCAGTTTGGACGATTTCTCCCTCGACGTGGAACCCGCAGAGATTGTCAGCGTCATCGGCCCCAACGGTGCAGGCAAAACCACTTTGTTCAACGTCATTACCGGCGTCTACACCCCAGATGAGGGACGGGTGTTCTTGCACGGCGAGGACGTCACCGGTCTGCCTCCCGAGAAAGTCGCCCGCCAAGGCATCGCCCGTACGTTCCAGAACGTTCGATTGTTCTTGAACCTGACAGTCCGGGAGAACATCAAGGCGGCGATGTTCGGCAGAACCAAGGCATCGTTACTGGGATCTATCGTCGGCTCGCCTCTGGCCAGGCGCGAGGAGGAGGAAAAGGAAGAGCGGGTTCTAGAAGTCCTGGACTTCTTTGGGACGCGGTTGCAGGGATATCGACTCGATCAACCTGCCTACTCGCTTTCTTATGCGAATCGTCGGCGGCTCGAAATCGCACGAGCCATGGCGACGGGCGCGAGCGTTCTACTCCTCGACGAACCAGCCGCGGGTATGAACCCGGCGGAGACCAAGGAAATCGCCCAGATCATTCGGCGTCTACGGGATGATCGCGGCTACACGATTGTGGTGATCGAGCACGACATGCACGTCGTCGAAGGCATAAGCGATCGTGTCGTCGCCCTCGACCACGGTGTGCAGATCGCGGCCGGCTCCTTCGACGAGGTTGCGACCTCGCCTGCGGTAATCGAGGCCTACCTCGGCAAGGGCGCGGCGGTCACCAAATGACGCAAACACCCCTCATCGAACTGCGTGATGTCAACACGTACTACGGGCAGATTCACATTCTTCAGGGCGTCAACTTGAAGGTCTATCCGGGGGAATTCGTTGCACTGCTCGGCGGCAACGCCTGCGGGAAGTCCACGACCCTGAAGACGTGTCTGGGGCTTGTGGTCCCGACCTCGGGTTTGGTGTTGATCA
Organism: Candidatus Nanopelagicales bacterium; assembly: GCA_040266055.1. GTDB lineage: Bacteria > Actinomycetota > Actinomycetes > S36-B12 > S36-B12 > S36-B12. The sequence continues at coordinate 51,160 of JBDQFC010000013.1, read as the reverse complement.
AGGGAGAGGATGTGACCTCCATGCGCACCGCCGATCGCATCACTCGAGGGGTCGCGGTAGTACCGGAGAATCGCCGCCTATTTGGTCCGATGACAGTTATGGAGAATCTGCAGCTTGGTGCTTTCACTCGCAAGAACGTGCCGAAGGAAGACTTCGACTATGTATTCGATCTCTTCCCGAGGGTCGCAGAACGCCGTGACCAACTCGCTGGAACTCTATCCGGCGGTGAGCAGCAGATGGTTGCCGTGGCCCGAGCGCTGATGGCCAAGCCGTCTCTGTTGCTCATGGACGAACCCTCGATGGGGCTGTCGCCGAAACTAGTGGAGCAGTCCTTTGAGATGATCGCGCGGTTGCACGAGTCGGGCGTTTCGATGTTGGTCGTGGAGCAGAATGCAAATATGGCACTGTCCGTTGCCGATCGAGGCTATGTGCTCCAGACGGGTCGAATCGTGCTGGAGGGACCGGCCAAGGACTTGGCTGAAGACGAGGAACTGAGGAGGGCTTACCTTGGCCGCTAGTAGTCCGTTGGACGTCCAGTCTTACCGGGAACGTTTCCCAATTTTCCGCGAGCGGAACTATGTCAACTCCTGCTCACAGGGTGCGCTGGCTGATGAGGTCCGTCAGGCCTACAACGTCTACCTGGACGGCCTCGAGGAATTTGGGTCGCTGTGGGAGACGTGGGTTGGAATCCAAGAGCAGGTGCGATCCAGGCTTGCCACCACATTTTCCTGTGACGCATCCGAAGTAGCCGTGACGAGTTGCGCGTCGGCCGCCGTCAGTTCGATCGCGTCCTGTTTCGACTTCTCCGGCCGGCGGAACACGATCGTGACAACGTCGCTGGAGTTCCCCACTATCGGACAGATTTGGCATGCGCAGGAACGTCGTGGCGCCCGGGTTATCCATGTTCCAGCTGAAGATGACAATCAGTTGTCAGTGGATCGACTCATGTCCGCCGTTGATGACTCGACCGCACTCATCTCAGTGACACATATTTGTTACCGCAATGGAGCGATGACCCCCATCGCGGAAATCGTAGAAGCCGCCCATGAACGCGGAGTCCCGGTTCTGGTCGACGCGTACCAGTCAGTTGGTGCGGTGCCGATCAACTTCCGTGAACTAGGAGCTGATTTTCTCGTCGGCGGCGTCCTGAAATACATGCTGTCCAGCCCTGGCGTTGGCTTTGCGTTGGTGAACGCAGAGACCACGTCTGAATTCGTCCCCACAACAACTGGGTGGTTTGCGGCCCGCGACATTTTTGCGATGGACATTTACGACTTCGACCCAGCGAAGGATGCGCGCCGATTCGAATCGGGCACTCCGGTGGTTCCGAGTCTGTACGCCGCCGATGCGGGCCTGCGCTTATTGAACGAGGTGGGGGTCGACAGAGCCTGGTCGGCATCGTCGGTGCTTCACGATCAGTTGCGGTCAGGTATTGAGAGCCTCAATGGAGTGGTCGTGACACCGCGTGGAATGCACGGCCCAATGATCGCGGTTGCGGCGGTCGATGACCACGCCCTCGTCGACGCCATGGGAGCCGATGGCGTGGTGGTGTCATGTCGAGACGGGAACGTGCGCATCAGCCCGCACTTCTACAACGACGCACAAGACATGGAACGAGTTCTGGAATCGCTGGCCCGCCACAAGCACCTGCTGGCAGGATGACGAATTAGCCGAAGTCGGTCGTCAATGTGATCTCCGCGCTGGAGTAGAGCTTGGACACTGGGCATGTCTCCTTGGCGCGCTGAGCCATAGTCTCGAGATTTTCGGAAGCGATCCCCGGGGCTTCTCCACGAACGGTGAGCTCCACCTTCGTGATCCAAAAGCCGTCTTCCTTCGCCTCGAGGTGTACAACCGCATCGGTCTGGATGCTTACGCTGTCCGCATCACCCCCAGATTCCTCGATCATGTTGGCAAGCGACATCGAGAAGCATCCGGCCAGTGCTGCTCCTAGCATCTGCTCGGGGTTAGTCCCCTGCTCTTCTTCAACCCGGGCCTTGAGGGTGTATCCGATGGATGGACCGGAGCGACCAAGTTGCATAGTTCCGCTCCCGGAGGGAACACTTCCGGACCATTGTGCGTTCGCGTGGTGTCGACTCATGCCAGGAGCCTAGAGTGCTTGCATGGACCCTGAACGGTTTTGACGGTTGAGGAGTGCGCTGGGCGCGGAGTTGTGCGGGGGAACGTGGAAGAGTGCGAACTCATCCACCCCCGGCATTACGCCGAGCCAATGATCCTCCGATCTCTGCGGGTGAGTCCGGGATTGAGTGAGGCACGCGTCGACGCGACCCACGACGAGTTCTTGTACGTCCTCGACGGCGAGATTCACATTCGTTATGAGGATCGGGGGGACTTGTTTGACCTCGCCAGCGGTGGTGCGGCCCATACGCGGGCGGGTCGCACGTATCGACTCGAGGCGACGGAGTCGGCCGTTGTCTTGTCGTTCCTCGTGCCCGCGCCTGGTACTCCCTGGGCCGATGCGCTGGCGAAGGATGTCGCGGAAGTCGTGGACGTCGCTGCCCTCGGCGCTCAGGCTAGCCAGGACGCCACGGCGGATCGGCAGTTCGAGGTGCTCTTTGATGCATCTCGGGGAAGCCGAGGCGCGACGATGTTCGTAGGATTCATCCCCACCTCAGGTGCTCCTGAGCACTACCACCTCTACGACGAGATATGCGTCATCGTGCGTGGCTCGGGAACCTTGCATTGTCGCGATACCGAGCAACCCATTGCGAGTGGGAGTGCATTCCACGTTGCGCCCCGGCTACTGCACGCTTTGGAAAACCCGAATTCGGCGGATTTGTGGGTGCTAGGCGTTTTCCGCCCGGAGGGATCGGCGGCGGCCGCTTTTTATCCCGATGGGACGCCGGCGCCGAATAACGAGGAGTGAGTTCGTCAGTTCCCGAGACTGAATCCCGCTTCGACGTCGCTGGGTGCGTAGGTTCGGAAGGAAATGTGGGTCTGAGTGCTCATGACACCTGGCACTTTGGCGACACCGTCGGTCACGACCGACGCGACGCCCTCGTGGTCGGTAACTTCGATCAACGCGATGAGATCGATCTCTCCGGTCACCGAGTAGGCGGCCTTGACCCCGGGGATCTCGGCGATCGCCCGTCCGGCACTGTTGATGGACTCGGGCTCGACCTGCACGAAGCACAACGCCGTGATCATGGCTGAAGACTAGTCTTCTGGGGGCCGTGTTTCCTACCGAGCACGGTTATCCCGGCGAAAGGAGTACCTGGTCGTGAGCGGCTCGAGTCTGACGGTGTATCGCACACTTGCGTGGAATGAAACCGACGCCGCGGGCCACAACCATTTCTCTGCTGCGCTGCGGTGGCTCGAGGAGTCCGAGCATGCGTTCTATCGCGCACTGGGTCTCAGCCTTGATTTCGTCGACCGGATTCCTCGCGTCAAGGTTCAGGTCGAATACTTTCACCGGCTATATTTCGGTCAGGAATTGCGAATCGACCTGCGCGTGAAGACGGTGGGACGCTCTTCGGCAACGTTCGAATTCGAAATCCACGACCCGGAAGGCACCCGAGCGATTGCCGGCGAGTACGTGGTGGTTCACGTAGCCGCGACCGACGGCGGCAGTGAGCCGTGGCCTGTTTCCGTGCAGGAAGCTCTTGAGCGGGGCGACCACCTTCAACTGCGTGAAGAGATGTCAGTTCTCCCCACCTGAACTCGATTCACAATCTCGCCTCTGCAGATGTGATCTTTGATAGATTTCTGACGTGCTGCCGGAAATTCACGTCGAAACTGCATCTGAGGTTGCCACCCGCCTGATTCTCGATGCCATCGTCGACGGCAGATTCCCGCCCGGTACACCCCTCCGGCTCCAAGACATCTCTCGGCAACTCGGCATGAGCATGATGCCGGTTCGCGAGGCGATCCGTGAGCTAGCGGCCATGGACATCGTTGAAATGGAGCCCCGTCGAGGAGCACGCGTTCGAGAGAAGTCCATGGCGGATCTGCAGGACACGTATTTCTCCCGCGAACTCCTCGAGACGACCGCCATTCGAGAATCGGCCAGTCGTGCTACACCAGACGATGTGGAGCGAGCTGCTGCGGCACTCGCCGAGCAGGAAGACGCGCAACGTCGAGGGGACCTGGTGGGGGCCCGGGATGCCCATGAGCGGTTCCATTTCGCGCTCTACGAGGCGTCTCGGCGAGGGTGGCTTGTGCGCTCGATTCTCCCGGCCTGGAGGAACTCCGAGCGCTACCGGGTTCGCGCGCTGCAACTCGCCGCATCGGCGGACGAACGGTTGAAGGAGCACCGCGCCATGCTCGCTGCGGTGGTCTCCGGGAACGCCGATGAAGCCGCCGCGGCGTTAAAGGAGCACCTCCGACATTCGGTTGACCTCTCGATGGACGAACTACAGCGCGAGCAGGAATCTGAGGGGGAAGAAGTCGCTGCCGCCGCAAATGTCAACGCTCGATAACAATCCTGGTTAATTTCTCTAGGTCGTTGCCGAATCCTTGATCAAATGTGAGACTTTGCGCATGCCGCCAATTTGGCGGTCGGAAATTTCGGGATATTCCCGAGAGTCTTAGGGAGGGCGCATGAGGCAAGGTCTCATGAAATTGGCGGTGGTCGTGGGCGCAGCTTCGCTCGTTCTCGCCGGCTGTGTGTCGTCGTCGGACGACGCGGCCGAGGAGACCACTGCAGAGGAAACCGTAGAGGAGTCCGTGGCGGAGGAGACCGCTGCCGAAGAAGCACCTTCGGAGGACACCGCCGAGTCCGAGCCCAGCGGTGAGCCGTTGGTTCTGGGCATCGTGCAGGCTGGCAGTGGCTTCATGGGCCCGATCGATACACCGGCTCGTAATGCTCTCCTGTTGGAGGTCGAGAAGGTTAACGCGGCTGGTGGGGTGAACGGTCAGCCCATCACTGTGGAGTTCGTGGATACCGAGACGGCGTTCGAGCGTTACGCACCTGCGGCGGAGGAAGTCATTGGCAAGGGTGCCAACGTCCTAATCGTCACATGCGACTACGACGTCTCTGCTCCGGCAGCGCTGGTTGCCGAGGGTGAGAACATCCTGAACGTTGCGCCATGTATCGGTGATCCGATCTACGGTCCCGACGGCGGTCTGCCCAACGGCTTCTCCATCGGTGCGGGCACGCCTGGTGAGACCACGGTCATGGCGGAGTTCGCCGCAGACCAGGGTTGGAAGACTGCTGTTCTGCTGCGCGATATGTCCATCAAGTACACCCAGAACCAGTGTGCGATCTTCGACACTCGCTTCACTGAGCTCGGCGGCACCGTCCTGGAGACGTACGACTATGTCCAGGGTGACTCCGTCAAGGAGACCGTTTCCAAGATTGCGGCAGGCGAGCAGCCTGATGTGATCGTGAACTGTGGTTACAACCCCGGTGGTGGCCAGGTTGCGAAGGAAATCCGCGACGGTGGCGTTGAGGTTCCGATCATCTCCGGCTTCGGTATGGACGGAGACTTCTGGGTCCCGGCCATCGAAGGACTGAAGGACTACTACGTCGTCACCTACGCGGCGAAGAATGGTGACGACCCCGACAGCGCAGTCAACGACTACGCGGCGGAGTATGAAGCCACGTACGGCTCACCCCCGGACGTCGGCGGATTCGTGACCGGTCCGGCCACCTTGCAGCTCATCCTCGAGGCCTACAACCAGGCCGGTAGCTGGGATGGCGACAAGTTGACCGCCGCCTTCGAAGCAATGAACGCGGTACCGACCCTCGCAGGACCGTCGAGCTTCTCGCCGGATCTCCACATCAACGTTGAACGGCCGATGGCGGTTCTCGTTGTGGAAGACGGCAAGCTCAAGTGGATCGAGGATCGCGCTCCGGAGAAGGTCACTTTCGCCGGATGATCAACGAACAAGCACCCCGGTCACGCGAACTCCGCGTGACCGGGGTGTCCCGTTCCTTTGCCGGAGTGCAGGCGCTGGCTGGCGTCAGTCTGTTTGTCCAGCCAGGAGAAGTATTCGGTCTCATCGGACCGAATGGTGCCGGCAAGTCAACACTGGTGAACATCATCAGCGGATACGACATGCCCGATTCAGGGACCGTTGAGGTAGACGGTGTCGACATCACCCGGTCGAAATCTTTCGTGCGCGCGCGAGATGGACTTGCGAGAACCTTTCAGCACGGGCACCTGTTCGACGGCTTGACCGTACGAGAAAACATCGAAGTGACGGCGTTAGGAATCGGACGATCACGGAAGCAGGCGTTCTCCCTGGCCGATCAGTTGCTGGAGGAGTTCCACCTCTCCGATCGCGCCGACCAGCCTGCCGGTTCGCTTCCTCATGGAGTTGAACGCCGCGTGGGAGTAGCCAGGGCTTTGGCAACCGAACCGCGCTACGTGTTGCTGGACGAGCCGGCCGCGGGTTTGAACGAGGGTGAGATCGGAGAATTTGCCGACAACATTCGACACCTAAGTTCCCGGGGCCTGGGTGTCCTGTTGATTGACCACAACGTTCGGCTAATCCTGAACGTCTGTGACCGAATCCATGTTCTTGTCGAGGGAAAGTCTCTGTTGGAGGGAACCCCCGACGAGGTGCGGGCAAGCGAGGAACTTGCTGAGGCCTACTTGGGAAAGAGCGGTCGTGTTAGCGGATAGTTCTCCGGCATCGGTCGACGGTCTTTCGGTCGACGGTCTCGAGATTTCCTATGCGGGAGTCCCCGCGGTGCGTGGCATCGACCTTGATGTGCCGGCCGGTCACGCTATTGGGTTGATTGGTCCCAACGGGGCGGGCAAGTCTTCTGCTCTCCTAGGAATCATGGGGGCGGTGCCTCGGTCCGGAAGCGTCCGGGTGGCCGGACACGACATCAACGGCCTTTCGCCAGAGCAGGTGGTGCGTCGCGGAGTGAGCCTCGTTCCCGAAGGTCGACACGTGTTCTCCGGCTTGAGTGTTCGCGACAACCTGCGTCTTGGTGGCGTCGGACGCAGGGCTAAGGAAGGCTACGCCGAAACTCTTGGGTATGTACTCGAACTCTTCCCGATCCTGGCCGAGTTCAACAATCGCCAGGCTGGATTACTTTCCGGCGGTCAGCAGCAGCAACTTGCCATTGGTCGTGCGTTGATGGCAGATCCGGATATTTTGATGTTGGACGAGCCGAGCCTTGGACTATCGCCAACTGCGGTCGATTCGGTATTCGATGCGCTCAATGCAATTCGATCCGCCGGCAAGGCTGTCCTCATTGTCGAGCAGAGAGCGGAGTTCACCGTAGCCTTCTGCGAGAAGACGTACGTTCTCCATGATGGCGAAATAACGTTGGAGCTAAAGCCGGAAGACGCCGACAATGTTGAGAAGTTGACGGAGGCGTACTTCGGATGAATCAACTTGTTCAGTCTCTGGTCGATGCCATTTCCGCTGGCGCCACGCTAGGGCTTGCTGCTTTGTCGATCGGCTTGGTGTTCGGTGTTATCCGACTGGCCAACTTTGCGGCTGGTGAGATCATCACGGCGTCGGGCTACTCGATCATTTTCACGTGGCAGCTGGGCTGGTACGTGGCCATCCCCATCGCCATCATCATCGGCGTCATCTTGTCGTTGCTCATGGAACTGGGTGTCTTCTCGCGAATGCGCACGGCAACGCCCGCCACCTTGCTCGTCGCAAGTTTCGGACTGAGTTTCTTGCTCCAGCGGGTGTACGAGTTGCTCTTTACGAACAACGTTCAGACTGCCGCGGTAGCTCCCGAGTTGGCGCGAACGATCAGCGTCGGTGGTATTCGTTTTCAACTCCTGTCTCTTGCCACGATCGCAATTGCCGGGGTAATCCTGTTCGCACTCATTCAATTCCTCAACAAATCGATCTGGGGTCTGCAGTTGCAGGCTGCTGCCGCAGACTTCCGGACCGCGCGCCTCGTCGGTATCCCTGCGAGTCGGGTCATCGGCTTGAGTTTCGCCCTCAGTGGCATCCTCGCCGCAGCCGTTGCCTTCGTGACTACCGTCCAGACCGGCGCGGTAGGCCCCACCTTCGGTGTTCCGATAGTCATCCTGGCTCTCATCGGTGCTGTGATCGGTGGAATCGACAAGATCTCAGGTGCTCTGGCTGGAGGCTTTCTTGTGGGCTTCGCAACTTCGATGCTGGCTAGTTGGCTGCCCTCGGACATGAGCAACTTCCGGGATGCTTATGTCTTTCTCCTAGTAATCGTGGTCTTGATCTTTCGACCGTCAGGTCTCCTGGTGCGAGGTGGGACGGTGCGAACGTGAGCGAGAGCATCAACGAAAGAACGATCGTGAACACCAAGAGCTTGCGCTGGAAACTCGGGCCCCTGTGGTCACTGGTCAGCCTGCTCTTGTTGGTGTACCTGGTGACCGTAGGCAACAGTTATCTGGGCGACAGCGTCTCGGTCCAGATGCAATACGCCTTGGTCAACCTGGTAGTCGTCGTCGCGCTCTACATGTTCATTGGCACCTCTGGTGTCCTCAGCTTCGGACACGTGGCATTCGTTGCCCTTGGTGCCTGGACCGTCGGATTGCTGACTATCGATCCGACGTTGAAGCGCAACCTTCTCAGCGATCTATTCCCCTTCTTGTTCGAGCTGCAGGCGCCCTGGCTACTGGCGATCTTGATCGGAGGACTGGTCGGGGGTTTGCTAGCGCTCATCGTCGGTCCGGTCCTCATGCGACTCAACGGACTGCAGGCGGGAATCGCCACCTTTGCGCTGCTGCTGGTGGTTGGCCAGGTGCTTACCTACTGGTCGAGTATCGGTCCCAGGAGTGGACAGTCGATGGTGGGCATTCCGGAAGTCCTGGACCTGCAGACCACGATGTTCTTCGCTCTCGGCGCGATCATTCTTGCGTGGCTCTACCAGCGCACTAGACCCGCTCGTTTGCTGCGTGCAACGCGTGAGGACGGAATTGCAGCTGCCGCCGCAGGCATCAATATCGTCACCCAAAGGACGATCGCATTCGCCCTGTCGGGCGTTGTGGCTGGCGTCGCTGGTGGCCTCTTCGCGCTGACAAACCGAGTCGTTCAGGCAAGCCTGTTCGGCATTGAGTTGACGTTCATCACGCTCGCGATGCTGGTGCTTGGAGGCATGCTGTCACTCAGCGGTGCGGTGATTGGCGCTCTCGTGTTCAGCCTGATTGATCTGATCCTTGTCCGGTTCCAAAATGGCCTAGAAATTGGTTCGTACGTCGTTTCGTTGCCGCAGGGGGCACGCCCGATCATCTTGGGCGTCATCTTGGTCCTCATGTTGATATTCAGACCGAGCGGATTGACCGGTGGACGAGAGATAGTGTGGCCGTTCAGGAGAACAGCGCCGTTACCGGGTGTGCCGCCGACCAACGAGTGACGGGGATTACTTAGGCAGTCGGTAGGGCGTCAATCGTCTGGCGGAGGGCGCGACCGCTCTCATCAGCCAGAGCAGCCGAGCGAAGTTTGGCGGCGGTGATGGCTGCGTCGGGTGATGACTGCAACCTCGAAAGCACATCCATGATGGCCATGAAGTTCCGCATGCCGTTTGCGTGCGTTTCGCCGTAGCCCTTGACCAGTTGTTGTAACTCGACAACTTCGCACGCGAGGGCGTAGTCGGAGGGGGCAATTGCGCACACTCGGTCCAGCCATGCGTCGATGCGCTCTTGCTCTAAAGCGAAGCGAAGCGAGCGAGGGCGGATAGGGCGAAGGCGTGCGAGCAGATAGAGCACGGTGAATCCCCATAGCGACGACGTCTGGATCTTGATCCCCTTGTGGGTCACCTTGTACACGAGAGCGTTGATCCACTTCGTGCGAAGCATCCAGCGTCCAAGAGCGGTGGGCAGGGTGTCAGTGATCTCTTCAATCTGTGGGTGCAGGTATTCGTGGACCTGCATGATGTCTTTGTCACCGACTCGTGACTCACCCTCGATTCGAGCAAAGCGGCGTTCACGAGTTTTGTGGAAGGCCACCCGGATGGTGTCCTCGTAGGTCATCCAGAGTGCGACGTAACGTGCAGCCTCCGTCGTGAGTCGCGCCTCGCCGTCCGGATCGGTCTCGAAGGCACGCACTCGTGCGACGCGGTCAAGGTAGGCATCGGCGTATGAGACGTCCTGGTACTCGGCTGTTCGCTTGATGCCGTGTACCAGCATCGGTCGAGCAGCTGCTGGAAAATCTTCCATGATTCGGTGCGCTTGTACCTGGAGTTGCTCACCTACGAGATCGCCGGCACTTGATCGCGCGATTGAATCCGAGGGATCCTCCGCGGGTGCTTCCGCGCTTGCCGGTCGAACTCCGATCTGGATATCTACAGCAGGTGGCGCGCTGGCGACGTTGTACCCGCCGTCGAATGCGGCAAGGCTGGTCTCCACGCCTTTGCCACCGCGTCGAATGGCATCCTCGAATTGATCGCGGGTGAACGGAAGCACACCGGCGCCACAAATCGCGCCGAAGAGAACGGCGCTGATGACGCTACGCGATTCCTCGGCCACGCGAGCAAAGTCGCCCCGGATGAAAGTCGCCGACGCTCCCTTGGCGGCGTCGATGATTCCCTGTGAGTCCACACGACCGTCACCCATCGCCGTTCGTTCGGGCATCGAATAGGTACGGCTGGTGGAGGCGATGAGAGTGCTCCGATCGGGGGTGACGAAGCCCCGCTGGATGGCCCGGCCGGCCTCCATCAACTCTGACGCCACGACGATGTCGACTTCACCGGGGGTTGGCATCGTGCTCAAGACCGGATAGGGGAGTTCGACGTCACCATCAAACCGGGGAAACAACTCGACGTAATAGACGGTGGCCCCGGTGCGTTGAGCAACGCCGGCGACCGATGTGCTCTGCGCGTAGTACCCGTTGGCTTCGGCTAGGGCGACAGTCCAGTCTGAGAGCACACCGCCGCCTTCACCGCCCATGGCCAGAATCGCCATGGTGATGGGTCGAAGTGAGGTTTGGGGTGCCTGGGGTGCCTGCGAGGCGATCGTCATATCTTTCCTTAGGCGGGTTCTAGTCCGGCCAGGCGTCGTTCGATACCGCGCTGGAGGAATCCGATGTAGCGACTACGGAGGGCTGCCTTGAATCGATCCCAGGGCCCGGGGTTCACGATGACTTCAGATCTGTAGAACGAGGGGCACAGAGCGGCCGCGTGGGCGTTTTCGCCGCACAATCCGCAGCCGACGCAGCTGGACAAAGTGGTGGCGATCGGATCCTTGCGCATCGGATCTGGGTTGTCCTTGATCGTCAGAGACGGACAGCCTGAGATCCGAATGCAGGAGTGGTCGCCGGTGCACGTCTCCGGATCAACACCGAAGCGCTCTGTAACGACGCGCTTGCCAGCTTTGACTGCGGCGGCTTTCGCGGGACGCTCGCGGCGCATGCGGTTCAGCGTGCACTCGCTTTGCGCCACAATCACCTTGGGGCCTTTGTCCTTCGTGGTGAGCGCTTCCTTGAACAGGTCGCGCATCTCGTCGACCTTGAAGGTGTTCGTCATCGTGCGGGCCCACTTGACTCCGATGCCTCGAACGGCGGCTTCGATCGGATGCTTGGTCGACCGGTTGGGGGTGTCGGCCTGCGAGGACAGAACGTCTTGCCCGCCCGTCGCTGCGCTGTATTCGTTGTCGACGACCACCAGGAGTTGATCATTCTCGTTAAACACCGCATTGCCGACGCCACTGGTCAGACCGTTGTGCCAGAACCCACCGTCACCCATGAAGGCGATTGGCCGTTTCTCCGCGCCACCCGCACCGAGTGCCGACGCCGACGCGGATCCCAGCCCGTAGCCCATGGTGGTGGCGCCGATGGCGAACGGTGGGTTGATGGAGAAGAGGTGGCAACCGATGTCCGCGCTGATGTAGTGCTCGCCGACCTCGCGCTGGGCCAGGGTGAGCGCGGCGAAGATCGGGCGCTCGGGGCACCCGGTACAAAAGCCTGGCGGCCGTCCTTGGACTAGATCACCGTCGATCCGCGGAGTGAAGGGGTTCCTCGGATCACCGTCGGGAGTGGTGACCGCAGGGAGCGGCTGACCCTCGAGGAGACCGGGGCCGTACTTCGAGATGAAGGCGTGCACCCCCTTAGTGACGGCCGCGGGCGTGTATTCGCCCGCCACCGGAAGCAGGTCTTTGCCGTGCAACTTCACGGTGGCGTCATTACGGCGCAGGATTGTCTGGATGTTCTGCTCGATGAAGTCGGGCTGGCCTTCTTCGACGAGGAGTACTGCTTTCTTGTCCGCGCAGAAATCCACGATTTCGTCGTCGATGACGGGGTATGTGACGTTCATGACGTAGAGGGGAATCTGGGAATTTCCGAAGGCGTCGGACAGTCCCATTAATTCGAGTGCGCGATTTACGTTGTTAAACAGTCCGCCCTGCAAGATGATGCCAAAATCCTGAGAGCCGTTGGCGATCGTCTCGTTGAGCCCGTTCTTCTTGATGAATTCAACGGCTGCGGGCCAGCGCTTGTTGACTTTCTCCTGCTCGTGCAGGAATGAGGCGGGTGGCAGCACGATTCGGCTGAGATCCCGACGGGGATTGTCGACGGCCTCGCGAACGGTCATGTCGGGGCGACGGTTGTCTTTAGCGGTAAAGGAACCGGTGAGGTGGCACGAGCGCAGACGTAGTTCCAAGATGACGGGGGTATTCGAGACCTCGGAGAGTTCGAATCCCTTCTCCACCATGTTCACGATGGCGTCGAGATTCGGTCGTGGATCCAAAAGCCACATTTGTGATTTCATGGCGAACGCGTGGGTGCGCTCTTGCATGATGCTCGCGCCCTCGCCGTAGTCCTCGCCGATGATCACTAGCGCGCCGCCGGTCACGCCGCCGGAGGCCAGATTGGCGAGGGCATCGGACGCCACGTTGAAGCCGACGGTCGACTTGAAGGTGACCGCCCCGCGGAGTGGGTAGTGGACCGATGCTGCGAGCATCGCTCCGGCGGTCGCCTCCGATGCGCTGTTCTCGAAGTAGACGTCGAGTTCCTCCAGGATGTCCTGCGCGTCCGACAGGACGTCCATCAGGTGGGAGATTGGTGCCCCCTGGTAACCACCAACGTATGAGACCCCGGACTGCAGCAGCGCCTTGGTGACAGCGAGGATTCCTTCACCTTGGAATTCCTCGCCGTCGCCCATGCGAAGCTTCTTGACCTCTTCGGTGAACGACCTCTCTGCCATGGCAGACCAGACCTCCTCATTCCCTGCTCAGAAGTACGTGAACCACTGGCCGGCTTCTATTAGCGATCGCTACCATCATGGTCTGCGACCGATATGTGGGCAAGCGTGTTGCGAATCCGGTTGTGTGACCTAGCCGACGTCCTGCTTGCCTGTCCCGGTGTCCATGGACTCCTCGGCCCACAGGGCGAGGGAGTTGATCATCGGGAAGTCGTTGAAGGAGAACAGGAACGCCGGGTTTGCGGCGTCGTCATTAACGTGTTCGTGCCAGGCCCAACTGGGTACGCAGAATATGTCGTGCTCTTCCCAGTCATAGCGCTGGCCACCGATGATCGAGTGACCCCGACCCTCGGCCACGTGGTAGACGACTGATCCGGTGTGTCGGTGGGCGAGGGTTTCTTGGCCTGGCTTCAGCATCTGCATGTGCGCACCCATCGTGGGCATCACCGAACCGCCAGTTACCGGGTTGACGTACTCCATAATCACGCCGTCGTATGGCGTTCCATCGCTCACTTTGCCGAGGTTCACCACGGCCTCGCGGGTCATCTCCCATGGGTAGCCGAAGGCGGGGGAGTAGGGGCGCGTCCACGTTCGGCGGTCTGGCTTGAGCATTCCGCTGCCATGGGTCAGCACCGAGGTGTTGTTCACCTTGCCCGGGGTTTGATAGAGGTCAGGGTGGACCGCGTAGAAGTTTGCATCAAGGGCGTTGACCAGCGGTATGTCCAAACCGTCCTGCCAGATGACGAAATTGTCTTCCGATGAGTTGCCGTGCTCGTGCCAGGTGCCATTGGGAGTGATTGCGAAATCGTTCGGGCCCACCGTAAGGCGGTCGCCGTCGACGATGGTCCATGCGCCTGTGCCCTCGATCACGAAGCGGAGGGCCGATGCGGCGTGCCGATGCGCGGTCATGGATTCACCGGGGTTCATGATCTGGATCCCTGAATACAGGAGACCGACGGCGGCGGAGACGTCTCGACGCTCGTCGTTCACCAGGTAGACCACGCGGCGCCCAGCGTCCTCACCCTTGACCAGAGACGCCGATTCCACGACGAGTGGGCGCATGTCCTGGTAACGCCACATCATTGGTACCGAGCGTGGCTGGGGGTACCAGGGCTCGATCTCATTGGCGACCGTCCACAGCGCCCCGGTTCCGACCTTCGCTAGTCGCGCGTAATACTCCTCGAGCTCTGCGCTGTCTTGCACGCGGGCGCGCCCGAGTGCGGTGTCGTCCCTGCTCGGGTCATTGATTATCTCGGTCACTGTTGCCTCCGGCGCTTTCAGACGTGATCGTTCTAGGGGCCAAGTGTGCGTGCAGGACGCTGACTAGGCCAACTGTGCAAAACACTACCGTGATCTTTGATCAAGTGCTACGGTTCCGTCGATATTGAGGCGTCCGACAAGTTTGTGAATATGTGAAGGAAACCATGGAGTACCCACAGTTCCGCGCAGCGGCAGTTCAGGCCGCGCCGGTGTTCCTTGACACGGCGGCGACGGTGGCGAAGGCGGGCGGCCTCATCACCGAGGCGGCAGCCAATGGGGCCCGACTCGTGGTGTTTCCGGAGGTGTTCGTTCCCGGCTACCCCTATTGGAACTGGACCATGACCCCGGTCGCCGGTAGCCCGTGGTTCGAGCGCCTGTTCAAGGCTGCCATCGATGTTCCCGGGCCCGAGGTGACTCAACTCTGCGCCGCGGCGAAGTCTGCGGGCGCTTTCGTAGTGATCGGCGTTAACGAACGCGATCCCTTCTCGATGGGCACTCTCTACAACTCGCTGCTGTTCATTTCCGACGAGGGTGAATTGCTCGGGGTGCATCGTAAGTTGGTGCCGACCTGGGCCGAGAAGTTGACCTGGGGCGGGGGTGACGGAAGTTCACTTCGGGTCTACAACACCTCAATTGGCCGACTGGGTGGCTTAGCCTGCGGAGAGAACACGAACACACTGGCCCGATTCGCCCTACTCGCAGAGGGCGAGAACGTGCACACGGCAAACTACATCGCG
The DNA here is from genome assembly GCA_040266055.1 of Candidatus Nanopelagicales bacterium. Taxonomy (GTDB): domain Bacteria; phylum Actinomycetota; class Actinomycetes; order S36-B12; family S36-B12; genus S36-B12. The sequence continues at coordinate 36,115 of JBDQFC010000013.1, read as the reverse complement.
CTGCCGACGGCACCGGCCGACTACGACATGGTCGAGGCGATCAAGGTCCGAGCGATGGCTCATTCCTTTGAGGGCAAAGTTTTCACGATCGTCGCTTGCTCGTCGATCACCCCGGAGATCGTCGACGCGGTCGCACACGATGAGGAATCTCGGCGGATGCTCGAACGGCCACATTCAGCAGTCAGTTGCATCGTCGGTCCCGACGGCCGTCTTCTGGGCGACGCCCTGATCGACGACGAAGGCATTGTCTACGGGGACATCGACCTCAATCGCTGCATCCAGGCCAAGCAGATGCACGACATCATCGGCCACTACCAACGGTCCGATGTCTTTTCCCTTTACGTCAATCGCGAGCCACAGACCACGTTGGTTGATGCCACCACAGATCCGTTTGATCCGTTCGACGACACTTCACACGATCAGGAGAAATAGTCAATGCGTTTCGTCACATACAGCACCAGCTCGTCGCCCGATCCTCGAATCGGAGTCGTCGTCGGAGATGAGGTCAAGGACCTCACTACCTCCGTGGCCGGGTCAATCGACGTTCCTGATCGCCTGATCGACTACATCTCCGCCGGGCCGGCCCTGCACGCTTCCGTCGTCGCCACGCAGGACCGCATCGCTACTGCACCGTCGGTTGGCGCTTTGAACGAGGTCACTTTGCACGCACCGCTGCGACCAGGCAAGGTCGTGGGTGTCGGTCTGAACTACGTCGAGCATGTAGAGGAATCCAGCCGCAGTCTGGACACTGACAAGGAACTCCCGTCACGTCCGGTGCTGTTCAGCAAGCCGGGTACTGCGATCGTCGGCCCTGAGGCTCCGATCCGCCACAACGGCGGACTCACCCAACAGCTTGACTGGGAGTGCGAACTCGCCGTCGTCATCGGCAAGCCTGCGCTGGGAGTCCAGGAAGCAGACGCGCTTGATTACGTCTTCGGCTACAGCATCATCAACGACATCAGTGCGCGCGATCAACGCCGCTCGGGTCAGTGGTTCTTCTCCAAGGGTCAGGACAGTTACGCGCCATTCGGTCCGATGATCGTCACAACTGACGAGATCACCGATCCGCACGGGCTGCAACTGCGCTTGACGGTGAACGGCGACGAGCGCCAGAACGGCAACTCCCGGCACATGCTGTTCAAGATTCCCACGTTGATTGCGGATATCACCTCGGGTATGACCCTGGAGCCCGGCGACGTCATCGCGAGTGGTTCACCGCAGGGCGTTGGAGCTGCGATGGATCCGCCCACGTTCTTGCAGCCTGGGGACGTCGTGGAGTGCTCGATCGAATCGATCGGCACGCTGCGCAACCCGGTCGTGGAGGTCTAACGATGAGCAAGAGTGCATACCGCGTTGGCCTTATCGTTCCGTCGTCCAACGTGACGATGGAAACCGAGATACCGGCGATGCTCCGGGCGCGGGAAGGGGTCCGTCCCGAGCGTTTCACATTCCACTCCTCCCGCATGCGGATGAAGTCCGTCACCAAGGAAGAACTGGAGGCGATGGACGACGAGTCCGATCGGTGCGCGGTGGAGTTGTCGGATGCGGCCGTGGACGTCATGGGCTACGCGTGTTTAGTCGCGATCATGACCCGTGGAGCGGGCTACCACTGCACCTCGCAGGAACGCCTGGGTAAGCGAACCGCAGACGAGGGTCGGCCCACTCCGGTAGTCACCAGTGCCGGTGCCTTGGTCGACGCCCTGCGCCTTATGGGTGCTTCCAAGGTCGCCCTGATCGCCCCGTACATGCGACCCCTAACGGAGCAAGTAGTGGGCTATATCCAAGACCAAGGTTTCGCTGTCACCGACTACGTCGCGCTGGAGATCCCTGACAATCTGGAAGTGGGTGCTCAGGACCCGCACAACTTGGAGACGATCATCGACCGCCTTGACCACTCTGAGGCCGACGTCGTGATCTTGTCGGCGTGCGTCCAGATGCCGTCGCTGGCGGCTGTGCAGGCGGTCGAGGACCGGATCGGCAAGCCGGTTATCTCCGCAGCGATCGCTACCACGTACTTCATGCTCAGGGAGATGGGCCTGGAGACAGTGGTGCCGGATGCGGGTGCCTTGTTGAGCGGTCGGTACTGATCGGCGAGTGATGCCGAAACCACGGGGGAGTGACCGAGGGGTGTCGCGGAACGGATACAGGACGGCGCAAAGTGGATAGACCGGGTGAGGAAAGGCGGCGACAGTAAACCGGTTGCTGCTGTGAGGAAAGGGACAAGCAATGACCAAATCGATTCTCGATGGCAAGGATTTCAAGCTCGGATTGTTCTCGGCCAACTGTTCGTCCGGCATGGCCGTGACCAAGGTCGAAGACCGGTGGACAGGAAATTGGGATGACAACCTTCGTCTAGCGAAGATCGCCGACGAGGTGGGTATCGACTTCATGCTGCCCATCGCCCGCTGGATCGGTTACGGCGGTATCACCAACTTTCACGAGGGTGTGCTGGATCCCATCACCTGGGCGGCCGGCCTGCTCGCCAACACCGAGCGGCTGTTCGTGTTTTCCACCATCCACACCGCCTTCAATCACCCCATCGTGGTGGCCAAGGCGATGGCCACGGTCGATCAGATCTCGCACGGCCGTGCCGGCATCAACGTCGTCGCGGGGTGGAACCAGCCGGAGTACGAGACGTTTGGCATGGATCTGCCGCAGGATCACGACGATCGCTACGCACTCGCCCAAGAGTGGCTTGACGTCATCCTAAAGATCTGGACTACGCCCGGACAGTTCGACTGGGACGGCCGCTTCTTCCAGCTCAAGCACGTGGAGAGCCTGCCGAAGCCCTTTGACGGTCCGCTGCCGATTCTCAATGCGGGCTCCTCGAAGCAGGGACGCCAGTACGCGGCCCGCAACGCGAACTTCGGTTTCACGATCGTGGGTGGCCCAGAAGACGGTGCCGAAATGGTTTCGGAATACACCAAGCTTGCGGGAGACACCTTCAACCGCACGATGGGCTACTTCACCCTCGGTCACTGCGTGGTCCGCCCGACGCGCAAAGAAGCTGAGGAGTTCTTGCACTGGTACGCCGACGAGAATGCGGACTGGGAGGCGGTGGACAACCTGATGCGACTGCAGGGTCTGCACGCGCAGTCCTTCACCCCTGAGATGCTGCAGATGTTCCGCGGTCGCTTTGCCGCCGGCCACGGGACCTGCCCGATCATCGGTGACCCCGACGACGTCGCCAATGAGATCGAGCGCTTCGCCAAGGCCGGTTTCTCCGGAATGACGCTGTCCTTCTTGGACTATGCCCAGGAATTGCCGTACTTCGCTCAGGAGGTTCTGCCGCGGTTGGAGGCCAAGGGAGTGCGACTCCCGCGCAAGTAAGGCAGCATCCACCCCCGTGGCGCATACCCGCGAACGTAGTCCGATGCCCGAGCGACGCTCCATCGACCCTGGAGCGTCCTCGGGCATCTACGCGTTGTTAGGGGCGTTGGTATCCCCGCGGCCGATCGGTTGGGTGTCGACCACCTCCGCTGACGGTGTGGACAACCTGGCGCCCCATTCCTTCTTTCAGATCGTTAGCACATCTCCCCCGATCGTGATGATCTCGTCGATGGGGGAAAAGGACACCGCGCGCAACATCCGTGCATCGGGAGAATTCGTCGTCTGCGGTTCCCCGGTTGCCCTTATCGAACAGATCAACACAACGGGGGTGGACTTCCCACCTGCTACCAGTGAATTCGATGTGGCCGGCTTGACTCGGGAACCGAGTGAGAAAGTCAGACCCCCTCGAGTGGCCGAGTCTCCTTTCGCTCTCGAATGCGTTCTTCACGACATCCGTGAGGTGGGCAATGGGATCTTGATCCTGGGTGAGGTGGTGTGGATTGCGGCTGCCGAGTACGTATTCGACGGTGTCCGTGCCCGGAGTTCCCTGGTCGATCCGGTTGCTCGGCTGGGTGGAAACGAATGGGCGGGCCTTGGGTCGATAGTCGACGTCCCTCGTCTGTCTGTAGAGGACTTCACTGAGGGTTCCTGAGATCGGTGAAACTCAACCGGACATGAAGCGTCCGCCGTTGACGTCCAGGACTGCTCCAGTCACGTACGACGACTGGTGGCTCGCAAGGAACAGAACAGGCTCGACGCATTCTTCGATCAATGGCATGCGGCGCAGCGGTATTGAGTCCAGGACTTCATTTCGATCGTGCTCGCTCATTTCGTCGAACATTCCTTGCAGGCGTCCGGTGAGGAATAGTCCGGGCGCGATCGCGTTGACCCGGATGCCATCCGGACCAACTTCGCGAGCTAATCGTCGCGTCAGTCCCAGGATGCCGGCCTTCGCCGCGGCGTAGGGAACACCTGTCACAGGGCTCGTCGATCGACCCCCGATGGAGGAGAAGGTGACGATGCTCCCGCCGCCGGCCGCCTTCATCTGCGGTATGACCGCGGCCGAGCAGTAGTAAGTGCCCTTGACATTGACGTCGATGACAAGGTCGAGGTCGTCGGGGGATATGTCCTCGATGTCCCGGGGGGTTCCCAAGGAGCCGCCGGCCGCGGCGATGAGCACCGTTGGGGGTCCGATGGCGGCGACGGTCGCGGCCACTGCCTCGTGAACTGAGTCAAGGTTGCGCACATCAGCCACGGATCCCGTTGCAGAGATTCCTTGCCCGGTGAGGTGCTCGACTGCTCGTTGGATGGCCTCTGAGTTGGTATCCACGAGGGAAACCGACGCTCCTTCGCGGCCCATTGCCTCGGCGATGGCAATTCCTAGCCCGCCAGCCCCACCGGTAACCAGCGCAACTGTCCCCTCGAATCTGCCGCTCATGTCCCGATCCTCTCGAAAAATCTTGTGGACGCGCGTACTTCCGTATACCGTACTATTGTCGATAGTCACAAACACGCAAGAAGAAATCCGTCGCGCTCGTAACGGGGCCGTAGGACGAAGGGTAGGCAGGATGCGAATCGCCGTGGTGGGTGGAGGCCCAGGAGGCCTGTACTTCTCCAGCCTGATCAAGCAGCTCGACGCCGATGCAGACATCACCGTCTGGGAGCGCAACGCCCCCGACGACACGTTTGGTTTCGGAGTGGTCTTTAGCGATCAGACCCTAAGTGGCATCCGGGCGTCCGACCAATCGGTATTCGAGGACATGGGTGGGTCCTTCGCGTATTGGGATGACGTAGATATTGACATCGACGGCAACCGCTACACGGTAGCGGGAAACGGCTTCGCTGCGATGAGTCGAAAAGAGCTCCTGCACGTACTGCAGCGCCGCGCGTCTGAGCATGGTGTGCCCGTGCATTATCGAACCGAAGCCCCCCCGGTCGAAGAACTGATGGCCAACTACGACCTCGTCATCGCATGCGACGGAATTAACAGTCCGATTCGCGAGAAGTTCGCCTCTGACTTCGGTACAACCATCGACCCGCGGACATGCAAGTTCATCTGGCTGGGCACCGACCTGGTTTTTGAGGCCTTCGAGTTCTTCATTCGATCAACGCCCTATGGCGTCATGCAGATTCACGCCTACCCGATGGATGCCCGCGGCAGCACGTTCATCGTGGAGATGCATGAAGACGTCTGGCGAGCCGCCGGCTTCGATGCGGTCGACTCCGAATCTCTGCCTCCGGGCGTGAGTGACGAAGCCGCGATCGAGAAGATCCGGGAAATCTTCGCTGACATCATCGGAGACCACTCGCTCATCGCCAACAACAGCAAGTGGATAACCTTCCGCACCATCCGCAACAAGACTCTTGTTCACGAGAACCTGGTCCTGCTCGGTGACGCCGCGCACACCGCTCACTTCTCGATTGGCTCGGGAACCAAGTTGGCCATGGAGGATTCCCTCGCCCTGGCGGCCTGTCTTCGCGAACAGCCCACACTCGAGGCAGCGCTGAAGGCCTATGACGAAGAACGCACGCCGGTCATCAAGAGCACGCAACGTTCGGCTCAAGCCAGCTTGGAGTGGTTCGAGGAACTGGCGCAATACGCCACCCAGGATCCAGAGCAGTTCGCCTTCAACCTGATGACTCGGAGTCGACGCATCACCTACGGGAACCTGCAAGAGCGAGATCCGGAGTTCGTGACCCTTGTCGACAATTGGCTGCTCAAGTCTGAGATTGAGCGGGGACGTGTTCCCGCCGGCAGTAAGCCCGTCCCGCCGATGTTCCTGCCCTACCGAGTGCGCGGCGTTGAACTTCCCAACCGTGTGGTTGTCTCACCGATGGATATGTACTCCAGCGTTGATGGCGTTCCCGGAGATTTCCACCTGGTGCACCTCGGCAGCAAGGCCCTTGGAGGTGCCGGTCTGGTGATGACCGAGATGGTGTGCACCTCTGCCGAAGGTCGCATCACGCCCGGCTGCGGCGGGCTGTGGAACGACGAGCAGGAGGCGGCGTGGAAGCGCATAGTGGATTTCGGGCACACCACACAGGCAAAGATGGGCATTCAGGTGGGCCATGCGGGACGCAAAGCGGCCACGAAGCTGATGTGGGAGGGAATCGATCAACCGCTCGATTCCGGGGGTTGGCCAATTATCGGTCCGTCGCCGATTCCCTACCTCCCCAACAGCCAGGTGCCGCGCGAGATGACACGGGCGGACATGGACGAGGTACTTGCTGAGTTCGTGGAAACGGCCAACCGTGCCGCGCGAGCCGGATTCGACGTGCTGGAACTGCACTGTGCCCACGGCTACCTGCTGTCGAGCTTCTTGACTCCGGTGAGCAACCAGCGCACCGATGAGTATGGCGGTTCGCTAGAGAATCGGTTGCGCTTCCCGCTGGAGGTGTTCGATGCCGTGCGGGCAGTTTGGCCTGAGGATCGTCCGATGTTCGTGCGCATCTCCGCCTCAGACTGGGTGCCGGAAGGCATCTCCTTTGACGACATTCTGGACATCGCACGCGCCTTCGCCGAACATGGGGTGGACGTCATCGACGTCTCATCGGGTCAGACCACACCAGATGCCCGCCCCGAGTACGGACGCTCGTTCCAGACGCCGTTCGCCGATCGCATCCGCAACATCATCGGCGTGGACACCATGGCCGTTGGGGCGATCAGTTCGTGGGACGACGTCAACACCAATATCGCTGCTGGTCGCTCGGATCTGTGTGCCATCGGTCGTCCTCACCTCTACGACCCACATTGGACGCTGCATGCAGCTGCGGATCAAGGCGTGGAAGTGGAGTGGGCTCTGCCCTATAAGGGGGGTAGTTGGAAGCCGCCAGCCGGCCGTGCGGAGGACCCGAAGCCCAGGCTCGAACTCGTGCCGGCTGAGGCCAGCATCAATCGGCCAAAGCGCTGGAAACCGTAACTCCGAGGAACCACAATGGGCGTCTGCCCGAACCAACGGAAGGAAAGTTGAATGTCCGATCTCGCTCAACTCGCAGCAGGCATCGTCGACGGCTCGGTGGAGATCGTCGATCTCACCTCGCCGTTGCACTCGGGAACGCCGATCCTCGCCCTTCCGCCGGAATTCGGGCAGACGGCAACATTCGAACTTGAAGAAATCAGTGCCTACGACGACCGTGGACCCGCGTGGTACTGGAATAATTTCCGTACCGGCGAGCACACCGGTACCCACTTTGATGCCCCAAACCACTGGGTGACCGGGAAGGGCCTGGATGACGTCAGCCAGGTACCTGCGCAGCGTCTTGCTGGTCCGGCTGTCGTCATCGACAAGTCCGAAGCCGTGGCTGCCGATCCGGACTACTGCTTGACGCTCGACGACATCAAGGCTTGGGAGGCCGAGAACGGCCCGCTTCCCAAGCACGCATGGGTTCTATACCGAACCGGTTGGTCGCAGTACGGCGACGACCCGGCGGCTTTCGCCAACGCCGACGAGAACGGCCCGCACACTCCGGGCGTTACCCCAGAGGCCGCTCAGTACATCGCCGATCAGACCGAGGTTCTCGGCTGGGGCGTGGAAACCGTGGGAACCGACGCCGGTGCGGCCTTCGGGTTCGAGCCGCCATTCCCGTGCCACGCCCTGTTTTGTGGATCGAGCAAATACGGACTGACACAGTTGCGTAACCTCGACAAGTTGCCTACAACCGGAGCTGTGGTCGTGGCTGCTCCACTTCCGATCGTCAATGGCTCGGGAAGCCCCTGCCGCGTATTGGCGTTTGTCGCCCGCTGACCATCGGCTCCTACCTCCCCAACAATCTCGTCGCCACCTGGTAACCCGAGCCTCCACCGAGGCCCGGGCCCGGGTGCGTCGAGGCGCCGATGTGCCAGACGTTCGCCAAGCCCGTGTCGTGGCCGGTGGCGGTCGCCAGGGGACGCCACAGGGCGTACTGGTCGATGCGGCAGTCGCCTGCATAGGGGTCGCCACCGTCGAGGTTCACGTTCATCGCCTCGAGGTCCGCTGGCCCGATCACCACGCGAGCGAGTTCCGCACTGCGGATATTCGTGATGTGCGGTTCGAGATGGCCGATCACACGCTCGGCGTACTCGTCGCGGAGTCGAGCCGACCAGGTGCCGTCGCCCGGGTCGATTGTTCCCGCGAGATCTCCGATGACGTGTCGCGGATTCTCTTGTAGTTGGATCCACAGCAGGCCCTTGCCCGGCGGCACTCGACCCGGATCTATGGTGGCCGGCTGGCCGACAACGATCGTGGGACGGCGCGGGAGGTATCCGCGATTGGCGGCATTTACCGACTCCGATAGCGAGTCCATCCCGTCCAACACGTGGACGAGCGCAGTGTCGGCCAGGCGTTCGTCTCCTTGCCACTGCGGGGGTTCATCGAGTGCGATGTGGATCTGCATTCCGGCGCGACCGAAACGGAAGCGTTCGGCGGCCGCTCGGCGCTCCGGCGCGGCGTTCGCGAGGAGTCGATTGTAAAGAGCTGGGGGAGTGACCGACGCGAGGACCGCCGTACTCGCTGGGACTGCGTCACCGCTGGCGAGTCGCACGCCCGTCGCCCGTTCCCCGGTGGTCATGATCTCGGTGACGTCGCACTCGGTACGTACTTCCCCACCGTGCTCTTCGACGATGCTCACGAGTGCGTTCACCAGTGATCGACCGCCACCGACCGGAATGGGCATGCCCCCCATCGCCACCGCGGCGGCGATCACCGTGGTGATGAATGCGCTGCCGGAATCGTCGGGCCCTAGTCCGTTATGCAGGGCCCATGGAGCGAGCAGGGCCTTGGTGATCGGGGAAGAGAAGGTGCGGTCCGCCCAGGGCGCGGCGGGTTCCAACAGGTCCGCACCACTGGCCATGAGGCCACGACGGCCGAGTTGCCGGTAAGCCTTCCACCCGAACTTCCATGCGTTGCGTCGCCAGAAGTCGGTTCCGAGGAGGCCGAAGGCGAGGTCGGCTTTGGAGCCGAAGTCGGCCATCAACGCGTTCCAGTTGTCCAGATCACCGAGGCGCGCCATTTCCGCGCTCGTCACCTCCGGGTCGGTCGACAAAAACGCTGCGCCGTCCGCGCAGACCACTCCGGTCGGCAGCGGTGTGTTCCGATACTCCAGTCCGTGGCGTTCGAGGTCGTCGGCCAAGTCGGCATAGGCCGGGCCGCCGACGAAGAGTGGATGCCAACTCGACAGCAACTCGATGGTAAATCCGTCGACGTGCTCGGTGGACGTCCACATGGCACCGCCCGGGATAGCGTTGCGCTCGAGGACGACGACCTTCTTGCCGCCGCGGGCCAGCAGCGCCGCGGCCACCAGTCCGTTGATCCCGGAGCCGATGACGACGACGTCGGCAGAGCCGTGTGCGGTGTTGGACATGAGAACCTCCCGGGTGAACGTTATATCGCCGTGGTGTCGGTCGTCAGAATTCCGTAGGCTCGGGGTGTGGATCCAGATGTCATCGTGGTGGGTGCCGGAGTCAACGGTCTCGGGGCTGCAGCCCTGCTGGCCGCTAAGGGTCGTTCGGTGCTCGTGGTAGAGGCCAACGACGTTCCCGGCGGTGCCGTGCGCACCGAGGAGGTCACACTGCCGGGTTTCCGGCATGACCTTTTCGCGATGAACCTGGGTCTGTTCGCCGGCGGGCCGATCAACGCCGCATTGGGCGAACGTCTCGCCGCCCACGGTCTGGAGTTCGTGCCGAGCTCCAAGCCGTTCTGCTCGGTGTTCCCGGACGGCACCATGCTCGGCGTCGAGACAGACGTCGAGGCCACGGTCGCCAACATCCGCGAGATCGCGCCCGAGGACGTCGCCTCGTGGCAGCGCCTGACCGAGTACCTCGGCACGATCGCACCGACGTTGATCGGAGTCCTCGGATCCAATTTACCGTCGTGGTCTGCGGCCAAGACACTGTGGAAGGCACGCCGGCAGTTCGGCACGACGGGCGTCCTGGACATCGCAAAACTGGCGCTCTCTTCCACCCGGGCGTTCACTGAGGAGAACTTCTCCTCACCCAAAGTCCGCGCACTGGTGGCCTCGTGGGGCATGCACTTGGACTTCGCGCCGGATATCGCCGGCGGGGCGCTCTTCTCGTTCCTGGAAGCGATCGGTGGTCAGTTCAACGGCATGGTTATCGGTCGAGGCGGCGCTGAGAGCATGATCGACGCGCTCGTCGCGATCATCGAAGAAAACGGCGGTCGTGTCGTCACGGGGCAGCGCGTCACTGAAATCCTGACCGAGGGTTCGACCGCGGTCGGGGTGCGCACCGAATCCGGCGACGTTTACCGGGCCCGGCGGGCGGTCGTAGCAAATCTCAATCCGCGCCTGCTCCCGGCAATGTTGCCCGAGACCATCGCGTCGACGCCATCGGTCGCTAGCGCGGCTAAGTTCCGCCCAGGCTTGGCGACGATGATGATCCACCTAGCCATGGACGACCTGCCGAATTGGCAGGCGGCGCGTGCGAGGGAGTTCAACTACGTCCACATTGGCCCGTACCTCGACGACATGGCGATGACGTACACGCAAGCCGCGGCGGGACAGTTGCCCGATTCACCAACGCTCGTCGTCGGTCAGCCAACTATCACCGACCCGTCCCGCGCGCCTGAGGGCAAGCACACGCTATGGATCCAGGTTCGTGTCCTACCCCTCGAGCCGATGGAAGGGTCCTGGGACGACATCGGAGGCGCGTACGCCGAACGTGTCATCGACAAGATTGATCAGTACGCACCCGGCATTCGCTCGCGGATCCTGGCGACGACCGTCCTCACTCCTGCAGATCTGCAACGAGCGAACGCGAACCTGATCGGTGGTGACTCTCTCGGTGGAAGCCACCATCCGGCGCAGTTCTTCTTCTTACGGCCACTACCGGGGTGGTGGCGTCACAAGACGCCGGTGGATCGACTGCATATCTGTGGAGCCAGCACGTGGCCGGGCGGCGGCGTCGGCGGTGGATCGGGAGCGCTCGTAGCCGACGCCCTCAACTGACGCGCTTAGCGGAACGGGCTGAAGTCCGGTGGCCGCTTCTCGATGAACGCTGCTCCGCCTTCCTTGGCCTCGGGGGTGTCCACGAAGAGATCCAAAACGTCGAACGCGAGCGACTGGATCCCGACGATGTGATCGGAGTCGGCGTTGAAGGAATGCTTCAACGTCTTCAGTGCCGTGGGGGACAGGGCGCACGCTTTGCGGCCCCACTCGAGTGCGAGCGGCAGCAGTTCGTCGGGTTCCACCACGCGGTTCACCAGGCCCCAGCGCTCGGCGGTCTCGGCGTCGTACTGGTCGCAAAAGAACCAGATCTCGCGGGCGCGCTTCTCACCGACGACCCGCGCCAGATAGGCGGTGCCGAATCCGGCGTCGAAACTCCCGACCCGCGGGCCGACTTGCCCGAATCGCGCTGTGCGGGAGGCGAGGGAGACGTCGCATAGGACGTGCAGTACGTGACCTCCACCGATCGCGAAGCCGTTGACGGCTGCGATCACCGGCTTGGGCACCTCTCGTATGAGGCGGTGGAGTCGTTCGATCTCGAACATCCCCATCTCGGTTTCTCCGTAGCCGCCGGTCGTGGCGCGCTCCTTTTGGTCGCCGCCGGAGCAGAACGCCTTCTCTCCCGCGCCGGTCAGGACGATTGCTCCCACGGAGGTGTCGACCCACGCGTACCGGAATGCGTAGATCAACTCATCGACCGTGCGGCCGCGTAAAGCGTTGTACCGGTCCGGTCGGTCGATGGTGACGACCGCGACCCCGTCGTCGACGATGTAGCGGACGTCGGTGAAATCTTCAATGGCGATCACGGCACCTCCACGAGAACTGCTATTCCCAATCCAACTCCAATGCACGCGGTAGCGATACCCCTGCCGCCGCCGCGCCGCTTCAAATGTCGCGCCGTGTCGACGACGACCCGGGCGGCCGAAGCGCCGACCGGATGCCCGATGGCGATCGCGCCGCCGTACGGATTCACCTTGTCCACCGGAATCCTCGGCTCGTCGTGCAAGACCGTGAGGACCATGGCGGCAAAAGCCTCGTTGATCTCGAACAGGTCGATGTCGTCGAAGTCCAGATCATGGCGCGCGAGAAGCTTGTGCATGGCCGGCACCGGCGCGCGAGCGAATTCGTCCGGCTCGACCGCGACCACGGCAGAACCGGCGATCGTCCCGAGCCCCTCGAGACCGAGTTCGGCGGCCGACTCAGGGGAGCAGATGAGCGAGGCGACGGCACCGTCGTTGATCGGTGAGGAGTTTCCTGCGGTGACCGAACCATCGGGGGTAAACGCAGGTCGCAACTGACCCAGGCTCGTGGTTGTGGTGCTCGGGCGAATGGATTCGTCGCGGGTGACTCCGGCGACCGGGAACGCGAAACCGTCGTGCAGTCCGGCGTGCCACGCAGCGTCCACCAATTCATGCGAACGGGCGGCCCACTCGTCCTGTTGTTCGCGAGAGATGCCGCGCTGTTCGGCGCTGCGCTGCGCGCACGCACCGAGGCTGTCGGTCCAGTTGCTCGGGAACTCCGGATTCACCATGCGCCAACCCACCGTGGTTTGTTCCAGACGCGTTGACGGGTCCAGGGGGGTATCTGACTTCGGAAGAACGAAGGGGGCTCGGCTCATCGACTCGACGCCACCGGCGATCACCAGGTCCATGTCACCGGATGCGACCGCGCGTGCCGCCTGGACCATGGCCTCGGCTCCCGAACCGCAGAGTCGGTTGAGGGTGACTCCCGGGACGCTCACCGGGAATCCGGCCAGCAGCGCCCCCATGCGGGCGACGTTGCGGTTGTCTTCTCCCGCGCCGTTGGCATCACCCATCACGATGTCATCGATCGCCTCGGGATCCAGCGAGGGGATGGAGTGGCGCAGTTCGGCCAGCGTCAGGCCAAGGAGGTCATCGGGGCGAATACCGGACAGGCCCCCTCGGTTCTTGCCGAAGACTGTCCGCTTAGCTGCGGCAATCATGGGTCGCGTAGCTTCCATGTGTCGTATTATTGCCGATCGGCAAGGACACGCACTATCGCGCTCCCTCGAGGAAGTAGTGGCATGACAGCAACCTCTCCGTCCCTTAGGTGCCTGGTCACCGGGGCAAGCCGGGGTATCGGTGCGGCCATTGTCGCCGATTTGGACCACGCGGGCCATCGGCTCGCGCTCACCGCGCGGACTGAAGCCTCGCTACGCGCGGTTGCCGACTCGCTGGCCTGCGCCGGTGGATCCCCGTTGGTGCTACCCGAGGACGCCACCGACCCTGAATCCGCCGAACGGCTCCACGACGCGATCACCGCGGCGTGGGGTGGCATCGATGTACTGGTCGTGAACGCGGGGGAGGGCAAGGCCGCGCCATTGGCCAAGACCGACGACGCGATGTGGCAGGCCTCGATGGACGTCAATCTGACGGCCCCCTTTCGACTTCTGCGGGCGTTCGTCCCCGGGATGGTGGAGCGAGGATTCGGCCGGGTGGTGGTCGTCGCCAGCGTCGCGGCGAAGGTCGGTGCCCCCTACATCAGTGCCTACGCCGCGGCCAAGCACGGAGTCTTGGGCCTCGTCCGCTCCGTTGCCGTTGAAATCGCGACGAGTGGCGTGACGGTGAACGCGGTGTGCCCCGGCTATGTGGACACCCCGATGACCGACCGAACAATCGAGGCGATCGTCGAACAGACCGGGCGTACCCCCGAACAGGCGCGGGCATCCTTGGAACGACAGCAACCCATCGGTCGCCTAATCGCTCCTCGGGAGGTGGCCGATGCGGTGCGTTTCTGTATCGCCGATGCAGGAGCTCTCAACGGACAGGCAATCAATCTCGATGGTGGAGGAGTCCAATCATGACGGTCCGACGTGTTAACCCGCCCGATCTCGCCCCACCGGTGGGCTTTTCGCACGCGGTGGTCGCCGAGGGTGGAACGATCGTCTTCCTCGCTGGGCAGACGGCGCTGAATGCAGACGGCGTGATCGTCGGCACGACGATTCTCGAGCAGTTCGAGCGCGTTATGAAGAACCTCCTTCGATCGCTCACGGAAGCCGGCGGTACTCCGGATCAGTTGGCGAAGTTGACCATCTACTGCGTCGATCCGGCCGACTACCGCGCCAACGCCCGTGAACTCGGCCAGATTTGGAAGCGCCTGGCAGGTCGCGACTATCCGGCGATGACGCTCGTCGGTGTGACACGTCTGTGGGACGACGATGCCATGATCGAGATAGAAGGCACGGCGGTCATCGCGTGACTAAGTCCGCGCCGGAAATCGAGTCGCCGTTGACGAGCCTGTGGGCCGCTCAATCCATCGCGGTGGTCGGGGCGACCGAGCGCGTCGGAGCCATGGGACGACTTCCCATGGTCTATCTGACCAAGTACGGCTACGACGGACGAATCCTGCCGGTCAACCCCAAGGGCGGGGAGGTGCTGGGAATCCCGGTGCACGCGTCGATCGGTGATGCGGTCGCGGTAGCGGGGAGTGTGGACCTGGCGTTGATCATGGTCCCGGCCGCTGCCGTCCAAGGAGCGGTCCGCGAGTGCGCGGACGCCGGCGTCGGAGTGTGCGTCGTGATGTCCTCGGGGTTCGGGGAAGTGGGTGAGGAAGGCCGTCAGCGCCAGGATCGTCTAGTCGAGATCGCGCGGAGTGCCGACATGCGACTGGTGGGTCCGAACTGCATCGGATCGGTGGGCGGCGCGGATCGGGTGTTCGCGACTTTCAGTCCAGTCTTTTCTGCGGAGTCCACTCCCTTGCCCAGCGGATCGCTGGCCCTGGTGAGTCAATCCGGAGCACTGGGTTTTGGGGCGTTGAGCCTCGGGCTGGAGCGCGAAGTGCCCATCGGAACCGCGATCACGACCGGCAACGAAGCAGACGTCTCGGCCGAGGAGATCGCGTCCGTTCTGGCGCAAGATCCGGGGGTCGGGGGACTCTTGCTATACCTGGAGTCGGTGAGCGACCTCGAGGCTCTCGCGGCGGCTGCGTCCCAGGTACCAACCATCGCGGTGAAGGCAGGTCGCAGCGAAGCCGGCGCCAAGGCCGCCGCCTCGCATACCGGGGCTTTGACCTCCGGAGACGACGTCGTGGACGCCGGTCTTGCGAGTGCCGGTGTCGCTCGAGTGGACACCATCGACCACTTACTCGACGCGGGACTACTTGTTGCCACCGGTGCCCGACTGCATGGGCCGAAAGACCCGCGCGTGGGCATCGGGATCATCACGACGTCCGGCGGAAGCGGGATCCTCGCGGCGGATGCAATCGAACGGGAGGGGCTGGCGTTGGCCGCACTCGGTCCGGCGACTGTCTCTGACATCTCGTCGCTTATCCCTGACTACGGAAACGCTCAGAACCCGGTCGATGTCACCGCGGCCGTGATGGGCGCGCCGGGTTTGTTCGAAGACTGTGTGAATCGACTCGCCGATGACCCTGCGGTGGATGCCGTCGTCGCTTGTTTCGCGGTGCTCGTGGGCGACGATGTCCTGCGTATCGCTACCGCGCTAGGTGACGTTCGCGCGCGAACTAACAAACCGGTCGTCGCGGCGCGTACCGGTGCGGCGGCGCTGGCGCCGGAAGGGGCTCGGCTTCTGGCCGAGCAAGGAGTGGCGGTCTACCCGACTCCCGAACGAGCGGTCAGCGCGCTGCGGGCACTGCGCGATTCGTGTCGCGGTCCACGCATATTTGAGATTGACGAGAACTCCACCTCCAGCGTTGATGCACCTAAGGCGGACGCCACGGAGTCCGAGGTGAAAGCAGTGCTGGCGAGAGCGGGACTCCCTGTTCCTGAGTCGGTGATCGTGACCGACGCCGAGGGTGCTCGCGTTGCTATTGAGCAGGTGGGTGGACGGGCTGTGCTGAAGGCGGTCGTTCCGGGATTGCTGCACAAGTCGGATGCGGGGGGAGTTGTCGTCGACGTCGGTCCAGAACGTGCAGCGGTGGCCTTCGATCAATGCGCCGCCCTAGGCGGTCAGGTTCTCGTCGAACGCTTTGTTCCCGGTGGTGTCGAGGTTTTGGTCGGCGTGACGCCGAGTCCGATGGGTCGAGTTCTGACCATTGGCGTGGGAGGCGTGCTCACCGAAGTTGTGTCAGATGTCGCGGTGACTGTGCTGCCGGCGACCTCGGAGGACATCGAGCAATTGCTTGATCGCACGCGCCTTGGCCCCCTGCTCGCCGGTGTTCGCGGTGCGGCTCCTGCAGACCGAATGGCCCTCGTCGAGACGATCAAACGTCTCGTTAACGTCGTTTCCACGTGGCCTCAGGACATGGAAATCGAACTGAATCCGGTGACGGTTCTAACGTCCGGATGTTGGATCCTGGATGCGGTCGTGCACCGCGCAGCCGAAAGCGACAACCAAGAGAAGGGTGCTCATTAATGGACGTTGGTCGACTCGTTGCGCGATCGATGACTCGTTACCGCGATCGAATCGCGCTCGAAGGCCCAGAAGGGTCGAGCACCTTCGGTCGCACCGGCGCACGTGTCATGCAGTTGGCGCGTGCCCTGCGGGCGTTGGGTCTGGAGACCGGTGATCGTGTCCTGGACCTGCAGTCGAATCAGAACACCTACATCGAGACCGACTTGGGGATTAGTACCGCAGGCCTGTGTCGAGTCGCATTGAACTATCGCCTGCATCCGACCGACTGGGAGCGAATCGCGGGTGACTGCAGTCCTCGCGTGCTGATCCTGGACGCCAAATTCTGGGATGACGCGGCAGGAGTTCGAGCCGCTGTGGACCACGTGATCGTCATCAACGCCGGTGACTCCGGCGTCGAAGGCGCCACTGAATACGAGAACTTCCTTGCTAATCAGTCTGACGCGCCGTTCCTCCTGAGCGTTGATCCCGATGCCCTCGTCTCACTGAACTACTCCAGCGGTACCACAGGGCGACCCAAGGGCGCCATCCGTACCCACCGCAACCGGATGGCGAGCTTGAACAACATCGTCACCGACCTGTTGCGGGGCGTCCCGACGGAAAAGTCCACCTGGGTGCACGCCGGGCCCGTCACTCACACCAGTGGGCTGTTCGTTCTTCCGTTCTTCACCTTCGGAGCGCGACAGATCGTGCAACCCAAATACGAACCCGAGGCGCTCGTCGACGCGATCGAGAATCGGGGAGCAACGGCCACGGCCCTCGTCCCCACGATGGTTGCGCGGTTGCTGACACTGCCGGACATCAATCCGGAGCGGATGTCGGGACTGGAGTTCCTGGGCTACGCAGGCGCACCGATGCCACCGGAGCAAATCCGGCAGTGCTTCGAGCGCATCACGCCCAACATGGCCCAGTACTACGGGCTGGTGGAGGCGATCCCGCCGGTGACGGTGCTCGGATTCGCAGACCACGCCCTAGGCGTCGCGGGCGACGAGGCCATTCTCACCAGCGCCGGCATGCCATGCGTCGGCGTCGAGATCCGAATCGTCGACGAAGACGGCAAGGATGTGCCCGCCGGTGAGATCGGTGAGGTGATCACCCGCGGTGACCATGTGATGCGCGGCTACTACGGCCAGGCCGGTTCGGATGCGACGGTGACGAAGGCGGTTCGAGACGGCTGGCTGCACACGGGCGATCTCGGACGGGTCGATGACCTCGATCGGCTGTTCCTCGTCGACCGCAAGGGTGACATGATCATTTCCGGTGGCTACAACATCTACCCGCGTGAGATCGAGGACGTCATCGCCGAGGTTCCGGGTGTGCACGAGGTTGCCGTCGTCGGCGTCTCCGATAGCGAGTGGGGCCAGCACGTCACCGCCCTCCTCACCGTGCAACCGGGCGCTGACGTCACTCGCGAAGCCGTCCAGGCCCACTGCAAGTCGCGGATGGCTTCCTACAAGAAGCCCAAGGACGTTCGAATCGTGGAGTCCTTCCCGCTCAACTCCACGGGCAAGATCGCCAAGAAGGTACTGCGGGAGCAACTCGAAGCGGAAGGATCTCCCTCGTGAGCGATGAGCAACCCGGCCAGTATCCCTACACGCGCGGGATTTCGGCCGATCCCGGCGTTTGGACGATGGGGCAGTACGCGGGATTCGGCACGGCGCGAGAGACCAACGCTCGATTCCGCAGTCTGCTCGACCAAGGCCTCACCGGCTTCAGCGTTGCGCTCGACCTACCGACCCAGATGGGTCTGGACTCCGACGCTCCCTCGGCGCGCGGCGAGGTGGGTAAGGTCGGAGTGGCCATCGACTCCCTCGCCGACATCGAAGTCCTGATGGAGGGGATTCCACTCGAACGGATCAGTCAGGTGCGCACCACCGCGAACTCGATCGGCTACATTTGGGCTGCGCTTTTCGAAGCCCTTGCCACCAAACGGGGCGTCGATCCCGGCGATTTCGGAATGTTTATCCAAAACGACGTCTTGAAGGAGTACTTCGCTCGGGGTACGCAGATCTTTCCAGCGCCGGCAGGCTTGAAACTCTCGGTCGACGTCATTGAACACGTCGCGCGCAAGATCCCGCGGTGGGTCTCACTCGCGATGTCTGGCTATCACATTCGAGAGTCAGGATCGGACGCTGTTCAGGAAATTGCGTTCACCTTCTCCAATGCACGGGCCTATCTTGATGCCGCGATTGCGCGCGGACTGTCGGTGGATGATGTTGCACCAACTTTGTTCACTTTCCTATCGAGCAACATGGACTTCCTGCCGGAGATAGCAAAGTTCCGTGCGGCCCGTCGGGTGTGGGCCCGACTCGTCCGTGAGGAGTATGGGGCAAAGGACCCGCGGTCCGAGCAGTTGCGGATCTTCGTGTTCACCGCCGGATCCTCGTTGACCGCGCAGCAGCCCCTGAACAACGTGGTTCGAACATCGGTTGAAGCCCTCGCCGCGGCCCTAGGAGGAGTGCAGACCATGCACGTGTGCGCCTACGACGAGGCCCTGGGGGTACCTACTGAAACGGCTGCAACCCTAGCTCTACGCACGCAGCAGGTCGTGGCGTTCGAGACCGGCGTGACCACGATGGTGGATCCGCTCGGTGGAAGCGTCGTTCTGGAATCGATGACCGATGACCTCGAACGCCGAATCCGCGATGAAATGGAACGCATCACCAATCGAGGAGGAGCGTTGGAGTGCATCGAGTCCGGCTACTTTGCCGAATCCCTTTCCGATAGCGCTTACTCCCAAGCGCAGGCGGTTGATTCTGGGGAGAAGACGGTCGTGGGAGTCAATTCATTCGTGACTGATCCGGTTGCCTTCGACGTCTTCGCTGTCGATCCCGAGAGCGAGCGTGCCCAGGTGGCTAGCCTTGAGCGGGTCAGAGCCGAGCGGGATGCTGCTGCGGTGGCCACGGGACTGGAATCGCTGCGGACTGCAGCCGCGGCTGGTGAGAATGTGGTGCCGGCGTGCGTTGAGGCGGTGCAGGCCTATGCGACAGTGGGGGAAATGGCCGACGTTTTGCGGAGCGTTTACGGGACCTGGCAGCCCTCGAGCGCCTTCTAGTCCGTCGCCGCGACCACTGCTTCAGCGACGGCCGGTGCCACGTTGCTGTCGAACACGCTAGGGACGATGTAGATACTCGATAGCGCTTCATCGGTGACGACGGATGCAATGGCTTCTGCGGCCGCAATCATCGCCGCGTCAGTGATCTTGTGTGCGCCTGAGTCCAGGAGTCCACGGAAGATACCGGGGAAAGCCAAAACGTTGTTGATCTGGTTCGGATAGTCGCTACGACCTGTTGCCACTACCTTCGCGTACTTGGCGGCAACCACCGGATCGATCTCCGGATCTGGATTGGCGAGAGCGAACACGATTGCGTCTTCAGCCATCGCTTGTACGTCTGAGCCGGTAATCACATTGGGCTGGCTGAGTCCGATGAAGACGTCTGCACCTTGCAGGGCCTCGGTGACCGAACCGGTGTGTCCGTCCGGGTTCGTGATCTCGGCGAGAGCGGAGCGATCGTCGTCCATTCGGTCCCGGCCCGGATAAAGGGGACCCTTGGAGTCGAAGATGACGATGTTCCGAACGCCGGATTCCATCAGTAGGCGTGCGACCGCGACGCCGGCTGCGCCAGCACCCATCATGACCACCTTTATGCTGGGCATGTCTTTGCCGACGAGTCGGAGAGCGTTGTGTAGGGCAGCGAGGACGACCACCGCTGTACCGTGCTGATCGTCATGGAATACCGGGATGTCCAGGCTCTCCCGTAGCCGCCGTTCGATTTCGAAGCAGCGCGGTGCGGAGATGTCCTCGAGATTGATACCGCCGAATCCGGGGGCGATTAACTCCACTGCCCGCACGATCTCGTCTGGATCCTTGGTGTCAAGGCAGATGGGCCATGCATCCACACCCCCGAACTTCTTGAACAGTGCCGCCTTGCCCTCCATGACAGGCATCGCGGCTTTGGGGCCGATGTCGCCAAGTCCGAGAACAGCAGAGCCGTCCGTGACCACGGCGACGGAGTTCCTCTTGATCGTTAGGTTGCGAGCATCTGAGGGGTTTTCGTAGATGGCCATGCACACGCGGGCGACGCCCGGGGTGTACGCCCGGGCGAGGTCGGTCCGATTGCGCAGCGGCACTTTGAGATCGACAGTTATCTTTCCGCCCAAATGAATGAGGAAAGTGGAGTCGCTGACTTTCTCGACTGAGCAACCCGCAAGCTGGTCCAACTTCTTTCGCACGATTTCCACATGCGTTGAGTCATGCGTTGTGCACGAGAGGTCCAACACGACCGACTGGTTCCCAGGATCCACCACATCCAATCCGGTGATCACAGCACCGGCGCTCGCGACCGTCGAGATGATGGCTCCGGATGCATGGAGTTCGGGGGTAGCGATGAGTCGGAATACGTTCGAATAACCAGGGCTCGCGTTCACGTCTGGAGTCTAGGCGCCGTAGCGCCTCACCCGGTTCGCCAGGAGTGAGACGCTCCTCACGCCACGAGGGAACGTACGTGGTTCTGCGCTACGGGTGCCAGCAGATCGTGAAGCCGGTAGAACAGGCCGGTAGCTTCGTCCCCGGCCCACTCCGCCGGAAGGTACTCGCGAGGCAACCCTGGATCGATGTACGGCAACGGTCGCCACGACGTGAGCACGCGGGTGTAGTCCGCGAACGCAGCTCCGGGATCGATGTCAGTTCGCTTGCGGTAGGCGATGCCCACGGGTTCGTAAGTTTCGGTGAAAGCCCGATACTGATCAGCGATGCTTTCCAGATCCCACCAACCCTGGACGGCGTCGACGATTGCACCAAAGCCAACGTGCTCTGCAGCGAAGATGTCGACGTGCTCGTGCACGTCGAGAACATCCACTACGTATCGAACATCCGCTTCGAGTGCGCGCGGGGCAATCCATAGTCCACCGCCCACCTGAGCGAAGCCGACTCGCGCGAGTCGAGAGCGGAGTCGGTAGCGCAGATCACGTGCGCTCTCGGGAATCGAGAAGGCGACCAGGATCCAACCTGTGTCCAGCGGAGGCGTGCGGCGCTGGAGCACCCGCGCGTCACCGACATCAAACGTGGTCCACGCATTCTCAGAGAGTGCGTATCCAACGGTGCCGTCGCGCTTGTCTGACAGCAGAATTCCGCGTCGCTTGAAACGAGAAAGAGCGCTTCGAACTGCGGCGTCCTCTATCCCGACTTCTCCCATGAGGGTGAGCAATGTCGAGACGGGCAACCAGCCACCAATGGATCGACTGAATGCACCGAAGACAGTGATGATCAGCGATTGGGGACGGCTAGCCCGCAAGGTGACGTCGTTCGGTTCCCCACCGAACGTGCGCAGAGTTTCTGCGGATTCGTGACCGAGGTGATCCACGGTGTGACAATACTGAGATCTCGCCTAGTGAGGCGAGGACTTGCGTGCAGTCGAACCGGCTTGTTGCTGTGCTTGCATCTGCGCAAACTCGACCACCTGCTCACCGATAGTGCGCAATTGCTGCGCAGCGGCGTCGTCGGATGTAGTGCCATCCGCGTCGAATCGGGTAGTTGCGGCATTAATGGTGGCACCCAGTGGTGTGGGCCAGCCGCGTAGAGCGTGGGTCACTTGGCGCAGCTGGTGGAGTGTCGACACAGTGGCTTGCCAGCCGTAAGCGACCGCGATGCACCCCACGGCCTTTCCATGCAGATAGGGCGAGTCCTCTCCGCTGAGATCTTCGATGTAATCGAGTGCGTTTTTGATCATTCCGCTGATACCGCCGTGGTAGCCCGGGCTGGCGACGAGGAGACCGTGTGCACCGCGCACCGCGTCGACGAGCGCCGTGGCTTGCTCAGAGCGATCGGTTGTCTCGGTGTCGTAAATAGGAAGCATCAGGTCACGTCCGGTGATCGAGATGATGCGAGCTCCACGTTCTTCTGCTGCTCGAGCGGCGAGCAGGACGGCGAGTTCACTAGTCGACTGCGGTCGTGTACTTCCTCCGATAGCGAGGATCGTGACGTTGTTGCTCACGCCGTTTGCCTTTCTCGTCGTCCGCGGCCTAGGTCTGTGACGACCGTAGCGAGCCGGGTTCCCTGCGTTCTCGCGGCTGTTAGGGAATCATCGACCGGGCTAGCACCGCCACGGGAGACGAACGAGGCTCCGTATGGGTTGCCGGTCACCTTGAGCACATGACGATCGGGATAGCCGAGCGGCATGACGAGCGATCCCCAGTGGTAACAGTGATTGTTGATTGCCAGGATCGTGCTCTCCAAGCCTCCATGCTCGGTGGATGCAGAAGTGAACGCAGTGCAAACCTTGTCAAGGAGGGCACCTTGCATCCATAGACCGCCGGTGGTGTCGAGGAAGGCCTTTAGTTGGCTGGCCGGGCCTCCGAAGCGAGTCGGAGAACCGATGGCAAGTCCCTCACACCACCGGAGGTCCTCGAGGGTGGCCACATCGTCAAGATCGGTACGCGCAAGGTATTCCGCCCACGCGGGGTTCGACTGAACTGCACTGTCGGGTGCCGTCTCCTCGACTCGTCGGCAGCGGACGTCGGCGCCTTCGTCCTGGGCCCCCTGCGCCAAGGCGTGTGCGAGTGAGGCAACGTTGCCGGTAGCGGAGTAGTACAGGACCAGGATCTTCGGTGATTCGGTCACGTCACTCCATTCAACGTATCGGACGGCATGCATCCGTATGTGCGGCGGTACATCTGAGCGAAGCGCCCCAGGTGGGTGATGCCTGAGTCGTGCGCGATACGGGCAACTGTTTCCTGGTGGGGATCGGCCCGGAGCAGCTTGCGGTGCACTTCCTGCATGCGGATATCCCGCAAGAGCACGGTGGGCGTTCGCCCCGTTGCATTCTGCACGGCTTGCTGGAGGCGACGAACGCTCACACCCGTCACCCGAGCCATATCTGCAAGCGTGATGCTCGAAGCGTAGTTCTCTCGAAGCCAGTCGATAAGGCCCTCGACACGAACATCGCCCACCGGCGCCTTCGGACCCTGGTGCGCGGCTAGCACAAGAGCAGTGAGGAGCTGGTCTTCGAGAACGGACAGCATGGCATCAAGGACGGGCTTGGGCGTGGAATCGGGCAGTGTGGTCGCGACGGACCAGATCTGACGACAGGCGCGCTCCAAGAGCGGTGCACAGTGCAGTCCGTGCACACCGGGTCCAGTGTCGCCCAAGTTTTCGCCGAGCACGATTGACGCCTGCTCGCTGAGCCGATTGGGGTCGCCTGTCACCACTAGAGCGCCGTTCCACGGGTCGGGACGCATCACGGTTGAGTCTCGCTGGGAGAGGACAAATCCGGAGCGGAAAGTCTGCCCAACAGCAGCTCTTCCTTCCCGTGCGTGCATCGGTCCGAGAGGAACGGTAGCGACAAGTCGGTCATGCGTGGGTGACGTCTCTACGTCGACCTCGCCGCCGTAGCGAACGAAGACAATCCGACTGGCGGGCAGCGATACCGCACCCACGCGACCATTCAAGTTTCGTCCGCGCTTCGTGACCTCATGGGGAGTGGTGCGGGCTGCAACCTCGTCTCGCAACACGGCTTGTCGGGAGGATCGGATATCGCAATCCAGTAGCTGGTACCCGGCAGTAGTGGTCGAGATGTTGCACCTCCTTCATCGGACGAGAACCCCGGCGGCTATGAGCCCGAGCCGGTGTCTGCTCACTGTGCGGACAGCGTATGCTGTTCGCCTGGCGACCGTCGGAAATAAGACATATTTGAGGAACGTCAGGCCTACTACTGTGTTCTCGGAGGTGAGCGATGCCTAGCCCAATACGCATAGTGGTCGCCAAACCCGGTTTGGATGGTCACGACCGGGGCGCCAAGGTCATTGCCAGGGCCCTACGCGATGCTGGTTTCGAGGTGATCTACACCGGTTTGCACCAAACCCCTCAGCAGGTCGTTGACGCGGCTCTGTCGGAAGACGCCGATTTCATCGGGATGAGCATCCTCTCCGGTGCCCACATGACGCTCTTCGCCGAAGTTATGGAACTGCTCAAAGCCAACGACGCCACTGACATCGTGGTCTTCGGCGGCGGCATCATTCCTGAAGCCGATATCCCTGACCTTGAAGCTATGGGTGTCGCCACGATCTTCACCCCCGGAACGCCGACCCACGAGGTTGTGGACTGGGTCAACGAGCACGCGCCGATCACCAAGTAAATCCAAGGAGAGCAGTGGATCTCTACGAGTACCAAGCCAAGGAGCTATTCGTTCGGCACAACGTGCCGACCACCAGCGGTGACGTGTGCACCACGCCCGAACAGGCGGAAGCGGTTGCGGTCGACGTGGGTGGTCCGGTCGTGGTCAAGGCCCAGGTGAAGACCGGGGGTCGCGGTAAAGCCGGCGGAGTAAAGCTGGCCGATGTTCCGGCGGATGCGCGGGCCAAAGCCGAAGCGATCTTGGGCATGGACATCAAGGGCCACACGGTTCATCGCGTACTCGTGGCCGAGGCATCGGACATCGCCGAGGAGTACTACGTCTCCTTCCTGCTTGACCGGGCGAATCGCTCGTTCCTTGCTATGGCGAGTGTCGAGGGTGGCGTGGACATCGAGGAAGTGGCGGCGAACAATCCCGACGCCCTTGCCAAGATCCGCGTGGATGCCCTCGAAGGTGTCAGCCCCGCCCTCGCGCGGGACATTGCGGCGGAGGCAAATTTCCCAGAGGCAGTCCGCGCGCAGGTGGCCGACATCCTCGTGACCTTGTGGGAGACGCTTGTTGGAGAGGACGCAACCCTCGTCGAGGTCAACCCGCTCGTTCAGACACCGGATGGACGTGTCTTGGCCCTCGACGGCAAGGTCACCCTGGACGGCAACGCCGCTTTCCGGCACCCGCACCACGAGGACTTCATCGATAAGGAGGGAACCGACCCCATCGAACTGCGGGCCGGTGAACTCGATCTGAACTACGTCAAGCTCGACGGCTCGGTGGGAATCATCGGCAATGGAGCTGGCCTGGTGATGAGCACGCTCGATGTTGTCTCATACGCGGGTGAGGAATTCGGCGGCGTCGAACCGGCCAACTTCCTGGATATCGGCGGCGGGGCGTCGGCTGAAGTCATGGCCAATGGCCTCGACATCGTCCTCAACGATCCAGACGTGCAGGCGGTGTTCGTCAACGTCTTCGGCGGAATCACAGCCTGCGACGCTGTGGCGAACGGCATCGTCCAGGCAATGACGATGCTTGAGGAGCGCGGCGAGCCGGTCACCAAGCCCATCGTCTGTCGCATTGATGGGAACAATGCCGAGGAAGGTCGTCGCATCCTCAACGAAGCCGAGAACGACCTCATTGAACTTGTGGAAACCATGGACGACGCCGCGCGACGAGTCGCCGAACTAGCGGCTGCGCGAGCAGCAGGAAAGTAGGTAACGGACCGATGGCTATCTGGCTGGATTCCAACAGCAAGATCCTGGTGCAGGGCATGACTGGGTCGGAGGGCACCAAGCACACCCGGCGCATGGTGGCGAGTGGCGCGGAAGTAGTTGCCGGCGTGACCCCTGGCAAGGCAGGTCAAGAAGTTGACGGCATTCCGATCTTCAACGACGTTGCTTCTGCGATGGCCGAAAGTGGGGCCAACGTATCCGTCGTGTTTGTTCCTCCCCGTTTTGCCAAAGGAGCGGTCGAGGAGGCGGTGGATGCTTCGATTCCCCTATGCGTGGTGATTACCGAGGGCATCCCGGTTCACGACACCGCGCAGTTCTTCCAGTATTCGCTCAACGCAGGTGGCACTCGGATCATCGGCCCCAACTGCCCGGGCATCATCAGCCCCGGTCAATCGAATGCCGGCATCATCCCCGCGGACATCACCAAGCCCGGCCGTATCGGCCTGGTGTCGAAGTCGGGAACGCTGACCTACCAGATGATGTATGAACTTCGGGACATTGGTTTCTCGACCTGCGTCGGTATTGGTGGTGATCCGATCATCGGGACAACGCACATCGATTGCCTCGCCGCGTTCCAGGATGACCCCGACACCGACGCCATTGTGATGATCGGTGAGATCGGTGGCGATGCTGAGGAACGGGCCGCAGCCTTCATTGCCGAGAACGTCACCAAGCCGGTAGTCGGGTACGTGGCTGGCTTCACGGCACCGGAGGGCAAGACGATGGGCCACGCCGGCGCGATTGTGTCCGGTTCGGCTGGAACCGCGGCTGCCAAGCAAGAGGCCCTTGAGGCCGTCGGCGTGAAGGTCGGCCGCACGCCCAGTGCGACCGCTCGGCTCATGCGTGAGGTCATGGGTGGCTAGAGGCCCCCTGTACCTGGCATGTGAGTAGTCCTTGCCTGAGGTCTGGACCCCGTTACTCATCGGCGTCGTCGGCGTCGCGATCTTGCTCTACGGCTTTTCCAAGACCGCGATGCCGGTCGCGGGCGTGGTCGCCGGTCCGATCCTTGCAGCGTCACTCGGTCCGACCATTGCGGCGGGATTTGCCATCCCGCTGCTCTTGTTGGGTGACCTCATGGGACTGCTGTACTTCCGGCAACACGCAAACTGGCGAGTGATCGCCAAGATCGTTCCCGGAGTACTTGTTGGTTTTGCGATCACGGCCTTGCTCTTTGCTTTTGCCTCCACGACCGTTGTGGCTCGGGTCATCGGGGTCCTACTACTGATTTCCGTCGCCTTAGAGATCTACCGTCGCCGGAGTCTGAAACTCGAAGAGGTGGAGGACTCCGGTGTTCGCCGTCTCGAGGCGGGCTTCTATGGCACCTTGACCGGTGTCACGACCATGGCGGCCAACGCAGGCGGCGCCGCGATGACCTTGTATCTGGTGAAGATGCGTGTTCCGATGCTCGCTTTCATGGGAACGAGTGTGTGGTTCTTCTTCATATTGAACGTGATCAAACTGCCGTTTGTGATCCCCCTTGGACTGATCACTCCGGAATCGTTGATCGCGAACCTGTGGTTTGCTCCCGTTCTCGTGGTGGGATCGCTGATTGGCATCGCTACTTTTCGCCGGATGAATCAAGTGTGGTTCGAGCGCATCGCACTCGCGCTGAGCGCCGGTGTAAGCACCTGGCTCGTCATCCACGGCTAATCGGGTGCCGTTCGTGTGCATCGGCCGCAGCGTGGCGTTGCCCGTCCGTTGATCAATTGGCTGGCAACCTTGGCGCGTGAGTGCACCCACCCTTGAGCGGCCATCCTCAGAGGTGGACCAGCGGCGGTTGGCGTGGCACTTGCGAATCCTCGCCACGATCGGCCGACTACTTCTGCGGGTCAGAAGAGTCTTCCGGCGATTCCTCCACGGAACTGGCCGTACGTTTTCGCGGATCGGTCGATCGCCGCTCGTTGCCTCGTTGCTGGCAGCGTCTTCCCTATCACTTGTCGGCCTCAGCACCGTGGCACTTGTTGTCGCGAGTGCGTGGTGGGGCGGCGTTGAGGCGCCTGGAGCGTGGCAGGAAGCGATGTCCATCACCGGAAGCGCGTGGGTCGTCTCGTTCGGTGTTCCTGTACGACTCCTGGGAGTCGACTACTCGCTGCTCCCCTGGGGGCTCGTCCTGATTCCCGGGTGGCTGGGACACCAGGCCGGCCGGTGGATCGTCCGAGTCGTTAGACCGACGCGTCTGCGGACGCTTGTGGCGAGTTGGGTGCTCACGACGATCTTCACAGCGGTGATCGTCGCGACCGTATCTGTTGTCTCGGACATACCCGATGTGCAAACGAGTGCCCGTCGAGCGTTAGTCATGGCTGGACTCATCGCTTTTGTTTCCGTCGGCTCGGGGTTGTGGCGATCCAGCGAACTTGTGCAATCGTTGAACGAGCGAATTCCGGTGGTCGTTCGCGTGGTGGTGCGCGCGTCTGTGGCTGGAGCGACGGCTCTGATCGGCATGGCTGCCATCATCGCGACGATCGCCGCCGCGTCGTCGTTTGGAGAGGTGACCGAGGTCTTCACTGCACTCGACCCCACGGCCTTCGATGCGTTGGTGCTCGTCGTGCTTAGCCTCGGGTACGTCCCGGTTTTGGTGAGTTGGGCGCTGGGTTACCTAGTTGGAGCGGGAGTCTCGCTCGGCCCCGATGTGCTGGTGTCACCGTTTGTTCCCGCGATTCCGCCCACGCCGCTGCCGGCGTTCCCACCATTGGCCGCTTTGCCTGAGGCTTCCGGTCCGGGAAGTTGGGGGCTTCCTGTGCTCGTGGTCATCTCCGGTGCCTTCATCGGTTTGCTCGTGTCGCGGCTGGCAGCCCGTGAAGGTCCGCTCGTGCGGTTGGCCATCGCTTTCCTTGCGGCGGCTGT
This sequence comes from Candidatus Nanopelagicales bacterium, assembly GCA_040266055.1. GTDB lineage: Bacteria > Actinomycetota > Actinomycetes > S36-B12 > S36-B12 > S36-B12. Next base: position 7,321 of record JBDQFC010000013.1, on the reverse strand, counting down.
TGCTGCTGCGTGGGTGTACGCGTTCCTGGTCCTCGGTACCGGATCTCTGGGTGATGGGCGCCTTGCACAGATCGGGCCTGACCCGGGGCTCGGTGCGCTCCTGGCGGCGGTGGGATTGGTGATCGGGGCGCTGCCCACCAGTGTGCTGCGTGCACGGCGACGTCCACGCAGGCTCCAACCCGTTGCGCCGTCGCCGGAATCCATCGAGCAGAAACTCAACTCGTGACCGATGGTGGGGATCCTCGGGTCCTGGTTCGAGAAGCTGCTGGGTGGGCGTTGGGAACTTTCCGACGTAACCTTCTAGCGTTCATTGCATTGGCCGCCGTGGTAACCGCGGTCCAATTCCTTCAGCAGCGGAGCCTTGGCCCGCTCAACGACGTTGTCAATGAATGCTCCGACCCACAGACTCCGGGACAACAGGAAGCCTGCGCCAGTGCTCTCGCAACGGGTGCGCTCACCTCTGGTCTCTTGACATTGGGATTCGCGATCTTGACGATCATCGTCACGGTCGGGGTTATCCGGGCGGCTCTGCGAGCGACCCGAGGCCAGGAGCCGGGGTTCGACGCCCTCTTGGATGGCCACAATCTCGGCCGGTATCTGCTGTTTCAGCTGCTCTACGCCCTGATGGCTGGTTTCGGCATTTTGCTGTGCATTCTTCCCGGATTACTGGTGATCTTCTTCTTCCAGCTGGGTCCGTACTTCGTCTTGGACCGAGGAATGCGTATTGGCGAAGCCTTCGTCGCAAGTTCTCGACTCATCCGTCAAAACCTCGCAGCAGCCTTCCTCATGACTGTTCTGAATGCGCTGGTCCTGCTCCTCGGTGGACTGTTCTTCGGCCTTCTGACGCTCCTCACCTTGCCGATCGCCACGCTGTTCACTGCCTACCTGTACAGGCGTTTCAACGGTGAACCGGTGATCGGATAGTCGGTCAAGCCGCGCACTAGGCTCAAGGGGTGCCTGAGCCCCGCGTGGTCGTACTCGCATCGGGAACGGGCAGCCTGCTTCAGGCGCTCTTGGATTCGAAGATTCGCGATCACATCACGGCTGTGGGCTCTGACCTCGTCGATGCGCCAGCGCTCCATCGTGCTCGGGAAGTTGGCGTCGCCACTTTCGTCGTTCCGATGATGGATGACCGCGCAGCATGGGATCAGACTCTCGCAGAGCAACTAGGCGAGCATGGAGCTGATCTTGTGGTCACTGCGGGTTTCATGCGGATTCTGGGCCAGGCGGTCACAAGCGCCTATGAGAACAAGATCATCAACTCCCATCCGGCCCTACTCCCGTCGTTTCCCGGTGCGCATGGCGTTCGAGATGCACTCGAATACGGGGTGAAGGTGACCGGTTGCACGGTCCATCTCGTTGACACCGGGGTCGACACCGGACCGATCATCGCTCAGCAACCGATGACCATCGAATCCACCGATACGGTCGAGACGTTGCACGAACGGATCAAGGAAGTCGAGCGGGTCCTTCTCGTCGACGTCGTATCGCGCGCTGTGCGTGAAGGAATTTCAGTAAGTGGAAGGTCGGTGACATTCGGATGAGTGATGCACAGGATCGTCGAGCGATTCGACGGGCATTGGTGTCCGTCTATGACAAGGCGGGTCTGGAGGACCTTGCTCGGGGGCTTCATGCTGCTGGAGTCGAAATCGTTTCGACGGGCAGTACTGCGGGTGTCATCGCTCAAGCTGGCGTGCCGGTTACCCCGGTCGGAGACGTCACGGGCTTTCCTGAATGTCTCGACGGACGTGTTAAGACTCTTCACCCCAAGGTCCATGGTGGCTTGCTGGCCGATCTACGCAAAGACGATCACCGGGCGCAACTCGACGAGCTAGAGATCGCGCCATTCGAACTCGTCGTCGTCAACCTTTATCCCTTCACGCAAACGGTCGCGTCGGGGGCGGGTATTGACGATTGTGTCGAGCAGATTGACATAGGTGGCCCTGCAATGGTTCGGGCATCCGCCAAGAACTACGCAAACGTGGGCGTTGTCGTCTCGCCGAGTCGCTACGAGCAGGTTCTTGCTGCCGTGACTGCAGGTGGATTCACCTTCTCCGAGCGCGCCGCCTTGTCGGCAGAAGCATTCGCGCACACGGCGTCGTACGACATAGCGGTGGCAACGTGGATGGCCAGTGAGGTCGTCAACGACGGTGAAGAATTCCCGGAATGGCTGGGAGCGTCCTGGTCTCGCCGTGATGTCTTGAGGTACGGAGAGAATCCGCACCAAAGTGCCGCGGTCTACGAAGCACACGCCCACGAGCCCGGAGTCGCGACGGCGCCCCAACTCCAGGGCAAACAAATGAGCTACAACAACTTCGTTGATGCCGACTCTGCTCGTCGCGCGGCGTTCGACTTTGTCGAGCCTGGTGTTGCGATCATTAAGCACGCCAATCCTTGCGGTATCGCGATCGGCATCGATCCTGAGGAGGCATACCGCAAGGCATTCGCTACCGATCCGGTCTCCGCATTCGGAGGCGTGGTAGCCGTCAACCGTGCAGTATCCCGAGAGTTGGCCGAGGCGATGGCGGACGTCTTCACCGAGGTGATCATCGCTCCGGATTACGACGACGACGCACTGGAGGCCCTGCAGGAGAAGAAGAACCTCCGTGTGCTGCGGGTTCCTGGGCCTCATCCGGGTCGCCGCGTGGAAGGCCGGACCATCTCCGGCGGCATGCTCCTGCAGTCGATTGATGACGTAGGCGCGCCCGGGGACGCGTCATCCACCTGGACGCTTTCAGCCGGAGACCCCGTCGATGCATCGACCCTGCGGGACTTGGAGTTCGCATGGACCGCGTGTCGATCGGTGAAATCAAACGCGATCTTGTTGGCAAGTGCAGGCGCCGCCGTTGGTATCGGAATGGGGCAGGTGAACCGCGTCGATTCCGCGAAATTGGCCGTCGAACGAGCGGGTGATCGTGCGATGGGTTCGGTGGCTGCCTCAGATGCGTTCTTCCCGTTCGCGGATGGTTTGCAAGTCTTGATCGATGGGGGAATCCGGGCTGTCGTCCAGCCCGGTGGTTCGGTGCGCGATGAGGAAGTGATTGCGGCCGCGCGTGAGGCCGGAATCACGATGTACCTCACCGGTACCCGGCACTTCTTCCATTAACAACACCCACAACGACGAGAACGGTGGTGCGATGACCGCATCCTCTCGACCCTGGATTCCTTGGCTTGCCGCGATAGGCGTCGGAGGACTATCCGCCGTTCAATCCCGATCGAATGGCTCGTTGGGGTCGATTCTCGAAAGCGGGCTGCATGCATCTGCGGTCTCATTCGCCATCGGTTTCGTGCTGATCACCGTCATTGGGTTGCTGGTCCGGCGAATACGAATCGGGATGATCCGCCTCCTGACTGCGCTGCGAACAGGAGAGATGCCCTGGTGGTGGGCGATGGGAGGTCTCTTTGGGGCGCTATTCATATTCACCCAGAGTTTCACCGTCGGGATCATCGGTGTTGCACTGTTTGCGATCGGTTTGGTCTCTGGTCAGAACGTCGCCTCACTGATCATCGATGCCGTCGGTCTCGGACCTAAAGGCAAGCAAGCAGTGTCAACGGTTCGCGTGCTGTCGGCTGGTCTTGGAATCGTCGCCGTATTGGTTGCAGTTTCTGGGCGTGTAGGCAACGACTCCTTTTCCCTGCCTGCGGTTGCCTTGTGTGTAGTCACCGGTGTGGCTGTTGCGATCCAGCAAGCAATCAATGGTCGCTCGACGACTATCTCCAAGGAGCCGATGGTTGCCGCTTGGACCAATTTTGCGGTCGGTGCGCTCGTCCTCGCGGTGGCTTTGGCTGTGATGGTGGCGCTCGGTGTCCATTCGCTCGAGCCGTTGCCCAGCGGACCTTGGTGGCTGTATCTCGGCGGAATCATCGGCGTCACGTTCCTCGCCACCACTGCCTGGGTGGTGGGCAAGGTCGGGGTGCTGGCGATCAGTTTGCTCATTACCGCCGGGCAGTTGGCCGGCGCCCTACTGCTGGACGTACTGATCCTCGATGTGGTCGATGGACCGTTGATTGCCGGCGTGCTGCTCTCGTTTGCGGCCGTAGCACTCACTGCGTCAGGTGGCTCCGTGCGTGGCGCAGCCCGACGCAGGGTTCGAACCTGACTGATGAGGCCCTAGACCAGGATCTTGGCAGGGTTCTCCAAGAGCGTGGTGATTTCCTTCATCCATTCGGCAGCTGTGGCTCCATCGATCGGGCGGTGATCGACCGACAACGACACCTTCATCACCGAACCGACCTCGATCCCCTCACCCAACACGACGGGCTGCTTCTTGGCAGCTCCGACCGCGAGGATCGAGGAGTGCGGGGGGTTGATGATTGCATCGAAGTCCTCGGTACCAAACATGCCGAGATTGGTGACGGAGGTCGAGCCGCCTTCGAGCTCGTTTTGCTTCAGGCCACCGGACCGGGCGCGCGTTGCGAAATCCTTCGTTGCTTCGGCGATCTGGCGGATTGATAGGTCCTGGACTCCTCGCAGTACAGGAGTGACGAGCCCGGTATCAGTAGCGATCGCGACGGCGATGTCTACTCCTGAGAACTGACGCAAGGCATCGGCTGTCCAAATGACGTTCATAGCCGGTACCCGCGTGTGGGCGGCTGCGACGGCTTTGATCACGAGGTCGTTAACCGAGACGCGTAGTTCCTCACCCTCGTTGATTTCGGCACGAAGGGCCATCAACCGGTCAACACGAGCTGATCCGCGCAGGTAAAAGTGAGGTGCGGTGGTCTTGCTCTCGACGAGACGGGTGGCGATCACCTTGCGAAGACGGCTGTGCGGTGTGTCGACGAATTCGGCTGCTGCACCGGTTGTCGCCGGTGACGGTGCTGTTGCTGCCCGGGCTGTCGGAGCCGCTGGCCCCGAGGCGATAGCAGCCTCGACATCGCGACGCCGGATTCGTCCGTTGGGTCCCGTACCTGAGATTTGCTCAAGGGCCAGGCCGGCTTCCTTGGCCAACCGGCGCGCAATGGGGCTGGCGAAGAGCCGACCGTGGGGTACCGAAGGCCCCTCGGTGACGGAGGCTGCGGGGGAGGGCTCAACCGGGGCCTGTGCGGTGGATTCAGCCGGTTGGCCAGAGGGAGTGTCGCAGGCAGGTGCAGGAGCGGCTTCTCCACCGGTAACCCCGAGGCTCGCGAGTGTGGCGTCGACGTCGTCCACAGTCTCACCGGGGCCCGCAATCAGCGCGATCGGATCTCCAATGGCTACCTCCTGGCCATCGGCCGCGACGATGTGCACGAGAGTTCCGTCGGCTTCGGCCTCAACGTCGACGACGGCCTTGTCCGTTTCGATGATCGCGATGACATCACCGGTGCTGAAAGACGATCCAACGGTGAGCGGCCATTGCGACAGAACCGCACTCGTCGCACCCGCGGCAACTTCCGGCATCCGCAGCAACTCAGCCATGGGAGACCTCCATCGCGCGAAGGGCATCTGCAACCTCGGGGTCTTGGGCGATCGCAGCGCGCTCAAGAACCTTGCTGATGCTTGGCGACGCTTCGCCACCGGTGACGCGCTGAACTGGTTGATCGAGCCAATCGAAGAAGCGACGCTGGATCTCGTCGGACAGCCAACCGCCGTATGACGTGCCCCGCGCGCCCTGTTCGGCTATGAGCACGTTGTTGGTCTTGCGGATGCTCTCTCCGATGGTGTCCCAGTCGATGCTGGCACGATCGAGCCATCGCAGGTCGATGACCTCGGCGTCGACGTTCCCAACTTCCTCAAGAGCCTTGAGCACGTACTGGGTCATCGCCAGGTAACTGATGATGGTGACGTCGTTGCCTGTCCGGCGAACTGCGGCCCTGCCCACGGGGAGGTAGAAGTCGTAATCATCGACAGGCCCGATGCCTGTCGTCGTGTAGAGGTCGACGTGCTCGAGGACCACCACGGGGTCGTCACACGCCAGGGCCGTGTTCATGAGTCCTACGTAGTCGTAAGGCGTGGACGGAGCGACAATCCTCCATCCGGGATTGGTCGAGAGGACACCGGCGGGATCCATCGAGTGCTGTGATCCGTAACCGGTCCCCTGAGCCACCTTGCTGCGAAGAACCACCGGCACCGTGCCATCACCACCGAACATGTGGCGCGCCTTGCCGATCTGGTTGAACAACTGGTCAGCAGCAACCCACATGAAGTCTGCGTACATGAACTCGATGACCGGGCGGTATCGCCCGTCGAGTGCCATGCCTCCGGCAAGACCAGTGAAGGCGTTCTCGCTGATGGGTGTTCCGAGAACGCGATCGGGGAAGCGATCCTTCAGTCCTCGTGTGGCGCCGTTGGTACCACCGTTGAGCCGGTGGATGTCCTCACCTAGAACCACAACGCGGTCATCGGTCTCCATCCGGCGATTCATTACCCCGGCGACGGCGTCGATGAACTTCACTGCAGCGAGTTCGGCGGTGGAGGAATCGACGTCCTCGAAGCGCAAACCGTCTATTTCGCTGAGGTCTCCTCGAACACCGACGTCCACGAAAGCCGGGTCGGGCCATTCACTTTGCTTGATACGACGCTCGTCGGGCTTACCGCCGGGGACGGGCTCGGTCAGCTCGCCGAGAATCTCCGCCATCATCGCCTTGGCGCTCGTGGTCGTATCGGCAACCTGATCCGCGGTAAGGATTCCGCGACGAACCAGGTGGCTGGAGACCTGATCGATCGGATCGCGGGAGCGCCAGTGGGCTTCCTCCTCCTTGCTCCGGTAGCGGAAGGCGCTGCCGGGGAAGGGACCGTTTTGGTGGAAGAAGCGGTAGACGTCGGCCTCGATCAGCGCCGGACCCTTGCCGCTGCGCATGTGCTCAAGAGCATCCTGCATGGTCAGGTACACGGCTAGGGGATCCATGCCGTCGACCTTCCAACTGGCCATTCCGAAGCCAGGTCCGCGAGCCGACAGCCGGGGTTCTCCGGTTACTTCCGATACGTGGGTGGAGACGGCGTAGAGGTTGTTCTCGACAAAGAAGCACAAGGGGAGGTCCCAGGCTCCTCCGACGATCGCGTTGGTCCCAATCGCGCCAGCTTCCTCCCACTGAAGGTGCATTGATCCACCGCGACCGTGGCTGAAGCCACGATCCAGACCGCAGATCTCCGCCATGGTCGTCAAGAGCACCTCGTGGACGGCCGCAGGGAAGTCCGCACGCGGATCGATGCCCTCGGGGGCCACGTGCGCGAGCACCTTGGCTACGAACTGGTGGTGACCACGGTGCGAGCCGTTCACGGTGTCGGCGCTGGTCAACGGAAGGACCGATCCCACGGCTCCACCTTCTTGACCGATGCTTGAGTGGGCCGGTCCGTGGATGTTTCCCTCGGCCGCCAATTCCAAGGCGGCTTCCTCGAACG
>JBDQFC010000012.1:0-61675 GCA_040266055.1 Candidatus Nanopelagicales bacterium | reverse complement strand
GAGGAAACTGCGTGCCGCATCCTCGTCGCCCGTAAAGTGGGCAGCCAGCGAGAAATCTGGCCGGAGGTAAATGGGGAAATCATGGGAATCCGTAGGGCGACGATGCTGTCTCTTGGGATTTCAGGCGTCCTCTTTGGCGCGGTGGTCAATGCACCATCGGCCTTGGCTGCATCTGCGAATGCGACATGCGCCTCAGTCGACAATGTCAGCGTCAACCTTGCGCCGGGTGAAACGTTCACTCTGACGGTCAGCGCAAACTGCACAGACGTTTCCCCTAATATGAACCAACTCGGTACTGCCACCTACGGAATTACTGGCACGGAGTCGGCCTTACCTGCGAACACGTGGACGACGGTAACGCCGACCGTCAAGGTCATCTACAGCCAGCCTGTCTGCGGAACTCCCGTGCTTACCTCAGCTGCCCTCTACACAACCTCGGGCTTCGCCCCCGGTCCAAGCAATCTGGGTACGTACGGCATCTCTTTCACTCCCTCGGCCTGCAACACGGGTGCTGAGACACCCGTGTCCGTATTGCAGCAGGTAGGTGTCGGCAGCGACGGAACCTGCGCCGCAACGCTGCCAGCGGACTTGAACCGGGGTGGAGTCGATAGCGGGGGCTGGGGCCGGTCCTGGGCCCAATGGGTGAATGGAGGCAACGGCGGCGCTGTATGCACCCGCACCCTCGTCTACAGCACTTCACAATCCAAATGGATGATCGGCTGACCTAAGGCCACCAAAAAGTCCACGCAACTAAGAGGGCTCCCCTCACTGAAATGTGAGGAGGGAGCCTTCTCGTTCGGTGCGCGAGGGGGGAGTTGAACCCCCATGCCCTTTCGGGCACACGGACCTGAACCGTGCGCGTCTGCCTATTCCGCCACTCGCGCGCGTCCCACCGAAGCGGGAAGCAAGGAAAGGGTACAGGCCAGCTCAGCAGAGCCGGTGGCCGAGCCGAAGAGCGCCCGTACTGCCCTCGGTCCGGCTACAACAGAGCCCGCACGCAGGGAAGTAGCATCATCGGGTGGGCTTGCTGCAGAAATTCGAGGATTCCCTTGACCGGGTGGTCAACGGGGCGTTCGCCAAGGCGTTCAAGGCGGAAGTCCAGCCGGTCGAGCTCGCGGCGGCCCTGCAGAGGGACGTTGACGATCGCGCCAGTGTGCTCGATCGCGACCGAACCGTCATCCCAAACGTCTTCCACATCGAACTCTCCGACCATGATTACAAGCGCCTGGCGGTCTTCAAGGACGCTCTGGCTGCTGAGTTGGCGACCTTGGTGACCACCTACGCCGGAGAGCAGCACTACACGCTCCTCGGTGAAGTCCGAGTCACCATGAGTGAAGATGACGAGCTCGAAACAGGCATCTTCCGGGTTCGCAGCGAGGCAAAGGCTGAGGTCACATCGCGCGCCGGGGTGGTCGAGGCCGTCGCGGACGCACTTCCAGCGATGGCCACTTCGCAACCAGCGGGGGCCTCTGGGCCAGCAGAAGCATCTGCGGCTCCGTCCGCTCCTGTTCTCTCCGGCGGGCAGCCCCGACTCGAAGTTGGCGAGCAGGCATACCCACTCGTGCGCGCGATCACCCTGATGGGTCGAGGAACGGATGCAGACATCCGAGTCGAGGATCCCGGCGTATCGCGCAATCATTGCGAGATCGTCGTCGGCAACCCCGCAATGGTTCGTGATCTGAAATCGACCAACGGAACGTTCGTCGATGGGAACCGGGTTGAGGAATGCGCGCTTCAAGAAGGCTCGGTCGTCAAAATCGGTGGAACGGCCTTCACTTTCCGGAGCAGTTGACGTGTCCGAGCTCGCGCTCACCCTGGCCCGATTCACGTTCCTCGGCCTGTTGTGGTTGTTCGTCGTCTTTGCACTTCTCGCACTTCGTAAGGACCTGCGCGGGGACACCGGAAGTGCTTCGGAGGCTGCTGCTGCACCCGCTCGGCAACAGCGTGGCCGTAAGTCCGGGCGCACATCGCGTCGTTCGAAAGTCAAGGGGACCCGACTTGTCGTCACGGAAGGTCCACTGCAGGGAACTGAGATTCCATTAGAAGGTGCCCAGATAACCCTGGGTCGGGCACCTGACTCCACGATCGTGATTGACGACGACTACGCATCGAGTCGCCACGCACGTATCTATGAATCCGAAGGTGCATGGGTGGCCGAGGACCTTGGATCTACTAACGGCACCTGGATCGATCGCACGCGGTTGACCACTCCCACCGTGCTTCCTGTTGGTGCACCACTGCGTGTTGGTCGAACCACCTTGATGATCCAAAAGTAGGCCGTGATGAGCGACGACACTCCCCTGCCGGACGCAGACGACCCTGACATCGTTGACGAGCTACTAGACGACGTGATTGAGGTGGGCGAAGACGGACAGGCGGCAATCGTTGTTCCCTCGGATGACCGACCACTGACGCTTCGCTTCGCCGCTCGCTCCGACGTTGGTCTGGTTCGGCAGGGCAACGAGGATTCGGGTTATGCAGGTCCACGACTACTTCTCGTAGCCGACGGTATGGGAGGGCACGCAGCCGGGGAATTGGCCTCCGCGGTGGCTGTCGCAACGGTCGCGGACTTAGACGTTCATCCTCCGTCGTCATCGGAATTGCTAAACGCACTGACGGACTCGATCGATTCAACCGGCGAGACGATCAACACGATCATCACCGAGGAACCTGACCTCACCGGCATGGGAACAACGGTCACCGGCTTGTACTGGCTTGGGAGTCGAGTGGCCATCGTGCACGTCGGAGACTCGCGGGCCTATCTATTCCGTAGTAACGAACTCACGCAATTGACGCACGACCACACGTACGTGCAAACACTCGTCGACGCTGGGCGGATCACCGAGGAACAGGCGGCTACTCACCCGAAACGGTCGTTGTTGATGCGCGCGCTTGACGGTATGAACCCGGTCGAGGCTGATCTATCTGTGCGCGAAGCACGAATTGGCGACCGCTACCTGCTGTGTTCGGACGGACTATCCGGTGTTGTCGACGTTGTTGATATCGCCGGCGCGTTGACCACGAGCGATCCCACGGGGTGTGTGACCCGCCTGGTCGATCTCGCATTGGAACGGGGGGCGCCCGACAACGTCACGGTGGTTGTTGCAGACGTAATCGCTTCCGACGGAGGTGACGAACCTCTTTTCGCACCCGTGGTGGTGGGTGCAGCAGGTGAACCTCGGGTCCGATCCCAACTACCTGGGGTTCGCTTTCCCGATGACTCCCAACCTGATCCTGACGCCCCCGACGTTCTACCTCCGATCGACGGTGGTCCACCTACCGCACCGCAGCCACTCGTCGACGCCGAGATCGTAGTTCCCGCGGCAGAGCAGGCGATGCGAGATGCTCGCGAAGCTGAGCAGCGCAAAGCACGTCGGATGCGTCGTCTGAAGTCAGTGGGGATCTACACAGTCCTCATCGCCGCAATCGCCGGGCTTACCTTCGGAGCTCTTGTCGGTGCTCAAGCTTGGTTACAGACCCAGTGGTACGTCGCCGTCAACGGCAGCGCCGGTACCGGCACCGTCGCCGTTTACCAGGGCATTCAGGGAAATCTCGGTGGCCTTTCTCTCTCCACGCTGCAAACCGATACCGAGTTGCCCGTCGGTGAGTTACCACTTTTTGACCAGGAGTTAGTCAGTAAGGGCATACCGGCTGAAAGCCAAGATGACGCACAGCGCATCGTGAACGAACTACAAACACGAGCAAGTGAATGCCGCACGATCTTCCCGCCCGCAGGTTGCCCGGGCAGCCTCAGCAACCAGCCTGTCGAGGAAGCGCCGTGAGCGCAGACACCGCGGCTCCGAGTCGTAAGAAACCCACTCGTCGGTGGGTCGAACTCCTGCTTTTGATCATGGCGTGGGGCATCGGCCTGCTGGGAACGATGCAAATCGGTTGGGTTTCCGGGGAGGGGATGACCACTCGACTGTGGGTAACAGCCGGGGTAGTGGGTGGCCTCGCATTGGTTGCCCACGTCACCATCCGCATCGTCGCGAAGTACGCGGATCCGATCATGCTCCCCGTCGCCACATTGCTCACGATGCTCGGTTTGCTGATGATCTATCGAATCGATGTTGCATCCGCACGTCGCGCCGTACTGAGTAATTCGCCTCCGCCGACGCCAGACGTGTACTCACAACTCACCTGGTTCTCTGTTGCCATCATCTTGTTCATCGCTGTTTTGGTGCTGCTGCAAGATCACCGACGTCTGGCTCGTTACACGTACACCTTCGGACTCGGCGGTCTTGTGCTGTTGGTTCTCCCGTTAGTTCCCGGGATCGGGACCACGGTCAATGGCGCAACGTTGTGGATCAGGGTTGGCGACCTCTCCTTCCAGCCCGCCGAGGCAGCGAAGATCCTGCTGACAATCTTCTTCGCTGGGTACCTAGTCGCCAAACGCGATTCGCTCGCAGTCGTTCGTACGAAATTCATTGGCATTGAACTTCCTCGACTAAAGGATCTTGGTCCGTTGGTCATCGCCTGGCTTGTCTCGCTAGCAGTGTTGGTGTTCGAGCGCGACCTCGGTACATCACTGTTGTTCTTCGGTTTGTTTGTCGCCATGCTCTACATCGCCACCCAGCGAAGGTCGTGGATCATCCTCGGTGGTTTGATGTTCCTTGTTGGAGCAGTACTTGCGTACTACAACTTCGCGCACGTTCGCTCTCGAGTGACTGTCTGGCTTGATCCGTGGGCGTATGCCGATACTGGTGGTTACCAGATCGTGCAATCGATCTTTGGTCTCGCCAACGGTGGAGTTCTGGGTGCGGGCCTTGGACAAGGGTTTCCGAACCTGGTGCCGTTCGCCAAGACGGACTTCATCGTCGCCGCACTCGGTGAGGAGATTGGCGTCACCGGATTGTTCGCGCTAGTGATTTTGTACGCGATCTTGATCGAGCGTGGACTGCGAACCGCCGTCGCGGCGCGAGATGCCTTCGGGCAACTGCTGGCTGCGGGGTTGTCGATCGTGCTGGCGATCCAGATATTTGTCATCATCGGCGGAGTCACCGGTCTAATCCCGTTGACAGGCCTCACCACTCCGTTCCTGTCATACGGTGGGTCGTCGTTGGTAGCCAACTGGGTGATCGTGGCAATCTTGTTGCGTATCTCCGACCGCTCTCGACGACCGGCACCCGTGGCACCATCTCCCGACGACGCCATGACGCAAGTCGTGCGGGCGGTATGAGAACGCTGTGATGAGTCGCCAGATCCGCAGGTTGTCCTTTGTTTTCGCGCTTCTTATGGTTGCGGTGCTCGTCAACATCACGCTCATCCAGGTGGTCAACGCCGGTGACTACCGCGACCGTGCCGGTAACCAGCGCATCCTGCTCGCTGAGTACGACCGTGAGCGCGGTCCGATCCTGGTGGGCGCCGACCCGGTGGCACGATCCGTCGAAACGGGCAACACCTTGACGTACCTGCGCCGCTACTCCAATCCGCGGTTGTACGCACCGATCACCGGTTTCTACTCACTCATCTACGGCGCCACCGGGCTGGAGCGCACTGAGAACCGGATCTTGAACGGCAAAGCAGACATCTTCGCAGTGGATCGCATCCAACAACTGGTGTCCGGACGCCAGCCAACCGGTGGCGCAGTGACAACGACAATCGACGCCGCTGCACAGCGTGCCGCCTACCTGGGACTTCGTGGGAAGAAGGGGGCTGTCGTTGCCATCGAGCCAGCTACAGGTCGGATCCTGGCCTCAGTTCAGTCACCATCGTTCGATCCAAACAAACTCTCTAGTCACGATCCGGCTGAGATCCGTGAGTACTACGACGAACTCGAGGCCGATCCCGACAAGCCCCTACTGAACCGACCAATCGTGTCGTTGAATCCTCCGGGTTCCACGTTCAAGTTGGTCACTGCCGCCGCTGCACTGTCCTCCGGTCGGTTCAATCCAAACTCGGTGATTCCCGGCCCACGCACCTACGAACTCCCCTTGACAGACAAGGAACTTCGCAACTGGAACCGGCGGCAATGTGGACCTGGGGGGAAAGTGACGTTGCGCGATGCTCTCGCCATTTCCTGCAACACCGCATTCGCCTGGCTTGGTAACGAACTCGGTGCCGACGCGGTCCGAGAACAGGCGGAACTCTTTGGCTTCGACACCAGTTTTGAAATCCCTCTGCGCGCAGCGACATCGCGATTTCCCGCCAATCCTGACGAACCCCAGACGGCGATGAGTGCCATCGGACAGTTCGACGTTCGAGCCACTGCACTGCAGATGGCGATGGTCACTGCAGCCATCGGCAACAGCGGCCGAACTATGGTGCCGTATCTCATTCAAGAGGTGCGGGCACCGGACCTAACCATCCTGCAAACGACGGAACCTGAAGTGTTTGCCGACGCCCTTCGGCCGAGCGAGGCCCTGGCACTCACCGAAATGATGGTCAACGTCGTTGAAAACGGCACCGGAACCAACGCACGTATCCCCGACGTCCGAGTAGCTGGGAAGACGGGAACCGCTCAGACTGGTAACGATCGCCCAACAGTCGCGTGGTTCGTGGCCTTTGCGCCGGCGGCCGCGCCGCAGGTAGCCGTAGCCGTGCTCGTGGAGGATGCGGGGGCAGAGGAAGTCAGTGGAAACGGCCTTGGGGCCCCAATCGCGAAGGACGTGATCGAGGCAGTTCTCGAACGGCGTTGATGATGCGCATCAACGTCGTTCCCGGCTGATGAGCCGAGACCTGCGACAATGGCACGTCCGCTCGAGAGCACGTTCTCGAGGGAAATGAGAGGAACGACGTGACAGAGGCTGAGCCAGGCAAGATGCTCGGCGACCGCTACCAGGTCGGCGAGGTCATCGGTCGTGGCGGCATGGCTGAAGTCCACGAGGGCCGCGATCTGCGTCTTGGTCGTCGTGTCGCGATCAAAATCCTTCGCCCCGACCTCGCCAAGGACCCTACGTTCCAAGCTCGTTTCCGCCGTGAGGCCCAAAGCGCCGCGGCACTAAACCACCCGAACATTGTTGCCGTATACGACACCGGAGAGGACACCCTCACCGATCCAAACGGTCAGGACGTGATCGTTCCCTACATCGTCATGGAGTACGTCGACGGTATGACGTTGCGGCAACTACTCGCGAGCGGACGTCGGCTGCTGCCTGAGCGAGCCCTCGAAATCACAGCAGGAGTCCTTACCGCTTTGGACTACGCACACCGACACGGCATTGTCCACCGCGACATCAAGCCGGCGAACGTGATGCTGACCCGCACCGGCGATGTCAAGGTTATGGACTTCGGTATCGCACGTGCTGTCAACGAGTCCGGCCAGACGATGACGTCTGCCTCGGCCGTCATGGGGACCGCTCAGTACTTGTCCCCGGAGCAAGCGCGCGGCGAAGTGGTGGATGCCAGAAGCGACCTCTACTCCACTGGTGTCTTGCTGTATGAGTTGCTAGTCGGTCGCCCGCCATTCACCGGTGAGAGTGCTGTCTCCATCGCCTACCAACACGTGAGCGAGATGCCCACTCCTCCATCGCAGGTAGACAATGGAGTATCCGCTGAGGTTGACACTGTGGTCCTAGGTGCGCTCGCGAAGCGGGCCGACGATCGCTACCAAAGCGCGACTGAATTCCGTGCTGACGTCGAGCGAGCCATCGCCGGAGCTCCAGTGACGGCGGCCGTGCCCACCATCGTCGCCGACTCCACTCGGCAGATGGCTCCGGTGCAGGCTGCCACCGCGGGTGGAGATGCTGGCTACTCGGATCCGATCTACGACACCTCGCGTAGGCGCCGTGGTCGCGCCGGACGGAGCACGATTTTTTGGATCATCAGCCTTTCCGCCGTGGCCATCGCCGTTCTCGGTGCCCTGGCCATCGGACGCTTCGTGTTCGGAGGCACCACGGCTGACCTCGTGACAGTCCCGAATCTTGACCGGCTGACCCTCGAGGAGGCCACGGCAAGCCTCGCGGAGTTCGAGCTCCGACTCGGCGCGCAGACCCCTGAGATCTCCAGCCGACAGCCCGGCACGATCATCGCCCAGCAACCAGCTGCTGGCGAAAGCATCGAGCAAGGTCAAGCCGTCAACGTCACGATCAGTACCGGTCGAGAGCAAGCGACCGTTCCCCAATTGCTGGGACTCACGTCCCTGGATGCTGTTCGGACAGCCCTTGAAGACGCGAATCTGCAACTTGGTGAAATTACCGAAGAGGATTCCAACCAACCTGCCGGATATGTGCTCGCTCAGGATCCAGCAGAGGGAGCGCAACTGGCAGCCGGAAGTGCCGTTGCTGTAGTCGTCTCGTCCGGCTTGGTGGAGGTGCCCGACATAACCGGAGTCTCCGTCGCGCAGGCCCGAAGCGACATCGCGCAAGCTGGCTTCGACATACAAGTGATCGAGCAAGAGTCGAGCATCGAGAATCCAGGAATCGTGCTTGCGCAATCACCGCAGCCGGGAACGTCACTCGAGCGTGGGTCGGTGGTGACCATCACGGTATCGATCGCCGCGGAGCCAACCGAAGCTCCCACTCCCGAACCGACTGACCCGCTCGCACCGACGGATCCGGCGCAGCCCACCGACCCGGGCCAACCGACGGATCCGGCGCAGCCCACCGACCCGGCGCAGCCGACACCGGCGCCAACAGTCGCTCCCGAGCCTGCGCCAACGGCTCCCCCGGAGCCACAACCAGCCCCGACAGTCCCTGTCTCGTAACTCCGCGAACTTGCAGGCTGAAATGTCCTGCGCAAAGTCGAAGCTCAGATTTGCAAGTTCGACGTCAGGATTTGCAAGTTCGACGTCAGGATTTGCAAGTTCGCGGGCTAGTCGTCGAGGTCGTCGTCGTTCTTGCCGATAACCGGCTGCAAAGTCTTCGCCCGATCTCGAGCAATCGGATAGCCACAGTCGGCAAGCCAGTTCGCGAGCATCTCGTGGCCACCTTCGGTCAGCACTGACTCCGGGTGAAACTGCACGCCCTCAACTTTCGCGTCGCGGTGCTTGAGCGCCATGATCACACCCGAGTCGGTGGTGCCGGTCACCTCGAGCTCGGCCGGCATAGTCGACGGATCAACAGCGAGCGAGTGATACCGCGTTGCCGTGAAGGGTTTGGGTAGGCCGGCGAGCACGCCAACGTCCTGGTGCACGACTTCCGACGTCTTGCCGTGCAGCAATTCTGGGGCGCGGGTCACGACGGCGCCGTACGCCTCGGCGATCGCTTGATGACCCAGGCACACTCCGAAGATCGGCACCTGGCCCGCGCACTCGCGCACGATCTGCACGCAGGCTCCCGCGTCTTGGGGGGTGCCGGGACCCGGCGATAAGAGCACCCCGTCGTAATTGCGGCAATCCGCCGGGGTTACGTCGTCGTTCCTTTTCACCGTTACCTCGGCACCCAATTGGGCCAGGTATTGAACGATGTTGAATACGAACGAGTCGTAGTTGTCGACCACCAGGATCCGTGGGCCAGTCACGGTGCCATTCTCCGGTACCGGATTCCCAAGCGTGTGGCAGGCTAGGCCAACAAGCGCGAAACGAAGGAGTGCACCGTGCCGGAGTCCAAGGGCCGCAAGAAGACGCCCTACACCCCGCCGCCGTCCAAAGGCGAGCGCAAGATCGCCAAGATCGGCTCCCCCGGGTGGCTCGCCCCAGTCATGGTCGCGTGCTTTGTCATCGGCCTGGTCTACATCGTCATCTACTACGTGGCCGGATCCCAAATCCCGGTGATGAACTCCATCGGTGGCTCGGCGAACGGCTTGGTGAACGTCGCCATCGGCTTCGGCTTCATCATCGTCGGTTTCATCCTGTCCACTCGCTGGAAATAGGTCTCTCGCCCGCTTCGGTCATGGGGGATCGACCCTCCTTCGCCCGGTTCCTGGGAAAAAGTGGGACAAGTCCCCGCACTCTGGGAAATCGGGCTATTTGTCCACAGGTTATTCAAGTCCCCTGACGGGGTGACATTGCCAATTCGTGGGGGAAATCGAGTTACAGCCGTGTAGTTCTATCCCCAGTTGTGGAAAGTGTGTGGATAAGTGGGAAGTGCGGGGATCTGTGTGACGAATGTGATTACAGAAGCTCCACAATGGTGGCGTTCGCCATACCGCCGCCCTCGCACATCGTCTGCAATCCGTAACGAATGTTGTCCCGCTTCATGCGATGCACCATCGTGGTCATGAGTCGGGCTCCGGAGGCTCCCAAAGGGTGGCCCAGCGCGATGGCGCCTCCCTGCGGGTTCGTCAAGGCGGGATCAGCGCCAGTGTCGGCGTACCAGGCTCCCAGGATTGCCGCGAATGCCTCATTCACCTCGAAGGTACCGATGTCTGCCAGCGGCAGACCGGACCTAGTGAGCACTTTGGCTGTCGCGGGGATCGGCCCCGTCAACATGATCACCGGATCCACACCCGCCATCGCGAATGAGTGCAGCCGTGCGATCGGAGTGAGACCAAGTTCGTGGGCTTTCTCACTCGAGGTGATCAATAGCGCCGCGGCGCCGTCTGAGATCTGCGAGGCATTCCCTGCCGTGACCACACCGTCCGCTGAGAATGCCGGCTTCAGGGCAGCAAGTGACTCAGAAGTGGTGTCCGGTCGGACTCCTTGGTCGGTCGACACCGGTCCTTCCTCAGACTCAACAGCCGTGATCTCCCCATCGAACAACCCGTCCTTCGCTGCTCGCGCTGCTCGCTGCTGGGACTCGGCCGCTAACTCGTCGAGGTAGGTGCGTGTGAGCTTCCATCTCTTGGCGATCATCTCGGCACTGATGCCTTGGTTCACGAGGTCGGGATAACGCTCCAGCATGCGCGGACCAAAGGGTCCATCACCACCGACCATGTTGGAGAACATCGGCACCCGAGACATCGATTCCACGCCACCGGCGATCACAACATCCATCTGACCGGACATCACCGACCCGGCTGCAAAGTGCACAGCCTGCTGACTCGATCCGCATTGCCGATCGATACTGACGCCGGTCACAGACTCAGGAAGCCCTGCAGCGAGGGCGGAGTTACGCGCGATGTTTGCGCTCTGCTCCCCGACCTGACTCACACATCCCCAGACGACGTCGTCGATGTGTCCAGGATCGATACCGCAGCGACCAACGAGGGCGTCGATCACGTGCGCGGAAAGGTCGACAGGGTGCACGCCCGAGAGTGCACCCTTGCCCGGCTTGCCGATACCCACCGGTGTGCGGACGGCTTCGACGATAACGGCGTCGTTCATAAACGTAACGCTACGCCCGATGCGCATTGTTAGGTAGTGATAACTCCCAGAGGTGCCAGCATTTCTTGGATCTGGGCCGTGCGCATCAACGTCACGGCAACCAGGACCAAGAACACCCCGCCCAGCCCAGCGACTTGAATCAGTGTTCGAGCCATCTTTGGTGCATGCACCAAGATCGCCGCAACGACCGCTCCGACGACTAGCCCACCGAGATGCGCGCGCCAATCAATTCCCGGTGCGATGAAACCGATCACCACGTTGATGCCTAACAAGACAAGCACCTGGGTGACGTCGTAGCGCAAGCGCCGACCGGCCACAACGAGTGCACCCATCAGTCCAAAGATCGCGCCACTAGCACCCACAGACACGGTTCGAATATCGGAGAAGTAGTACGACGCAACCGCCCCACCTAGTGCCGCGAGAAGGTAGAGCGCAATGAAGCGTGTGTGTCCAAGTATTCGCTCAAGAGTCGGACCCAGTGCGAACAGCACATACATGTTGAAGGCAATGTGCAGAAAAGATCCGTGCAGGAATGCGCTTGTGATGAGCCGGTACCACTCATCACCAACGACGATTCCCACCGGCCACATACCGAACTGTTCGGCAACCGCATTTACCCCAACCGAGTATTGATATGCGAAAACGAGCACGTTGATGACGATCAACGTGTAGGTGACATACGGCTTGAGGATCGCCGTCGCACCGGCAACCGTGGTCGGCTGAACCGGACGTTCGGTACGCATGCAATCCGGGCATCGATAACCCACCGGTGCCTCGATCATGCACTCAGGGCAGATCGCCTTGTCACACCGCGAACAGCGAATGTACGTCTCCTTGTCCAGGTGTCGGTAACACCGGGGAGCACGAGGGGCCTGCTGCTCGGGGGGAAGTTCGGTCACAACAGTTCTGTCAGGGACTTCAGTCGCGAGTGATGGTGATCGACTCGATCACCACATCCTGCGTGGGCCGATCCTGCGCTCCGGTCTCCACGGCGGCAATTGCATCGACCACGTCGCGGGATGGCTGGTCGGCAACCTCACCGAAGATGGTGTGCTTGAAGTTCAGCCACGTGGTCGGCGCCACGGTAATGAAGAACTGCGAACCATTGGTGTTCGGTCCTGCATTCGCCATGGCGAGGAGGTAGGGCTTGTCGAAGGTGAGCTCGGGGTGCGGCTCGTCGTCGAACCGGTAGCCCGGGCCGCCAGTGCCGGTACCGAGCGGGTCGCCGCCTTGAATCATGAAGCCGGGAATTACGCGGTGGAAGATCGTGCCGTTATACAGCGGCGCGGTGGACTTGGCGTTGACCTTCGGATCCGTCCACTCCTGGGTGCCCTCCGCCAGACCGGTGAAGTTGCGCACAGTCTTGGGGGCGTGATCGGGGAACAGATTAACGTTGATGTCGCCGAAGTTCGTCTTCAAAGTCGCGGTAGTAGCCATAGACCTGATCCTGTCAGACCGTGTCCAGTGGACAAGCGACGGGCTGTTCACGAGTCGAGCAAGCCCAGGCCTTCGGCTTGGTAAGCCGTAGCGAAGATTTTCTTGTGGAGGCTAGGGGACTCGAACCCCTGACTTCTGCCTTGCAAAGGCAGCGCTCTACCAGCTGAGCTAAGCCCCCGGAAGTGGCGCCGAGTGAGATGGCGCCCTGTGGGACCACGAAGGATAGCCGGACTAGTGCACGGCAACGTCGGGCGGTTCGTCCAGTTCCGCCTTGTTGATCGCGAGGCCGGGTGGCGGTCCGAGACTAGTTAGCGGAGATCGGGTGCGGCGGTCGCTTCAGCCCAAAGATCCTGCTCGGCTTGGCTAGCCATGTACTGGCGATAGACCAGGTAGCCGACGCCTCCAAGGATGACCAACAAGAGCAACTTCTTCATGGGGATCTCCATTTCCTGCAGTGGAGGCTCCATAGTGCCCTGTGCTCTTGTATCCGCGCCAACGGGGTGGCAGTTCGGATGCGACAGGCTGGTCACTCGAGTGTGACTAGGTGGCTACTCGCAAACGACTTAGGTGAACAAAGAGTGTCGCTCCGGCAACCGGTGAGCGCCCTTTCCGCCGGCTGTGACACTCCAGCGAAGAGTTGTTCACTTCGTGTTCACTTTTTTCTCCCCTATGAGTCATACGGCCTCCCTAGCCTTTCGCTTACTCAAGGACAGGCCACGTACCCACCATCCGGAACTTCCCCGCCGGCCGAGCACCCGCAAGGACCTTTGTGCGCCCTCGGGTTATCCCACGCATCGCCGCACCTCGCGGCGTCGTTGGTGTACTTGCCGCCGGATCGTTCGCTCTAGCAGGCTGCGGCGGCTCCAACACTGTCAATCCAGCTATTCCGGCCGCCGAAGCTGCCATGGCTGCAGGCGACATCGACTGTGTCGACGGGAAGATCCAGACGGCGGGTTCCAGCGCTCAAGCCAACGCCATAACCGAGTGGGTAAACGTCTACCAAACTGCCTGCCCCCAGTCCACCATCGACTACCAGCCGGTTGGTTCAGGTGCGGGTGTTGAAGCATTCCTATCGGCGCAGACTTCCTTTGGTGGCACGGACAAGCCCGTGGTTGACGAGGACCTCACGGCCGCGCAGGCACGATGCGATGACAACGCCGCGCTGAACATCCCGCTCGTTGGTGGAGCGATCGCCGTGGCATATCACCTTGAAGGTGTCGAAGAATTAATACTCGATCCTCAGACCTTGGCGGGAATTTTCGCAAGTGAGATCACCCGGTGGGATGACCCGGCAATCGTGGCTTTGAACCCGGCAGTGGAAGTGCCTGATGCTGCGATCGCACAGTTTCACCGTTCGGATTCCTCAGGAACCACGGCAAACTTCTCGGACTACCTAGAGGCGACCGCCCCCGATGCTTGGGACTACGACACCGGCAAGGAATGGACTGCTCCAGGTGGCCAAGGTGCCAAGGGGTCTGACCAAGTTATCGCCTCTGTTGCACAGACACCGAACTCAATCGGTTACGTAGAACTGTCCTACATACTCGATGCGATCAACGCAAAGCCTGTTGCGATCGACCAAGGCGCCGGCCCCGTGCTCCCCACGGCTGACAATGCCTCGGTGACTTTGGCGTCGTCGCCTTCCACGAACGACGACAGCAACATCATCTTGGACATTGACTACACGACCCAGGTTCCCGGCGCGTACCCGATCAGCATCGTGACCTACGAGATCGTCTGCAGCGCAGGGCTGGATCAGGGGCAAAACCCTGAGCTGGTGTCTGCTTTCTTGTCCTTCGCATCATCGGATTCAGGCCAGGCATTGCTAGGTGAGATCGGATACGTGCCTTTGTCAGGCGACCTCCTCGAAGGTGTTCGTGGGTCCGTGGCCAAGGTGGCTCAAGGAGCCGGCCGATGAGTCTTTTGACTCCACCACGCATTACCGGCTCTTCAGTGCGCCCAGGAGATCGGAACTTCCGATTCATCACCACGGGTGCGGGAATCACCGTGCTGGTGGTTCTTGCTGCGATTGCGGCGTTCTTGATCTGGAAGTCGATACCAGCCTTACAGAACAACACCGGAAACATCTTCACCAATCAACAGTGGCTACCCGATGCTGATCCACCGTCATGGGGAATCGCCGTTCTAATTTTCGGCACGATTTGGACGTCGGTTATCGCGATGGCCATCGCTGTTCCCATCGGAATCGGCACAGCCCTCTACATCACGTTCTATGCACCGAGGCGTATTGCTCGCACCCTCGGGTTCATTGTGGACTTGCTGGCCGCCGTTCCCTCCATCATTTTCGGCCTATGGGGTCTCTACTACTTCATGCCAGAAATCGTGCCTGCCGCCCAATGGCTATCGACGTATCTCGGATGGCTGCCAATCTTCAGTAACGACCTCGATCTCTACACAAAGAGCATCCTGATCGCCGGCTTTGTGCTCGCGATGATGATCTTGCCCACGGTTTCGGCAATCTCTCGCGAAGTTTTCTGGCAGGTCCCCAAGGGTCACATCGAGGCCTCACTGGCTCTTGGTGCTACTCGCTGGGAAATGATCCGGATGGCCGTTCTGCCATTTAGTCGGCCAGGAATGATCTCCGCAGCAATGCTGGGGCTCGGGCGTGCACTCGGTGAAACGATCGCAGTTGCGCTAATTCTGTCCGCGGTATTCGAGATCAATTGGCAGATCACCGAGCCAGGCGGCAACTCGATTGCCGCCAATATCGCTTTGAAGTGGGGTGAGGCTGCAGGCAACGGACGCAGTGCTCTTATCGCCACCGGCATGGTCCTTTTCTTCATAACGCTCGTGGTCAATATGACTGCGCGTTGGGTCGTTAATCGTCGTCGTGAGTTTTCGGGGGCCAACTGATGGCGCTTCGATCCGATATTCACGCACCGATCGCGGCAGGCGATGACCCGCTGCGCCTGACTGGCCAACGGCTCCCACGCTGGGCGGCTGGCGCCTCGCTGGGGGTTGGCGTCCTGATTGGCCTTGCCGTACAGATCACTGGGTTCACGATCATCGGCCTCGCACCAGCGGTGATGGCCGTGCTGGCTTTCTTGATCGTGTACACAACGTGGA
Source organism: Candidatus Nanopelagicales bacterium (assembly GCA_040266055.1). Taxonomy (GTDB): domain Bacteria; phylum Actinomycetota; class Actinomycetes; order S36-B12; family S36-B12; genus S36-B12. The sequence goes on along the minus strand of JBDQFC010000012.1, from coordinate 46,008 downwards.
CCCTCGCCATCGAAGGACGCAGACACGCAGTTGATCGCCTCGCCACCGCCTTGATCTACTCCGCCGCGACGCTAGCTCTTGTTCCCCTCGTCTGGATTCTCATCACGGTGGTCATACAGGGAATCAGTGTTCTGAGTCCGCAATTCCTCTTCGTTGACACCATGCGCAACGTCAATCCACGTGCAGCTGGCGGCGGCGTTGCGCATGCCGTTCTCGGAACCGTCCAGCAGGTGGGCATCGCAACTTTGATTTCGGTTCCCGTTGGATTGCTAACTGCGATCTACCTCAGTGAGTACGGTCGCGGACGGCTTGCGCGCAGCATCAACTTCTTCGTCGATGTCATGACTGGCATCCCATCAATTGTTGCCGGCATGTTCATATACACCTTCTGGATTCTGACATTGGGATTCCCCCAATCAGGATTTGCTGCCGCGTTGGCGTTGACGATTCTCATGATTCCCGTCGTTGTTCGTTCAGCCGAGGAGATGCTGCGCATCGTCCCTAATGAACTCCGTGAAGGTGCCCTCGCGCTGGGAATTCCCAAGTATCGGGTGGTGCTCAAAGTGGTTCTGCCCACCGCAATCTCCGGAATCATCACCGGTGTCATGTTGGCTATTGCTCGCGTGACCGGTGAGACCGCGCCTCTACTCCTCACCACCTTCTTGGCCCAGGACGTCAACTGGAATGCATTTGATGGCTCCCAGGCATCTCTTCCGACGTTCATTTGGGACCAGATCGCCCGAGGCACCCAGTCCTCCCTTGATCGTGCGTGGGCAGGTGCACTGGCGTTGATCTTGATTGTCTTGACCTTCTACGCAACCGCTCGAATCCTTGCTGCCCGCTACGCACCGAAGGAACGTTGATGAATCCCACGCCCACCAAGCTTCAGGACAGCGTCGAGACGAAGAATCGAATCGAACTCGAAAACCTAAGCATCTTCTACGGGGACTTCATGGCCGTCGAAGATGTCAACCTCCAGGTCCGGCCGCAATCGGTGATGAGCTTCATCGGGCCGTCTGGCTGTGGGAAGTCAACCGTTCTGCGTTCCATTGACCGCATGCACGAAGTGACGCCGGGCGCACACATCCGTGGCCGGGTCCTACTCGATGGCGAAGACATCTACGCCCCCAACGTCGATCCGGTGCTGGTACGCCGAATGATCGGAATGGTCTTCCAGCGTCCCAACCCGTTTCCCACGATGTCCATTTACGAGAATGTCGTCGCCGGGATGAAACTTGAAAAGGCTGGTCGATCTCGCAAGACGGACCTCGACGACGTCGTGGAGAGGTCCCTTCGAGGTGCCAACCTGTGGGAAGAGGTCAAGGACAGGCTGAATCGTCCGGGCGCGGGACTATCCGGTGGACAGCAACAGCGGCTCTGCATTGCACGCGCTATTGCTGTGCAGCCGGAGGTCTTGTTGATGGATGAGCCTTGCTCGGCACTAGACCCGATTTCAACCTTGGCTATCGAGGAACTGATTCACGAACTCAAGAATGAGTACACGATCATCATCGTCACTCACAATATGCAGCAGGCTGCTCGAGTGTCAGACGAAACCGCCTTCTTCAACCTGTCGGGTGTCGGTCAACCCGGCCGTTTGGTTGAGGTGGGACCCACAACTGAAATCTTTTCTCAGCCCAAGAACCAGCAAACTGAGGACTACATCTCAGGTCGATTCGGTTAGAGCAACTGGAGTTTGCTCAGCCAAATTTCCCGGTTACATAGTTCGATGTCCGTTCATCCTTCGGGTTCGAAAATATGTTGCGCGTCTCATCGATCTCAACAAGGACGCCTGTGCGGTTGTTCGTGTCGTCCATCGCGGCCACTGTGAAGAAGGCAGTGAGGTCGGAGACTCGTGCTGCCTGCTGCATATTGTGAGTGACGATCACGATCGTGTAATCCTCTTTTAGTTCCAACATGAGGTCCTCCACCTTGCCGGTAGATACAGGATCGAGTGCCGAGCAAGGCTCATCCATCAAGATCACATCAGGCTGCACAGCAATGGCACGGGCAATGCAGAGTCGCTGTTGCTGCCCGCCCGACATCCCGAAGGCGTTGTCTTTCAATCTGTCCTTGACTTCATCCCACAGTGCTGCCCGACGCAGAGACGACTCAACGATCTCATCTAGGTCCCCCTTCATTCCCAAGATTCGAGGCCCAAAGGCGATGTTGTCGTAGATCGACTTGGGGAATGGATTCGGCTTTTGAAAGACCATTCCGATGACGGTGCGGACCTGGACGGGGTCAATCTTCGGGCCGTACATGTCCACACCGTGATACAAAACCTTGCCACTAACGCGGGCGTTTGGAATGAGATCATTCATTCGATTCAAGGACCGCAAGAGAGTCGACTTTCCACACCCGGATGGGCCAATGAACGCCGTTATCTGGTTGTGAGGAATCGCGAGAGAGACATCCTTAACGGCAAGCATGTCGCCGTAATGAACATTCACGTCACACAGTTCGAATGTGTTCACTTCTGTCGTCTCGGGGACCGAATCTTCCCGACTAGACGGCGCATCCTTCGGGGCCAGCCCCGAAACAGCGTCACTCTCTAGCGTCATGGGGGCTCCCGTCGTTGTTTGCGGCATTACCAGGTCCTCTCGAACCGATTACGTAGATAGATGGCAACTGAATTGATCATGATCAGCAGGACGAGCATGATCACAACCCCAGCAGCAGCAAGAGTCTGCAACTCCTCTTGTGGTCTCTTGGCGTAGCTGTAGATCATTGTGGGAAGCGTGCTGTACCCACCTTCAAAAAACTGCGGATCGAACGTCACGAAGGTCACCGCACCCACGAGTAGGAGAGGAGCGGCCTCACCAATTGCTCGTGCCACAGCAAGTATGACTCCGGTGAGAATCCCTGGAAACGCAGCCGGCAAAACCTGTCTGGATACGGCTTGCCACACCGTCGCACCCAGCGCCAGCGATGCATCGCGAATCGATGTTGGAACAGCCCGTATCGCCTCCCGTGACGCCAGAATCACCGTGGGTAGGACGAGTAGGGCGAGAGTCAACGAGCCCGTGGCAGCGACAAAGCCGAGGCTTAACGGACCACGAACAATGAATGCCAGTCCCAAGATCCCGAAGACGATGGAGGGCACTCCAGCAAGGTTCTGGATGTTGAGATCCACGAAACGGTTTAACCGATTCTTCGGGTTGGCAAATTCCTCCAGATAGACAGCGGCTCCGACACCAAGGGGGACGATAAGAAGGATCACTCCGCCGATCACGTACAGCGTTCCGAAGATGGCGGTCCGATAGCCCGCGTTCTCCGGCATCACGACAGATGGAACATTGGTGAACAGGTTCATGTTCAGCCGTGGGCCACCGGCCACGAACGCCCACGTGATCATTGCGACGATCGACAGGAGTGCCGTTGTCAGACCCAAAAGCAGCAGAGAAACAAAAATTGCTCCGCGAATCTTCTTTCGACGATCGCCACTGGACAGCATCGCTTCCGTTACCTCGCGCGCGCCGCTGACCGCCGTGCGTGTTCGAGGAGGTAACGCCACTCGCGATGAAAGCTCCGATTCGACGGCCATCAGTCGTATACCTCCCGGTATTTCTTCACCATGCGGATAGCGAGAACATTCATGGCCAACGTCATGATGAAAAGGAGTGCGCCAACAGCAAAGATGCTGTCGTAGGTGATCGTGCCTTGAGAGATGTCACCGGTGGCCGTACTTCCGATATACGCCGTCATGGTTTGAATGCCTTTAGTTGGGTCGAAACTCAACACAGGGTTACCTGCACCGGCAACGAGGAGAACAACCATCGTTTCTCCGATGGCTCGTGAGATCCCAAGGACAAAGGCCGCAATAATTCCCGAAATTGCCGCTGGAACCACGACCTTGACTGCTACTTCAAACTTGGTTGCTCCCATCGCGTAGGCCCCTTCACGTAGTGCCCGTGGAACAGAGCGCATCGCATCATCAGACACAGATGCGACCAAGGGAACGATGAGTAGTCCAACCGTGATTCCGGCGACTCCGATAGAGAAGGGCCCAGTCCACGGTAGGAACGGGGTCAACTCTCGGATTACGGGCGTAAGGACGTTGAATGCAAACAGGCCGATCGCGACCGTTGGCAGCCCTTCGAGAACCTCCAGCACCGGCTTAATGGTCTGACGAGTCCTTTTTGATGCGTACTCCGAGAGGAAGATCGCGGACGATAAGCCGATCGGTACCGCAACAATCACAGCAAAGAGAACCACCGTCAGCGTACCGACGACTATCGGTAGTACTCCAAACTGTGGATCAGCAAACGCTGGCGCCCAGATAGTTCCGGTCAGGAACTCGACCAAGGACACCTGCTGGAAAAAGCCAATGCTCGGGAGCAGCAGAGAGATGACGATTCCGGTAGTGACCACTACGGATAGCGTTGCTGCGAGCCACAGCAGACCCTTGATCACGCGTTCCCCAACACGTGGCCCAGGGGCCTCCAGCGATCGGACATTGGATCCGCTCGTGGAAGCCCCTGGGGTCATAACACGGGAACTCATACTGGACTTCGTATTTCGCGACGTCAGGCTCGGGTTACGAGCCAGACAGAGCTGCGACCTTGGAGAGTTGCGCCTCGGTCTGCTCGGGCGACAGACCCACCGCTCCGGCAATCTCTGCGATCTGGGCGGCATTGTTGATGTAGAAGTTGAAGAACTCCACAGTCTCAGGCTTTGCCAGTGCAGTATTGCTGGCGTACACGTACAGCTCGCGACCCAATGGGGTGTAGCTACCGTCGAGAACGTTCTCCGGGGTGGGGGCGTTGCAACCATTGCCACCGTCAATCTCCAGACCCTTCACCAGATCAAGGGACTCTTGGTAGAAGGCGAAAGGTACGTATCCCATGGCGCCAACGTCACCGCTGATCGCTGTGACTGCCGCATTGTCATCCTCGCCGATGGAGGTGTAATCGATGCGAATGCTGCCTTCTTCTCCATTGACGACGTTGGTGAAGAAGTCGAAGGTTCCCGAATCGGTGCCTGGTCCGTACAGCGCGATGGGTGTGTCGGCGAAGTCAGCTGGGATATCCAGGCCTTCCACATCACCCCAAGTGCTGACCGTCGATCCGTCACCCCAGATCTGGTTTGCCTGCTCGATCGTGATGCATTGGAGTGGGTTTTCTTGGTTAACCAAGATCGTTAGGGCGTCATTCGCCACCGTGATGTTGTCCGACGCGATTCCATTGGCCTCACAGTTGGCAACTTCTTCGTCTTTGATTTCTCGTGAAGCGTTGTTGCCGTCTGTCTCGCCGTTGCAGAACTTCTCGAAACCGCCGCCGGTTCCTGAGACGGTAACAGTCACCTGGACACCCGGGTACTGCTGCATGAATAGCTCTGCTGCTACCTCGGACAGAGGACCGACAGTGCTGGACCCGTCAAGGTTGATGGAACCGGTCAGTTCGCCGCTGCCAGTCTCCTCAGTTGTTGCGGCAGTTGTCTCTTCGGACAACTCCGAAGACGTTTCACCGCCACCGCAAGCAGCAAGCACCAGAGATATTCCCAAGGCGCCTGCCACCACGGCAAGTGTTCGTGTGGACGTCATGCGTCACCCTTCCGTCGTCGACCTTGTGGGTCATGATTCGATGCGAAAGGGACGCTAGGAGCTTTGTCTGGACTTGACGCGTAGGTAAGGCAAACGGGAAGTTAACTCTTCATTGCCATCAAGGTCTGCCAGGCGTTGGGGCGCTTACTTCCACGAGCCGGCGATCGAAATCAAACTGTCATCTTCGCCTTCTGAAATGGTGGCGCTTATACCCACCTCCATGTCAGGTCCGATGAGCTTGTACGTCAATACTCGGTGCGAGTTGCTGGCCATATCGAGGAACCCATCACGATCGAATCCCATCATTTCCCACTGCTCGACGTAGGAGTCCGCATAGTCGGGATTGCCCTCCTCCATTCGCCACGTCGCGCTGAAATTCTGGCCCGGGTCCACGGTCGCAGCGATCAACGTGCCATAAGTGAAAAGGGGGACTTCGGATGGAAACGCCGGCGGAAGTTCCACCTCCGCACCCGCCGCGATTCCTCCGCCATCTGGGCTGGCGATGTAGACGGAGTTCTCATCGATCTCCACCTCGGAATCAGTCGTCGTCTCCAGGATGCTCTCGGTAAGTTCTTGCAGGGATGAATCGTTAGCCTCCGAGCAACCGGCAAGGACCAGTGCTCCAGATAGGCCGAGCACTGGAACAACAGTTGTAGTTAGTGAGAGTCGCTTCATGGAATCGACGTTAGGTCCGAAAGCAGAGGCGATTCGTCGTCGTTGTGGTCACCTAGCGGTGACTAACCGGTCAAACCGAGTGGGCCTAGATGGACTTGAACCATCGGCCTCTTCCTTATCAGGGAAGCGCTCTAACCAGGCTGAGCTATAGGCCCCAAAGCGAGGGAGAGACTACCTGATCGTTTTCTATCTGTTTCCGGCAGGGACTACTCGTCGGACAGGACGACCTCGATACCACCCGTCAGGCCGACGGTCACGTTGTACAAGAACGCAAACAGCGTTGAGAGCGCAGAGACTAGGACGACCTCCACGCTCGCTAGCACAGCAGCTAGGCCCAAGACCCGAGAGAACTCCAGCGACGTGAGTAGATCAAATCCGCCGGTTCCCAGAACATCGTCGACTGTCCGTGACACCGCATCCAAAGCACCGGTTGAATCGAGAGTCCAGAAAACGAAGGCGACGGCAACGACGATCACGATGCCAATAGCTAGGGCCAGTAGGAATGCCGCCTTGGCCACCGACCACGGATCGAGTCGCGTGACGTAGACACGGGCCCGGCGAGGTCTGCGCCGCTCCTTCTTTCCCCTGCCACTCGAGGGTTCGGGGGCAGCAGCGACCGCGGCCTGCTCAGCGGTGTTTTCGGACACCTCGGTCACGCTGACCCCGGCCCGTGGCTTCTCACCCCGGGGCCGGATCCGCTGACCCGCCGGCTGGCTCACTCGCCGTCACCCTCCTGTGCTTGTTCCGTCGGTGCGTCGACTTCTGCTTCCGATGCGTTCGTTTCGGCGTTTGCCTCGGCGGCGTCCAGTTCGTCGAGCTCGTCGAGTTCCTCGTCGTCGGCCTTCTCACCGCTGCGTGCAACGGCCACGACCGAGTCCTCGTCACCTAGACGCATCATCGTCACGCCCATGGTGTCACGGCCCGACGGCCTGAGTTCGGAGACCGCGGTGCGGATGACCACACCATTGCTGGCGATGGCGAAGATCTGGTCATCCGAGTCGCAGACCATCGCTGCCACCAGCGAACCCCGCTTCTCGTTGATCTTCATCGCACGCACGCCGAGAATGCCGCGGCTGCGCGCCGTCCACTCTTCCTCGAGGGTGCGCTTGGCGTAACCGCCGTCAGTAATCGTGACGACATGCTGGCCTGGGCGCACGACATCCATGCTGAGTAGCGAATCACCTTCCCGGAATCGCATACCGATGACGCCCTTGGTGTCACGACCCATCGGACGCAGGATCTCGTCGCTCGCGGTGAAGCGAACACTCATGCCCTTCGTGGACGCAAGGAAGATGTCATCGTCTGCGGAAACCAGCCGAGCACCAATGACCTCGTCGTCCTCACTGAGGTTGATCGCGATGATGCCGCCCTGGCGATTGGTGTCGTAGTCGGTCAACTTCGTTTTCTTCACCAGACCAGTACGGGTGGCAAGCACGAGGTAGTCCGCGGCGTCGTACCCAGGAATCGACAGCACCGAGGCGATCGACTCATCGGGGCGGAACGCCAACAGGTTCGCCACGTGTTGGCCCTTCGCATCACGGCTTGCGTCAGGAAGTTGGTATCCCTTTGCGCGGTAGATGCGTCCTTGGTTGGTGAAGAACAGCAACCAGTTGTGGGTGCTGGTGACCATGAAGTGCTCGACTACATCGTCTTGGCGTAGTGCTGCGCCACGAACACCTCGACCACCACGACGCTGCGCGCGGTACAGATCCGAACGGGTTCGCTTGGCGTATCCACCTGCGGTGATGGTGACGACGACGTCCTCCACTGCAATGAGGTCTTCGTCTGTGACGTCGCCATCCCACGGCAAGATCTCGGTGCGCCGATCGTCGCCATACTTGTCGACTATCTCACCAAGCTCCCCAGACACGATTGAGCGTTGCCGTGGCTCGTTGCTGAGGATGTCGTTGTAGTCAGCGATCTTTGTCATCAAATCGTCGTACTCATCGATGATCTTCTGCCGCTCCATCGCCGCAAGACGACGCAACTGCATATCGAGGATTGCCGTTGCTTGAACCTCGTCGATCTCCAGCAGATCCATCAAGCCAGTGCGGGCGTCCTCTACGGTCGCACTGGCCCGGATCAAAGCGATGACCTCATCGAGTGCATCGAGTGCCTTGAGGTAACCGCGCAGGATGTGTGCCCGTTCCTCGGCTTTGCGAAGGCGGTAGCGAGTACGGCGTTGGATGACCTCGATCTGATGTGCGATCCAGTAGCGAAGGAATTGCTCGAGGGTGAGTGTGCGCGGCACACCATCGACCAGTGCCAACATGTTCGCACCGAAGTTGTCCTGCAACTGAGTGTGCTTGTACAGCTGGTTCAGGACAACCTGCGCGACGGCGTCGCGCTTCAACTCGATGACCAAGCGCATGCCCGTGCGAGAAGACGAATCGTCTCGCACATCGGAAATGCCGGTGAGCTTGCCGTCGCCCACCAACTCGGCGATGCGTAGAAGCAAATTGTCAGGGTTCACCTGATACGGCAGTTCGGTAACAATCAGCCGCTGCCTACCTTTGGCATCCTCGTCTACCTCGACAACGGCGCGCATCGTGATCGATCCACGACCAGTGCGATACGCATCCTCAATGCCGCGCTTGCCAATAATCGTCGCGCCAGTCGGGAAGTCCGGACCCTGCACGATGCCTAGAAGCGCAGTCATGCGCTCATCGGATGGAGCTTCCGGGTTGTCGAGCAACCACTTCGCGGCTTGGGATACCTCGCGCAGATTGTGCGGCGGGATGTTCGTCGCCATACCAACGGCAATGCCTGCGCTTCCGTTGACCAACAGGTTTGGGAAACGGCTGGGGAGAACGGTTGGCTCGAGGGTCCGGCCGTCATAGTTGGGTGCGAAGTCGACAGTGTCCTCGTCAATATCGCGCACCATCTCCATGGCCAACTGCGCCATGCGGCACTCGGTGTAACGCTGGGCAGCGGGCGGATCGTTGCCCGGGGAACCGAAGTTTCCTTGGCCTTGGACCAATGGGTAGCGCAAACTCCAAGGCTGAGCGAGGCGGACTAGAGCGTCATAGATCGCACTGTCGCCATGCGGGTGGTAGCTGCCCATGACATCGCCCACTACGCGGGCGCTTTTGGAGAAGTTGCGATCGGGCCGGTATCCACCGTCATACATCGCGTAGAGCACCCGGCGGTGAACCGGCTTCAAACCATCACGGACATCGGGCAACGCACGTGACACGATGACTGACATCGAGTAGTCCAGGTAAGACCGCTGCATCTCGGTCTGCAAATCGACCGGCTCGATCCGTGACGCGCCCGGACCGTCTGTGGGTCCGTTTGTATCGATGGTGTCGATGTCGTCTGGCACTTATGCCTCCGTCGTCGTCGGGATAAAGGAAAGTTTGATGATCGCCGCTTCAGTTAGATGTCAAGGAACCGAACGTCACGGGCGTTTTGTTGGATGAAGTTCCGTCGGGATTCGACGTCCTCTCCCATCAGCACGCTGAACATCTCATCGGCCTGCGCGGCATCATCCAAGGTGACTTGGAGTAGAACCCGACGCTCGGGATCCATCGTGGTTTCCCAGAGTTCGTCGGCATTCATCTCACCAAGGCCCTTGTAGCGCTGGACCGCTTCTTCCTTCGGCAGTTTGCGACCGGCGGCCTGTCCAGCTGCGATGAGTGCATCGCGCTCACGGTCGGAATAAGCGAACTCGGATTCCTCTCGCTGCCACTTGATCTTGTACAGCGGTGGTTGCGCGAGGTAGACATAGCCGAGTTCGACGAGCGGGCGCATGAAGCGGAACAGCAGTGTCAGCAGCAATGTTCGGATGTGCTGTCCGTCAACATCGGCATCGGCCATCAACACGAGTTTGTGGTAGCGCATCCGGTTCAAGTCGAACTCGTCCTGAACGCCAGTACCGAGTGCGGACACCAAGGCTTGAACCTCGTTGTTCTGCAACACCTTGTCAATGCGTGCCTTCTCGACATTCAAGATCTTTCCGCGGATCGGCAGGATCGCCTGGATACGCGGATCGCGACCTTGGCGGGCTGAACCACCGGCGGAATCACCCTCGACGATGAAGATCTCGCACTCTTCCGGTTCGCGGCTCGAGCAGTCGATCAACTTGCCGGGCATGCCTGCACCACCGAGCAGACCCTTACGGTTTCGAGCTAGATCACGCGCCTTACGAGCAGCAATACGCGCCGACGCAGCAAACGCCGACTTACGCGCTATCTCCTTGCCTTCGGCTGGATTCGATTCGAACCACGCACCAAGTTGATCGTTCACGATCTTCTGAACGAAGGTCTTCATCTCGGTATTGCCGAGCTTAGTTTTGGTTTGACCTTCGAATTGCGGCTCGACGAGTTTCACCGACACGATCGCCGTCAAACCCTCTCGAACGTCCTCACCTGTGAGGTTGACGTCCTTATCCTTCAACACACCCCACTCGCGAGCGAACTTGTTGACAAGACTCGTTAGTGCCGTGCGGAAACCCTCCTCGTGCGTACCACCCTCGGTCGTGTTGATCGTGTTGGCGAAGGTGTAGACCGACTCTGCGAAGGTCGTGTTCCACTGCATTGCAATCTCAGCACTCAATCCGGCCTCGGTGCTTTCGGAACCGATTTCGATGATGGTCGGATTGGATACGCCTTTACTCGCGTTGATGTGCCGGACGAAGTCGACGATGCCGCCCTCGTAGTGGTAGCGAACGCTCTTCACGCGCTCTTCTGTCGGATCTACGGCGTCTTCGGCATCGATCACCGGACCGGTTCCGGATCGCTCATCGGTGAGCTCCAAGCTCAATCCCTTATTCAAGAATGCCATTTCCTGAAAACGCCGAGAAAGAGTTGTGAAGTCGAACCAGGTGGTGTCAAAGACCTCAGGATCGGGCCAGAAAGTGACGACGGTTCCAGTCACATCGGTCGCTTCACCTTTGGCGAGCGGCGCGGTAGGAACACCACGGTCGTAGGACTGGCGATAGATCGAGCCATCGCGGTGCACCTCGACCTGCAGGTGGGTCGACAACGCATTGACTACCGACACACCCACACCATGGAGGCCACCGGACACCTGATAACCACTACCGCCGAATTTGCCGCCGGCATGAAGCACCGTCAGCACAACTTCAACTGCGGGCTTCTTTTCAACCGGGTGCTCATCGACGGGAATGCCGCGTCCGTCGTCAACGACACGGACGCCACCGTCAGCCAGCAGCGTGACCGAGATAGTTGAGGCGTATCCGGCCATGGCTTCATCGACTGAGTTGTCCACGACCTCGTAGACAAGGTGGTGCAGACCTCGCTCACCCGTGGAGCCGATGTACATACCGGGGCGCTTGCGGACAGCGTCCAAGCCTTCGAGGACGGTGATGGCGCTTGCGTCGTAGGACACCGATTCCTGCCTTCCCTGCCCGGGCTGCTCGGGTTTTCCGAGGGCCCGCCAAGCTCCCAGAGTTAATTGGGGGCCTGTTGTGGCTAAGCCCTGATTCTACAGTCACCGGAGGGGTTCTGGGACCATCGACCTACGTTAAAAACGGTCAGAATGTGTATTAGGGCGATTTGACCCCTAGGGGAGGTACTCCTCTACGAATATTCGGTCTTCAGCCCCCAGCGAATGTCCTGAGTCTTTGAACGATCGGTTCTGGAGTCGCTTATGTCCCGTGTCGGGCGCACAACTGGCCACCGTGACGGTTAGCCGTACGTATCGCGAGGTCCACGCCCCTTCACCACCCGGGGACCGGCCTTCCAGGAGGGGGTGGTCGGCCCTTTTACCTGCACTGTGTCCACCAAACCCGGCCCGACCGCACCTCGCACTTGGTCGAGCAACGTTCCGGTAAGTAGACGCACCTGGGTAGCCCAAGCGGTGGAGTCGGCGCGCAGCACGAGTTCACCGTCGCTCCACGACTCGATCTGCACGTGCTCGGCCACGTCAGGGCCCACAATCTCGGCCCATCGTTCCGACAAGCCAGCCAACGAGGTGTTCTCCTGCCATCCTCGCTCGGCGATCAGGTCTTCCACAGCCGAGCCAACCAATGTCGGATCAGATCCTGAATAGCCGCTAGAGGTCCTTGGGCGCCGTCGAGGCTTCGAGGAGTCTCCGCCCGCGGCCGAGCGAGAGCTGTGTCCACTGGACCGTGCTCGTTGGAAGGCACGTGCAGCGGCGTTGAGGTCAACCTCTGGTTCTTGTTCGGATTCGTGGTTGGAGGTCACGCCGACGTCACCAGCCCCTTGGTCACGTCGAACCGGGATCCAGCCAATTCTGAAGGGACATCTTGGGCGACCGCCGCGGTGATGAACACTTGCGTCACGCCCTGAACCATCGCCGCTAGGTGTCGCCGTCTAGACACATCGAGTTCGGCAAACACGTCGTCCAAGATGATGATCGGATCCACGTCATCACTACGAAGTACTTCCGCGGCCGCTAATCGAAGTGATAGCGCCATGGACCAGGACTCGCCGTGTGATGCGTATCCCTTGACGGGAAGTTCGTTCAATACGAGTTCGACATCATCGCGGTGAGGTCCAACGAGAGTGATCCCCCGACGGAATTCGTCTTCGCGCCTTTCTAGTAGATCTTCTGCGAAGGCATCGCGTACCGAATCTTCCGTAGATGCCTCAGCAATTCGTGGAGACGACGGACGATAGTGCGCTTTCACAACGGCGCCGCCTGCAATGGTGTCGTAAGAGTTTTGTAGATGTGGTGCTAGATCATTGACTAGTTGAGCTCTATTACGAATGATGTCTGACCCGAGCGCTACGAGTTGCTCGTCCCATGCTTCCAGTGTTTGAAACGTAGCCGGTGACGATCGTCCACCAGCAGACTTCAACAACGCGTTACGTTGGCGCAGAACTTTGTCGTAATCAGACTTCACACCGGATAATCGTGGGTGTCGCTGCACAGACATTTCATCCAGGAAACGGCGGCGATCCGACGGGTCCCCGCGCACCATCGCTAGATCCTCCGGTGCGAATACGACGGATCGGATGATGCCAAGGATATCTCGTGCACGCGTTGCAGCCGATCGATTGATGCGGGCCCTATTTGCTCCGCCAGGATTAATTTGAACGTCGATTGAGACATATCGATCATCTTCACAAACCCGAGCACGAACAACGGCTTGTTCGGCACCACTACGGACCAATGGAGCATCGTTGGAAACGCGGTGGCTACTTAAGGTGGCGAGGTAGCCAATCGCTTCAACGATATTCGTCTTACCTTGACCGTTCATTCCAATAAACGTCGTCACACCGGGAGCGAACTCCATATCCGCCTGCTGGTACGAACGATAATCCGTCAGGCTCAGTGCCTGAACCCACATCGTCAGCCAGTCAACCGAACGGGCATGAGCAGATAGCGGTAATCGTCTATCGATGCGCCATCGGCCATCCCTGTGATCACGGCCGGACGTGTCGACTGTGTGAAGGCAAACTGGGCCATTGACGCGTCAATAGCGGCTAAGCCGTCAAGTAAGTATCCGGGATTAAACGCAATCTCGATGTTGTCACCCTCTATATGCGCTTCGAGCGCTTCCTCGGCTTGTGCGTCTTCACCATTGCCTGCGCGTAGTGCAACCTCCGAGCCACCGAAGGTCAATCGCACGGGGGTGTTGCGCTCTGCAACCAGGGCAACACGCTTGACAGCTTCAATCAACGACGAGGTATCCACCTGAGCGTGTGTGGAGGACTCACTGGGAAGTAGTGAGCGGTATTTGGGGAACTCCCCGTCGAGAAGACGGGTGGTGGTTCGTCGGTTGTTGCCCTCGAAACCCATCAAACGCTCACCTTCAGGGGCTAGGGCAAGCATGACTTGATCAGCGGAGGTTAGAGACTTGGCAGTGTCCGCCAGAGTTTTCGCAGGAACCAAGATCTCTGCTGTCGCCTTACTATCTGCCGGATCCCACTCGCATTCCCGAACAGCCAGGCGATACCTGTCAGTGGCAGCCATCACGATCGTGGGACCGTCAACTTCAACCCTGACACCAGTCAAAGTCGGCAGGGTGTCATCACGGCCGGCGGCGATCGCTACTTGGCCCACTGCATGGGCGAATGTCGTTGCATCGATGGAGCCGCTGGAATGGGGCATCTCGGGCAGAGATGGGTAGTCATCAAGCGGCAGTGTGGGCAGGGTGAACGATGAGCGGCCGCACGTAATTACTACCCGGTTGCCTTCCACACTCATCACCACTGGTTGGGCCGGAAGCGAGCGTGCGATGTCGGCAAGTAGTCGACCTGAGACCAAAGTCGAGCCGGCACTGTCTACATTTGCATCGATGGAAGCCCGAGTTGACACCTCATAGTCAAACCCGCTCAGCGACAAGGAATCATCAGCGGCGCTAAGTACTAGACCTGCGAGCACAGGCAAGCTCGGCCTGTTGGGAAGGGTGCGAGCAGACCAAGCGACGGCATCGGCTAGGGCATCCCTTTCAACCCGAATCTTCACTGCATGACTCCCTTATTCAGATAACGCGTCTCGTCCCTTGTTCCCGCACCGCGTGAAGAGTACGGGAGATATCCACGGGTGGGCGTTCGAAGGTCGTGTGGTTTAGACGGTGATTGGGATAGATAGTCATCGTCGTAGGTGTTGTGGACGGTGTGCACAACACCGATATTGCCTCCTGGAACAAAGGGTTCAGGTTGGGGACGGTGTGTGTGCAGTTCGGTCGTCAGGTTGTGAGTGGTTGGGGACGGCGAGTAGTCGTTGGAGTTCAGTCCACAAGAGGCGGTCGTCTGTCCACACATCCGGTGGTGGTGAGTGCTGCCTAGGGGTGTTTCTGTCCACAAATAGTCCACAGGTGGGGATAGACGTACGGAAGAGACGAAACGGACAGAACTACGCTTTTTATTCACACCCTTATACACAACCTGCATCCACATCTGGGGAAATCTTGGGGATAAAAGAGACGAAAGGTTTCGGTGGTACGTGTGTGACGACAGAGTAGACCGCTTCATGATGTGTGCCGAGGTTGGGACTTGATGCGGCTTGTGAGGTCGGTGACCTGGTTGAACAGCGAGCGACGCTCTGCCATCAACTGGCGAATTTTGCGGTCGGCGTGCATAACGGTCGTGTGATCTCGCCCCCCGAATGCTTGGCCGATCTTGGGCAAGGAGAGATCGGTGAGTTCACGGCATAGATACATCGCTATCTGCCGTGCTGTTACCAACACTCGGGACCGAGACGAGCCACAAAGATCGTCGACGGTTACCCCGAAGTACTGAGCTGTGGCAGCCATGATCTGGGCTGCGGTGATCTCTGGCCCTGTTTCTGATGGAAGGAGGTCCTTCAGGACGATCTCGGTGATAGTCAAATCGACGGGTTGACGGTTCAGTGATGCGAAGGCGGTCACACGGATCAAGGCACCTTCGAGCTCGCGAATATTCGTACTGATCTTGGATGCGATGTACTCCAGAACCTCTGGCGGAGCTACCAGACGTTCTTGCTTGGTCTTCTTTCGGAGGATCGCAATGCGTGTCTCGAGGTCGGGTGGCTGGATGTCGGTTATCAGGCCCCACTCGAATCGCGAACGCATCCGATCTTCGAATTCTTGCAACTGCTTGGGTGGCAGGTCGCTGGTGATAACGATTTGCTTGTTGGCATTATGCAAAGTGTTGAAGGTATGGAAAAACTCTTCTTGCGTTTGGACTTTTCCGCTGAGGAACTGAATGTCGTCGACGAGGAGAACGTCGGTTTCACGGTAGCGACGCTGGAAAGTTGATGACTTGTCGTCACGAATCGAGTTGATGAACTCGTTGGTGAATTCTTCTGAACTGACGTATCGGACGTGGGTGCCCTTGTACAGCGTGCGTGTGTAGTGGCCGATGGCGTGAAGTAGGTGGGTCTTACCCAGCCCTGATCCGCCGTAGATAAACAGTGGGTTGTAAGCGCGGGCTGGCTGCTCGGCAACTGCAACCGCGGCGGCATGGGCGAAGCGATTACTGGAGCCGATTACAAAGGTGTCGAAGACGTACTTGTCGTTGAGCCGGCCGTCCCCTGAGCGTGTGTCGGGAGATCCTGTACCCGGGCGGACTGCAGCTTCGTCTCGAACAGGAGCTTCAGTGTGAGCGTCCTCTAACGGTCTGATTCCTGGAGCATCGTCTGCGTAGATAGCGTCAGCCATCTCATCGGTGGCCTCTTCGTCCACTGGTGGCGTAATTGTCGGGTCGACCGTGACCGCTAGACGGACATCATGGCCAATGGTTGCGGCGAGGGCACGAACGACGATAGGCCGCAGTCGGGTCTCGAGGACATCCTTTGTGAACTCGTTGGGCGCGGCGACTAAGGCGGTGTCACCGACGAGGCCGAGCGGTTGGGTGAGGGTCACGAACGCCCGTTGTTGTGCGGGTAGCTCTTCCTCGGTGAGGCTCGCCAAGGCTGCCTCCCAGTAGGGAGTGAGGTCGTTTTCCTCAGCCACGCTGCGTATCCTCCCGAATTATCTGCAGGTTGTCCACACGGTTATCCACAGGTGTGGAAGTTGAGCGAAAACAGTAGCCTGGGCTGGAGATCTACACAAGACGTTCGGGAAACAACGGGAAACAAATCGCGCCGTTCGGCTGGTGTGTGAATCCAAGCCGGGGGCGTTGCTGGTGGCTTAGCTGGCGAGTAACTGGTGAGCCGTCCCGGATGTGGCGTTGGGTGGGGATTCCGCACGAAAGGGCCCCGGTTTGACCGCTTCGAGGAGTACGCCGTAGCCTGGGGCGCTCCTGTCCGCTTGTCGGCCGGCGGACGGGGTTCGAAGGCGGCCGACCTTTCCCCAGGAGTAGGCACCATGAAGCGCACTTTCCAGCCCAATAACCGGCGTCGGGCACGCAAGCACGGTTTCCGGGCTCGGATGCGCACCCGTGCGGGCCGCGCGATTCTGGCGAACCGTCGTTCCAAGGGCCGCACCCGCCTTTCTGCCTGAGTCCAGAGGCAGGGCATCCTGGCTTCCAGGCAGCCTGGACTCCCTCGGGATTCGGCAGCGTCGGAACTAGACGCTGGTGTGGCTTGAAAGAAGGTGTCCGAGCCCCATGCTTGCCCCACAGCACCGGCTCACGTCGGCCGAGGACTTTCGACGCACAATTCGGTCGGGTTCAAAGACGGTCACTCCCACGGTCGTCATCCACTGTGCATTGAGCAATTCACCTGATCCTCCCCGTTTCGGCATAACTGTGAGCAAGGCTGTAGGCGGCTCGGTTATCCGTCATCGGGTCGCTCGGCAGATCAGACATGCGATTGCGGATGTGTTGAGGAGCGAAAGGATGTCCGTTCCACCTGGGTCGAGATGGGTCGTTAGGGCCCTGCCCCAGGCTGCAAGTGGCGGCGCCGCAAGGGACGTGCATGTGGGGATGACCCGTTTGCTGGGGAAAGTTCGATGAATGGGTTCGCGACGTCCCTAGGGCGCGGAATGTTGTGGGCGTGGGACCACACGGTCGGCTGGCTTCTTCGGGCGGTTTTGTTGGTAGTTATTGTTGCTTACCAGCGGGCCGTCTCACCGCTCTTGCCGCCGAGTTGCCGGTTCCACCCCAGTTGTTCGGCCTACGGATTCCAAGCGATCAAGGTGCATGGATCTGCCAAGGGCTTAGCCTTGACGATCTGGCGTCTACTACGGTGCAACCCGTGGAATAAGGGCGGTGTGGATCCTGTACCCGGTCGCGGGCGGTGGATTCCAGACGTCCATGCAGACGGTTCGCTTCGCGAGCGAGACGTCACCAACACTACGCAGCAGATGCTGCCCGAACGGAGAACGACGTAGCCGATGGCGATCCTGGAGATTCTTGACGTCCCCGTCAGTTGGGTTCTCGTTCAGTTCTACTCGTTCTTCAGTTTGTTCATGGACCCGTATAGCGGGTGGACGTGGGCGGCATCGATCGTTGGCCTTGTCATCTTGATGCGCATCATCTTGATTCCGCTTTTCGTGAAGCAAATCAAGGCACAGCGGGGCTTGCAGATCATCCAGCCGCAAATGAAAGAGATCCAAAAGAAGTACGCAGGGGATCGCGAGCGGCAATCACAGGAAATGATGAAGCTGTATCGGGAAACCGGTACCAATCCCCTGGCATCATGTCTGCCAATTTTGTTGCAGGCGCCCATTTTCTTCGGTTTGTTCCGGGTGTTGCAGTACGGAATCGCGCAGGAGCAACCGATTGGCGTTTTTGCTTGGTCGCAGTACCAGGACCTGGTGAGCATTGCGCACGACGCCACGATTTTCGACGTTCCTCTTTGGGCGACGTTCTGGCTCGCCAATGAAGTTCAAACGGAGACTGGCACGAGCGCACTGACCGTACGGATCCTCGCGGCAATTTTGATCGTTGCTATGAGTACGACGACCTTCCTCACACAGCGTCAACTGATTGTGAAGAACACCGCTCCTGACAACCCGATGGTCCGCCAGCAGAAGATTTTGTTGTACGTCTTTCCGCTGGTCTTTGCCGTGGGCGGTGTGAACTTCCCGATCGGTGTCCTCATTTATTGGTTCACCACCAACCTGTGGTCTATGGGACAGCAGTTCTACGTAATTCGCAACAACCCGCAGCCCGGAACGCCGGCTTTTGAAGCCCTTGAGGCCCGAAAGAAGGAGAAAGCTGCAAGGAAGGCCGCTCGCAAGGGCGGGGTTGCAGTGTCGGAGGCAGGTGAGGCCGAAGAGGTTTCCGACGCACCGTCGGTAAGAGCGCAACCTAAAAAGACTTCGCGCAGCAAGCGCAAGAAGAAGAAGTAGCGGCGACCTGCGTCGCTCGGTGGATCCGGGACGAGTCAAAACATGGCCCAGCCCGAACCCGGCCCAACCTGAACACCAAGGAGTTGTCCGTGAGTAATGAAGACCAGATCGACGAGGTGGTCGTCGAGGAAGAGATCGTCGAAGTCGTTGTCGACGAAGCCTCTGATGCATATGCCGATGCAGACGCCGAGGTAACCCCCGAAGCCGAGGGTGAAGCCGCCGCGGATTACCTCGAGGGCCTACTCGACATCATCGATGCTGATGGAGACATCGACATCGATATGGAGGGCGAGCGCACTCTCGTTTCGGTGATCGAGGTCAATGAGGGTGATCTTGCGCATCTGGTGGGTGATGACGGTGAGGTGCTTGCGGCCCTTCAGGAGCTGACCCGATTGGCTGCTGCTCGCGAGACCGGCGAACGTTCGCGGCTGATGGTGGACATCGCCGGATACCGTGCAAAGCAGAAGGCGGCGTTGGAGAAGGCGGCCGAGACGGCTATCGCTGAAGCTCAGCGCACCGCTGCTCCAGTATCGATGGCTCCTATGAATGCCTTCGAGCGCAAGGTTGTGCACGACGTGGTTGCGGCCGCCGGTTTAGTGAGTGAGTCTGAAGGGGAAGACCCCGACCGCAGGGTCGTCATCCGCGTTTCATAGATGGTTTCCCGTGAAACATCGGGGGCGGCACCCGACTTGCCGGACGCCCCGAAGCTGCCCACTTGGTTGGAATCCACCCGAGGTGGACTGACCCGGTACGCCGAGATCCTCGTCGGCCCCGGGATCGAGCGCGGACTACTTGGACCCCGTGAGGCTGAGCGCATCTGGGACCGTCACATCGTGAACTGCGCTGTGGTGGTGGACCCTGAATCAGGAGTAGTCCCGACGAACTCACGGGTGGCGGATATCGGATCCGGTGCGGGATTACCCGGGCTGGTCTGGGCCATCGTCCGTGCCGACCTGCAGGTTGTTCTCATCGAATCCTTACTGCGTCGGGCGACCTTCTTAATCGAGTGTGTGAATGACTTGGGCCTCAGTAATCGAGTGCAGGTAGTCCGAGCGCGGGCTGAGGAAGCCGCTGAACGCCCGGGATCATTCGATGTGGTCACTGCCCGTGCGGTGGCACCGCTAGCCAAACTTGCTCAGTGGGGCGCGCCGCTATTACGCACTGGAGGAACCTTGGTGGCAGTAAAGGGGGAGTCGGCGGCCGAAGAAGTGACCCGCGATCAGCAAGTCCTCGACCAACTGGGGCTGACCAACATCTCGGTTCGCCAGCTTGGTCAAGGTGTGGTGGACCCAGCGACCACGGTCGTAACCGCCACTAGGTCTACGGCAGAATGATGCCGTGACAACCACCTCCCCCACCTCGATTCAACCTTCCGGGCTTGGCTGGCCCGCTGATGTTTCACGGGAAACATCGCCGGACGACCACCAGCCCGGCCATCCCAGTGGCCTTGGTTGGCCGAGAGTTTCCAGTGTGGAGTCCTGGTGACTCGAATCATTACTGTTGCCAACCAGAAGGGTGGCGTGGGCAAGACGACGACGACCGTTAACGTCGCAGCAGCCCTGGCTAGCGTGGGCAAGCAGGTGCTAGTCATCGACCTAGACCCCCAAGGCAACGCATCCACGGCCCTCGGTGTCGAGCACGGTGAGGGAACCCCAGACGTTTACGACGTACTCACCGGCGACACCCAACTGGTAGATATTGTCCAAGAATGTCCTGATATATCCGGTTTGTATGGAGTACCCGCCACAATCGACCTCGCCGGTGCCGAGATCGAATTGGTAGCCAGCGAGGGGCGCGAGTACCGATTACGCACCGCCATCGAGGAATACCTGGCGGGCCGACAAACCGCAGGTGTCCACATTGATTACATCCTCATCGACTGTCCGCCCAGTCTCGGGCTACTGACGTTGAACGGATTGGTTGCAGCCCGCGAGGTTTTGCTACCGATTCAATGCGAGTACTACGCACTCGAAGGGTTGTCGCAGTTACTCCGGACCGTCGAGATGGTCACTTCACACCTCAACCCGGACCTGCATGTCAGCGCGATAGTTCTGACTATGTATGACGGTCGCACCCGTCTGGCATCACAAGTTGCGCACGAAGTCCGAACCCACTTTGGTGCTCGCGTGCTGGACACCGTCGTCCCACGCTCCGTCCGCGTATCCGAGGCACCGTCCTACGGACAAACCGTCTTGACCTATGACGCCAACAGCTCCGGATCCATCGCCTACCGCGAAGTTGCCGAGCAACTCGACGCGATCTTCGACGAACTCCCGGATTCTTCCAACTCTGTCTCCTAAAACAACAACACTTCACTGTAAGGACCACACATGGCTAAGCGCGGACTCGGCAAAGGCCTCGGCGCACTGATTCCCACGGACAGTTCGCCTGCGAAAAAGTCGACTACCCAGCAGGCTCCGACGAGTCCAACGAACGACGACGCAGCCACCACAACACATCCAGAACAGCCTCAACCCGCATCGATCAGCGACGACCTTGCGCTGTACGCAGAGCTCGACATCACAACGGTGCAGCCGAATCCACGTCAACCGCGTGCGGTCTTCGATGAGGATGCACTGGCCGAATTAACCTTCTCCATCAAGGAAATCGGCCTCCTGCAACCGATCGTTGTTCGCCCCCATGACGACGGCTATGAGCTCATTGCCGGCGAACGTCGACTGCGTGCAAGCAAAGAAGCCGGGCTCACCGCCATTCCGGCCATTATCCGCACCACCGATGACGCAGACATGCTCCGCGATGCACTCCTGGAGAACTTGCACCGCGCCGACCTCAATCCACTCGAAGAAGCCGCGGCTTACTCGCAGATGCTCGCCGACTTCGACTGCACGCAAGAAGAATTGGCTTCCCGTATCGGTCGATCGCGTCCCCAGGTCACCAACACTTTGCGACTGCTCAAGCTGCCGACGTCGGTACAGACCAAGGTTGCTGCGGGTGTACTTAGTGCGGGCCACGCTCGAGCACTTCTGTCCTTGGATACGCCAGATCAGATGGAAGCCATGGCCAAGCGGATCATCGCGGAGGGTCTTAGTGTGCGATCGACCGAAGAGATGGTTGCTCTCGGTGTGGCAGAGGATTCAGGTAAAGAACGCAAACAGCGTGAGCGCAAAACGCGAAGCGACGAACTCGAAGATCTTGTCACCGAACTCACGTCACGGGTTGCTGATCAGCTCGACACTCGCGTTTCGGTTTCGGGTCTGGGCCGCAAGAACTCCAAAGGTTCCCTCGTGATTGAGTTCGCAGACGCCGAGGATCTACGACGAATAGTCGACGTTATCGACTAATTTTCCTCGAATAGTCAGGTGATCGCCGCAGCTACCGTTCGATGAGCGCTGCGAGAACGTCTCCTACGAGCAGCCCTGCTGCCGCAATGGATTGAGGCATCAACGACGTCTCGGTCATTCCTGGTGCGACGTTCACTTCGAGGAACCACACGGTGCCTTCAGCATCAACGATCACATCGATCCGCGACAGGTCGCTCAGCCCGAGTGCCGAATGGACGGTGAGCGCTACTTCACCCACCCTTTGGGTGACGTCGTCGTTCAATCTGGCAGGGCAGAAAAACTCGGTAGTGCCGGCTGTGTAGCGCGCGTGGTAGTCGTACATCCCCGATTCGGGCACGATTTCCACTGCTGGAAGAACGGTAGGACCGTCCTGGGTCTCAATGACGCTGACGGCGATCTCGGTGCCTTCGATAAATCGCTGGATCATCGCCGTCTCGCCGTAGGCGAAGGCTGACACCATCGCCGGGGGCAGATCCTGCGTACTGCGAACGATCGAGACTCCCAAGGCGCTTCCACCACGGGTGGGCTTGACCACCAAGGGGAACCCGATGCGCTCACCGACAGCTTCCATCACTGCGGGTGCACCCAGCTCACGGAACGTCGATTGTGGAAGGACGACGAATTCAGGGACCGCAACACCGGTTCCAGACACCAGCGTTGAGGCGACAGGCTTGTCGAAGGCAAGCCGACTACCGGCGGCGTCGGAACCGATGTAATCGATGTCCAATGTCTCTAACACATCGCGCAGGGCACCGTCCTCACCAGCCGCTCCATGCAGCAGGGGAACGACGCAGTCGGGTCGGTGCTGGGTCAGATGCGGCAGGAGTCCTGCATCGACATCGGCCTCGGTGACCTCCCAATCGGGGCGCGCGCCACGCAATGCCTCGGCCACACGACGACCGGAGCGAAGCGACACATCGCGCTCAGGGGACAGCCCACCGGAAAGAACCAGAACGTGGCGCGAACTCATGCCAGATCCGGTCCCGGGGTGGACGACTCACCATCGCTGTAGGACGTTCTCGCCGATGCCGTGCCGAACGTGCGAGCGATCTCAAGCTCGGCCTCGACCACCGAGGACAAGCGGCGCACACCCTCACGAATTCGGTCGGGGTCGGGATAGCAGTAGGACAGCCGCATGCTCGATGAACCCTGACCGTCGACAAAGAACCCCGTACCGGGAACGTAAGCAACGAGCTCGGAAATAGCGCGCGGCAACATGGCGGTTGCGTCGAGGCCTTCGGGGAGCGTCACCCACGAGTAAAAGCCACCAGCGGGAATAGTCCAGCGCGTTCCCTCGGGCATCATCGCTTGCATGGATTCCAGTAATGCATCGCGGCGCTCGCGGTAGACCTCACGGAAGGACTTGATCTGCTCTTGCCACGGCTGGGTGGCGAGATACTCCGAGACGGTCAACTGCGCGTAGTTCGACGGGCACAACGTCGCGGCTTCGGCAGCTAGAACCAACTTCTCGCGCACGCCGTGCGGTGCGATCGCCCAACCCACACGCAATCCTGAAGCGATGGTCTTGGAGAAGGAGCCGAGATAGATGACACCCTCGGCATCGTCGGCGCGTAGTGCCCGCGGTGGCTCGCCTTCGAATCCGAGCAAGCCGTACGGATCGTCCTCGAGAACTGCAATGCCTGCGGACTGCGCGATCTGCAGGATTTCCTTGCGGCGCTCGGGACCTTGGGTAACGCCGGCAGGGTTATGAAATGAAGGGATCGTGTAGATCAACTTTACGCGCTTACCCTGCGCACGCACGGACGCAATCGCTTCACTGAGCGCGCTCGGCACGAGTCCTTCGTCGTCCATTGCGACATGCACGATGTCGCACTCGTATGACCGGAAGACCCCCAGCGCACCTACGTAGGACGGAGATTCAACGAGGACCACATCGCCGGGGTCACAGAACGTGCGAGTGACTAAATCAAGGGCCATCTGCGAACCCGTGGTGACGATGATGTCGTCGGGGTGCGCATGAACGCCGACCTCAGCGGTGATGTCGAGGATCTGCTCGCGCAGTCGGACGTCACCTTGACCGGAGCCGTACTGCAATGCCCGCGGACCCTTGTCGCGCACCACCCGGGCGGCGATGTCGGCCATCTGATCCATCGACAGGGCCTGGACGTAGGGCATCCCACCTGCCAAGGAGACGACCTCGGGACGGCTCGCCACAGCAAACAAGGCGCGAATAGCCGAGCCGGAGATGTTCTTGGCCCGCTGGGCGTAGGCATCCACCCAAGGGTCGAGACGGGAACCAGCGGTTGAGCTCTCGATGTTCATGAGGCTCCTGTCGGTCAACTGCCGGGAAGTCGGTCAGGGGAAGGCATTTCTCTCGCCGGCGTAGCGACCTACGATAGGACACATGCCCCGCGGGGGCACATCTCGCTGGCGAGTCGGGCACCAGCCGCTTATGAGATTGCCGGAACGAGCCTGAGGGGGCACCGATGGGAAAGATCGTGATGATCGCGGCCCTAGTGGTGATCGGCGTGGTGGCCGGTTTTGTCGTGCGGCTGCTCCTGCCGGGGCGAGCGCTTGGCTCCGGGGGTAAGTGACTACTCGATCGGGTAATGGGTCAGCGGATGACCATCGGCGCGCAGACGTCGGTCACTGCTGCTGCGATTCCTTCGGCCACGGCATCGTGGAACGCCTCGCTTCCTAGATGCTTGGCATCCGAGGGGTTGGACACGTAGCCGACCTCGACCCGAACTGCGGGCATTCGGGTTAGTCGCAACAGGTCCCACGTGCGCGGATGGATGCGGCAATCAAGTCGATCCGTGCGGGAGGTGAGTTCGGCCTGCACATACTCAGCCAGTACCCGACCGGCGTGCGAGTGCAGACTCCCGCGCGGGTGTCCGTAATAGAACGTTGCAATGCCGTTGGGGAGTTCACTGCTCGAGCGATCAACGTGGATGGAAACCGTGAGATCAGCGTCCACGGAATTTGCGAACTCGGCGCGCTCAGCTTCGGTTGGGGGCTCACCGGTCGAGTGAGCTGGCCGGGTCAGCAGGACTTGTGTGCCCAGTGCTGCGAGACGACCCTCGACACGCACGGCGATCGCATGGCACATATCCGGATCCACGATGCTGCCCGGATCGAGCACGATTACCTTGTCCGCGACTCCGGTCTGCAGGCGCGTCAGGTGCATGTGCTCGCGTAACTCCGCGGCATCGCCGCCGACGACGGTGCGAATCAAACGGTCAAACGCACGGAAGGTTTCTGGCCCGCATGTGCCATCGGGTGAGACACCCACACCGGCTTGGAATTCACGCAATGCCGAATCGGTGTCCGGACCGAAGATGCCGTCGGGCCGCCCGGTGTTGAAGCCGAGTTCCACGAGTCGACGCTGGAGCTGGGTGACGTCGTCACCGACCACCATGTGACCGGGAACGTAGGACAACACCCGATCACCGAGTTGCCATCGCGCCTCGTCGAGTCGGCGGAACGTATCTGGGCCGACGATGCCATCGACCGTGATGCCGCGCTCTTGTTGAAAGGTACGAACCGCACGATCGATCTCGTCGTCAAAGACAATGTCGTCCAGGGCGCTGCCCGTAGGCAGGTCGTTACACAGTCCGAGATGCGCGAGCCGTGCGCGCACCTCCGCGACGGCCGCCCCGGAAGATCCAAGGCGGAGCACGTGCCTACAAGTACTCGGCGAGGTCTGCGAGCAGCGCGGCCTTGGGCTTGGCACCAATGATCGTCTTGACGACCTGACCGCCAGAGAAGACGTTCATCGTCGGGATCGATGTGATGCCGTAAGACGCCGCGGTCTGCGGGTTCTCATCGACGTTGAGCTTGGCGATCACAAGGCCGTCGTTCTCCGAGGCGATCTCCTCGAGGATGGGAGCGATCATCTTGCACGGACCGCACCACTCGGCCCAGAAGTCGACAACAACGGGCTTATCGCTCATCAGGACGTCGTCGGCGAATGACGCGTCGGAAACAATCTTTGGTGCACCCATCGTTACTCCTAGTACTCGTGTCGGTGAATCAGGAAACCCTAGCCCTCTTTGTCCGCCAAGAACCGCTCTGCGTCTAGCCCTCTTTGTCCGCCAGGTACCGCTCTGCGTCCAGTGCCGCCGAACACCCAGTCCCCGCGGCCGTGATGGCCTGCCGATAGGTGTGGTCCACGAGGTCACCGCACGCGAACACTCCGGTCAGGTTGGTGCGGGTGCTCGGGGCGTCGACCAGGACGTAACCCTCATCGTCGAGGTCGATTTGTCCGGTGATGAGTTCCGAACGGGGATCGTGGCCAATCGCGATGAACAAGCCGGTCACTGGAATCTCTCGCTTCTCGCCGGTGACGGTGTCCTCAATGACGATGCCGTTGACCTTGTCCTCACCAAGAACGTCCACCACCTGGGAGTTCCAGACCGGCTCGATCTTCTCGTTCGACAGCACTCGTTCGGCCATCACCTTGCTGGCGCGAAGCTCGTCGCGTCGGTGAATCAAGTAGACCTTGTCAGCGAATCGGGTGAGGAATGTCGCCTCCTCAGCAGCGGTGTCGCCACCACCGACGACTGCGATCTCCTGCTGACGGAAGAAGAAGCCATCGCAGGTCGCGCACCACGAGACACCGTGGCCGGACAGGCGCTTCTCGTTCTCCAAGCCGAGTTCGCGATAGCCCGACCCCATCGCCAGGATCACTGCGTGCGCGGAGTGCGTGTTACCCGAGCCATCGACCACCGTCTTGATTTCGCCATCGAGTTGCACGGAGGTGACGTCGTCGGTGATGAGCTCGGCGCCGAAGCGCTCGGCCTGCTTACGCATCTCCTCCATCAACTGCGGGCCCATGATCCCCTCGGCGAAACCGGGGTAGTTCTCGACCTCGGTGGTGTTCATCAGTGCGCCACCTGCGGTGACGGAACCCTCGAACACCAGCGGGTGGAGTTGGGCTCGCGCGGCGTAAACCGCGGCGGTGTAGCCAGCCGGGCCGGAGCCGATGATGATTACGTTCCTGACGTCGCTCACGGCGTTCCACTCCAAGATTCGGGTACTCGATTACGCGATAGCCGACCAACGATACCGCGCTCCACATACCGTGGGGGGTATCACCCCGGTACCTCTGTTACGAGGGCGATACCGGGGTCGCTCGGATCTGGCTGGGCCTAGGGCGCGAGGGTGAACGCGACCCGGAAAACCGTGGGATCGTGCTCGGGACCTCGCATGCCGCATGTCGGCTCGACCACGTAGATGGTGGTAACCCCCATCTGCCGGCCCATCCGACGCATCTTCTCAGCGTCCATCCCGTCCATCTGCGTCATGTCCAACATGAATTCCGGGACCACAAGCAAGCCCGCGTCGATGCCGTTTACCTTGGCCCGCAACGCGAGTAGGGCCTGTGAGGTTGCCACCTTGGTGACCTTGGTGACGCAATCGCGCAACACCATCGGGTCGGACATCATGCCGTCGCTGGAGGGTTGCCACTGCTCCTCGGGCATCTCCAAGACGTCTGCTGGCTCCTCGATTCCGGCGTCCTGGAGGATCTCGTCCACCGCGGTTGCCAGATCCGTCGACTTCAAGTCCTCGCGAAGATCCATAACTTTCTTGGCCGGCGGCACGAAGCCCGCCTGGACCACCCGTGGTGCGGCGTCGGTTGCGACCGCAACTCCCTCACTGGAGAAAGTCCCCGGCTCGACGGCGTCGCTCGCAACGACGGCGGGACCATCGGTTCCGGATCCGTCCCCACCGAAGGGGCCCAACACGCTGGCACCGACAGCTACCGCAAGCAGCGCCACGCTGGCTGCAATCAAGGGAGTAGTCCACTTGCTGCCCGGAAGTGCTCGCAGACGACGTTTGCCGTTTGACGTAGCCCCCACGACCTCAAAGCCCACACGATCGTGTGCGTCACGCTCTGCCTCGATGGCAGCCACAATGCGATCCCAGACGTGGGGCGGGACCTCATCCAAGGGCTCACGGTGAAGTGAGGCGCCCCAATTACCTAGTGCGTCGCGGACGGAATCTTGGATCAGTGGATCGAAGGCGGGATCGTCTCCCGCGGGACGAATGCCGTCATCTTCCTCGCTACTCACCGGTCTGGTCACCTCCCTTCGAATCCCTGGCTCCTGCTTCGGGCCGACTGGGCCCGTCTGTGTGGGGCGTCTGTCCAGACGTCTCACCCCGTCCGACGGACGGCGGAGGGTGGTGGTTCCGCAGGAATCCCAAGGATTCAGCTAGCCGGGCGCGTCCACGCGAGCATCGACTCTTCACCGTGCCAGGTGGGCATTCGAGCATGGCGGCGGCCTCCTCGACGGAATAACCCTCGACGTCTACCAGCACGATGGCTTCGCGCTGGGACTCCGGTAGATCGGCCAGGGCCCGGGCGATGACCAGCTGGGTTTCTCGCGCGGCGATCGGATCTTGCGGGATACCGCCTCGACCGACCGGGGTAGCTGTCGCGGCTGCGCGGCCCAGTGCATCGTCCTCAGGTAGCGGCACGCTGCTTCGGACATTGCGTCGTCGTAGGCGATCCAGGCTCGCGTTCACCACGATCCGGTGCAGCCACGTGGTTACGGCGGAGTCCCCCCGGAACTGACCAGCCCGACGAAAAGCGGAGATCATCGCGTCCTGGAGGGCGTCGGCGGCCTCGTCTGGGTCTCCGGTGGTGCGCAGGGCCACGGCCCACAAGCGGTCGCGGTGCCGGGCAACTAACGTGCCGAAAGCCTCTGCATCCCCGTCGACATGCGCCTGCAGGAGGTCACGGTCGGTCGCGGCATCGGGGGATGGCTGCGACTCGATCGACACGGCCGCGAGCCTACTGATCGGGTGCGATCTCCTGGGGATCAGAACCGGTAATGGACACCTGGCGGATACCACCTTGATAGCGAGGCTCGTCGCCGGTCGTGGTCTCGGGGACGACCGGTAGCCCGGTGAGCCAGATCAATACGTACTGCCCGATAACTGAGCGCGGTGAGCGCAGTGTGATCTCCGGCCCTGCGTCGTTTACCGACGCAAACTCAGTCCACAGATCTGGATCGTCCAAGATCTGATCAGCCACCCGGATGTCTAAGTCCGTGCCGAAGCCGACCAGGTCGAGTTCGACGGTGGAGAGCAGTTTTGGGCTTCCGAGGTCGACAATCAAGCCGACGCCGCCCTTGTCGCCGACGTTCGGGGAGTTGTACTTGCGCGTGAGCCATGCGGTGGTGCCATCAGCATCGGAAGCAAGGGGTGCACGCTTGTTGCGCTCTTTGCCATCGAGCCCATCGGGTTGACCGTCGTCGTTGTCGTCACTGAGTGGGTCATAGGAGCGAACGCCCTCAATGGGTAGCACCGCGGTGAGTCCGGAATCGAAGTTCTCCTCGAACGGCACCGCCTCGATCTCTAAGATCGATTGATCAGCAACGGTGGTCTGTTCGTCGATCGCTGGCTCACCGGTGAGTTGCTGCCAACCGACGTAGCTAATGCCCGCGGTGAGCACGAGTGCGAAGACCACGGCCAGGAAGCGCCCGATGATCGCGCCGATCCCGATGCGTCTTCGCGGAAGGTCAGTTCGCTCTGCGCTGTCGGCGGGTGCTGGCGATGCTGACATTGCCGTTGTTGCAGCAGTAGCCGCGGTGCGGAGTCGATCCCCAACGGATGTCGACTGCACACCGGTGACCGGTGACAAGTAGTCCTCGGCCGATCCCGCAGCTGTTGCAAAACCCTCAACGGAAGTGATCGGCATCAAGCCGCGTGGTCGGGCGACTTGGCGCACCGAACGGGTGACGAGATCGTCAACGTCTGAGGGCACACCGGCGCGAACCCTCGAGGGCATCGGCACGGTCCGGCCCGCGGCAGGGGCCAAAGGAATGTGAACGGAATTAGCGTCGATAGTGAGCGCGGGCCAGCGGCCCGTTGTCATGGCGTAGAGCAGTGAGCCGAGGCCGTCGATATCCGCATCTGGAGCGGCTGCATCGATTGGACCGAATAAGGCGGCGTCCACAGCCAGACCACGGATCCGCACTTCACCTGCTTCGGTCCAGAGCACTGCGGTGGGGCGAAGGCGACCGTGACCGACATCGTGCCGCACACAGTTCGCCAAAGTGCGAGCGATTTCGGCGATGGTCTCCACCGCCACGGTCGGATCGAACAAACCATCGTTGGATAGCCGATCGGCGAGGTGGTGGCCATCGGCCCATTCACTGACTATCGCGGTGCGTGCGGGGGCGCCGTTTTCTCCTGCGACGTCCATGACATCCAAGATGCGCAGCAGGCGTCGATCGTCGACCAAGGCCGCAGCTCGCGCCGCACCGAGTACCCGATTCAGTCGCGCGTCGTCCTTACGAATCAACCGGATAGACACCGATCGATCGAGGACCTCATCGTGACCGCGCCACAGTTCCGTTGGGAATTGCCGGTAACCCTCGAACTGCTCTTGTGGCGAATGCACACTGATGAGTTCGAGCAGCGTGTAACGATCAAGGCGTTGGCCGGTGCTGGTCACTCCCTGGCCACCGGTTGACGGCGGCGGTACCTGGGGATCACTGTTGTTTTCGGTCATCGGCGCACCACACGTGATTTCACCATGGCGAAGGCCGAGGACACTTCGCGGACGCGCACAATCCAAGCGACTAACACGAATGTCGGGACTGCGACCAATACCGAGACAACGATCAAGATGATCGATTCGAATTGAGCGTTGAGCCCTTGTACCGGCAGTAACCCGATGGTGGCTACGCGCGCCACAGTGGTGACGACCACCGCGATGATCCCGGCGAAGGTCAGTCGGATCAGCACCCAGGCGGTCTTGCCGGTCTCCAGTGCGCCTCGTCCACCGAGGCGATGGGAAAGCCACCACCACAGCAGGACAAATCCAAACCAGTAGGCCAGCACGTAACCGAGTGCAATGGCGGCGACCTGTGGACCACCGGCGGATGTCACGCCGAGTCCACTAAGTATCGAGAAGAGCCAGATCACCAGAACGAGCATGACCGCGGAGAATGCGACGGTCACGAAGAAAGGCGTGCGTGTGTCCTCGAGTGAGTAGAAGCCGCGCAGCAATACGTAGAACAGCGTGAACGGCAGCAGGCCGAGCATGAAGATGGAAACGATGTCGCCCATCACGGCCGCTTGAGCGGTTGTTGCAGCACCGTAGCCGAACAACAGCACTGAGATGTCTGAACCGAGGACGAACAAGAGTGCGGCAACGGGGACGATCAATGCGCCAACGAGCCGCATGGCTCCGGCAACGTCTTCACCGACCTCCCGGAGTTTGCCCTCATGTGCGAGTCGGCTCAGTGCGGGAAGCAGTGCGGTCACGATCGAGATGGTGATGACACTGTGCGGAAGCATGAACACCAGGTGTGCTTTTTGATATGTGGTGATGCCGGCCGCGGTTGCACCGGTAGCTGCAGCGTCAACGTTGGCTTGTGCGGCTAGTCGCGTAATGACGATGTACGTGATCTGGTTGACCAAAACGAGCCCGACTGTCCAACCAGCGAGCTTGGCTGCCTTGCCGAGGCCTTGTCCGCGCCAGTCAAAGCGCGGCCGCCAGCGGTAGCCGGCGCGGCTGAGTACTGGAACCAAGATCGCGGCTTGCACAAGTACGCCGAGCGTGGTGCCGATGCCCAGCAATAGAACTTGATCGGTGGTCAGCACACCGTCGGCCGCTGCGGATGTTCCCGCAACGGCAATAAAGAGCACGAACGTGACGATCGCGACGATGTTGTTGGCGATCGGCGCGAACATCGGTGCACCGAATTTCCCGCGTGAGTTCAGAACTTGACTGAGCATCGTGTACGCGCCGTAGAAAAAGATCTGCGGCAAGCACAGGCGTGCGAACGCAACTGCGAGCTCGTACTCGGCCTGCGGATAGTCCGTCGGTGTGTAGAGATCAACGATCCACGGCGCTGCGATGACTGCCGCGATTGATAGCACCAACAGGATCGATCCGGTGAGTGTGATCAAGCGGTCGGCGTAGGCGTTGCCGCCGTCGTCGTCGTTCTCCATCCTCCGGACCAATTGCGGAATGAAAACCGCGTTCAGTGCACCACCGACCACCAAGATGTAGACGATGGTGGGCAGTGAGTTGCCAAGGGAATACGAGTCGGAGACGAGGTAGAACCCCAACGCGGCAGCAAGCGCAATGTCACGGGCGATGCCCGTGACGCGCGAGACAACCGTGCCGGCCGCCATTACCGAACTCGGTCCTAGAAGTGCTTGTGTTCTACTCATCACTCGCCACACTTCTACTCGCCTCGCGAATGCGTCGCGCAACACCGATGACGACGAATATCACGACCGCGATGAACGCAACCACCACAACCCAGGCGGCGGCTCGTGCATATGCGGTGCTTGCAACATCGATGCGTGCGGCTTGCCCGAATCGTGAGCCGTCTGGGGTCAGTAGTTGAACGCGGACAGGAAGTGTGTTGCCGCCGATAACGCGGGCCTCGACGTCGACGCTGACCTTCTTGCCTGGATCGACGCGAATACCCATCAACGGTTCAGACTCCAGTCGCACGGCCGGAGAGGCGCGCAGTTGAACACCGACGGTCACGGCACGATCCAGCGAGTTTTCGATGGTGATCGGAACACGACCGGTGTCGCCAGAGAACGTGACCGTCCCTTCGGACAGAACTGCGATTTGACCGATCTGGCTTTGCAACTGCGCGCTGATGCTGTCGAGCAGTGCTGTCCCGACCGCCGGCCGTGAACGCCAAGCGCTGGATTCGGCTCGCAAGAGAGCCGAGGCGTACGTGTCGGAGATTCCGATGGGGTTGTCCAAGACGCTTGTGAAGGCTGCCAGTTGCTCACCAGTGCGGCGAATGTCACCCAAAAAGTCCGCGGGTAATTCGGCATCGGTGGCCTTGCTGCCGTAGCCACGCTGATCGCGGCGCAGCGGATTCACCGGTCCATCGAGAAGATCCGTCAGAGACTTCGGTGTGATCCAGGGAGCGGCGACGGTCGCCTTGAGTAGCGCATTGACCACTGTCGGGGATGGGTCCCAGCGGATGTTGTCGGGGCCGACCACGATCGCGCGTGAGGGTGCGTCCTCGGGGATCGTGCCCACCAACACACCGGATTCGGCAAGAAAGGCCTGGCGCACTTCGATGGCATCGGATCGATTGCGCTGCGGTTCGGTGAGCAGTGCGGACATCCGGGGTTCGCGTAGGACGGCCTGCATCGCGCCGAGAGATGTTCGAAGCACTGCGCGTCCGGTGTTCGCTCCGGCGTAGGCGTCCTGAGCCGGCATCGCGCGACCGGACAAGATCACCGTGCGAACACCAGCTGAAGCGATGAGATCTGCGGTCTCGGCATCGATGCGGCCAAACGGTGCCCAGTAGTAGCCGCCCAGGACCTGCTGGCCGATCGCTGCCGAGGAAATCGGTGCTGCCTGGGTGATCGCCCGCACTACATCGGTTGACATACCGGCTCGGTTGACGGCCGTTGCATCGATATCGGCGTAGGGAAGGACCCGCAGCACCGGCGCCGTGATGGTGGGGGGACGTGCACTCTCCAACGTCGCATCTAGCGTGGCGAGCCACGCGGTGGCGTCGTCGCTGCGATCACCGACCACCACCTCGCCACCGCGTTGCACCTGGTAGCCGTCCGCCATGTCTCGAACAGATTGCAACAACGCAGGATCGGCGATCCAACTGACTGAACGCGGTTGTAACGAACCGGATTCCAGGAGTGAGGCGAGCCGTCCACCCGAGGAGATCGATTTCGGCGTGCCGTCGTCGAGGAAAACTCCATCAGCCTCCTGCGCTGGATAGTCAACCAGCGGCCACAACCACACGAGATCTACCGGGGTAACCGGCTCGGGGAACCACGGCACAAACGTGCGCAAGATGCCTTGCCGCTGTTCAGTTTCGTCCACCTGCGCGCCACGACGCGCGGCGAGTACTTCTACCGCGACGGCGTAGACACCCGTGGCATCTAGCGGTAGGTCGGCGAAGGGCACGCGCAGCGAGAACTCGACCTGACCTCGCGGCGGGATGGACTCGGTGATCTGCGTTGCGGTGTCGCCTACCACCACGTTCGTGGGCTCTTCCCAAGAATCTGGAGCGGTCCGGTTGGCGAGTTGTTCGGGTGTTGGTTCTTGGTTCTCGGTGTCCAGTGGTGACACGCGTACCCGAGTTATCTGCGAACGACGCGTCAGCGGCTCACTTGATAGCCGCAGTTGTACTGAAACGTCAGCCATGACGTCGGCGGTTGTGTTGACGAGCCGGCCTTCGATCCGCAATTTGTCGCCCTCGGCGGGGACGACCGGAGTGAGGCGATCGATGACCACGGAGATAGGTGCGTCCACCGCGGCACGTGCAGGCGGAGCTGTTGTCACCGTCGCCGAGATCAGCCCGCCGGTGACGAGCACCACGAGGCAAATAAGCAGCCCCAGTGGTCGCGTTGTTCTCGCCGTTCTCGCTGTCACTCCCGACACCTAGCTGGCGTCTGCCAGGAGTTCGGGCACGCGGGCGAGGAGTCGTCGTTCGTCCGGATACGCCAAGCGATCCATCAAGTTTGCCAGCGGCACCCATTCCACCTCGTCAATTTCGGCGTCGTCGCTGTTCAACTCGCCACTCTCGGCGAGGAGCAGGAAGTGATGCACGGTCTTGTGGATGCGGCGATCGTCGGCCGTGAAGTAGAAATCGATGACGCCCAGGGGGGCGACCACGCGTCCGGTGATGCCCGTTTCCTCACTGACCTCGCGAACCGCGGCTGCCTCGTGGGTTTCGCCGGCCTCGACGTGTCCCTTGGGCAGGGACCACAGCATTTCGCCACGAGCGTTGATGCGTCCGATCACAGCGGCCCGGTGCTGGGAATCCAAAACGAGACCCCCCGCGGAGGTTTCTTCGACTGCTCGGCGGGCCATGGAGCGAGGATAAACCGCGCCGACGGCTAGCCTTGT
This sequence comes from Candidatus Nanopelagicales bacterium, assembly GCA_040266055.1. Lineage (GTDB taxonomy): Bacteria > Actinomycetota > Actinomycetes > S36-B12 > S36-B12 > S36-B12. The sequence continues at coordinate 11,002 of JBDQFC010000012.1, read as the reverse complement.
GCGTCGTGTCCGGACGAACCTCCCGCGAGCCTTCCCCCGCGGCAGCTCCAGGTGGCCCAGCGAGTGCCCGTGGCGTTCAAGGGCTGCGCAAGCAGGCCGTCGCCTCTTTGGCCCCTATCGCTGGCCCCTTGCAGCGGGTCGGTGAGCGGTTCACCGAGGCCGGTTTTGGCATCTCCCTCGTGGGCGGTCCGGTTCGTGACGCCTTGCTGGGTCGCCTGACCGAGGACACCGACCTCGATTTCACCACCAACGCCCACCCCGAGCAGGTCCTCGCGCTTCTCGAGGGCTGGGCTGAGGCGGTCTGGGATGTGGGTATCCGTTTCGGCACCGTGGGAGCGCGCATCGACGGCCGCGAGGTGGAGATCACCACGTACCGGACCGAGGCCTACGACCCCCAATCACGTAAACCTGAGGTGGCCTTCGGAACTGACCTGGCCGATGATCTCGGCCGGCGCGACTTCACAATCAACGCAATGGCGATGACGCTGCCATCGATGGAATTCGTCGATCTATTCGATGGCATCGGTGATCTGGTGGCCAAGCGCATCCGAACACCGGGCACCGCGCAACAGTCCTTCGACGACGATCCCCTGCGCATGATGCGCGCGGCTCGTTTTGCGTCGCAATTGGATTTTTCGGTAGACGACGACGTCATCGAAGCGATGCGTGAACAGGCCGAGCGAATTTCGATCGTGTCAGCAGAGCGGGTGCGCGAGGAACTAACGAAGATCGTGATGAGTGACCACCCGCGCGTTGGTCTGACCTTGCTGGTCGACACCGGTATCGCGGATTACGTACTTCCGGAGTTGCCGCTGCTGCGCTTAGAAGAGGACGAGCATCACCACCACAAGGATGTCTACGAACACACACTCACGGTGCTCGAGCAAGCAATCACACTCGAGCGCGTGCACGAGCCCACGTGTGAACCGGACATGACGCTGCGACTGGCGGCCTTGTTACACGACATCGGTAAGCCGAAGACACGCAAGTTCGAAGACGGCGGCAAGGTGAGCTTCCATCACCACGAGGTGGTGGGCGCGCGGATGACCAAGAAGCGCATGCAGGCTCTGCGTTTCCCCAAGGACCTCACCGACGACGTTGCTCTCTTGGTGGAGTTGCACCTCCGCTTCCACGGTTATGGAACAGGCGAGTGGACGGACTCTGCTGTTCGCCGATACGTGCGCGATGCCGGAGACCAACTCGTGCGACTCCACAAACTGACTCGCGCCGATAGCACCACACGCAATCGCAAACGTGCGATGGCGCTTCAGCGTGCGTACGACGATCTCGAAAGACGCATCGAGCGTTTGTCGGAGGAAGAGGAACTCGCGGCGATCCGCCCGGACCTCGACGGCAAGCAGATCATGGAGATCTTGGACATTCCACCGGGTCGCGTCGTTGGAGAGGCTTACAACTTCCTGCTCGGTTTGCGGTTGGACCGGGGCCCGATGGACGAGGCCACAGCTACCGAAGCGCTCAAGGCTTGGTGGGCGGCGCGAGAGAAATAGCCCGTGAGCGTCGGCGCACTAACGCTGGTGGACGGGTTAGTTCTGGTTGAGCGAGGGGGCCTCGGTTGGTCGATGCTCGGGGGCGTCATCGTGCGGGGCATACATGACGATCTGCGCCAACGTCAAAACGCCGAGCAGCAACGCCGTCCATCCGATGGTGCGTTCGAGAGTGACCGCGCCGAAGGAGAACACCACGATCAGCCAGATGACCAACAGTCCCCAACGCACGAACGGCGCGTACTCGCGCATTGGGCGTCCGATCGCCGACAGACCCTGTGGAAGTCGCTGACCGATCTCCACTAGGCCCTTATCGATGGAGCCTCGGACGCTGAGCGCGAGTTGGGTATTGCCGCAGAACCAGCCGAGGACGATTACGACGGCACCGAGCAAGAGCAGGCCCTGCACAGCCAGCAGTAGATATGTCAGCAACTGGTTGTAGAACGTGGTGGCTGCTGCTTCGAAGAGCGACCCTTCGAATGCGTTCACGAAGCTGTCTTCGGCCCGTCCGAGGAGGAAGTTCATGGCAAGTGACCACGCAACCACGGTGATGCCGACGGCAACGGTGGTGCGTGCTCGTCGGGTGGCCAGTAGCACCGACAGTGTGAACAGCGCCGCAGTGAGCAGCAAGATCACCGACAGGAATGGTGACGCCAACCCGTAGATGGCTCTGGCCTGGGCCAATTCGGGGGAGTCCAGCAGGACGACCTTGGCTTCGGAATCCGGGATGGTCACTAAGCCCGCAACTTCGATGCCTTCGTCGACCAGCGACTGCTGCACTTCTTGCAGAAGCGAGGAGATGTTGAGGACAAGCTGATCGCCTTCGAATTGAACCGGTCCCGTGGGGTCACCTGTCAATGCAGCGATGAAGCCCTTCTGGGCGGCCTCGTTGATCTTGATCCACGCCTCCTGGAAGGCGTTGGATGCGACGAACCTGTCCACACCGGTGCGGATCAGACCGTCGATGCCGGCCTTGATCGGACCGGACAGCAGGTCTGAGAGTCGCTCATTGGGAATGAGTGCTCCGAGCAGACCACTGGCCAACTGACTCGTGTCGATCTGGTTGATGATGGCGTCACTAACGGTGTCCGAAACGGCCTGCTGGATATCCGGATCCTCGGCGAGTGGGCCGACGGTGTCGATGTACTGCTGGGGATTGGCGATGGTCTGGTGCCCCCAGTGACCGATCACCGCGATCGGCGTCAGCAGTGTCGCCACGATGAAGAGGATGAGCGACACGTAGGAGCGCGCTCGCCACTTCTTTCTGGTTACCGGACTTTGTGCGTAGGTCGCTGAGGCCCCATTGGACATACCCGAGAGCATAGGACGGGGCTAGACCTTGTGTACGGAGGATCGAGTAGTTCGCGTGTACCACCAGGCGGTGAGCAGTAGTAGCACGGCGCAGAGGACGTAACCGATGGTGAATTGCCCGGATATGGGGGAAGCGAATGCCGTGATGGTGATGCCTGTCACGAGTGCAACGTTCACGATCATGTCGAACAACGCGAAGATTCGACCGAGTCGATCGTCGGGAATCGACCGCTGCAGGACCGTGTCCGCGCACACCTTCACCGACTGACCCACGAGGCCGATCGACGTCGCACCCGCCACCAAAGTGATGAGTTGTGGCTGCAGTGCCGTCGCGGTCAGCAGCCCAAAACCGATCACGGCGCCTTGTGCGATGACGATCCCCACCCAGCGACCGATGCCAATGGTTCGGGTCATTCGCGGGGTGACGACAGCACCGATGAAAGCTCCCACCGCAGCACCAGCTGTTGCGAGGACGAAGTCACCGAGTGCGGCGTCGGCGTCGCTGACCGGGTGCAGGCTGCCGCGTACGAGCAGTAGCGCACCGGCGGTAAGAACTCCGAACGCGAATCGGTTGGCGATGATCGTGACCATGATGTTCCGCGCCGGGATCTGATCGCGAAGTGTTCGCGCACCAAGGACAAGCCCGTGGGCCACTTTCGCGAGCGTGTCTACCGGCTCACCTGTGTCGGGCCCCAGCGCATCGACAGCCATTCGGGTTGCGATGAATCCAGCGACGATGAAGGACACCATCGCAGCGACGAGTACTACCTGACTGCCGACGTCGCCGCCACCGGCCGCAGCACGGATGCCCACGCCGATGATTCCGCCGACACCCACGGCGATAGTCCCCGACGTTGGCGCCAAGGCGTTGCCGGTAATGAGTTCTCGACCGCTGACGACGTGCGGCATCGATGCGGACAGTCCCGCGAGGATGAATCGACCGACGCCTAGCACCGTCAAAACGAAGAAGCCCAGAACCAGATCGGCTTGCCCGGCACCGACCACCACGATCACCGGGATGGTCAGTAGCGCCTTGAGCAGATTGGCTCGGACCAGCACATTGCGGCGTCGCCATCTATCGAGCAGCACGCCCGCGAACGGTCCGATGAAGGAGTACGGAAGGAGCAAGATCGCGAACGCGGCCGCAACACTGGCCGCGTTGGGTTGCCGCTCCGGGGAGAACAGCACGAACGTTGCAAGCGCGGACTGCAGTAGGCCGTCACCGAACTGACCGGCCAATCGTGTGCTGTAGAGCCGCCGGAAATTATGGCTAGCGAGGACCGACCGCAGTGCCCCGTGCTCGTCGGCCTCCGCCATGACCGCAGGCTACCCGGCTATGAAGGCTTCGACTTCGTCTCGTGCTCGACTGTCCGAGTATTGCTCCGGTGGTGATTTCATGAAGTACGACGACGCTTCGAGTAGTGGGCCACCTATCCCACGGTCGAGTCCAATGCGTGCGGCACGGATGGCGTCGATGATCACGCCGGCACTATTGGGTGAATCCCAGACCTCAAGCTTGTATTCGATGTTCAAAGGCACGTCACCGAAGGCACGGCCCTCGATCCGGACGAATGCCCATTTGCGGTCGTCAAGCCAGGAGACGTAGTCCGAGGGTCCGATATGAACGGAGTCCTCACCGAGCTCGTAGTCCAATTGCGACGTGACGGCCTGGGTCTTGGAGATCTTCTTCGATTCCAAGCGATCGCGTTGCAGCATGTTCTTGAAGTCCATGTTGCCGCCGACGTTTAGTTGGTAAGTACGGTCCACGATCACACCACGGTCGGCGAACAACTTCGTCAAAATGCGGTGGGTGATGGTTGCTCCCACCTGACTCTTGATGTCATCACCGACGACTGGCAGACCAGCCTCGGTGAACTTCGCAGCCCATTCCGGGTTGCTGGCGATGAACACAGGCAATGCATTGACGAACGCGCACCCTGCATCGAGTGCGCACTGTGCGTAGTACTCCGCCGCCCGTGTGGAACCGACAGGCAGGTAACACACGAGGACGTCAACGCGCGCATCGATGAGTGCCTGAGCAACGTCGACCGGTGGTGCATCGGATTCGGTGATAGTTGCTTGGTAGTAGTCGCCGAGTCCGTCGAGGGTGACGCCCCGTTGGACGAGCACTCCGCTCTCGGGAACGCTGCACAAATCGATCGTGTTGTTTTCCGAAGCATGAATCGCCTCGGATAGATCCTTGCCGACTTTGTTCGAGTCGACGTCGAACGCTGCGACGAACTGCACGTCGGAAACGTGGTAGTCACCGAATCTCGTGTGCATTAGTCCAGGGACGACTTGGTCGTCCGGGACGTCCTTGTAGTACTCGACGCCTTGCACTAGCGACGACGCACAGTTACCGATTCCGACGAGTGCGACGCGGATGCTGCTGGAACGCTTCATCATGATGTCTCTGTGTCCTTTCGGGTCTCCTCGGTCTCGATGAGTTCATCGAGCCATTTCATTTCGCGCTCTGCCGACTCGACACTCAGTGAGCGCATCGAAAGTGCGTAGGGATCCGCGTGTTCACGCGAGTCCGCGATCGTGGATCTCAAAGCAGCGAGACGTTCGTCGAGCCAGGTGCGTCGTCCGTGCAGGATGCGAAGGCGCGCCCGGCGCTCAGTGCGCGAGAAGAAGGCCATGTGTGCGGCGAAGGCTTCGTCGTCCCATGACCCCGGGCCGGGTCTATTGGCCCACTGCTGGAATTCCTCTTTACCTTCGGCTGTCAGGGAGTACACGATCCGCGCGCGCTTGCTGCGCACGCCGGGCGACTCAGCCGATGCGGTGAGGGAGACCGGTTCGATAGCGCCGCGGTTCACCAACCGGCGCAAAGTCGGATAGAGGGTCCCGTAGGACAGCGATCGGAACGGCCCGAGCATCTCGGTGAGGAGCTTGCGGAGCTCGTAGCCGTGGATCGGCCCGTCGCCCAGTACGCCGAGAACTGCGAACTCCAGGATGTCTCGTCTGACCATTCTTACCTCTCACGATATATCGAATAGATATATCTAAGCACATTCCATCAGGGTTCGTAGAATTCCCCTGTGGCTGTGCCTCGTGGTTCCAAGGGCTCCGGCGGTCGAGCGGCGACCGTGCGTGGCTCATTGGTGCGCGGGGAGTCCGGGACCGGTGGCAAGACGGGAGCTAAGAAGAAGCGTCGTGATCCGTTGCCGCCCGCCGAGCCGGTCGAGGATCCGGCGGCCCCGCGTGGCGTTATCGATTACGCGCTCCAGCGACGCTCGGACATCTTGCGATTCCACCGCGGCGGGATCCTTTCCAGCGATTTTTGCGACGCCGATCCGTACCTGCTGAAGGCGGCCAAGTTCCACGGCGAGGCCACCGACGACGACTGCCCCGCCTGTCACTCGAAGAATCTGGTCACGCTCAACTACGTCTACGGCGACGAACTGGGGCCGTATTCGGGTCGGATCCGCGAGACCAAGGACCTGCCTTCGCTCGCCTTCCGGTTCGGTGATGTCGGGGTGTACACCGTTGAGGTTTGCCCGGACTGCCACTGGAACTACCTATTACGGACATATCGCATAGGTGACGGGACCCCCCGTCGGGCGCTACCGACCCCGCGCGATCTCCACGACTACGAATAACCCCCGCCTCCCCGTTCCTTGGGGGATCGACGGCGTGCCGTCACCCTTCCAGGACGGATTTCTGATGCACTAGTACTACTCAGTCCCAGGAGTCACAGAAGCCTCTGCGGCCCCAAGGATTTGAGCGCCCGAACACACAGGTTCCCTTCCCCAACCTGGCGAGGAAATGAGCAGCACGAGACCGACGCAACGAGGCACCCGTACCGGTGCTTCGCGCGCCTCCACTCGTCCGGCTTCGAGCCGATCTCGCTCGACAGCTACGTCTCGCCGATCCACTGCTTCGTCCGGATCAAGCAAGTCACGCTCGGCCTCCACTGATCGCAGCGCCCGAGGCGCCCGCGCCGCGAGCGCTCCCCGTTCGGTTCCACCAAAAAACCCCAGCACTCCCGGTCGTCGTTTCCGCAACGAAAGCTCAGGCGGTCGCGCGTCGGGCAGTGGTCGTGGATCGGGTGGCCGTGGTTCAGGTGGCGGTCGCGGCCGACCCCCGGGTAAGCGCCCATCCGGTGGCGGACGTCCGCCCCGCAAGCCCCGCTCGCCACTGAAGATCTTCCTGTGGAGCATCGCGGTGCTCCTCGCCCTCACAACCACAGCCGGTGTTGCCGCGTTCAGCTTTGTACTCGCGCGCACCGAGGTGCCGACGCCGAACGATCTTGCGACAACCGAGGCGACCGTCGTCTATTACGCCGGCGGCAAGCGCGAAATCGGTCGACTCAGTGATGCAAATCGTCGCGCGAGCGATCTCGCTGATATCCCTATTCACGTCCAAGAAGCGGTGCTCGCCGCCGAGGACCGCGGCTTTTACGAGCACGGCGGCATCTCGCCGATCAGCATCGCGCGCGCGGCAGTCAACAACGTCTTCGATTCCGGCCCGTGGACGCAAGGTGGTTCCACCATCACCCAGCAGTACGCGAAGAATGCATTTCTGACGCAAGAGCGCACCTGGAAGCGCAAGATCAAAGAAGCGCTGCTTGCGTTCAAACTCGAAACGTTGGTCTCGAAGGAGCAGATCCTCGAGGACTACCTGAACATCGCCTTCTATGGCCGAGACGCGTACGGCATCGAAGCCGCTGCCATGGCATATTTCCAAAAGCCCATTCAGAACATCACGCTGAGTGAAGGCGCGGTACTCGCGGCGATTATGAACAACCCGGGCCGCCTCAACCCTGACGAGAACATGTCCACACTTCGTGGACGTTGGCAGTACGTACTTGATGGCATGTTGGGTCAGGGCTGGATCACGCAGGCCGAATACGACTCAGCCGAATTCCCAGAGATCGCCGAACGTCAAGCAGGCAATCGCCTCGGTGGTCAAAACGGCCACCTGCTCAACGCCGTGCACAAGGAATTGCTGGCCCTTGGCATCGACGAGACGCAGATCCAGCGCGGCGGTTTGACCGTGGTCTCGACGTTTAACCGCAAGGCCCAGAGGTCGGCTGAGCGTTCCGTACGAAAGTTTGGCCCGGATTCCAAGACCAAGGGAGTACGCATCGGCCTTGCGTCCGTACGACCTGGCACCGGCGAAGTCGTGGCCATGTACGGCGGCAAGGATTTCATCACCGATCAGATCAACAACGCGACCCGCCAGTTTGCACAGGCAGGTTCCACGTTCAAGCCCTTCGCACTCGCAGCAGCTCTCGAAAACGATGTGTCGCTGAAGAGTTACTGGCAGGGCGATTCACCAGCAAAGATCAAGGGTTACGAACTCACCAACTACAACGACAAGTCCTACGGCGAAATCACTCTGCTAGAGGCGACGCGCGAGTCCGTCAACACTGCGTACGTTGAAATGGAAGACGCCGTAGGCGTTGATCGTGTTGCCGACGCTGCAGTTCGCGCCGGAATTCCCAAGCGCACTCCCGGCATGAACATGAAGAACCTGGACTTGACGTTCGTGCTCGGCACCGCATCTCCATCGGCCGTCGACATGGCCAATGCGTACGCAACCTTCGCCGCGCGCGGTGAGCGCGCCAAGACCACGTTCATCCGCAAGGTGGTCGACTCCAATGGCGAGGTTCTCTACAAGTTCGAGCCCTCGACCAAGGAAGCGTTTTCGCAGGATGTTGCGGATTCGGTGACTTACGCGCTCACCGAAGTCGTTTCCAATGGCACCGGCGCCGCGGCCCGCGAACTTGGCCGTCCCGCTGCGGGCAAGACGGGAACCACCGACATGAACAAGAGCGCGTGGTTTGTTGGCTTCACCCCGCAGCTGTCCACCGCGGTGTTCATGACCAAGGAGAACAAGGATGGCATTCCGGTGTCCTTGTCCGGAACCGGTGGACGCGAGATGGTCACCGGCGGCAGCTTCCCGGCCGCGATTTGGACTGGCTACATGAAGGGCGCGCTGAAGAAGACCGAGGTCGAGAAGTTCCCGAACCCACCCAAGGGCGCGTTGAAGGGAATGGATTGCCCCGCGATCTTGCCCCCGGACATGGAAGAGGTCCCGCTGGGCTGCCCGACGCCGGAAATCCAGACCGAGTTTGGCCCGGATCCGGGTATCGAGGAAGCCAACCCGGAAGATCCGAACCAGCCAGAACCCAACCAGCCCGAACCTGCCGATCCACCCGCGCAGAACGACGATCAAGCGGGCAATGGCACCTCCGGCCAGACAGTGACCGCCTCGGCGGAGTTCGGTGGCGACGACAATGGCCGTTCGTCGGGCAAGAAGAACAAGAAGAAGTCGCAATAGCGGGCACAAGGAGGCACACTTCGTGAGCGTGCCGTCGCCTGCGGAATCTCGGGTACGCCCGAGTCGATCCGATTCCCTCGTCGCAGCCAGCACTCCGATCGCTGGTGGTCCACTTGGTGATCGCATCGCGCGCTTCGCGCCACCGTGGAGCGTTCTTCGAGTCTTGATTCTGCTCGCGACCGCCGGGTACTTCATCGGCTACGTCCTGGATTACTCGTGCGTCGATGGCTTGTGGGCATCGCCGGATCGCTACGAGCAGCTTTGCTACTCCGATATTCCGGCTCTGTTCGGTTATCGCGGATTTGCCGAAGGATTCATCCCGTATCTCCAGACCCCACCCGGTGGTCAGCCACTCGAGTACCCCGTCCTCACGGGTGTGTTCATGTGGATCGCATCGTTGGTCGCGAGTCCGATCGCCGGAGTGATCGGTGTTGAACCGATCGTCGCGTTCTTCAACGTCAACGTGATCGGTCTCCTGCCTTTCCTGCTCGTTGCGGTGATCGCTACGGCGCTCACAGTTCGTCACCGTCCGTGGGATGCGGCGATGGTCGCGCTGGCACCGACGGTCGTCTTGGGCGCCACCATCAATTGGGATCTGATCCCCATTGCACTTGCGGCACTTGCGATGCTCGCGTGGGCCCGCAACAAACCGGGCTGGGCGGGCATCGCGCTGGGCCTTGCAATCGCCGCGAAGTTCTATCCCGTGTTACTGCTCGGCGCGTTCGCGATCCTTGCGCTGCGCAGCGGTCGATGGCGACCAGCGTTTGTTCTACTGGGCAGCACCGTTGCCACCTGGTTGGTTGTCAACGCACCCTTTGCTATGGCCAATCGCGAGGGCTGGTGGTACTTCTACTCCTTCAACTCCGAGCGCGGCGTGGACTTCGGTTCGATCTGGTACGCCAGCAGCGTCCTGGGACTCCCCGGTGTTCCAGCTGACGCACTCAACTTTGTTGCAACGGGAACCTTCCTCGCACTCTTCGTTGCTATCGCGGTGCTATCCCTTGGACTACGACGACGCCCACGCCTTGCACAGGTTGCCTTCTTGGTAATCGCGGCGTTCGTGTTGTCCGGCAAGGTCTACTCACCGCAGTACGTGTTGTGGCTGGTACCGCTTGCTGCGATGGCTCGCCCTCGGTGGCGCGACTTCCTCATCTGGCAGGTAGGGGAGGTCGTCTACTTCGCTGCGATCTGGTGGCACCTCGCTGGTTACGACGTTGAAGACGCGAAAGCACTCGGTACCGAGCTGTACGCGGTCGCGACGTTCATTCATGTAGCGGCAACGGTCTACTTCGTGGTGATGGTGATTCGCGACATGGTCAATCCTGAGCATGATCCAGTGCGCAGCGATGGGATCGAAGCCGATGCCGACGATCCTGGTGGTGGCCCTTTCGACGGTGCGCCCGATGTGGTGACCCTCGCGGGTGTTAGCCGTCCAGCCCCCGGACCACGTCGAACCTCGAGGTCGTGAAGCGAACATCGGCGTTCATGTGATCGCCTACCTCGGGGAGAACGCACTCGTGCGGTAGCCAGACCATCGACACGTGTTGATGCGGTGGCTCGGCAAACCACCTCTGCTTGCCTTGCCAAGTGAACGGGGACATCGCTCGACCTGCTGCATCAAGCGCACCGATTCCCGCTGTGGTCACACGCTGCCGCAGCGACGCCGCCGGCGAGGGTCCCGCCAGTCCGATGCCGTGCGCAGTTCCGCCGGAGACAACCACAAGAGTTCCGCCCTTGGGACCCGTGCGCTGCCGGTAGCCCACATGCGTGCCGGTCTCCACGGGGTGCACGGCCAGCACGGTTCCCGCGGGCTGCAAGGCGCCGCGATCACCGAGCCAGAGCCGGGTTCCGGTGCGTAAGCGCAGCACCGCATCGCCCAGGCTCGAGCGCACCATGGC
>JBDQFC010000011.1:0-68992 GCA_040266055.1 Candidatus Nanopelagicales bacterium | reverse complement strand
TGGAGCCGCCTCGGGGATTTGAACCCCGGACCTACGCATTACGAGTGCGTTGCTCTACCCCTGAGCTAAGGCGGCCTGCTCTTGCGAGCGCAGAAAGGCTACCCGGTCCCTTGGAACGACCGGAGGCGGAGGCTATTGGTGACTACAAAGACCGAGCTAAGTGCCATTGCCGCTCCCGCGATCATCGGATTGAGTAGGCCCGCCATAGCAAGTGGAATGGCAGCAACGTTGTAGGCGAAGGCCCAAAAAAGGTTGCCTTTGATCGTCGTGAGAGTGCGTCGAGACAGCCGTATCGCGTCGACGATGCTGCGCGGATCCGATCGAACCAGAGTTATATCGCTAGCTTCGATAGCAACGTCGGTTCCCGATCCCATCGCCATCCCAAGATCAGATTGAGCCAGAGCAGCAGCGTCGTTGACACCATCGCCCACCATCGCGACACGCTTGCCACTACCTTGTAGCTCGCGGACAAGTTCGATCTTGTCTTCGGGAAGCACCTCAGCCCAGACTGATTCGATGCCAAGACTCGTAGCGACAGCCTTCGCCACTGCCGAGTTGTCTCCAGTGACGAGCATGGGCTCAAGCCCGAGCTCCTTTAGATCACGGATCGCTGCCGGACTTGATGCCTTGATGGCATCAGCCACAGCAACCGCTCCGATGAATGTGCCATCTGCTGCTCCAAAGACCACAGTGCGACCTTGCCCTTGCTGATGCTCGGACCACTCGATCGCGGACTGCGGGATGGTGATTGACCACTGGCTCTGCAGCCACCGTGACCGCCCGACTACAACTGCTGCGCCGTCCACCACTCCCTGGACACCAAGGCCCTGCACACTCTGGAACGACCCAACCGGTAGCGGCTTGTCGATTGATTGGGTAATCGCCTGACCGATGGGGTGCTCGGATGCTGACTCCACGGATGCAATGAGCTGGAGGGCATCGTCGCTGGACTTGTCTTCGCTTGCGAAGACGTCAACGACCGTCATGCGACCTTCGGTGAGCGTTCCCGTCTTGTCCAAAGCGATGGCGTTGACCTGGCGAGTGGCCTCCAGGATCTGCGGTCCGCGAATCACGATTCCTAGTTGAGCTCCACGGCCGGTCCCGACGAGGAGCGCTGTCGGCGTGGCCAGGCCGAGGGCACACGGGCACGCGATGATCAAGACAGCGACTGCTGCTGTGAATGCGAAGGGCGCCTCACTGCCGGCGACGATCCAACCGATCGCCGTGCCTGTCGCGAGGACAATGACGATAGGTACGAAAACCGCAGAGACTCGGTCGGCCAAGCGCTGCACCGGGGCCTTCTCCGTTTGAGCTTGCTCGACAAGAGCCGCAATACGAGAAAGCTGCGTGTCAGCACCCACTCGGGTGGCTTCCACGATGAGACGTCCGCTTGTGTTGATGCCGGCACCGACGACTTCTGCCCCGGGACCGACCTCAACCGGAAGCGGCTCCCCAGTCAGCAGACTCATATCAACTGAGGAGTGCCCTTCAACCACGACACCATCGGTTGCGACCTTCTCGCCCGGGCGAACGACAAAGACATCCCCGATGCTGAGTTGATCCGTCGACATCGGCACTTCGACTCCATCGCGTAGAACGACGACATCTTTCGCGCCCATAGACAGCAGCGCAGCTAGCGCCTGGCCACTGCGCTGCTTGGCGCGAGCCTCGAAGTAGCGGCCGAGCAGGATGAAAGTCGTGACAGCGGCAGCAACCTCGAGGTAGATCTCCTCCGAACCCCCACCCCGGGTTGGAAGAAGGTGGAAAGTCATTTGCATTCCGGGCTCACCGGCACCCCCGAGGAAAAGTGCGTAGAGCGACCACAGGAATGCCGCCCCAACCCCCATCGACACGAGCGTGTCCATGGTGGCGGCTCCGTGTCGGAGATTGACCCACGTGGCACGGTGGAAGGGGTAGGCCCCCCAAACGACCACGGGCGCAGCCAGCGTCAGGCTCAACCACTGCCAATAGTCGAACTGCAGTGCAGGGATCATCGCAAGGAGAACCACCGGAAGGGTCAGCACCGCACTGATGGTGACCCTCCGACGCAGTTCGATGACTTCGGGATCTTCATCGTTGTCGGTGGCATCTTCCTGCGCTGCGGCATGCGTCTGAGCCGTGTACCCCGTCGCCTCGACCGTGGCAATGGCGTCGCCGATGGAGGTCCCTTCAGGTAGTTCGACGTGGGCCTTCTCGGTGGCGTAGTTGACCGTTGCCACCACACCAGGCATCCGATTCAGCTTCTTCTCGACGCGGGCGGCACACGACGCACACGTCATTCCCCCGATGTCGAGATCGATCTGAGTCGTAGCCATGGTGCTGGCGCTCCTAGTCGATGAGTTCGTAGCCGGCTTCGTCGACAGCCGCACGCACAGCCTCGACGTCCAAAGATGCCTCGCTAGTGACAATGACCGAGGAGTCGCCGCCTTCGACAAGATCGATCGTTACTTCGCTGACTCCGGAGATGCTCTGAACTTCTTCGGTGACAGCGGAGACGCAGTGGCCACAGGTCATGCCACGAACTGTGTATGTAGCAGTCGTCATGTTCTTACTTCCCGTCTAGCTCTTCACCAAGCGAGCAACCGCTTCGGATGCTTCCTTGATTTTGTCGTCGGCTACTTCGCCGCCTTCGACAAGCGCGTGCGCGACGCAATGTCCCAAGTGGTCTTCAAGAAGCAGCAGCGCCACCGATTGCAGAGCCTTGGTCGTCGCCGACACCTGAGTAATGACATCGATGCAATAGGTGTCGTCCTCGACCATCCTCTGCAATCCCCGCACCTGACCTTCGATGCGCTTCAAGCGTTTGACCAGGGCTTCCTTATCAGCGGTGTAAGCGGCCACGCTACCTCCCCTTGAGTACCTATACCCCCTAAGGGTATCTGGCTATTCGCAGGTGAGGTCCCCCGGGGGCACTTCCCCGGTCAGCAAGTACCCATCCACCGCACCATCAACACAGGAGGAACCCTCGTTGTAGGCGGTGTGGTTGGTGGCGTTCCAGGTGATCAGGTGGCCATTCTCAAGCGAGCGAGCCAGGTCAACACCCCATTGATAAGGAGTGGCGGGATCTTGGGTTGTTGAGACGACCAGGATCGGCGCCGAACCTTTCGCGGTCACAGTGGTCAGGCGTTCGGACTGCGCCGGCCAGTTTGCACACGTGAGCAATCCCCATGCCAGTGATTCGCCGAACGTGGGGGCCTGTGATTGCCACTGGCTGGCGAGGAGGGCCACCTCTTCGGGGGTGCCGTCGTAGGGCATATCCGCGCACGTCACCGCATAGAAGGCATCGGTCGAGTTGTCTAGGTAGCGGCCATCAGGCGCACGGCTCGTTCGTTCATCGACGAGCGCGAGAAGTCCTGATCCGTCGTTGTCCTCCACTGCTTCCCGCAGGGCATTGCGCAGCCGTGGGTAGTCACCGCTGGGAAAGTAGAGAAAGGACAGAACCGCATAGGTACCGAGAGACTGCGTCAGTTCGCGATCACTGCTGGTTGGAAGTGGGCTCGCATCAAGTCTGGCTAGAAGGTCACGCAATGAGGTCTCGACTTCAGCAGAGCTTCCTGGAAATGGGCAGTCACCAGAATTCGCGCAGTCAGTGGCGAAGTCACTAAACGACTTCTCAAAGGAGACTGCCTGACCAAACGTCACTTCCTCTTGGCTGAGGGTGACCGGCAAAGCGCCATCGAGAACCATCCGGCCAACCCTCGTCGGGAAGAGCTGCGCGTACGTGGCACCAATCGCTGTTCCATAGGACTTGCCGAGGTAGTTCAGTACGGGATCACCAACGAGGGAACGAACGATGTCCATATCTCGCGCGTTCGCCACTGTGTCCATGTACTGCCAGACCTCGCCGGCCTTGTCCTCGCACGCCTGCGCAATTCGCTTGGAGTCGATGGCGATCTGTCCTTCTTCGATCGGATCATCGGGCGTGCCATCTGCTGCGAACAACTCATCAATCTCAGCGTCGGTCAAGCACCGGATCGGATCGCTTTTGGCAACACCGCGAGGGTCCACCCCAACAATGTCGAAGGCTTCTCGGATCTCGGATGTCACGACGTAGTCAGCCGCGCGCGCGTAGTCGAATGCACTTCCGCCCGGACCACCTGGGTTGAGGAACAGGGAGCCGATCGCCTCACCCGTAGCCGGCACTCGGGTCATCGCGAGTTCGGTTGTGCGCCCGTCGATGTTGGCATAGTCCAGCGGGACGGTAACTCGCGTGCATTCGGCGTCCCCACAGTCACGCCAGTCCAACTCTTGGTCGTAGTACTGCACCAAGTCACCTGTTGCGGCTTCGTCTTGGGTGGCTGAGGGCTCTGGCAATGGCACCGGTTCCGGAGCGCGGGAACAGCCCGCGAGCGCCAGCCCTGAGATGAGGGCGGCGCTGAGCCAGAGCCGTGCGTGCATGGCAGACACGGTAACCCGCGACGTAACCTCTACCTATGGGTCAGGGCAAGCGAGACGCGTCGGAGTTGGCCGCTGCCGTCGACGCGGGGATTCGCAAAGGCCTGGATCTGGTTGATGCTTTCCGCGGAACGCCAGCTGGTCGTCGGGAATTGGAGCGCGAGTCCAAAAAGAGTGCCACCGATGCACGCCGGGCACGTCGGGCCTACAACGCCCGCAAGGTTCAGTCTCAGGTGATGACAATCGGCGGAACAGCAGTCGGGGCATCCGCCGCCACTGTGGGAGTCATTGACGTCGCGGCCACCGGCCCGGGCGGGGTGTTGTGGTTCGGCATCGCTGCGATGGGCGCCGTCGCCGCAACCATCGGCGGGCGCTCCTGGCGCCGCCTGGCTCCTTTCTCCGGCACGCCGGCAATACCCTCACCGCCTGTCCTTGTTCGCCGAGGCGCCATTGGCTACGAATCGGTGGCTCGCTACACCGCCGTTCGAGTGCAGACCGTCCAAGTCGTGCGCGCGGTCGAGCCGTTGCACAGCGATGCTGCCCGCGAGATCCGTTCTGCCGATGCCCAGGTGGCCCCAACTTTGAACGACCTGGCCGACCGACTTCGAGTACTCGACGAAATGATGCGTCAAATGCCCGGGACGTCGGCAGCTGAGAACGCCCAGCAAGCAGCGCGGGCGGTGAGCGAGCAACTCGATCGAGGATCCGCTGCCTATGACGTCCTACTTGCAGCCTCGGCACGCCTTCTTGCCGAACCCGATCTTGGACGTCCCGTGAACGAGGTACTCGAGCCCGCCGCTTCCGCCCTTGTCGCCTACGCACACGGCTTGCGCAAAGCCTCAGAAATCTAGGCAACCACTGCGCGAATACGCGGATCCTTGATCTGCACCATTGCTGCTTCTAGAACAGTTCGCGGACTGCCTCCTGCGAACAAGACGACGCGCTCATGTTCCAGCGCTTCGATACGCCGCACCGTCTCTTCCTCGGTGGAACCGGCTGCCATCTGCTCTATCTGTGGACGCATTTCGTCGTTGATCAACTCGATGCGAGCCGACGCCTGAACGGTAAGAACGTCACGGAATAGACCGATCAAGTCAACGAGTGCCCGGTCCACTTCATCAACCACGAGACGCTTGCGTCGTCGCTTCTGCTCCTTCGCCAGCTCCTTGGCTTCGGAATCATGCGAGCGCTTCATTGCACCGGTGAGACGCGTGACACCCTCGGCGTAGAAGCGGGACCTCAAAAGTTGGAGTTCTTCCTCATCTAGCCGATCTGCTCGAGCATCAGCGACCGCGGAGACTGCGTCGAAAACGTCACCGGCGACGACAACGCACGAGGAAAGATCGCGCAAGCTCAACGGAGCGCGCATGTATTGCTGGCGTCGTTCTCGGGTGTCCGGGTCCGTCGCGAGCGCACGAGCCCGACCGATGTGGCCTTGCGATGCGCGAGCTGAGAACGCTGCGATCATTTCATCGACTCCGCATTCGTGGATGAGCATCCGCGCGATGGCTTCCGTGCGAGGGGTGCGCAAACCAACGTGCCGCGTGCGTGAAGTAATAGTGGGGAGAACGTCATTGACACTCGGGGCGCACAGAATCCAGACGGTGTGAGGGGTTGGCTCCTCCAGGGCCTTGAGCAGGTAGTTCGCAGCACGATCGTTGAGTCGATCGGCATCTTCGATCACGATGACTCGCCACGTTGCGGTCATGGGTGCCTGGGCAGCCATGTGCACGAGCGGCTTTACGTGATCGAGCAGAATCTCTGATCCTTCGGGGATCTCGACATGAACATCCGCGTGGCCTCCTGTAGACGCCGTGCGGCATGCCTGGCACTGACCGCATCCGCTCTTCTCGCACACCAAGGCGGCCGCGAAGGTTGTGGCAGCCCGGGAACGACCCGAACCTGGCGGACCGGTGATCAACCACGCGTGCGTCATCGCGGGTCCGGAATCACCAGGCAGGTGCGCGTCACGGACAGCAGCTTGGAGAGTTGCGACTGCTTCATCCTGGCCGATCAATGACGACCACAGAACTGGCGAACTCATCGCGGTGATCCCATCAATTCGATCACTCGGGTGCGAATGATTGCGGCGATGTCGTCCTTCGATCCGGAGGCATCAACCACCAGATATCTGTTCGGATCCTTCGACGCGATATCCAAGAAACCGGCTCTGACCGCTTGGTGGTACTCAATCGGTTCGGACTCAAGCCGATCGGGGGACTCCACACGCGACAGTCCGGTGCTCGGATCAACGTCGAGCAGGATCGTCAGATCCGGGAGCAGTCCATCAGTGGCATACAAACTCAGATCGCGCACTCGGTCAACCCCGAGATCACGCCCGTAACCCTGGTAAGCGACAGAGGAATCCAGATAGCGGTCACAGATGACAATCGATCCGTGCTCGAGGGCTGGCCTAATGACCTGCGCTACGTGTTCTCCACGCGCAGCAGCAAACAACAGCGCCTCGGCTCGATCACTCAGACCGGTGAATTCGTTGCCCAGAAGAACAGCGCGGATAGCCTCACCGGCCGGGGTGCCACCGGGTTCACGGGTTCGCACAACGGTGTGGCCCTCGTCTGCGAGCCACTGCGCCAAGAGTGCTTCTTGTGTGGACTTGCCTGCGCCTTCACCACCCTCGAAGACGATGAACCACCCGGCCATGGCTAGTCGGAACCGCTGGAACGTCCGGCCGTCGCCTTGGCGCGCGTGGAGGATTTGGTCGTCTTCTTCGCGGCCTTCTTAGTCGTCTTCTTCGCGGCCCTCTTAGTCGTCTTGCGCGCAGCCTTCTTGGACGGACCCTTGGCCTTGCGCTCGGCGATGAGGTCGCTCGCGCGCTCGATGCTCACGGTCATAGGGTCGTCGACCACTCGAAGGGTCGCGTTGGTCTCACCATCTGTGACGTACGCACCAAAACGACCCTCGCGAACCACGATCAAGCGGCCAGACGTCGGATCTGTGCCAACTTCGCGAAGAGGCGCAGCTGCTTGCCCGCGCCCACGACGCTGCTTGGGCTGGGCGAATAACGCAAGAGCCTGCTCAAGGGTGATCGAAAAGATCTGATCTTCGGACTCCAGCGAACGCGAGTCGGTGCCCTTAGTCAGGTAGGGCCCATAACGACCATTCTGGGAACGGATCTCTTCACCGTCACTCGGATCAACACCCACTACACGGGGCAGCTGGATCAATTTCAACGCTTCTTCGAGAGTGACGGTGCTCGGCTTCATATCGCTCAGTAGCGACGCAGTCCGTGGCTTAGCGGACTTAGGCGAATCTTCTGGCAACACTTCACTGACGTAGGGGCCGTAACGACCAGACTTCGCCACGATCAGCAAGCCGGTCTCAGGATCAGTGCCGAGTTCGCGATCGCCCGAGGGCTCGGACAGCAATTCCTCGGCCTTTTCCGCTGTCAGCTCGTCAGGGGCAAGACCCATGGGGACGTTCGCCCGGATGTCGCCGCGCTCCACGTACGCGCCGTAGCGACCGACGCGCAGGTTGGCGTCGCTGTCCCTGATGGGGAACGTGGCGATTCCGCGGGCGTCGATTGATCCAAGATCCTCGGTCAGACTCTTCACGCCCGGAAACTCGCCGTTCACACTCTGCCCGCCGCGCCAAAACGCCTCGAGCTGCTGCACACGATCGATATCACCGCTCGCCACCATGTCCAGGACGTTTTCCATGTTGGCGGTGAAGTCGTAATCGATGAGTTCGGCGAAGTGCTCCTCGAGCAGTCGGATCACCGCGAAGGCCGTGAAGCTCGGCACCAGGGCCGATCCCTTCTTCCAAACGTAACCACGGTCCAAAATCGTGGACATGATCGAGGCATACGTGGACGGACGGCCGATGCCCAGCTCTTCAAGCTTGGCTACCAACGAGGCTTCGTTGTATCGCGCTGGCGGCTTGGTCGCGTGCCCCTCTGCTTCAAGCGATTCGACGTTCACGTTCTGCCCTTCGGCCAGAGCGGGCAACTCACGTTCGTCGTCGTCGTTAGAAACATCCTTCAGTGCAGCCATGAAACCCGGAAAGGTGATGACCGTTCCAGAAGACGTGAACTCGACACCCCGCCCGTCCTGCGCTTGAGCGGACAACTTCACAGTGGTGGTTGCAGTTTGCGCATTAACCATCTGCGACGCGACGGTGCGTTTCCAGATGAGGTCGTAGAGCGAAAACTCATCCCCCACCAGCTCACCGGCAATCTCCGCGGGGGTCCGGAAGGAATCCCCAGAAGGACGGATCGCCTCGTGTGCTTCCTGTGCGTTCTTGACTTTGCGGTCGTAGCGACGTGGCTGCTCAGGAACATACTCCGCGCCATAGAGCTCACGGGCCTGGGAACGCGCGGCGTTTATTGCCTGCTCCGACAACGTCGTCGAGTCGGTTCGCATGTAGGTGATGTAGCCGTTCTCGTAGAGCGACTGTGCCACTCGCATCGTGCGCTGCGCGCCCCAACGAAGCCGACCCGATGCCTCCTGCTGAAGGGTCGAGGTCATGAACGGTGCCTTGGGCTTACGTGACGATGGCTTTTGCACAACCGAGTCGACGGTGAAACTGCATCCCTGCAAGCCGGCAGTCAGAGCTTCGGCTGCACTTTGATCGAGATGGACAGCACCCTCACGCGAGAGGCGGCCGTCGTCATCGAAGTCCGATCCCGTCGCAACCCGTGCACCCTCAACAGCCGTAAGGCGACCCGGGAAAGGACCAGGAAGGAACTGTGCGTCGATTCCCCAGTACTCGACCGGCGTGAACGCGATGCGCTCACGTTCCCGATCCACCACGAGGCGGACGGCAACAGACTGCACGCGCCCGGCGGACTTCGCTTCCCGCCCGATCTTCTTCCACAGCACTTCCGACACCGGGTATCCGTAGAGGCGGTCCACCACTCGCCGGGTTTCCTGGGCGTCCACCAAGCGCATGTCCAGATCGCGTGGATGATCGACAGCGTCACGAATCGCCTCGGGGGTGATCTCGTTGAAGACCATGCGCTTGACGGGAACCTTGGGCTTGAGCACTTCGAGCAGGTGCCAGGAGATGGCCTCGCCCTCGCGGTCCTCGTCCGTGGCAAGAAGGAGTTCGTCGGCGTCCTTCAAGGCCGCCTTCAATTCCTTAATGGTGGCCTTCTTGGAATCGTGGATGACGTAATGCGGCTGGAAGGCATCATCGACGTTCACCGCCAGCTTGGCCCACGGCTTCTTGCGATCCTCGGCGGGGATCTCTGAGGCCTTGGAGGCCAGATCGCGTACGTGACCCACAGATGCCAGCACGGTGTATCCATCACCGAGATAGCCGGCGATCTTCTTCGCCTTGGCTGGCGATTCAACGATCACCAGGGTGTTGTCTGGCACGTGGGCATCCTTCCGCTACTTCCGAGGATCGACCCGTCTGGATCGAACTGCGGCGGAGTCTGACGGTAGGACACCTACTTATGTCAACTCAGCACCGCCCCCGAAAACGGCGACTGCCCGGGCATTCCCCTTACGGGGAATGAAGAACCCGGGCAGTCGTCCGATTATCGGTTTTTGGTTCTAGGCGTTGGCGCCTTCTTGGTCGCCGACCGCGATCGGACGACGCTTAGAGACGACCACCGCACCGATCACGATGAGGGCGGCAACAATCGCGATGGCCCAGCGGATGACCGGGTTCGCGCTGTCACCAATGGTCAAGGTAACGACGGCCGGTGCGACCAGCAGAGCCACCAGGTTCATGACCTTGATCAGCGGGTTAATGGCCGGACCAGCAGTGTCCTTGAACGGGTCACCGACGGTGTCACCAATAACGGTGGCCGAGTGCGCCTCGGAGTTCTTGCCACCGAAGTTGCCGTCCTCGACAAACTTCTTGGCGTTGTCCCAGGCTCCACCGGAGTTGGACAAGAACACGGCCATGAGCACACCGGTCGCAATCGTGCCGGCTAGGTAGGCGCCGAGAGCACCGACACCGAGGCCGAAGCCGACGGCGATCGGCGTGAGCACCGCGAGTAGTCCCGGGGTAACCAACTCACGCAGCGAATCGCGCGTGACGATGTCGACGACCTTGCCGTACTCGGGCTTGGCCGTGCCTTCCATGATGCCGGGGATATCGCGGAACTGGCGGCGCACCTCGAAGATGACAGCGCCGGCTGCGCGCGACACCGCGTTGATGGCCAGGCCGGAGAACAGGAAGACGACCGCGGCACCGATCACCAGGCCGACGAGGTTCGCCGGGTTCGCCACGTCCAGGACGCCGTAGAACTGGAGTTGATCGCCGATGTCGCCGATCGTGGTGTTCAGCGTGGCCGAGGTCTTTGCGGCCGCCCCGAAAACCGCCTCGCGGTATGCACCGAACAGCGCGGTCGCCGCGAGCACTGCCGTCGCGATGGCGATTCCCTTGGTGATGGCCTTGGTGGAGTTGCCGACCGCGTCAAGGCGGGTGAGGACTGCAGCGCCCTCGCCCTCGACGTCGCCAGACATCTCCGCGATGCCCTGTGCGTTGTCCGAGACCGGACCGAAGGTGTCCATCGAGACGATGACGCCGACTGTGGTCAGCAGGCCGGTACCGGCGAGCGCGATAGCGAACAGGCTCAGCAGGATCGTGCCTGAACCCAGGAGGAATGCGCCGTAGACGGCCGCACCGATGACCAGCGCGGTGTAGACGGCGGACTCCAGACCGAGCGAAACACCGGACAAGATGACTGTGGCCGGGCCGGTGAGCGAGGTCTTGGCGACGTCGTCAACCGGGCGACGATTGGTCTCGGTGAAGTACGCCGTGAGCTGCTGGATGACCGCGGCAAGCACGATGCCGATGAAGACCGCACCGATGACGAACAATCGCGGGTTGAGTGCATCAGCGGCCTCAGTAGCGGCAATGCCACCCAAGCCCTCGATATCGCTCCAACTGCTGGGAACCCACACGAACACAGCCACGACGACCAAGACAGCCGAGATAAGCGCAGATATGAAGAAGCCTCGGTTGATCGAGGACATTCCCGAACGGTCAGTGGGACGCGGGGAGACGGTAAAGATGCCGATGACGGCGGTAATGACACCGATGGCCGGAATGATCAGCGGGAGAACCAAGCCGAGTTCACCGAACGCGGCGCTACCCAAGATCAGCGCAGCGACGAGAACCACGGCGTAGGACTCGAAGAGGTCAGCGGCCATTCCGGCGCAGTCACCGACGTTGTCGCCAACGTTGTCAGCGATGGTGGCGGCGTTTCGGGGGTCATCCTCAGGAATGTTCTGCTCGACCTTGCCGACGAGGTCCGCGCCGACGTCAGCAGCCTTGGTGAAGATACCGCCGCCGACTCGCATGAACATGGCCAGTAGGGCAGCACCGAAGCCGAAGCCCTCAAGCACCTTGGGAGCCTCGCCCGCGTAGACGAGAACGACGAGCGCCGCACCGAACAGACCCAGACCGACAGTGAACATGCCTGCGACGCCACCTGTGCGGAAGGCGATACGCATGGCGCGCTGCTCGCCCTCGTCCTTAGCGGCGGCCGCGACGCGAACGTTGCCGCGAACAGCCAGCCACATGCCCATGTAACCAGTGATACCGGAGAAGACAGCACCCACGAGGAAGAAGATGCTCCGGCCGATCCGCTCACCGTTTGTCTCCGCCGGCAGCAGGAAGAGGAGGAAGAAGACGATGACTGCGAAGATCGACAGCGTCTTGAATTGGCGGTTCAGATAGGCCGCGGCGCCCTCCTGGACGGCGGCGCCGATCTCTTTCATGCGCTCTGTGCCCTCGTTAGCGGCGAGCACCTCGCGAACAAGGATGCCTGCGACGATCAGGGCGGCCAGCGCGATAACGGCCACGATTACTACGAGAACAACGTTGTTCCCGGACAACTCGATCATTTTTCTCCTCGGTGTCAGCTACGGCAGCGCCCGGCACCAGAAGATTCCGCACCCGCCTCGCGATCCGGCGCAGTCTACGCAAGATGAACATGTGCCGTGGGTCGGGTCCGCCATTAAGTGGAACGAAACCACCGAAAAACCACGTGGCATTGGCCACACAGCCGGGTCCCCGGCGATCCGGCGGGCAATCGGGCCGGCAAACAGGCTAGGAGCCCAGGGCTGAACCCAACTCCTCATGAATGGGGATCACGACGTCCAAACCGGTCAATTCGAACACCTTCAATACGCGAGGAGAGGTAACGACGAGGTCCAAGGACCCCTCTACCTCGCGCAAATGCTTCAGAGCGGTGACGAACACCCCCAGTCCGGTGGAGTCCAGAAAGGAAACGGAGGTGAGATCCACGACCAACTGTGCCCCGGGTGCGATGACGGTCTCGATCGCCTCCCGGACCGCCGGCGCGGTGTGGGCATCCACTTCGCCGGTGACGGCTATGACGGCAATCGCGTCGACCACGCGGCTGGCAACGCTGAAACTGGCCGGCTCGTGACCCCCGGAAATGGACATGGCCCAACCATGGCACAGCCGGCGGTCACAATGAGGCTGTGTCAGAACACTCGTCCGAATCGTCTGCTCTGCAGGCATGGACGTCACTCAACCCCGAGGCCGTTCGGCACGTTCTGCACTTCGAGGCTCGTCCGGGGCAAACAGCGCCCTGGCCCAACTGGCTTCCCGAAGCGGCGATCGCGGCGTGGCGCTCGCAGGGAATCGAGTCGCCGTGGGTGCATCAGGTTGAGGCAGCACAGGCTGCCGTCGATGGCTCGCACGTGATCGTCGCCACCGGAACGGCATCGGGAAAATCACTGTCATACGCGATGCCAATCATCACTTCAATTCTCAATGGCGGTGAATCGGCACTTGTCGATCCGTGCGCTCTCTACCTAGCACCGACCAAGGCGCTGGCGAACGATCAACGACGCACCTGGAGAGAGCTCGCCCTTCCCGGAATCCGTGACGCAGTGGTCGACGGGGATAGCAACGCCGACGAACGCGCCTGGGCGCGGCGACACGCCAACATCATCTTGACCAACCCCGACATGCTGCACTACTCGCTATTGCCGGGCCACGAACGTTGGTCACGCCTGTTTCGCAACCTCCGATACATCGTCGTTGACGAAGCCCACGCATATCGCGGAGTTTTCGGTGCGCACGTGAGCTTGGTGCTGCGTCGCCTACTGCGCCTAGCCGAGCACCACCGAAGCCGACCTATCGTGATTGCCGCGTCGGCGACATCCGGCGCACCCGAGCGATCGGCGCAGCGCTTGATCGGCTCCCCCGTAACGGCGATTACTACCGATCACTCGCCGTCTCCCGATCGAACGGTCGTGTTGTGGCAGCCGCCCAACAACGATGACGCTTCCTCCGCCACTCGCAATGCCGCAGCGCTGACAACCGCGGCTGTTCGGGAAGGAAGCCAGGTTCTGACGTTTCTCCGAAGTAGGCGTGCGGTCGAGTACGTCGCATCGCTGGTTCGCGATCAAATCCCGTCGGACGTGGGTTCACACGTGACGGCATCCGATGCTGTCGCTGCCTATCGCGGTGGATTCCTTGCCGAAGAACGACGAGAACTTGAAGAAGGTCTGCGCACTGGACGCATCCGTGCGTTGGCCACTACCAATGCACTAGAACTCGGAATCGACATCGCTGGGATGGACGCGGTGATCACTGCGGGCTGGCCCGGCACCCGATCATCGCTGTGGCAGCAGTTCGGGCGTGCTGGTCGAGGAACCGATCCTGCACTCGCTGCTTTCGTCGCCCGAGAAGATCCGCTCGATACCTATCTTGTTCATCACCCGGAGGCGATCACGGCGCAGCCGTTTGAGGAGACGGTCTTCGATCCAGCGAATCCGAACGTCCTAGCTCCCCACTTGGCTGCTGCGGCCAGTGAACTACCCATCACTGATGCGGAGCACGTCTTCCCTGCGAACGCGCCCGAGGTTCTAGATGACCTCGTTACTCGAGGCTTGCTTCGTCGTCGACCCACCGGCTGGTACTGGACGTCGCGCGAGCGTCCCCACGACATGACGGACCTGCGCGGCGCAGGGGACACAGTGCGCATAGTCGAGGAGGGCACTGGCCGACTTCTCGGGACCGTCGATGCCTCATCGGCACACCGACACGTTCATCCTGGTGCGGTGTACGTCCATCAGGGTGTCTCGCACACTGTCCGATCCCTGGACTTGGACGATGCCGTCGCGATCGCTCGCGTCGAAGAGGTCGACTACACGACGTTCGCGCGTGACATCAGTGACATCCGAATCAGCTCGACTGAACGATTGTGGCCTGGATCGAAGGCGACGATGGCCGTTGGCGAAGTGGATGTAACCTCGCGAACCATCGCCTACGAGGTGCGGGCCTTGGACGGAACTCTGCTAGCGGTGCGCGATCTCGATCTACCCGAGAGAGTGCTTCGCACTCAGGCCGTGTGGTGGACCCTCGATGATCAGACCGTCGTTGATTCCGACATTGACGACCTTCCCGGTGCTGTCCACGCCGCTGAACACGCGGCAATCGGACTTCTCCCGCTCTTCGCCTCGTGCGATCGTTGGGACATCGGAGGCGTTTCGACCATCCGGCATCCAGACACCGGACTCGCCACGATTTTCATCTACGACGGGCTTGCCGGGGGTGCAGGTTTCTCATTCCGCGGGGCCGAAGTGGCCGACACGTGGCTTGGTGCCACAGCCACTGCTGTTGGTTCGTGTGCATGCACCGACGGATGTCCGTCGTGTGTGCAATCGCCCAAGTGCGGAAACGGCAACGATCCGCTCAGCAAGAACGAAGCCGTTACTGTTCTGAGGATCCTTGAAGCAGCCGCGCGCGATTCTCAATAGCCTGATCTGGCCCGCCGACTCACGGCTAGAGAAAGCGGTCCTGCTGCAGGCAACGTGACAGTGACGATCACATCACCCGCCTCTGTCGTGCATCCATCAAGGAGCGCTCCATGCAACAAAGCAACTTCCTGAGCGGATGAACAAACACCCGATCGTGCTGCAGCCAGTGCTGCCAGATCGGCGACCATGCCGGCCTTAGCCCGCATTGTTGCCCAGCCACCGACCGACCCGGCCAACGTGAGTAGCGATAGCGCCGCCGCTATCAAAGTGACTCCGATGACGGAGACCGAACCTTCATCGTTAGCCGGTGGTGCCACCGAGGACTCCCATCTCCCACGGCACCGTCGCCTCCCGCACCATGGGAACCGATAGACCACCAAAGAAGCCGCGCAGGATTCCTATTTCCCGGCGAGCCGTCACCGCCACGCCCTGGGGGGAAGGCGTGACGGTGACGACGATCTGGGGGTGCACGGTCGAGACCAACTCGCGCACTTCATCAACCGATGCGCCACGGGCAAGCTGACGACTGGCCGAGTGCACCGCGTCTTGAAGCCCGAGCCCGATTGAGGCAATCGAGAACATCGAGATCACCGCGACGACGATCAAGACAACAGTCGGCAAGACCACCGCCGTCTCAGCGACCACGTAGCCAGCATCTCGATCCTTTGCGCAACGCATCGCGAATTCGCCTCGTTAGCTTCGGTCAAGAACCCAGCATGGCCATGAAGGCTCCTTGCACGACCTTCCAAATGAGATCGCGCACCGCTTCACTGGTCAGCAACTTGATAAGGACTCCCCCTAGACCTGCCACGGCAACGGTGCCCACCGCATATTCGGCGGTCGTTAATCCTTCATCTCTGGCCAAGTAATCGCGAATTCCAACGATCGTTGCCCGCTTTTCCAGCACTACCGCGTTTACAGCACTCATCGCACTTCTCCTGTTCGCCACATCCCGGTTCTCTCTGAAAGTCCCAGGAGCCACATCGTGTTTCGATGCGTGTGCAACAACGGTCGTGCAGTGGGAGGTAGTCGGAAAGACGTGGACGGAGGTCGGTGGATTCCATGCACGCACCTTGTGGATGGTCGACGCTGCACTATGAAAGGACACCGGATGCGAAGCCTGCAACAACGGGGACGACACCCACCAACAGATACGCAGGCAGGTAGCACAGGGCTAGCGGTGCGACCGATCTCACGCCCGCAGAGCGCGCCCGAGCTTCAACCTCAGCTCGATGGGCGTGTCGAACGTCGGACGCAGCAGCTTCGAGCAACTGACTCAACGGAGCACCGCTGTGATGCGAACGAACTATGGCGTGAGCGAGCGGCGCCATCGACGGATCATCCAAGAGTTCACTCCAGGCCGTCGCTGGATCCGCACCGAGATCCAAGGCTGAGAGAACTCTTGATAGGCATTCGCGTGCAGGTTCATCCGTCGCCTCTGCAGTAACGCGCAATGCAACGTCCAAAGGAGCCCCCGAGATGAGAGCTGCACCGAGAAGATCCGCGACCACAGGCGCCTGTAACGCAAGAGCACCGTCAGCAACGGAACGTGAATCTGCAGACCCTTCGCTGGCTCGTGCATTCAGCGGAGCCAGAGCGCGAATTCGGGCGTGGACTCGTGTGCCCAAGAAGAGCCAGACACCCAGAGTGATCAACGCGATTCCCGTCAACGCCATCTAGTTGAGTCCCGCCTCGACTCTGCGGACTATGCGTCGTGACCACAAAGCCCCGATAACCGTGAGGCTCAGTGCAAGTCCACACGTGATCGCACCGGCGAGCGTGCCTGCAAACCACGCAAGCGGATCGGCTCCCAGGAGATACGCCATGCCCACACCTACAAGAGGCAGAAAGGCTAGTAGCCGGCCCGTCGCGCGAGGGGCCGCGAGTTCAGTGTCCAAGGTTGCCCGCAGTTCAATCTGCGACTGCACACCCAGGGCAAGGCGCTCAATAGATAGCGCCAGTCCAGAACCCTGTGCCGCACTCACCCGCCAGCAAGCTGCCAACTGACGCAGGTAACTCGCTAATAGGCGATTGTCATGCGCGTCTCGAAGGAACCCCTCATCGATTGAGTCACCGAACCTGGCTGCAGCCAGCGCACGCGGCCACACCACCTGTTCACCCACCGCGCGGGTCAATGCAGTGTGCGGAGCCGATCCCGATCGAAGTTCGGATGCTAAGGCCCGTAGGTCACGCGCGAAATCTTGCTGTGGGGTCGATCTGCGCTCACGCCTGCTACGCAGGAACCCCATGATCGAGTCGGGGCCATTCGCGTGAACGGTGCGCCCAAAAACGACGGTGATCCGATTAGGTCGAGGAATGATCATGAATGTCGCGATCGCGAGAGCAACCGATCCGAGTAAGACGTTCACCATGTACTTGGACGGGTCCGTGACTCACGGACGTACACCGGCGTCGTAGTACACAAGTGTCCATCGGAATTGATCGCGTGCACCCCGCTGATCACCCGAAGCCCCGTGTGGATTCGCTCAACGTGGACAACTGCATCCACAGCCGCCGCCATCAGTGCGTGCATGGCATCTCGCGGGACACCCGCCATCAACCCGAGGGCTTCGATCCGCTTTGTCACGTCCGCCGGAGAGTTCGCATGCACAGTGCCGGAACCACCCTGATGTCCGGTATTCAACGCCGTCAATAGATCGACTACCTCGACTCCTCGAACTTCGCCCACCACGATCCGGTCGGGTCTCATGCGAAGGGATTGCCTCACGAGATCCTGCAGAGTCACTAACCCAGCACCTTCCACATTGGCTGGCCGCGACTGCATTCGGACAACGTGAGGATGATCGGGTTGGAGCTCAGCGGTGTCTTCGACAATGACAATTCGCTCATCAGCGGGGACCGCACCGAGCAGTGCGCTCAAGACAGTTGTCTTTCCAGAGCCCGTCGAACCAGTAATCAGAAAGGACCGGCGTGAGTCGATCAGTTCGCGGACCAAACGCGCGCTGGCATCGTCGAGCGTCCCCGCCTCTTCCAGCGCCTCCAGGGAAAACCCACCCGCTTTAGGGATTCGAAGCGACAGGCAAGCACCATCGGTCGCGATCGGCTCAATGACGCAGTGCAGCCGGATCCCGTTTGGCAGCCGCGCATCCACAAAGGGTGCCGCCTCGTCAAGCCGCCGTCCTGCGCGCGACGCCAATCGCGCTGCGATCCGTCGAAGGTGCGATGGGTCGTTGAAGCAGCGCCCTCGATCTTCAAGACCATCACCGGCGTCCACCCACACATGGCCATCGCCCGTAACCAGGACGTCGGTGACACTCTCGTCCTGCAGAAAGTCTTCGAGGGGACCTGCACCGAGCAATTCGTATTGAACCCGATCAACAACATCCATCAGACCGCGCTCGTCGAGCACGATTCCTTCATTGCGCAGGGCGCGAACAATGTTTGCCGCTGATGCATCCCTTCCCTGCTCCAACAAGCGAGTGCGCACACGATCGGCAATGGACAGCTCGGCTGTTGTGACAGAACTGAACGTCATGCCGCACGCACCGATGGACGATCACCATTCATCACAATGTCAAGAACGGACTCGCACGCCGCGGCGTAAGTGCGCGGCAGTGCTGGGAGTTCACCCTCGTCCGCTCGTGAAGTCATCGACGGTACGTGGGGAATAACTGCTGCAAGATCCACACCAAGGGCGTGTTCGATGTCTTCCCGAGCGATGCCACGGGGACTGCTGGCTTGGACGACCACCAGAGGCGAAACCTTCCCCCTGAGCCAGGAAAAACGTCTCGCAGCGGCGGCCGTGGCGCGCACATGATCCCCAGCCAGCAGAACAGCACTGTGACTCGACCCGAGTATCGATGCCAGAAATTCATCAGAGCAGCGAGAACAGTCGACAAACACATGGTCGTGGGAACGTCGACCAGCTGTGAGAACCGAAGACATCGTGGCCGTGTCGATCCCCGCAGACGAGTGGCCTGCGACGTCGTCTTCCCTCGAGCAGGACAACACCGAGACATCACCAATTCGCAGTAGAGCAGCGTCGAGATGCCCAGCCGGAAGGTGGCCACTTACCTGGCGAAGGTCCGACCACCGCGCGCCGGTCATCTCCTCGGCACCTACTACGAGATCAAGACCGCCACCCCACGGGTCAGCATCAACCACCAGGCTGCGACTCCCGCGACGATTCGCCGTCACCGCGAGATTTACGGTGAAAGTGGACGTCCCGACTCCCCCGCTACCCCCGAGTACGGCGGTGACTCGACCATCGCGGATCGGCCCCTCGGCGCACTCGCGAAAAGACTCCACAAGCCAGCGCTCACCGTCGGGCAGCTCGACAACATGCTCAGCACCCACCTCGACAGCAAAGCGCCACATGTCGCGCTGACGAGCAGTGTCGGCATCGCTCGTTTCGCCGTCACCTGAATCCACGACGACTACCCGCGCCCGCCTCCCGGGAAGATCCGTAGTACCTGTTATGTCGGAGCCGATGATCACCAAAGGCGCATCCAGCCAATGCCGCGCCGCGGTTGTCAGATCGGGTGCAACCTGCACCTCAAGGGCGACGGTCGACGCCAGGCGAACAACATCGTCAATGAGTCGAAGGGATGAGGAGATCACCAATGGGCGGCGACCATCAGGGCGGGCATCGGATGTAGTGATTTGGTTCATGCCAACACTGTGCTGATCGGTCAACGCATCCGACAAGACTCAAGAGGCCCCCTGTGGATGAACGAGTAATCGCTGTGTATCAACACTCATCTGATCTTTCACGGGGCTGGGATCTCGCGTTACGGTGATCATGTGACATCGGCTGCATTCTTCGACCTCGACAAAACGATCCTTGCCAAGTCAAGTTCCTTCGCCTTCGCTAGACCGTTCTACCGCGGTGGACTGATCGGACGTTCGGACGTCGTTCGAAGTGCTTATGCCCAATTCGTGTTCCTTGCTTCCGGGGCAGATCACGATCAAATGGAGACGATGCGGGAGTACATGTCTGCGCTTGTCACGGGTTGGGAGGTCGAGAAAGTCCAACAAATCGTTGCTGAGACGCTCGACGAGATCGTCGATCCGATGGTTTACGAGGAAGCGGTCGAACTCATCGAGGAGCATCGTGCGGCCGGCCGAGACATCATCATCATTTCTTCGTCGGGAACCGATGTGGTCGAGCCGATCGGCGCACGACTGGGTGCCGACATCGCCATCGGAACGCAGGTAGCAATCGAAGATGGTCGCTACACCGGAGAGATCTTGTTCTACGCCTACGGTGAAGGCAAGGCAGAGGCGATGAGGACACTGGCTGCCGAACGCGGCTACGTCCTTGCCGACTGCTACGCGTACTCGGATTCGCAGACCGACCTACCGATGCTCGAATCGGTGGGGCACCCGGTTGCCGTGAACCCGGATGCTGCTTTGCGCGCCGTGGCCATCGAGCGCGATTGGCCCATCCAGGACTTCGCCACACCTGTCGAGATCCGCGAGCAGGTACAGCGCCGAAACGCGGTCGCCGCCGGAGCTGGCATGGCAATCGGCGCTGTGGCTCTGGGACTGACCTGGTACGCACGCCGTCGCGTCTCCCCCACCTAGGCCCACCGAAAGGCTTAGATGGCCTGCGCTCCGGCCTGCACAGACTGCAGGAACCACCCGAAGTAGCCCGGCATGTCCCCGCTGGAGTAGGACTTGATCGCGCGCGCGCACGATGCGCGACCGATTCGCAGCATTCCAACCTCAGGAATCGAGAACAACGACGGATCCACACCGCGATCGGCGAGCACCAACCGGACGCTGGCTCGCGCGATGAGCCCCGAGCCCCACGCGAACGGTCGGGCGGCAAGCAATTCCGCGTGCACGATCCCGGCGACCACCAGTGCGGATTCCTCACGAGCGTCGGTGACCAAATCACCCAGCAACGCCAAGCGGCCCGCGGCTTCACGAGCAGTGGGTGGGCTACCGAGATTCAGCGGATCGTCCGCCTGCTGACCTTCGGTCCGGGGCCTGCCCAACTCGTCGGGTGATGCGTGTTCGTGGGCAGTGATCGCGTGCATATGCGCGAGAACTTGGAGAGGAGCACGCGACCACATGTCGACCTGGTTGGGAACTTCCCCGGTAATCGCCTGCGCCGCAGCTAGCACCCGACCCATCGGGGAGTTGTCCACTACCGCAATATCCGCACCGTCCATCGCCGCTGACGCCTGCGCACCTTGGGCCCGCGACGCCGCTGTGCACTCACTCGCGGCGGACCGCACGTCACGACGCCACAGCAGGGCATCGATCGTTCCCCGCGCAGACTCGACTCCCTCGGCGACGCCCGGCATCTCGGCGAGACGCACGACGGCATCGCGCACGGAAGAAGTCACGGCGCCACGCTAGTGGGCCGCGTTGCCCCATTCGCCCCGCATCAAAGGGCCGGATTTGGTTTAGTTGAGACTCCACTGGCTCGTATATCCGCCGAAAGGACTGCCGTGAGCAACGAGGCTCTTGAGAATCTGCTGCACGAAGAGCGCGTATTCCCGCCTTCACCGGAATTCGCCGCACAGGCGAACGCATCAGCTGGGATGTACGACGATGCTGCCCAGGATCGGCTGGAATTCTGGGCTGAACAGGCTCGCTACCTCACTTGGGCCACCGACTTCGATCAGATCCTGGATTGGAGCGACGCCCCCTTCGCGAAGTGGTTCATCGGCGGAACACTGAACGTCGCATACAACTGCGTCGACCGTCATGTTGAGAACGGATTCGGCAACCAAGTGGCAATCCGTTTCGAAGGTGAGCCCGGTGACCGTCGCGACATCACCTACGCCGAACTCAAAGACGACGTCTCGCGCGCTGCGCACGCACTAACCGAACTAGGCGTCACCGCCGGAGATCGGGTTGCGATCTACATGCCGATGATCCCCGAAGCGATCGTTGCGATGCTCGCATGTGCCCGTATCGGAGCAGCGCACTCGGTTGTGTTTGCCGGCTTCAGCGCCGAAGCTCTTCGCAGCCGCATTGATGACGCGTCTGCCGTCCTCGTCATCACAGCCGATGGCCAAAACCGTCGCGGCTCTGCTATGCCGTTGAAGCCTGCCGTCGACGAGGCGGTTGCCGAGACGCCCACAGTCAAGAACGTTCTGGTGGTCCGCCGCACGGGCGGCGACGTCAACTGGAATGAGGACCGAGATGTTTGGTGGCACGACATCGTCGATCGCCAATCACCGGACCACACGCCCGAGGCTTTCGACTCCGAGCACCCGCTATTCATCCTTTACACATCCGGAACCACCGGAAAGCCGAAGGGGATCTTGCACACCAGCGGCGGCTACCTCACTCAGGCTGCCTTTACCCATCGCAATGTCTTCGACCTCAAGCCCGACGACGACATTTACTGGTGCACCGCAGACATCGGTTGGGTCACCGGACACTCCTACATCGTGTACGGACCTCTAGCCAACCGCGCGACGCAGGTGGTCTACGAGGGCACCCCAGACACACCGAACAAAGACCGCTGGTGGGACATCGTTGAGCGACACAAGGTGTCGCTGTTCTACACCGCCCCCACGGCAATTCGTACCTTCATGAAGTGGGGCGACGAACTGCCTCAAGCCCATGATCTTTCGTCGCTTCGACTTCTCGGATCCGTTGGTGAACCGATCAATCCTGAGGCCTGGATGTGGTACCGGGACGTCATTGGCGGCGGCAACTGTCCGATCGTGGATACCTGGTGGCAGACAGAGACAGGCGCGATCATGATCAGTCCGCTGCCCGGCGTCACCGGGTGCAAGCCCGGATCAGCAATGGGCCCACTGCCCGGCATCGGCATGGCCGTGGTGGACGACAACGCAACGCCGGTAGGCAACGGCGGAGGCGGCTATCTCGTGCTAACCGAGCCGTGGCCGTCCATGCTGCGTGGGATCTGGGGCGACCCCGAACGTTTCAAGGAGACCTACTGGTCGCGCTTCCCAGGTATGTACTTCGCCGGGGATGGAGCCAAGCTCGACAACGACGGCGCCATCTGGCTGCTCGGTCGAGTCGACGACGTCATGAATGTCTCCGGACATCGCATCTCCACTACCGAGGTGGAGTCAGCGCTGGTCTCGCACGAAGCCGTGGCCGAAGCTGCGGTGGTGGGTGCCACGGACGAGACCACGGGCCAGGGAATCGTGGCATTCGTGATCCTGCGCGGTGGAGTTCCCGAGGAGACCGCCAAGGGCGAGCAACTAGTCAAGGACCTGCGTGATCATGTCGCCAAGGAGATCGGACCGATTGCCAAGCCACGACAGATCATGGTCGTGCCCGAACTTCCTAAGACGCGCTCGGGCAAGATCATGCGCCGCCTTCTTCGCGATGTCGCCGAGCATCGGGACATGGGCGACGTCACGACGCTTGCCGATCCGACGGTGATGA
This sequence comes from Candidatus Nanopelagicales bacterium, assembly GCA_040266055.1. Taxonomy (GTDB): domain Bacteria; phylum Actinomycetota; class Actinomycetes; order S36-B12; family S36-B12; genus S36-B12. The sequence continues at coordinate 45,536 of JBDQFC010000011.1, read as the reverse complement.
ATCTCATCGCAACGGGACTCGACGCAGGCGGCGACGAGGACTGAGATCAAGCTCGACTAGCGCCAAGGGCCCGAGTACCTGGTGGGTGGCACCTCACGAATCGTCAGGTCACCAAGCCACAGATAGTGTCGGGGCATGGAGGAACACAAGGTCCTGACCCGTCCATCGCTGCGCGAACGCGGCTGGATCCTGTCGTACCTGCGCGACGAAACCGTGGGCGGCGTACTACTGATAATTGCCGCCGCAATCGCCCTCGTCTGGGTCAATTCCCCTTGGGGCGACAGCTACGTCAGCCTCGTCAACTACCAAGTCGGTATCCCCGCCCTGGGGATCGAACTCAGCCTCAGCGCTTGGGCTGCCGATGCGCTGTTGGCGATCTTCTTCTTCGTCGTCGGCCTCGAACTCAAGCACGAGCTCGTGGTCGGATCCCTATCCAAGCCATCACAGGCGGCCGTTCCGGCCATCGCTGCTCTCGGCGGAATGGTGGTCCCCGCGGGCCTTTACTTAGTCATCAACTCCTCGATGGAAGGTGGCTCCACCACTGGTTGGGGCATTCCGATGGCGACCGACATTGCCTTCGCCCTAGCGGTACTCGCAGTGTTCGGGCGCAAGCTCCCTGTAGCGCTGCGAGCCTTCCTCCTCACGCTTGCCGTAGTCGATGATCTCGGGGCAATCGCCGTCATTGCGATCTTTTATTCCGAAAAGTTCTCGCTCCCGTGGTTCATTGCTGCGCTCGTGACCTTCGTCGCCTACGGGCTCGCGCAGCGCTTCCGGTGGAGCTCACCCTGGTTCTACGTCCCCATCGCGATCATCGCGTGGTACTTCACCTACAAGTCCGGCGTTCACGCGACGGTCGCTGGCGTTGTGCTCGGCCTACTGACCCGCGTCAAAACCGATCCAGGCGAAGCGGAGTCCCCCGCAGATCGACTGGCCCATCGCATCCACCCAATCAGCGCCGGCATCGCGGTGCCGATCTTCGCTTTCATGGCAGCAGGAGTGGACCTGCGTTCCCTTGGCATCGTCGATGCCCTGACTGCTCCCGTTGCTCTCGGTGTTCTCGTGGGTCTCGTGATCGGAAAGCCAGTAGGCGTCCTGCTGTTCGCTTGGGTCACGGCCACCTTTACCCGCGCGTCGCTTGCAAAAGGAATCGCCTGGCGCGACGTCGGAGCCATCGGCATCCTGGCGGGTATCGGATTCACTGTGGCGCTGCTCATCGCCGAACTTGGCTACAAGGGCGACTACGAAACCCTCGAATCAGCGAAGGGAGCGATCCTGGCTGCTTCTTTGGTGGCTGCGATTCTTGCCGCGGCCGCGCTGACCCTTCGCGGTAAGCACTACGGAAAATTGGCGGAAATCGAGGACATCGACGCTAACAACGACGGCATTCCGGACGTGTACCAAGACAGCCGGGATACGAATTCTGCCGGAACCAACGAGACGCCCGAGACTCCACAGCGCTAGCCTGACGACACGCAACGCCGTCGACCCAGACGCACGCTCAACGACGCACGGAGGAACCATGGCCGATCAACCAAGCCTGGGGACTCTGGTCTCCAACGTCGTGCGTGACGCCAAACAGTTGCTCAATGCTCAGGTCGCGCTCACGAAAACAGAGGCACAGCAGGCAGGTCAACAGATAGCCGTCGTCTCGGTGTTCGGGATCATCGCGCTGGCTGGACTGTCGATGGCCGGACTCTTTGGCCTCATCGCTCTCGCTTTCGGGATCGCAGCACTAGGACTACCTGTCTGGGCCGGGTTCCTCATCGTTACGGGAATTCTCCTGCTGGCCGCTGTCATCGCCGGCCTGGTCGCCAAAGTGCGCTCAGGAAAGATCACCGGACTCAGCGTTGCCCAGACCGAATGGAAGGCGACGACCGATGCGGTGTCGCAAGCCATGGGTAAACCGGCCATCGGCGAGTAGGACCCAACCGACCACGCCATCGGGACGTGTCAGCCTCAAGCGAGCGACCCCGTGATCGCCTCGGCCGCCCTCTGCCCGTGGGGGACTCCCGGGCCTTTCCCACCGTTTCCGACCGGGACTTTGTTGATGCCGAGCAAGCGTGGACGGAGGCCATCGGCTTCCTGGCACAAGGGCTTCCCTTCCACGCTCACGAAGTTTTCGAACAGCGTTGGAAGTGCGCTCCGGACAATGAGCGCGAGGCCTGGCAGGCACTCGCTCAATGGGGTGCTGCGCTCACCCACGAAGCGCGTGGCAACCCCGTGGGCGCGGCACGAGTCGCCACCAGAGCAGCAGACCTACTCCAACGCGCCGTTCAAGCCGAATCGATACCCGCTGTCATCGATATTGACCGCGTTCGAGTCTCCCTAGCGCAACTCACATGAGCCGTTCGGTACGCGGGAATCGGCTGGTCCGGCAGCGCGCAGTGCTTCGCGGATCTCTGCAGTTGTAAGCGCGTAGGCCGCATCCTGCTCATCCACACCGGCAGCGAAAACCATTCCGAAAACTTCTCCAAACTCATCGGTTAAGGGTCCTCCAGAGTTCCCCTGTTCCACGCTGCCCCGAAGGACATACACATCGCGCTCGACACCGGGATCTCCGTAGATGGACTCTCCCCGCGCATCGACTCGAGTTCGCACCCGGACCGACTGGGCTTCAAATCTCTCTCCCCGTGGAAATCCGGTAACAACCGCCGACTGGCCCGACTCCAAGCTCGTTTGCGCGAGCCGAACGGGCCGGGCATTCAAGCCCTGCGTGCGAACCAATGCGATATCCGTGTTGGGATCGAAGTAAACGACGCGGGCGCGTTGTGCGGTTTGCCGAGGACGAACGCGAACGACGAGATCCTCGACTCCAGCGACAACATGCGCGTTGGTCACAATCAACTCGGGCTCGATTGCGAAGCCCGATCCGGTGACGATTGTTTCGCAGGCGTCCGCGCTTCCTCGCAATCGAACATTGGAGTCGCGGATGACGTCGACTGCAGCCTGCGCCGGCTCCGGAATAGGCGCATCGACTTCCGTTCCCGGGATCGGCGCTAGCCCCGCGAAGACGCGCGGCACGGCAGTCTCACCGACAAGATCGCGTAACCCGTCGAACGCAGAACGCGCAGCTTCGGGCAGCAGTCGGTCCGTGGTGGTCAAGACGATCGACTGATTAACCTGTCTGGTCACATCACTGCGAGGCAAAAACGCAACCACGCTCGCAACAACCCAGGCCACCAGTGCTAGAGCGAGAACATTCAGAGCAGCGCCACCAAGGTTGTCGACGAATCGCACCGGTCGCCAGGTCATCGAGGCCCGTAGGCGTCTACCCAGGATTGACAAGAGCGCCTGCCCAACGACCGCACTGACGAGGACTCCAATCGCAACGAGAACAATCCGCAACGGACTGGACTCCACGAGCCGCTCGACGAGGTCAGGAAGCCAAAGGACCGCGAGCAATCCGCCACCGAGGAATCCAAGGAAGGACAGCGCGCCTGCGACGAATCCCTGCCTCCACCCCACGAGCGCGAAGACAACGAGAGCTCCGACCATCAGCCAATCGACGGGGTTCATGTCATCTCTCGATCCGCACCGTGCGTGAGGAGTCCCATTCGCGTGACCAGCCGGCGTAGTCAAGGATCCCGGCAAGCACACCCGCGGTGAAACCCCACACGAGCATGTCGTTTACCAAGAAGCCGGGACCGCGATAGCCGGACGGATGCAGAGCTGTACAGCGATTGGCAGGATTCACGAGATCATTTACGGCGACTCGCTCCACCCGCGAGACCTCAGATGTGTCTTGGACAGCAACCTCTGAGGGTTCGTGCCACCAACCCAAGACCGGTGAGACCACAAAGTCGCTCACCGGCACCCATAAGTCGGGGAGCCCACCGAAGATGGTGATCCCACCGACATCGACACCCGTCTCCTCCTGCGCCTCGCGCAAGGCCGTCGAGGTCGCATCTGCGTCGATCGCCTCGGCAACACCGCCAGGAAAAGCCGGCTGTCCAGAGTGCGCGTCCGATCCTCGGGCTCGCTCGATTAGGAGCACATCGGGGCCGTCACCAAAAAGCACGAGCACGGCAGCGTGACGACCGCTTCCCTCAACAGGCACAAAGCGGGTGACATCACCGGAGTTGACGGTCGGCAGGGCGCTAGCAAGCGGCGTCAACCACGTCGGGATCCGGGCAGTGGCCTCATCGTCTCGGTAGCCCAGCGTTCGCCACGTCATCGAAGGACGCCGAGATACTGCTCGAGCAACGCATTGAAGTACTCGGTACTCGGTAGCGCGCCATTGTGACGGCCGACGATCACGCCTTTGTCGTTCACGAAGAAGGTGACAGGCGGGCCAGAGATGGCCATGAGCCCACGGATATCGCCGGCTTCGTCGACAACCGAGGGGAAGTCCGCACCGAAGTCCCGCATCATGGCCAGTGCGGAGCTGTCCTGGTCTTGGATATCTACGCCGAGGAACTGGACTTCACCTCTGAGATCGGCGGCTGCAGCAGTGAGGATTGGCATTTCCGCAATACATGGCGGACACCAGGACGCCCACACATTCACCACCGTGGGCAAGCCACGCACCGCAGACAGGTCGACGTCCGGACCATGACCCAGGCACCGGAAGGTGACCGACGGAAGGCCTGGGATCGCGGCGTCGGGATTCGGTTCACCGATCGGGCACGGATCAAGCCCCGCTTCTTCGATCAACGGCAGTAGATCGGGATCCTTGTCAGTGGTTTCAATTGGAGCCGGAGCAACCTCGGTCGCAGCTTCAGCTTGGGTGGCCGCGGGGGCACCGTCACTGCATCCAGTCAGGAAAACAGCACCGACAACCAATAGGGCGAGACGGTTCATGCGCGGCCCTGTGTCCGAACCAAAATCTCGGCTTGCTCGGGATCGGTGGGGCCCTCGCCGAAACTCGGGCACAACGACGCGACTGGACAAGCCCCACACGCTGGCTTGCGTGCATGGCAGATACGTCGGCCATGCCACACGACGTAGTGCGACAACATCGTGTAGTCCTTTTCGGGAAAGAGCGCAGCAGCGTCGGCTTCGATCTTGTCCGTGTTCTTCTGTTCGGTCCACCCAAATCGGCGGGCCAATCGACCGAAGTGAGTGTCTACCGTGATGCCCGGGATATCGAAAGCGTTGCCGAGGACAACATTCGCAGTCTTTCGGCCAACACCCGGCAGAGAGACGAGATCGTCCAGGTTCCCGGGGACGTCACCACCAAAGTCGTCGCAAAGGCGCTGTGCGATCTGCTGGATCGTCTGCGCTTTTTGCCGGAAGAAGCCCGTGGGTGCGATGGCCTGTTCGAGATCCTCTCGCTTGGCAGCGGCAAGTGCGGCAGCGTTCGGGTAGGTGGCAAAGAGTGCCGGGGTGACCTTGTTAACCCGTTGATCTGTGCATTGCGCACTCAGCACGGTTGCTACGAGGAGTTCCAGCGGCGTAGTGAAATCCAGTTCGCAGTGCGCATCGGGATATCGCTTCGAAAGGCCTCGGTAAATAGCGCGCGCTTGGCGGCGAAGTTCCTTCATTTGATCGCCGTCAAGCGGAGGAGAAGTGCGCACCATGACTCCAGGGTAAGCGCGGACTATGCCGACCCGGTTTCTGCGTCGCATCAACACGGGAGGGCAGGTGGAGAGGACCCTGTACCGCCTCACCCAGCACGTCTACGACACAATGACGCCAACTCAATCGGGAGGCCGCGTGACTTCCCCACACAGAAGGGCTTCCTCGTGGACGACGTCTTGGCCAACACTCCGTTGTTCTCGGCGCTGGATCCACAAGGAGCAGACGCTCTTCGTGCGTCGCTTAGTGAGGTCCGCGTTGCCAAGGGGCAGGAACTGTTTCACGAGGGCGAACCCGGTGATCACCTCTACTTGATTCTCGACGGCAAGGTGAAGCTCGGTCACGGTTCCCCCGATGGTCGTGAGTCGTTGATGGCAATCTTGGGTCCAGGAGAGATGTTTGGTGAATTGAGTCTCTTCGACCCAGGTCTGCGTACCTCGACCGCTACCGCTCTAACTGAGGCGACGGTCCTGGCGCTAGGCAACGAACAACTGATGCCACTCCTTGAGGGCCGTCCGGCCGTGGCTGCCGCCTTGCTTCAAGCGCTCGCGCGCCGGTTGCGGCGTACCAACGACGCGATGGCTGATCTCGTCTTCTCCGACGTTCCCGGTCGTGTCGCCAAGGCGCTCATGGAACTCGGCGAGAAGTTCGGAACCCTAACTCCAGACGGCCTCCTGGTCACACACGACCTGACTCAAGAGGAACTGGCTCAACTTGTCGGCGCATCTCGCGAAACCGTCAACAAGGCCCTGGCCGAATTCGGTCAGCGCGGATGGATCAAACTTGAATCACGTCAGGTTCTCATCACTGACGTTGAACGTCTTGGCAAGCGCGCTCGCTAAGAACGCTGCAAGTACTCGATCTGAGCTCGGACGGTGGCAAGAGCCGCAGGACGAACCTCTGGCGGAATATCCACATAGACGCGATCCACGATCTCGGCATCTGTCGTGGCACCAGATTTCATGATCGATGCGATTTCCTCAAGACGCTCAAAGCGATGGCGAAGGTACGCCTCCACAACCGATCGCGGCTCTTCGATGAGCGGTCCATGCCCGGGTAGGAGTGTTGTGATGCCCTGGTCATCACACTCACGGGCCAGCATTTGCAGACTCGACAGGTAGTCATCGAGCCGACCGTCCGGGTGTGCAACGAGAGTTGAACCACGCCCTAGGACAGTGTCGCCGGTGATGATCGTGGACTCGACCACGAAGCAAACGCTGTCCGATGAGTGACCTGGCGTGGGCACAACGCGAATGTCAGCACCGTTCACGTCGAATCGCTCAGCCTTCGCGAAGCGCGAAATCTCGATCGACGCATCACCGGGCACGCTTGTATCCCATGCATGCAGTGAAATTCCGAACCGTTGAGCGAGTTCACGAGCGCCCTCGGAGTGATCGAGGTGTCCGTGGGTCAAAAGAATGCCGGTTGGATGATTGCTTCGGCGCTCGAGGGTCTCCTCAATTGCCGTCCGATGACCCGACCCCAAAGGACCTGGATCGATGATGACGCAAGATCCGCCGGCTTCTCCGATAATCCACGTGTTGGTGCCGTCGAGTGTCCATGCCGACGGATTGGGAGCAAGAACACACTCCGCAAATTTCGATGCAACCCCGCCACTCCACTGACGGTCCTCGCCGATCAGAAGCCGACCACTCACCCCGTCAGACCTTTCCTGTCACCGATCATCGGACATCTCGGAGCCGTCTGTCTCGGCCTGCGCCGGACCTGATACCTCCGACTGCAGAACCTCGAATGTCTCCGCGTGAAGTATGTCCCACATACCGTCAGGCCTCATACGTGGAAGTTTCGGAACGGGAGCCGTTACCGGTGCGTGCACTTCACCCATGATCCCGTCGGCAAGACATTGAAGGACTACAGCGGTCGGCCTCAGCATTGGAAGATGGCCTTGAGCGTGTAGCTGCAACGCTTGAGACGGCTTCAACCATCGAAGCTCGGTGGCTTCGGATGTGGTCAAGCGGCCTTCGTCACTGGTGCGTGCGAGATAAAACGAGACGTCGTAGCGACGATCCTCCACCTCGGGCGTTACCCACCGGTCGAACAGTCGGCAATCGGTGACCTCGATGTCTACTTCTTCGGCCGTTTCGCGGATGGCGCATGCCAGCAGCGGGTCGGCTGCCGCGAGATCCTCGCGGGAGACACCACCTCCGGGAAAAACATGCATTCCCGGAGCAAAAGGCATCGTCACGCTGCGCTTAAGAAGAAGTACCAAGTCTTCACGCAGCAAGACCATGGTCGCTGCCGCCTTCGCCGCCGGAGGCTCCCAGCGACCATCGCCAGTCGCAACCGAAACCCAGCGGTCGTGACGATTCACCGTCAGTCGACGACCTCAACGATCATCTCGATCTCGACAGGAGCGTCTTTAGGAAGTACCGCTACTCCGACTGCCGACCGAGCGTGTATGCCGGCATCACCAAAGATCTCACCGAGGAGGTCGCTCGCACCATTAATGACGGCGGGCTGACCAGAGAACGATGGCTCACTCGCGACAAACCCGACGACCTTGACGATGCGGGAGATGTTGTCGATTCCACCGGCGACAGATGCAACAGCCGCAAGTCCGTTGAGAATGCACGCGCGAGCACATTCGTGCGCCGTCGCCTCATCGACATCCGCACCCACCTTGCCTGTGGCGAGGAGCTCGCCTTCAACCAGCGGGAGTTGGCCAGCGGTATAGACATAGTTTCCACTGCGAAGGGCAGGGACGTAGGACGCAAGCGGCGCGGCAACTGCCGGCAGCTCAATGCCCAAATCGTTCAAGCGCGCACTTGCTGTCATCGGTGACTCACCCCTCGATTGGTCGCTTGAGGTAGGCAACCATGTTTTCCGCGTTGGGACCCGGCACTACTTGAACGAGTTCCCAGCCGTCCTGTCCCCAAGTGTCCAGGATCTGCTTGGTCGCGTGAATGAGCAACGGAACGGTTGCATACTCCCATGTAGTCATGCGCCTCAGGGTAGTGCCTGAGCCAAGCGAGGCCTCGCGATGCAGGCATAGGGTGGAGGAGTGACACAAGCCCTCTGGCCAGGAGTCTCACTCCACGTTGTTTCCGGTAAGGGGGGTACCGGCAAGACGACGATCGCCGCCGCACTCGCCATGGCCCTAGCTCGAGACGGGCGGCGCACACTCCTGATGGAGGTTGAGGGCCGGCAAGGCATCTCTCAACTTTTCGACGTTCCCCCCTTGCCATACGAGGAGCGCAAGGTCGCTGTGGCGCCCGGCGGGGGCGAAGTTTGGGCTCTTGCGGTCGATCCAGAGGACGCCCTGCTGGACTATCTCGAGATCTTCTACAACCTGCGTCGGGCCGGATCTGCCCTCCGCAGGATGGGTGCTGTCGACTTCGCGACGACTATCGCGCCTGGCCTACGCGATGTCCTGCTGACCGGTAAGGCGTGCGAGGTGGTGCGACGAGCAGAGAAACAAGAGGCCAACGCCTACGACGCCGTTGTTCTCGACGCTCCACCCACCGGACGCATCACGCGCTTCTTAAACGTCAACAGCGAGGTTTCCGGCCTGGCGAAGGTAGGCCCGATTCGCAACCACGCAGATCTCGTGATGAGCGTCATCGCTTCTCCCCAGACCGCCGTTCACCTCGTGACTCTGCTCGAGGAGATGCCGATCCAAGAGACCCTCGATGGAGTTCACGAACTAAGAGAAGCCGAACTACCAGTTGGCGGGGTCTTCGTGAACATGACCAGGCCTCCAAAGCTCACCGACGCAGAGATCGAGATGGCGCTCGCCGGGACCCTGCCGATTGCGGACATCGAAGAAGACATCGTGCGTGGCGGACTGACATCCGATGTAAGCACGATCGCTCAGATCCTCACCCGCGAAGGCCGCGACCATGCGCAGCGGGTCCAACTCGAACGTCGAGAGGTCGAAAGATTGGACCAACTCGATCTTCCAGTACTCCAATTGCCGTACCTCAGTGACGGCATCGACTTGAGCAGCCTTTACGAACTCGCAGGCGACCTCACAGAACAAGGGGCGCGCTAATGGAGCCCATTTCGCTACATATCGACGCGCTCATTGATGATCCATCCGTGTCGATCATGGTCTGCACGGGAGCGGGCGGTGTCGGAAAAACAACCACCGCTGCGGCTATCGCACTACGGGCTGCTCAGCGCGGACGCAATGTATGCGTTCTGACCATCGATCCAGCGCGTCGACTCGCGCAGGCCATGGGCCTGTCCGAACTAGACAACACCCCGCGTCAAGTAGACGTCGTCAATGGCGACGGTTCGCTTCACGCGATGATGCTCGACATGAAGCGGACCTTCGATGAAGTCGTCGAAGCCCACGCTGATCCCGAACGCGCTGCTCAGATTCTTGATAACCCGTTCTATCAAGCCTTGTCGTCGTCATTCGCTGGAACACAGGAATACATGGCCATGGAGAAGTTGGGCCAATTGCATGCCCAAGACGACGCTCCCTGGGACTTGATCATCGTCGACACCCCACCGTCTCGAAGCGCGCTTGATTTTCTCGACGCACCGGCCCGACTCGGATCGTTCTTGGACGGTCGCTTCATCCGCATCCTCACCGCTCCTGCACGCGGCGCCGGGCGCGGTCTGGGGCGACTGGCGGCAGCGGGATTTGGCATCTTCACAGGCGTTCTCGGCAAGATCCTTGGAGCCCAAGTGCTGGCCGACGTCGGAACGTTCGTCGCGGCGATCGACACCACGTTCGGTGGCTTCCGCGAACGAGCAGATAAGACATTCCAGCTGCTCCAGCAAGACAACACGCGCTTCTTGGTGATCGCGGCTCCCGAGCCGGACGCCATGCGCGAGGCCTCGTACTTCGTGGATCGGCTTCGTTCAGAAGACATGCCGCTCGGCGGTTTGATCGTCAACCGAGTTCAAGCAGTCGATCGCGATGTCATAACGGCGGAGACCGCCCTTGCTGCCGCCGAGCGACTCGCTCACGAGGAGGGCAAAGACGTCTTGACGTCTCGGTTACTCACCTTGCACGCGGACCGACTGCGGGTTCGCGAGCGTCAGCATCACGTGACGGAGAGATTCACCGGCGCCCACCCCGGGGTTGCATTGGCTCAAGTTCCAGCCCTCGCAGAGGACGTCCACGACCTCGAAGGGCTCGAGCAAGTCGGAGAACTGCTCGCTCTCGGGCGGTCCGTCTAAGCCAGGCTCAGAAACCTTCGCTGCCGCTTTAGGACGCGCGGGTTGGAGCGAAGATGTCGCCTCGCTCAAACTCGGTCTGCGCCGTCTCCAGCAGGTTCCGCCAAGACGTCACGTGCGGACGACGACGCAGGAGCGCCCGACGCTCCCGTTCGGTCATCCCGCCCCAGACACCAAACTCGACTCGGTTGTCGAGGGCGTCAGAGAGACACTCGGTTCGGACATCACACCCCATGCATATGGCTTTAGCGCGGTTCTGCGCCGCCCCTTGGACGAAAAGTGCATCCGGATCGGTGCTGCGACACGCCGCCCGCGCGGCCCAGTCGGTGTCCAACGACACGTCGTTCCTCCTACGAGTGGTGCTGGGAATGTCCTGTGGTGGTGGCAGAACGTACGCCCCACGTTTCCTCCATGCTAGGTTCTAAATGACTATTTCTAAATAGTTGTTGATTACTATTTTTTGAGTCCGAGCCGATCCTTAGAGGGGAGAGCGCGGCTAAGCGGGCTTCCGCTACAGGTCAGGCACCTTCCTGAGACACAACTGCGACACTGAAGAGCACTTCTTGCACTACCTCTGGCGCGTTCTACGACCGCCCAAATCGTTTCACTGGTTCGGGAATCTGACCGGGTTGTTCACGGCAATGCCAACACCGAGTCCGGAACCTGGGCGCTTACCCTGGACGTCCCATGAGCATGACATCGCACGACGAGCCGCGCCGGGTATCTCCGGTCGGGGTCGTAGGCCGACTTTTGGCCTTCGGCATCGGCTCAATCATCGCCGGTGGACTCGTGGGTCTGATGCTGCTTCCCTTCGCTGGGGCCGCTGGGGTCCTGACCAGAGACGTCGTCACCGAGTTTGAGTCTCTGCCGGTGTCTTTAAGCACCCCACCTCTGCCCGAACGCTCCGTGATCTTGGCTTCGGATGGCTCGCTACTCGCCACCTTGTACTACCAAAATCGCGTGGAGGTCCCCCTCGAGAGCATCGCGCCGGTGATGCGGCAAGCGATCATCGCGATTGAGGATGCGCGTTTCTTGGACCACAACGGAGTCGATGCACGCGGAGTTGTTCGCGCCCTCGCCCGCAACACCACTGCAGGCGGCATCGAACAAGGCTCGTCGACCTTGACGATGCAATACATCAAGAACGTCCTGGTCAATCAAGCAGCATCCGCCGAAGAGCTCGAGGCTGCGCGTGGTGACAGTTTCACCCGCAAGATTCGAGAGGCGCGACTGGCTTTAGCTCTCGAGAAGCGCTTCAGCAAAGGTGAGATCCTTGCTCGCTACCTCAACATCGCGTACTTCGGATCAGGCGCCTACGGCGTCGAGGCCGCATCGCGTCGCTACTTCTCCAAGCCGGCCGCTGAACTTAATCTCACCGAAGCTGCCACCCTCGCCGGGATCGTCAAGGGCCCAACCGCCTACGACCCGCTGCGCAATCCCGAGAATGCGACTCAGCGCCGAAACGTAATTCTCCGACGAATGGCAGAGCTGGGGTACATCTCCGACAAGCAAGCCGATCGTGCAGCAGCAATTCCCATGGAGAAGGTCCTGAACCCGACGCGCACATCCAACGGATGCACGTCGTCGTACGCCCCGTTCTTCTGCGACTACGTTCTGCAGACCATCCGCACGAGCGATGCTTTCGGTGAAACACCTGAAGAACGCGAAGCGTTCCTGCGTCGAGGCGGGTACACGATCCGTACAACGCTTGACCCCAACGTCCAGCGCGCCGCGACGGATACGGTCAACTCATTCATTCCACCGAACGACGAAAGCCGGAAGGCCGCCGCTGTATCCATGGTCGAGCCCGGAACCGGCAACATCATCGCGATGACTCAAAATCGCACTTGGGGTACTTCCGGGGTCGGTAAGACCACCTACAACTACAACACCGACCGCTCAATGGGCGGCACGATCGGCATGCAAGCCGGATCAACATTCAAGGTCTTCACACTCGCCGCTGCTCTCGAAGCCGGCATATCGCCATACGAACCCATCAACTCGCCAAGCCCTGCAACCTTCGAGGGGTTCGTTAACTGTGAAACAGGGGCACAGTTTCCGCCAGTGACCGTCCGCAACTCAACTAGTGGCGGAGTAATCACGATGGCCCAGGCAACGGCCTTTTCCACAAATACCTACTTCATGGCCATTGAGGAACGCACCGGAATCTGTCGCCCAGCAGAGATCGCCGAGGCGATGGGCGTGTACACCGGCAGTGGCGACGAGTTGCCGAGGGTGCCGACACTCACCCTCGGCGTTGCCGAAGTAACTCCCCTTGCCATGGCCAATGCGTACGCGACCTTCGCAGCGCACGGTCAATACTGCAAGCCGCGCAGCATCCTCGAGGTTCGCGACCGTAATCAACGACGGCTCCAAGTGCCGGATGAGGAATGTACGCAGGTAATTGATCGAGCGGTGGCCGACTCCGTCACTGAGTTGCTGACCGGCGTCGTTGATGGACCAATTTCGGGACGCACTGGCTCAAGGATGTCGCTTGCACCGCAACCGGCTGCGGGCAAGACCGGAACCACCAATGAGTCCGCGGCGGTGTGGTTCGCCGGATTCACACCCCAGGTCGCCACCGCTGTCTGGGTCGGTGACCCTCGAGGGGGCTTTGCGTACCCGCTCAAGGACATCACCATCAACGGCACCTACTACAGGCAGGTGTTCGGTGGAACCCTCGCTGGACCGATCTGGAAAGCCAGCATGGAAGCAGCCTTGGCAGACAAGCCCGTCGAGAGTTTCGTCTTAAGCACCGATTTGCCAACCTCGGTCTTCGACGTGAACGAAGTTCCCGACCTAACGGGCTTGGGGACGCCAGAGGAAATTCTCGCCGCGCTCGCCAAGGTGACCCTCGAACTCGGAGAGATAAGCGAAGTCAACTCTTCCGAGCCCGCCGGCACCGTCATCACACAAACGCCCGAGCCCGGAGGACCCGCCGTTCCCGAAACGGCCGTCGACATCGTCGTCTCGACCGGCTTCAACACCGTGCCCGAGAGCCGTGGGGCACCACTCCAGGACGCGGTAACGATCATGGATCGCGAGGGCTACGCGGTCGACGTCGTCATCGCATTCGATCCCGCTGCACCACCGGACACGGTCATCGCCCAATCCATTCCAGCCGGCAGCGTTTTACCGGTGGGAACCGTTGTCACGCTGACCATAAACGGAGCAGCGCCTGAGCAGCCCGATCCACTAGAACCCGCACCAGTCGAGCCAGTTCCAGCGCAGCCAGACCCGGCCGCGTAGTCACTGCCCTACATTCCCAGCGCGGACTTCACCTTCGCTGCGACAACACCGCCATCGGCACGGCCCTTGACTTGGGGCTGCACGATCTTCATGACCGCACCCATCGCCTTGCCGCCCTCGGCTCCTGACGCCGCTACCTCCGCAACCGCGGCTTCAATGATCGCGGCCAGATCGTCGTCGGACATTTGCTCGGGCAGGTAGCCCTCGATGACTGTGAGCTCTGCACGCTCCTTGTCGGCCAAGTCGACGCGACCTGCGTCGTCGTAGGCATCAGCGGCCTCGCGCCGCTTCTTGGCTTCGCGGCCGAGCACCGTGATGACGTCGTCGTCGGTTAATTCGCGCGCTTCTTTTCCGGAGACTTCCTCGGTGGTGATCGCCGAAAGCACCATGCGGATGGTTCCGGAGCGAACCTCATCGCGCGCCTTCATTGATTCGGTTAGGTCAGATTGCAATTGATCCTTCAACTCGGCCATGGGCGCATCTTGCCACCGGCGCAGCCATCTGGCCGTGTCATCATGGTCAGGTGAACACGACCGGGCGGCTGCTGACGTCGGCTATTGGGCTCGGCGTCGGAGCGCTTGCCTACGCACGCTGGGAGTCCCAGCGCTTCACCCTGCGCCGTGCCACCGTTCGAGTGCTGCCCACGCAGCAACCGGACTTGCGGGTGCTGCACCTATCCGATCTTCATCTGGTGCCCGGGCAGCCGAAGAAGAAGGCTTGGGTGTCAAGTCTGCGTGAACTCAATCCCGATGCGGTGATCGCCACTGGCGATTTCCTGTCTCATGAAGATGCGATCCCCGAAGTGATCGACACCCTCGAGCCGCTATTCGACATTCCGGGCGCGTTCGTGCTGGGAAGTAACGACTACTACGCGCCCAAACCGATCAACCCTGCTCGCTACCTGCAAGGTCCGTCCGGGCTGCAGCCCAACCGCCCGATGCTGCCGTGGCAGGACCTGGTTGCTGGGCTTACCGCCGGTGGTTGGTCGGACCTCACGAACACCAAGTCCCGGCTCAAGGCCGACGGCCGCGAGATCGATATCCGCGGTGTGGACGATCCCCACATCGGTAGGGATAAGTACGACGACGTCGCAGGTGCCTTCGACCCGGGCGCAGATCTCGCCCTCGCCGTCGCGCACGCTCCCTACTTGCGCGTTCTGAACCCGATGGCTGCGGACGGTGCGCACTTGATCATGGCTGGCCATACACACGGCGGTCAGTTGCGCGTCCCGGGCTACGGCGCACTGGTCACCAATTGCGATCTCGATACCAAGCGTGCGCGCGGACTCAGCAAACACGGCGGCAGTGCTTTGCACGTCAGCGCCGGACTGGGGACCTCGCCCTACGCCCCTTTCCGATTCGCCTGTCCGCCCGAGGCGACGCTGCTCACCTTGACATCGAACACCGGATAAGCGCCGTCGAACCCACCACCTAGGGTCGGCTAGACTCACACGGCCCTGCACGGGGCACTCGGGGTGTGGCGCAGCTTGGTAGCGCGCTTCGTTCGGGACGAAGAGGTCGTGGGTTCAAATCCCGCCACCCCGACGCTGATGGGGCAGGAGCCTTGAGCACCTGCCCCATCCCTTTTCTCAAGGAGGTCCGGTGAGCGTTCCCGACCTTCGTCCATCGCGCTCTGACCTCGGACCGGTAACCCGCGAGTATGTGAAGTCCATGGGCTGGCGCTCGGTCAATATGCACACCCATATCTCCCTGGTAAACAAGTACGTCTACGTCGAGGTTCCTAAAGCAGGCTGCGGAACCATGAAGGCGACACTTGGTGGCCTCGAGGCTTCACGCAAAGGCCCTGGATTAGTGGAGCGAGTTCAGGTGGCTCCCCACAACCGCATGAATGCGACACCGTTCGTCAAGCCGTTCCAGTTGCCGGCGGACATGCTGGAGGCGGTGTTCACCTCTTCTGACTTCACTCGCTTGTCGGTCGTTCGCGATCCTGCGTCGCGCGTTTTGTCGGGCTATCTGGAAAAAATCGGTCAGGGCTTGAAGCAGAGCGAACCGATCGTGGCGGAATTAGGAATTCCTGCGTCGGATATCACCTTTGCGCAGTTCCTCGATGTGATCGCTGCTCAGTCATCGCGCGAGCAAGATCCGCACTGGCGCCGTCAAGCCGATCACCTTGGTCTGGGATTGGTGAACTACGACGACGTCATCCACTTGGAGCAACTTGATGCGTCATGGGATCGGGTATCGGAGTTGACCGGTATTGCTAATCTTCGCGAGACCTTTTTCTGCAAAAACTCCACCGGAGCCTCAGCCAAGGTCGACCAGTACTACTCAGCAGAGTTGCGCGCGAAGGTTCGCTCGATCTACGAACGCGACTACGAGGTACTCGGCTACTAGGCGCCGCTACGCGAATCGCGGGAGCAGCAGTTCTGCGATCTGCACCGCGTTCAATGCCGCACCCTTGCGCAGGTTGTCACCGCTGACGAACAACGCGAGTCCGCGACCATCAGACACCGTCGGGTCCTGGCGAATACGCCCCACAAACGACGGATCCTGACCGGCTGCCATCAAGGGTGAAGGCACGTCGGTGACGATCACGCCGGGGGCATTGTTCAGCAGATCCGTTGCTCGTTCAACGCTCAATGGAGCAGCGAACTCGACGTTAATTGCAAGCGAGTGACCGGTGAAGACCGGAACGCGAACGCACGTGCCGCTCACAGCAAGGTCCGGAATCGACAGAATTTTGCGCGTCTCGTTGCGCAACTTCTGTTCTTCGTCGGTTTCCCCTGAACCATCGTCCACGAAGTTACCCGCCTGAGCCACCACGTTGAACGCAATTGGATGGACGTACTTATTCGGTGCCGGGAAGTTGACTGCATCGCCCGAGTACGTGAGTTGCTCGATTCCCTGATCTTCGATCGCATGTACTTGGGAGGCGAGTTCCTCGACACCAGCAAGTCCACTACCGGAAACAGCCTGATAGCTCGTGGCGATCATGCGGCGAAGTCCTGCATCGTCGTGCAGGGGCCGCAGGACAGGCATGGCCGCCATCGTCGTGCAGTTCGGGTTCGCGATGATCCCCTTACGCATCTGGTCGATGGCCTGCGGATTGACTTCACTGACCACCAGCGGAACGTCGGGATCCATCCGCCAAGCGGAGGAGTTGTCGACCACTATCGCACCGGCCTCGGCGAACTTCGGCGCCCACTGTTTGGACGTGGATCCGCCGGCGGAGAACAGTGCGATGTCGATACCAGAGAGATCAGCAGTGGCGATGTCCTCGACTTCGATTCCGCCATCTCCCCACGGGAGCGTCGAACCCGCCGAGCGCGCGCTCGCGATGTAGCGCATCCGACCCACAGGGACGTTTCGGTCGACGAGAAGTTGACGCATGACACCACCGACTTGGCCGGTCGCTCCGACTACGGCGATATTGACGCTCATCGGCCGGTGCCCGCGTAGACGACGGCCTCACCATCAGCGTCCAACCCAAAGGCAGTGTGCAGTGCCTGTACGGCCGTCTTGGCGTCGTCGACCCTTGTCACGACCGAAATGCGGATCTCTGAAGTCGAGATCATCTCGACGTTAATTCCCGCCTCTGCTAGTGCATTAAAGAAGTCAGCAGAGACACCCGGGTGCGAGCGCATACCTGCACCCACGAGCGAGACCTTGGCAATCTGCTCATCGACAGTAAGCGATTCGAACTCGATGGCATCGCGTCGTGCGTTGATCGCTGCCATCGCCTGCTGCACTGAACCCTGCGGACAAGTGAACGTGACGTCCGTGCGTCCAGTAGATGCAGCAGAGACGTTCTGAACGATCATGTCGACGTTAATGCTCGCGTCAGCCAGCGCACGGAATATCGCCGAAGCCTGACCCGGCTTGTCGGGCACACCGACCACGGTGACTTTGGCGTCGTTCACGTCTGCCGCGACGCCGGAGATGATCGGTTGTTCCATGGCTCTTCCTTCTTCGATGGCTCGGGCGATCGCCTCAGGCGACATCACCCACGTTCCCTCTTTCGAGGAGAACGACGAACGAACGTGAATAGGCAGATCGAATCGCCGCGCGTACTCCACGCAACGCAAGTGCAGGACCTTCGCACCGACTGCAGCGAGTTCCAGCATCTCCTCGTAGGTGATGAAGGGAATCTGGCGCGCTGCGGGTACAACGCGTGGGTCGGTGCTGAAGACGCCGTCAACATCGGTGTAGATCTCGCAAGCGTCGGCATTCAAAGCAGCCGCCAGCGCAACAGCCGTGGTGTCCGAGCCACCGCGCCCCAGCGTGGTGATGTCTTTCGAATCCTGAGCAACACCCTGGAAGCCGGCAACGATCGGGATCGCCCCTTGGTTTATTGCTTCGCTGATGCGACCGGGGGTGACGTCGATGATCCGAGCGGCGCCATGCGCCGAGTCAGTGATCAGTCCGGCCTGGGATCCGGTGTAGCTGCGGGCCTCGGCGCCAAGGTCGTGGATCGCCATTGCAAGAACGGCCATCGAGATGCGCTCACCTGCGGTCAGAAGCATGTCGAGTTCGCGACCCGGGGGTAGTGGAGAGACCTCGTTGGAGAGGTCGAGGAGTTCGTCTGTGGTGTCTCCCATGGCCGAGACAACGACCACAACGTCATTGCCAGCCTTCTTGGTGTCCACGATTCGTCGCGCCACTCGCTTCACGCTGGTGGCGTCGGCAACAGAGGATCCGCCGTACTTTTGAACGATCAAGGACACAGACACACAGCCTACGGCGATCCCCGGAACAGCAACGACGCGCTCTCGAATGCTGGGAAGAAGTGCACGTACAAGCAAGTTTCTGGGGAGACGACGGTCGATCCCCGGAGTATGGGAAGCGGGGGTTAGCTGCGTTGGCGCGGACGGGGGGTGTCGCGTAGGCCCAGGTAGAGCAGGCCGGCGTAGGCGATCATGAAGCTCGAGCCGAACAGCAGGTAAAGCCAGCGAACCAGAGTCCACCCCTCATCGGCGGGTAGGAAAACCGTGAGCAGTGTCATCAAGCCGCCGCCGACGATCATGACCGCCGCCGCACCCCGGATGCCTGGCCGGTCGGCGCGACGCACGAGCCACATTTGACCGGCCAGCGCCACAAGGCAGGCGCCCACCATGCGCAGTGCCCACTCGGCCTCGACCGACGGGCGCATGCCCAGCGCCTCGGCGAACCAGCCCGGTAACACCAACAGGGCCACTGAAGAGACCGCGAAGATGACAGAACCGGCCGCGAGCACCCCTCGGATGTACCTGACCTCGTCCACGGGGGAACGCTAGCGAGCACAGCGGTGCCAAGTGGCGCACCGACGCGGCGTCGGGAAATATGCACCCGTGAATACTCGGGCCCCAGAAGTCGATTCCTGCACCCCTGACCGAACCCCATCTGCCCGCAAGGGCGTTTGGCTCGCTATCGCCGTCGCCATCGGCTGGCTGCTCATCTCCAGCTGGGCCGGCCCGCTGGCCGGACAGTTGTCCCAGGTCCAAGAGAACGACAACGCCGCTTTCCTGCCCTCCTCGGCCGAGTCCACCCTCGTCGCCGACGAGCAAGCTCAGTTCGCCGATAGCACCGCGATCCCACTACTCGTCGTGATCTCCAAGCCTGACGGTGGCCAGTTCACCGCAACCGACCAGCAATCCATCGGCTCCCTAATCCAGCAGATCCCCACACTCCAGGTCCCCGACGGCGATCTCGTCTCCGCCTATCTAGATCCGGTACCGCTCGTCCCGATTCCGTCAGCCGACGGCGATGCTGTTCTGATCAACGTCGCTGTCAATGGCGACCTCGGCTCCGCGCAACTCGAGAACGGCGAAATTGCCTTCCTCGGGATAGTCGATGCGATTCGCGAAGCCGCCGGCGAGTACCCGGACCTTCAGATCAACGTCACCGGCCCCGGAGGCTTCCTCGCCGACCTCATCGAGGTCTTCGGCGCAATCGACACAACCCTGCTCATCGCCACCGCGCTGGTCGTCGCGATCATCTTGATCTTCGTCTACCGCAGCCCGTTCTTGTGGTTGATCCCGTTGATCGCCGCGGGCATCGCGCTCTCGACTGCCAGCGCACTCGTCTACGTCCTCGCAGACAACAACATCCTCGTCCTAAACGGCCAAAGTCAGGGCATCTTGACGGTCCTGGTGTTCGGTGCCGGTACCGACTACTCACTACTACTCGTCAGTAGATATCGCGAGGAGCTGCACCACCACCGCATCCACACTGCGGCCATCCGCCGAGCACTTCGCGGTACGGTCGAACCGATCGTCGCGTCAGGTGCCACCACATCTATCGGCCTGATGTGTCTGCTGCTCAGCGAGTTGAACTCCAACAAGTCGACCGGACCTGTCTCCGCAATCGGGATCGTCGCTGCCGTGATTGTGATGCTCACGTTCCTTCCCGCGCTCCTGACCATCCCCAGCATCGTGCTGCCGATCCTCGCGTTCCTGGTTCCGACGATCATCGGCCTGGCCATCGGCTTCCTGATCGACATCCCGCTACTGCCTTTCGTGGGGACCGGTGGGGTTCTGGCCCTCGTCACGATCCTCGCGTGGGTCGTCTTCGGCATCTTGCGGGTCAAGGGCAAAGGTCCGTTCACCCGTGAACGTTTCCCCTCCGGCAGTTGGGCCTTTTGGCCGCGCACTCCCCGCTACGGCGAGGAAGACATCAAGATGTCTGGGCTCTGGGCGAGAATCGCCGGCGGCGTAGGACGTCGCCCGAAGTTCACGTGGATCGCAACCGCACTCGCGCTGCTGATCCTCGCCGGATTCAGCACCACGCTAAAGGCAGATGGTGTGGCGACGTCTGAGTCTTTCGTGAACGCCTCCGAAGTTGACTCGGTCATCGGCCAGGAGATTTTGGTCGAGAACTTCGCAGCCGGGCTCGGCAGCGAGACGCTGGTAACGGCAAACCAGGACTCGGCCCAAGACGTCCTGGAAGCAGTGGAGTCGACCCCGGGCATCGACAGCGTCATGTGGCAAACGGACCTGCCGCCGGGAGCACCCGGAAATCAGATGGCCGAACCGAAGGTCGTTGACGGACGTGTGCTGTTGCTGGCGACCTTGTCAGATCCGCCGGACTCAAAGGCCGCTGAGGTCTTGATCGGAGAACTGCGGGGTGAACTGGCAGGCATTCCTGGAGCCGACGCACGCGTCGGTGGCCCGACTGCCGTTGCCTACGACATCGACCAGGCAAATCTGCGTGATCGCAACGTGATTATCCCGCTGGTGCTCTTCGTTATCTCGATCATCTTGATCATCTTGCTGCGCTCACTGGTCGCACCGCTCCTGCTCATCGGCACGGTGATCCTGTCCTTCTTCGCGACACTCGGTGCCTGCGCCATCGCCTTCAACTACATCTTCGACTTCCCCGGCGCGGACGCATCGTTCCCGCTCTTCGCCTTCGTGTTCCTCGTTGCTCTGGGTGTGGACTACAACATCTTCTTGATGACACGGGTGCGCGAGGAGTCGAAGACCATCGGCACGAGACCGGGCATCCTGCGCGGCCTTACCGTGACCGGAGGTGTGATCACCAGTGCGGGCATCGTGCTGGCAGCGACATTCCTCGTCTTGGGTGTGTTGCCGCTCGTCGCGCTACGACAGGTGGGCTTCGCCGTGGCACTCGGCGTCTTGATCGACGCGTTCATTGTTCGCACCACCTTGGTGCCGGCATTGGCATACACAATCGGACGCAAAGTCTGGTGGCCGAGCAAGCTAGCCAGCGCCGAGCAGCCGGAGGACGAACGCAAAGCCGAACTCGTGGGTTAGTTGGCGCTCACGGTCAAGAGAATTTGCTCGCCGGACGAACCGCTCTCCTCTGCGGTGTCGGCGAAGATGAGTGCTACTCGCTGCCGCAGATCGAAAAGATCCGGCACCGGGACCGCCCGATAAAACGGAGCCTCGGCGTCAAAAAACGTTTGGTTCACCAATGGCTGCGGCGCCACGAACTCAGCGGCGGACTGCGAAGCTCGCTCCATGTACTCCTGCCACGCCCGATTGTGCGCAAGGTAGGCGTCCCGCGCCCGCTCGATATCGGTATGCCAGACAGCGATAGGTAGCGCGGCGACTCGATCACCCGCAGCAGCGATGTCCGGTCCAGCCGTGGAGGCAAGGTTGCGCAGTTCGCTGTCGAGCTTGTCCGGATCCGAGCCCGCCCCGTGAAGCTCAAAGGCCAGATCAGCCGAATCTTGCAGAGCGACCATGACCGCCTCGGATGCTTCAACCCGCTCGATCAAGGCCCGCATCTCGACGCTGCGCCACACGGAGTCAACGACGAGCAGCCCTCCGATAAGGAGGGTCAGGGCGAACGCCAGAAGACCGGCGACCCAGGGCACCCAGCGACGGTGGACCCACGACGTTCGGGCCCCTACCGGCATCGCCTGTTGTTCAGGCAGGTCAGCCGGGACTACGGCATCGGGCTCCACGGCATTCATTGTGGGTCAAATTGTGACCAATCACCTGTTCGGTTCCATTCATGGGGCATTACGGTTGTGCGCCGTGAGCGTGGAAACCCCCGTGGCCTGGCGCACTCGGTATGACGCACTCGTCGCCGACCTGCGCGCCCAACTGGCGACACTGCCCCCTAACCAGCCCCTGAGGCTGGCCAAGAAGACCTCCAACCTCTTTCGTCCGCGCGCCGATTCCACCGTCGGCCGGCTCGACGTCACCGCCTTCGACGGCGTGCTGAACGTGGATCCGGTCGAGCAGACAGCCGAAGTCCTCGGCATGACCACCTACGAGCATCTGGTCCAGGCAACTTTGCCCTATGGACTGATGCCGCTGTGCGTTCCACAACTCAAGACGATCACTCTCGGCGGGGCGGTCACAGGCTTAGGCATCGAGAGCGCGAGCTTCCGGTGGGGACTTCCGCACGAATCCGTTATCGAGATGGACGTCCTCACCGGCGATGGCGAGGTCCTGACAATCACGGCGAACGACGACGATCCACACCGCGATCTGTTCTTTGGCTTCCCCAACTCCTACGGATCCCTCGGATATGCACTTCGCCTCAAAATCGAACTAGCTCCGACCAAGCCTTTTGTTCACCTGCGCCATCTTCACTTCGATTCAGCAGAGTCGATGACCGCAGCTATTAAGGACATCAGCGCGGCCGGCGAATACGACGGTCATCGAGTCGACTTCCTCGACGGAACCGTCTTCACTCCTACCGAGCAGTACCTGACACTCGGCGAGATGGTCGGCCAACTGCCCCAGGGCCTGACCATCAGTGACTACACCGGGATGGACATCTACTACCAATCGATCCAGTCCAAGACGCAGGACGTGCTGACCATCCACGACTACCTCTGGCGCTGGGACACCGACTGGTTCTGGTGCTCTCGGGCGTTCGGCACCCAAAAGCCCACCATCCGTAGGTGGTGGCCCAAGTCGAAACTGCGCAGTGACGTCTACTGGAAGTTCATCGCTCTCGACCGCAAGTACAAGGTCTCATCCCGATCAGACGCTCTACGACGTCGCCCGGCACGCGAGCAAGTTGTGCAAGACATCGAGGTTCCCGTTGACGCTCTTCCTGAGTTCCTCGACTTCTTCCACGACGAGGTCGGCATCGAACCGATCTGGGTGTGCCCGCTGAAGCAGCGCGATCCGAATGTGCGCTGGCCGCTGTACGAGTTCGATCCGAATGGGCTGTACGTCAACGTCGGCTTCTGGTCGACGGTTCCGTTGCCCGAGGGCGTGGATCCCGAGGAAGGACGCGTCAACCGGCGCATCGAGGAGAAGGTCGCTGAACTAGACGGACGCAAATCCTTGTACTCGACCGCGTTTTACGTACGCGATCTCTTCTGGTCCATCTATGGCGGCGACGACTACGAGCGCTTGAAGAAGGAATACGACCCCAACGGACGACTGTTGGGTCTTTACGAGAAAGTGGTGGAACGGCGATGAAACTCGCGGATGCCTTTTCCAAGATCATCACTCCCGATCGTCGGGTGAGCTTTCGGGCCTACGACGGATCAACCGCCGGCCCGCAAGACAACGACGTCATCTTGGAGATCCGCAGCCCGCGTGCCGTCGAGTTCCTCGCAGGAGCGCCATCACAGTTGGGGCTTGCTCGCGCGTACGTAAGCGGAGACCTCGAGATCATCGGGGACGCTTACACCGCCCTGAGTCGTATGTACCCGCTCGACACCTCGCATCTGACGTGGAAAGACAAGCTCGAGATCGCCAAGGCCTTCGGGCCGCACGCCATTAAGCGCCCCACTCCGCCTCCGCAGGAGCGTCGCTTACGGGGTCGTCGCCACTCTAAGGGCCGCGATGCCGAGGCGATCCATCATCACTACGACGTCTCCAACCGTTTCTACCGTTGGGTGCTTGGACCATCTATGGCTTACACCTGCGCGGTGTTCCCCGACGCCGATGCCTCACTCGAGATCGCACAGGAGGAGAAGTTCGATCTCGTGTGCCGAAAGCTTGGACTCCGGCCAGGCATGCGCCTGCTCGACGTCGGCTGTGGCTGGGGCGGCATGGTCCTGCACGCGGTAAAGAACTACGGCGTCAACGTGATCGGCGTGACCTTGTCCGCGCAGCAGGCCGAGTGGGGACAGCAGGCAATCGCCGACGCCGGTCTCAACGGTCAGGCGCAGATCCGCTTCAGCGACTACCGCGACGTGCCCGAGTCCGATTTCGATGCCGTCTCCTCGATCGGCCTCACTGAGCACATCGGGCGTGCGAACTATCCGTCGTACTTCTCCTTCCTCTACGGCAAGCTCCGCGAGGAAGGTCGGATGCTCAACCACACGATCACCCGACCGAACGATCATGAGCCAACGCACTACCGGACAAGTTTCATCAACCGTTACGTATTCCCCGACGGTGAACTCTCTGGCCCCGGGCACATCATGAGCATGATGAACTCCGCCGGTTTCGAGATCCGCCACGAGGAGAACTTGCGCGAGCACTACGCGCTTACCCTCAAGCACTGGTGCGAGAACCTCGAAGACCACTGGGACGAGGCAGTCGAAGAAGCAGGCCTAGGAACCGCCCGCGTGTGGCGCCTGTACATGGCGGCCTCGCGTCTGGGCTTCGACCTCGACACCATCCAGTTGCATCAGACCCTCGGTGTGAAGCTCGGTCCCGGCGGATCCTCGGGGATGCCGCTGCGTCCGGACTTCACCCGGGCCGCGAGCCTGGCCGGGGCTAGCGTCTAACTTGAACTACGCCTGAAGCGGCGACGGCGCGGAAACGTTCAAGCCGCCGTCCGCCACCAGCGTGGTGCCGGTGATGTAGTCCCCCGCCGGCGCCGCACAAAAGGCCACGAGTTCGGCGACCTCCGCTGGGGTTTGGAGACGTCCAGCCGGCACCACCGTGGCGACCTGCGCTGGATCGATGCCGTACCGCTCCATGGCCTCGGTGTGCACGATGCCCGGCGCGACAGCAACCGCGCGAACACCGCGAGTTGCCCACTCAGCCGCCCAGGTACGCACCAGCGATTCCACGGCAGCCCGCGACGCACTGGAGTGGGTCATTCCCGGCATGCCGCGACTTGGCGTCATCGTGATGCACACGACCTTGCCGTAGCCGCGCGGCAGCATCGATAGGGACGCTGCCTGCGTTGTCAGGTACCACGTGGCATCGAGGTTCAACCGCATGACGGCGCGAAAGCCCTTGGGGGTGATCTGCTCGGCCGCCGAGATGAACTGCCCACCCGCGTTGTTGACCAAGATGTCCAATGGAGCCTCACCAGTAATCCGCGCGAGTGCGTCATCAACCTGCTCGCTCTCGCGGACATCGGCGATGATCGTCTCGATGGTTCCCGGAGCCGCCAACTCTCGCGTTGCATTCAGGGTCTCCTGCGTTCGTCCGAGGACGAAAACCTTCGCACCGCGCTCGGCAAGGGCGAGCGCGCACGCGCGACCGATGCCAGATCCACCACCGGTCACCAATGCAGTTCGGCCAGCAACGGACAACGACGACGGCATTTCCATCGGGTCAGGTCCGGGCTTCAACGAGGATGTGGCGCGCATCATCGACGGACAACTCCACATACTCACCGGCGCTGCCGATGGTCACCGCTTGACCAACCACGTGCGCCTTGACGTCCGCTCCGGGCATCGCGCCCACCCGCCGGAGTTTGAGCATGGCGTCTTCATCCGTCTGCAAAGTCTCCGCGAGCCGCCGTACCCGGATCCGCTTCGCCTCTTCGGTCAGCGCGTCGGGCAGGGGAACGAGTCCGCCCAGGCCTTCGACGACGTCGCTCGCCTCGGGATCGAGTTCACCAAGGCCCGGGATTGGGTTGCCGTACGGGCTCACAGTCGGGTGATCGAGAAGTTCGAGGATCTTGCGCTCCACCGCATCGCTCATCACGTGCTCCCACCGACAGGCTTCTGCATGCACGTCCTCCCACGGCATCTTCAAAACTTCCACCAGCATGCATTCGGCGAGCCGGTGCTTGCGCATCACCCGAACAGCCTGCTGCTCCCCGACCCCGGTCAACTCGAGGTGACGGTCGGAGTCCACAGTGACGAGTCCGTCGCGCTCCATTCGGGCGACCGTCTGGGAGACAGTGGGACCACTTTGCCCGAGCCGTTCGGCGATCCGGGCGCGCATTGGGGTGATCCCCTCTTCGCGGAGTTCGTAGATGGTCCGCAGGTACATCTCCGTGGTGTCGATGAGATCGCTCACGGTGCTCCCTGGGCCCTGTCGAATCTGCGCCCTCATTGAGATGAGGTCAGCCTTACCTTGGTAACCGTACCGGGGGACGACACTCCCCGCTCTGCGCTCGCGTCGCGAACGGCCTACCGTTTTCCAGTGCCAACCGTCTTGTGGTTCCGACGCGACCTTCGACTTTTCGACAATCCCGCCCTCCTCGCGGCAGTGACCGAAGCGCGCGACAGTGGAGACGGACGCGTCGTTCCCCTGTTCGTCATCGACCCGGTCTTGTGGGATCCGGCGGGACCCGTCCGACACGGCTACTTGGTGGCCTCCCTTGATCGGCTCGGCGCCTCGATCGATCGGCAGCTGCTGATCCGTCACGGTGATCCGGTGGAGGTCGTCCCGGAGGTCGCCCGCGCAGCCGGGGCCACGAGCGTGCACATCGCCGCGGACTTCGGCCCTTACGGATCCGCGCGAGACACCGCCGTAGAACAGGCGCTTGAGGCCATCGGCGTTCCTCTCACCCGAACCGGCTCTCCGTACGCGGTGGCTCCCGGACGAGTTACCAAGGGCGACGGAACGCCCTACCGGGTCTTCACGCCGTTTTACCGTGCCTGGATGTCGCACGGCTGGCGCGCGCCTGCGGACGATCCCCCGGCAGACATCGATTGGTGGATGCCGCTGGAGTGTCAGGGTCGACCGGCGGTCGAAGGGTTGACCATCGAACTCCCCGAGGCCGGTGAGGACGCGGCCTGGAAGCGCTGGGAGTTCGTTCGAGCAGAGGTCCTCGCCGACTACGACGAAACCCGAAACAGACCTGATCTTGATGGCACGAGTGCGATGAGCCACCACCTGAAGTACGGAGAGATCCATCCGCGTTCGATCCTCGCAGAGTTGAGTGATCGTGACGATGGCTTTCGCCGTGAGATCTGTTGGCGCGAGTTCTACGCGGATGTGCTGCACCAACAACCAGACTCCGTCCGCGCGTCCTTGGATACGAGATATGACTCGATGATGCGTTGGACGAACGACGACGACGCCTTTGCCGCCTGGGCCGAAGGTCGGACGGGTTTTCCGTTCGTCGATGCGGGCATGCGACAGCTGCGGGCAGAAGGTTGGATGCACAACCGCGTGCGCATGGTGGTCGCAAGTTTTCTAGTTAAGGACCTGCACCAACCCTGGCAAAGAGGTGCGGCAGAGTTCATGCGCTGGTTGCGCGACGGCGACGTCGCCAGCAATACCCATGGCTGGCAATGGACAGCCGGATGTGGAACGGATGCATCACCGTTCTACCGCGTTTTCAACCCGATCTCACAGGGCTTGAAGTTCGATCCCAATGGCGATTACGTGCGCACCTACATTCCTGAGCTGCGTCATCTGCCGGGTAAAGCCGCACACGAACCCTGGGATGTCCTCGGCGGCTATGACCAGGGCTACCCGGAACCAATCGTCAATCACAAAGCCGAGCGCGAAGTCGCACTCGCAGACTTCGCAGCGATCAAGAAGGGATAGCAAGTCCAGTGGATGAACTGGAATTGCTCATCGACTTCCATGTCGATGCCGAGCGACAAGGGCCAGGGTCCCCTGCAGACCTTGAGCTCGCCGCCCGGTTGGCTGGAATCGACTCTGGACGACTGGCCGCGAGTGGGCCCGACATCATCGATATCGGATGCGGGACCGGCGCATCAGCTATCGCACTGGCTCGGGATTTCAACGCAACGGTCACCGCGGTTGACCTCTTCCCGCAGTTTCTTGCGCGCCTGGAACAGCAAGCATCTGCCCTCGGACTCAGCAACCGGATCACCACAGTCGAAGCCGATATGACCGACCTTCCTTTCCCCGATGCCTCGTTCGACGTCGTTTGGTCCGAGGGTGCTGCCTACAACATGGGCTTTGCGTCTGCAGTAACCGCGTGGAAGCGGCTTCTGCGCCCAGGAGGCGTCATGGCTATCTCCGAGATCACCTGGCTCACCTCGAACCGACCGGCCGAGATCGACGACTATTGGAGCCGGGAGTACCCGGAGATCGACACCGCCGCTACAAAGATCGCGATCCTGCAGGAAAACGGCCTGTCACTTCGCGGGTACTTCATCTTGTCTGAGTCCGCGTGGAAAGAGCATTACTACCAACCCATGGAGCAACGCCTCGACGATTTCCTGGCACGCCACGAAGGCAACTCGATCGCCTCGGAGATCGTCGACGCCGAACGGCGGGAGATCGAACTCTTCGGTACCTACCGAGACCACTACGGCTACGGCTTTTACGTGGCTGCACTCGACACGGACTGATTCACCTGTTCACTGTGGACACGTAGGGTGCCCTCGTGCCCACAGTCGCCGTGTTGTCCATGAAGGGCGGCGTCGGAAAAACCACCGTCGCCCTGGGACTGGCAAGTGCTGCGTGGAACCGGCACTGGCGCACCCTCGTCGTTGATCTCGATCCGCAAGCCAACGCCTCAATGGGTGTCGGCATCCTCGACCCGGCCTTGACGGTGGGCGATGCGCTTGCCGATGGACGGCCCGGAGTCGCTGCAGAAGCGATCGTGCCCAGCGCGTGGGGCAGAGGCACCGACGTTCTTCCGTCCGAGCCTGCCCTCGAGCACCGAGTCGCCGAAGCCGCTGCGGGATCCGAACAGCGTCTGCGCACCATCCTTGGCGGAGTTGGACACCGATACGACCTCGTCGTCGTCGACTGCCCGCCCTCACTGGGTGAAATGAGTCGCAACGCACTGCATGCCGCATCGAAAGCACTTGTCGTTACCGAACCCGGCTACTTCGCGCTGCGGGGAGCCCAGCAGGCGGTCGAAGCAATTGACCTGGTCCGCGAATCAAGCAACCGAACGTTGCAGCCACCCACGATCGTGCTAAACCGCATGCGGAGCACTGTGGCCGAACATCGCAATCGCGCGGCCGAACTTCGCGATGTATTCGATCGTCAGGTCAGCGACATCGAAATCCCCGAGCGCAACGCCATCGCGCAGGCCGAGGGCGCCGGTATGCCGATCCATGCGTGGGACTCACCGGCCGGACGCGAACTCTCCGAACTGTTCGACTCACTTCTCGATCGACTCTTTCCAGGAGGAATCCGATGAGCCCGGCTTTCGATCCCACGCCTCGACCGGCCCTGCGTAAAGCAGCAGATGCCGACGTTCACCCGACAACCCACGTGGCTCCAGCTAGTACCGGTGATTCAGTCCTCGAGGGCAAAAAGGTCACGATTGAAGCGCGTATTCCCAAGAAGTTGCGCAAGCAGATGCGTCAGCTGACGAAGGAATCAGACATAACGATGGACGAGCTCGTCACCATCGCGGTCGCCAACGAAGTCCGTCGACGCACCAACTAGCCACTCACGGCGATACCCGCTCCACCGTCCAGGAAGCCGACTCGGTGAGCACACCACCACCTCGGAACCGCAACCTGTCATGAAGACGTGACGGGCGGCCCTGCCAGAACTCGATACTGGTGGGTCGAATCAACCATCCACCCCACTGTTCGGGCAGTGGAACCTCGCTTCCCGGCGGGTACTGATCATGCAACGACGCCCACGTTTCATCAAGAATGTCCCGGGAGTCGATCACCGTCGATTGCTCGCTCGCCCACGCACCAAGTTGGGACTCGTGAGGACGGGATCGAAAATACGCAAGTGTTTCCTCGCGCGAGATCTCTTCGGCCACACCACACACCACCACCTGCCGATGCAGCGCGTACCAGGGAAACGTTGCCGAGACATTCGGATTGGCTTGTAGCTCGCGCGACTTCTGCGATCGGAGGTTGGTGAAGAACGTGAACCCGCGCTCGTCGACTCCCTTAAGCAACACCGTCCGAGAACTCGGCACACCAAACGCGTCCGCGGTGGCGACGACCATTGCGTTGGGCTCGACGATTCGATCGTCCTGGGTTGCCGTTATGAACCAGTCGTGGAACTGCTCGAGCGGTGTGTCCGCGAGATCAGAGGCCTCCAGGGTTCCTTCGGCGTAGGAAACCCGCATTGCCGCTGGATCCAGGGGTGGATTCGCCGGAGTTTGCATACCGGCATCCCATCATGGATTCGGAGGTGTTGAATGGTCACCTCGATACTGGAGGAAGTAATGCGGGAATTCGTGCCAGGACTCGAGGGCGTGGTCGCCTTCGAAACGCAAATCGCCGAGCCTGATCGCGAGGGGGGCGCACTGCGCTACCGCGGTGTGGACGTCGCGGACCTAGTCGGCCGGGTCTCCTTCGGCAATGTCTGGGGATTGCTTGTCGATGGTGAGTTCAACCCCGGCATCCCGCCAGCCGAACCGTTCCCCATCCCGATCCACTCTGGCGACGTTCGCGTCGATGTCCAATCAGCGATCGCGATGCTCGCACCAGCGTGGGGTCTGCAGCCGATCTTGGATATCGATGACGTAACGGCCCGCGAGAACCTCGCGCACGTCTCGGTGATGGCGCTGTCGTTCGTAGCGCAGTCAGCGCGCGGTCTTGGGCAGCCGATGGTGCCGCAGGCAGAGATCGATCAGGCGAACACCGTGGTCGAGCGCTTCATGATCCGCTGGCGTGGTGAACCCGATCCCCGTCACGTCGAGGCCATCGACTCCTACTTCGTCGTGGCCGCCGAACACGGTCTGAACGCCTCGACCCTCACCGCCCGCGTGAGCGCCTCGACCGGCGCGGACGTCGCCGCAGCCATTTCCGGTGCTATTGGCACCATGAGTGGGCCTTTGCACGGCGGTGCACCAGCGCGCGTGCTGTCGATGATCGATGCTGCAGAAGAAACCGACGACCCTGCTGCCGTCGTGCGGCAAACCTTGGATGCCGACAAACGAGTCATGGGCTTCGGTCATCGTGTCTACCGTGCCGAGGATCCCCGGGCTCGAATCCTTCGGGATGTAGCCAAGCAACTCAACGCCCCGCGCTACGAGGTGGCCGCTGCTCTCGAGCAAGAAGCGCTCACCCAACTGCGAGATCGTCGTCCGGACCGGCCGTTGCAGACGAACGTCGAGTTCTGGTCCGCCGTGATTCTGGACTTCGCCGAGGTGCCCCCGCAGATGTTCACCTCCATGTTCACCTGCGCGCGCATCGCCGGATGGAGTGCACACATCCTGGAGCAAAAGCGCACGGGCCGGCTCATCCGGCCCTCCGCTCGCTACGTCGGACCCAAGCCCCGCAGGCCCGACCAGGTCGAGGGCTGGGACCCGGTCATGGTCCGTCCCTCTTGGCTGGTCCCCGACGACAACTCCTAGGAGGCGACGAGGAATACTCGTGATTCCTTTCTCGATCTCAGGAGTGATGAACCCGTGTCTCAGGACATCCGTATCCCCGCCGATCTGCTGCCCGCCGACGGACGCTTCGGTGCCGGCCCCTCTAAGGTGCGCAAAGCCCAGGTCGATGCTCTCGCTGGCGTGTGGCAGTCCTACCTGGGCACTTCACACCGCCAAAAGGCAGTCAAGTCCGAAGTGGGCCGGCTGCGAGCGGGCCTGCGTGACCTGTTCGCCCTACCCGAGGGCTACGAGGTAGTCCTCGGCAACGGTGGCTCTACCGCTTTCTGGGACGTCGCGAACTTCGGTCTGATCGAGGACCGAGCACAGTTCCTGTCCTTCGGTGAGTTCGGTGCCAAATTCGCTTCCGGCGCCAAGAAGGCTCCCCACCTGGGCGATCCCACGATCATCACCGCGGATCCCGGATCGGCCCCGGCGTTCGCCGCCGAGGCCGGAATCGACACCTATTGCTCACCCCACAACGAAACTTCGACCGGTGTCGCGGTGACCCCGCAGCGGGTCGATGGCGCCGACGCCGGCGCACTCATGCTGATTGATGCCACCTCGGGAGCCGGCGGCCTGGCGGTGGAAGCGTCGCAGTTCGACACTTACTACTTCGCTCCGCAAAAGTCCTTTGGTTCCGACGGTGGCCTGTGGATCGCACTCATGTCACCGGCAGCGCTCGAGCGTTCGGCGCAGATCAAGGCATCGGGACGTTGGATTCCGGACTTCCTGGATCTTGAAACAGCAGTCGACAACTCGCGCAAGGACCAGACATACAACACCCCCGCACTCGCCACGATCTTCATGATGGCCGAGCAGGTTGACTGGTTCAACGCAAACGGTGGCCTGAACTGGTGCACCGCCCGCACGGCGGAGTCCTCCGGCGTGCTGTACGAGTGGGCGGAGAAGACGAGTGTTGCCACGCCGTTCGTCTCGAACCCATCGCAACGGTCGGCCGTGGTCGTGACGATCGACATCGACGATTCCATCGATGCCACCGCCATCACCAGTGCGCTGCGCGCGAACGGAATCGTGGATACCGAGCCATACCGAAAGCTCGGGCGCAACCAACTACGCATCGCTGTGTTCCCTGCCGTGGAGCCCGATGACGTCCGAGCGCTGACCAGCTGCCTGGACTACGTCATCTCGCAACTCGCGTGACGACGTCGTCGCCCGATCTCGGGCGTCGACCGGTTCTCGACCGCATCACCTGGATTACATACGTCCAGATCTCTTTGTTTGCGTTCTTCCTCTACGGGTTCGGTGCAACCCAAGCGCTGTTACGCGATGAGCAGGGCACGTCGCGAACGGTCGCGTCACTTCACGCGGTCGTCTTCGCCACTGCCAACGTCGTTACCGGACTTCTCATTCCTCGACTCATCAAACGATGGGGACGCGGGCTGGTCATTCGCTACGCGATCATCGTGATGAGCGTCGGCATTGCCGTTTACACCCTTCCGTTTGGGTTAACCGCAAGTCTTGTCGGAACCACTCTCGTCGCCTGCGGTGGCGTATCCCTGATCGCGACCGCCAACGCCTTCGTGCTGGACTACCAGGGTCCTGCAGGCCCTGCAGCCCTCACCCAGGCCAACGCTCTCGCGGCCCTCTTCGGGTTTGTCGTGCCTCTCGTCATCGGGATCACCACCGCACTCGCGGTGGGTTGGCGAACCGGGTTATGGGCGCTGATCGTGGCCCTCGTGATCTCAGAGATCCTTCGCAGCCGACAAGAACACACTCCGCGCGTGGAGCGCGCCGAATCGCCGACCGTTACTCACCCAGCGAGAAGCGCACGGGTGCAGATGCCACGGCGCTTTTGGTGGGCTTTGATCGTCGTCGCACTTCTGCTCGCTACCGAGTTCACGCTCACGTTGTGGAGTGCTGACCTGCTGCGTGAACGGGCCGGGCTCGGGCCGGCGGCGGCAGCAGCATCCCTGGCCGCCGTGACAGGGGGCATGTTTCTCGGTCGATTGTTCGGCAGCAGACTCGCGCAGACCTGGAGCGTGGACAGGCTTCTAATTACCTCAATCCTGGTGGCACTCGCCGCCTTCTTCATCGCCTGGGTGTCCACGAGTCCGTGGGCGATCCTGGGTGCTCTATTCGTGGTCGGACTCGGGATCGCGGTGCACTGGCCGATCGGTGTCTCACGAGCGGTCGCGGGCTCCGGTGGTCTCATCGACCGAGCCTCGGGGCTGTCCTCGGTCGCGGCCGGTGCGGCGAGCGGCATCGCGCCTTTCATCCTCGGCGCGCTGTCAGACTCGATCGGGTTCCACTCTGCCTTCCTCATCGTGCCCGCCTTGTTGGCAACCGCGCTTGTGCTGATCCTGGTCAAGCCGGTCCGGTCAAATGAACCGATAACCAGCTAGCGCGAAACCAAGTGATCGGGTGGACGCAATCCAGCAAGTACCCACCACGGAAAGTCGAATCGCAAGAGTCGATCGTCGTCTTCACTCGCTGTGAACAGGCCCCGGCCGTCCGGAGTCCATGTGATGGCTTCACCTTGCGCCTGGACGGGAAGCGGCAGTTTCGCCACCCGCTGACCGGGAGGCAATCCGACATAGACGTGGACATCGAGATAGTCCCGCAGAACGTAGGCCGCACCCGAAGGGTTGATCGCCCCATCGGTCACCAGCGGACCCACATCTCCTTGTCGTTCAGCGACTGCCACCCCGCGTGACAAAGGCACCGAATACAAACCGCCGTTAGCGAGTTGCCACGTGGCAACCCACACGTCCCGGCCATCAACCATCAAGGTCTCGGCGTTGTGCGGTCTATCGGGATAGGTGAAACGCCATGACGTCACTTTCCGCGATCTGTCACCAAACTTCTTCGGTTCGCGCAATCTATGGATGGTGACGAACGGCCATGAATCGCGGTTATCACCGATGTCACCCACCCACAGAACAGCGCGACCTTTGGCGTCGCGGGTGCTGGCCATCGCCTCAAAGTCGCGAGCTCGGACTCCCCGCATGGTCACTTCCGCAACGGTGTCGCAAGAACGCGTATCGATTCCATACAGTCGGGCACCATCGGAAGAATCGTTGTGCACCCACACAACGTCGTCGTGAATACCAGACGGCGCCATCCCACTGACCTCGGTCAAGCGCGAATCGGTGAATCGACACACTTCGGTCCACGAGCCGTTGTCCACCGCGAGGGCTGATGGACCAGTCGCAATCACCAACACGGCAGCAACGCTGACCGCGACCGCCCGCGACTTCGGGGACCTGCTGAGCACGTGTATCACCCGGAGACGGCTGCGGCGATGAAGACCGTTGCGACGGCAACTGCGAGCACCACGAGCGTGACAATGCGACGGGTGCGTGGGTCCACGGCGTTCAGCCTATGCGCAGTCGACGTCGACTCCCCGTGAACGAGCCCACCGCCTGCTCTACCGGCAATAATGACGTTGATGAACGAGCACTCAACCTCAGCCGACGAAACCGCGATCCCCGCAGTCACCATCGGAACGCTGCTGTGGGCGATCGCCCTGCTGGTTGTGACGATCATTTACGGGGTTGATCAGCCTGATTCGGGCGTGTGGTGGTGGGCAGTCGCGGCGATCGGCTTTGCAAGTGGCGCGATCGGACTCGGATTCTTGTTCCACCGTCGGTCTCGACTGCACTCTCGGGCCTCTTAGCGGCCCGGGCCCGTTAGTCCTCTGAAGCTGGCTCGACGACCTCAGAATGCGCCCCGCACCCGTAGGCCAGGGAGACCAACCGGCCATCAGCCGGAGCGAACTCGTTCGAGCACACCCCAAACGCTCGTGACAGCGGGCCGGCCACCGCGATCAGGAAGCCACAGCTCGCGCAGGGCTTGGGTGCCGCCTCGGCCATCGCCGCGGTAGGACCGAACTCTCCGCCGTCCCAACGATCGGCGGCTTGATCGCGGCCGCTCGTCGAGAGCACACGCGAGCGCCCCAACCCTGCTTCCCAACCGGTCCAGCCACGCGGCTCGTTGCGATCAATGATGGCGTCTATCTCGTCATTACCCGAGTAGCCGGGAACCAAGCGGAGGTCGTCGGCCGGAGTAGGAAGGACGTCACCAACTCCCAGGTCGCCGGGGCGGATGCGGTCGCTCCAAGGAACCCAGTCCGGCGCCAGGAGTGAGTCCGGTCCAGGCAACAAGACAACTTCGCAGACCGTCGCGGACTTGGCGCGAGGGGCACGAGACACCGTTACCGCCCAGTGCCAGCCGACGTAGGCAGGGTCCGCGCATTCGAAGGTATGCGTACCGAGGCGCTCGGCATCCCTTGAGAAACCCAAGTACGCGCCGACTAGCCGGGCACCCATTTCATCGACGACGGCATCGTGCGCCATGCCCTCGGCTTCGCGAAGAACGACGTCTTCCTTGAGCGTCGTCGTAGCGGGTGCCGGAAGGGTCATGACTAGATTCTTGCCCACCGTGCAACCGATGCGGCGGGTGGGTCACTCTCACGATCGGTGGCTGAGGTCGGCCAGGTAACCTCACCCCATGCCCGCTCGAACGAATCGTCGCTCCCGCCTCGCACTGCTGTCCCTGACAGCAGTCGTCGGCGCCCTTGTCCTGACCGGCTGCGAAAAGCCTGCTCCGGGAGTGTCCGTTTTTGCCGGCACCACGACCGAGTACCGCCCTGCCGTCTGCTGGGCTTTCGATGGCGAGGCTCTCGAACCCGGCGATTGCGCTCAGGACGTGATCACCGAGGCAAGCACCGGTGACGCTGTAGCGACCATTCCGGTCGTTCCAGGGGAAACCATTGGCATCAGCGTCGATCCCAAGGTGGCAGACGCAGGCTGGTCACCGGTGATCGGGCAGCAGCGTCTGGTCTCAACCCCACTGGACACCACCTATTACCGCTTTACCTACCCCGATCTTCAGGAGATTCCCGCCGAGGGAGTCCTGCTCCAGATCGTGGCCGGCCGCGGTGAATCAGCGAAGGGAATCTGGGTCTTCCGCCTCGGCCGCCCGTAGTTAGCCAGGCCCCCGATGACGCGTCAGGCGTCGGGGAGTCAGAGGAACTAAATGTCGAGATCGTCAGCGACCGCACGCAGCACAGCAGCTGCCTTGCGTGACATGTCGTCCGATGGGTAGCGCCCACGGCGCAACTGACCAGAGACGCCGTCGAGCAATTTGATGAGGTCTTCGACGATTACGGCCATGTCGTCAGCCGGCTTGCGCACACCCTTGGCGACCGACGGGGTCTCCAGGATGCTTACTGACAGCGCCTGCTTACCGCGGCGACCATCGACGACACCGAAATCCACCTTGGTGCCCGGGCGCAGCGCGGAAACTCCGGCGGGCAGCGTCGACACATGCACGAAGACGTCATCGCCCTCATCGGCAGTGATGAAGCCAAACCCCTTCTCGGAGTCGTACCACTTCACGGTCCCTGTAGGCACCTGAATCTCCTTGGCCTGTGCGCCTACCTGGCGCTCGGCCACCAATGCTACGGCCTTGTGACTACCCCTTCCTGGGGGGCATGGGAGGCTAGAGGGATGCACACGACCGCACCGAAAGGTGACCGACTGCTGCGCGTGGGCGCCGTGATCACCGTGATCGGCATCCTGTGCGCACTCGTGGCGATGACGCCTTTAGTTTTCACCGACGTTGAGTTATCTGGAGTTTGGTGGTTCCTGTCCATGCTCACGGGGGTGGGCCTAGCCGTAGTGATCATCGGATTGCTGCGCTCGTCTCGTGCCCGCCGGGAAGTACGTCGATAGAACAATGAGTTCATCTGAACCTCGGACACTTGCCGAGGACCTCCGTTCTCGCAGCGATGAACAAATCGCCGAGCTGCTCACCACACGACCCGACCTCGTGCATCCCATTCCGTCAGACATGCGGGCACTCACAACTCGGGCTTCTACGAGTCCGTCTATCGCTCGATTCCTCGACGACGTCGACGTTCTTCACCACTTCACTTTGCGCGTGGCATCGGAACTGACTGCAAGCCAACCGACCACCACTAAGGCGATCGTGAAAGAAGTCCTGACGAGCGTTGACAAGAAGGCGAAGCGCGATGTGGAGTCAGCTGTCCAGCAGTTGTGGACCGCCGCTTTGCTATGGGGAACCCCCGAGCGCACCCACGTCGTGACTGCTGTCCGAGATCAGGTCGTCAACGCACCCACCCCCACCTGGCCGCCACCGCAGTGTCCGCCAGGCAAACCAACCGCAGCCGACAAATCCCGTGTGGATGCCCATGCCGGTTCCCAAGCACGCACGGTCATCTCAATCATCGAGGAAACCGGAGACCTATGGCGACGCGAGCCCGGCGCCGTTCTGCGCTCCGGTGGTCTATCTACTCGAGCCCTCGACAATCTGGCAGAACAATTAGGTGCCGATCGGTTTGCTGTTTCGTGCGCACTAGACATCGCGCATTCCGCTGCTCTAATCGCGGTGGGTGCAACCGACTCCGATCTCGGCTGGATGCCTACGGAGAAATTCGAAGAGTGGCGGTCACTTCCCGCGCCACGACGCTGGGCGATCGTGGCCAAGACATGGCGCAACCGGCCGAGCACCACGTCAGACAAGCCGCTAGTGACAGACGAGCATGCGTTCGCCAGTACTTGGCGCAGTCATGTGCTGACAGTCCTCGACGACGCTCCCGGCTCCTGCGGTCTTGATACGACTATCGACGTAATCGACTACCGCTGGCCGCGACGCAGCGGCAAGAAGAGGACTTCAGTCATCAACACAATCTGGCAGGAGGCTGAGGTTCTGGGCGTCGTCACCGAGGGCTGTCTAACGAGTGCCGGTCGCAAGGTGGCCGAGGGAGCGGACTCCGCAGCCCTGGCTAAGGCCATCTCCGGGCATCTCGTCGATGAGGTCGACACGGTCCTCGTCCAGGCGGATCACACAGTGGTCGCCCCAGGGCCCGTCAGTCC
The DNA here is from genome assembly GCA_040266055.1 of Candidatus Nanopelagicales bacterium. Classification (GTDB taxonomy): domain Bacteria; phylum Actinomycetota; class Actinomycetes; order S36-B12; family S36-B12; genus S36-B12. The sequence continues at coordinate 6,967 of JBDQFC010000011.1, read as the reverse complement.
GCAAGTCGGCAGGCGTCTGCGCGATCTCGCCGATGTCGAGTCCCGAGGCCACGGATACGTTCTGCGCATCTCTAAGGCATCGGTACGCCGGGCGCTGAGCGTGGATCCTTCTCCCCAGGCGTGGATCGACTTCCTTAGGGACGTCAGTTCCAAGGAACTTCCGCAACCCGTGGAGTACGCGATCAACGATGCGGCACGGACGTCTGACAAGGCTTCGAAGGACCACGAGGCTCCCACTCCCCCGGCTCCGGCCCGACGCCCCCGCTCGACAGCCACCGCAGCCACGGTGGAGAAGACGTTGCGAGTCCTGCGGGCAGAGGAAGTCCGAGAACTCGTCGATGCTCGCCCGGATGCATCAGACCTCCCGCGCATGGACAGTTCCGCTGTGGTGGCGAGCCTGAAGTACGCGATCGATCACAATGAGACGGTGCACCTCACGCACGCCGAATCCGATGGGTCGACCGCCGTACTGCTCGTTGATCCGATTCGCCTCGGCGGTGGATCACTGACCGCGTACGACCACCATGACGAGCAAGTCAGAACTCTCGCCATCTCGCGGATCTCCGGGGTTGTGACCATCCAGGTGAGTGCGTAACTCGACTACGGGGCGGTTAGCTCCACCACGTTGACAGACATCGACTCCAAGTTCTCCGGTATCGGGTCGACTCCGATGCCGGGTCCTGTCGGGACAGTCAACAATCCATCGTGCAAGACGAACGGCTCGGTCACATCTTCGGCGTAGTACCGGTTCGAGGCACTCGTATCGCCGGGGAGTGTGAATCCCGGCAGCGCCGCCAAGGCGACGTTCGCCGCGCGCCCGATGCCGGTCTCCAGCATTCCGCCGCACCAGACGGGAACGCCTCGTTCAAAGCACAGATCGTGGATCTCCTTGGACGGCAAGAACCCACCTACGCGACCAGGCTTGATGTTGATATTCGAGGCCGCCTTAAATTCGATCGCCGACTCCGCAGATTCCACCGACAGGATCGATTCATCGAGGCAGATAGGTGTTTCGCAGGCACGCGCGATCAGCGTGTGACCCCACCAGTCCTCTTCGATGAGCGGTTGTTCGATCAGCAGCAGATTGAACTCGTCCAATCGAGCCAGGTGCTGGGCGTGGTCGCGGGTGTAGGCCTGATTGGCGTCTACCTGTAACGGCATCGACGGCCAACGCTCACGAACCGCCGCAACCGGCTCGAGGTCCCAGCCAGGTTCTATCTTCAACTTGATGCGGCGGTAACCGGCCTCAACGTAGGTGCCGACTTCCTCCAGGAGTTCCTCGATCGTCTCGGACGTGGGAATACCGACGCTTACGCCGCACTCCACCTCCGAGCGCACCGCGCCGAGGTACTCGCCTAGTGAAAGTTCCTGCCGGCGCAGCCAGATGTCCAGGACGGCCGTTGCGACAGACGCACGGGCGATGTAGTTGCCGCGAATCACCTCAAGAGCCGAGTGCACTCCCTCCGGCGTCCAGTCTTTACCGAGAACGATCGGTGCGAGGTACTCCTCGATCAACCGCACCGCACCCGCTGTGTATTCGGCGTTATAGCCCGGCCAGCCGAGGGTCACGCATTCGCCCCAACCTCGAACGCCATCGCTGTCGATGGCTTCGACGAGCATCACATCGCGCACATTCTGCGTCCCGAAACTCGTTCGAAACGGTCGCACGAGAGGTATCTCAAGCGAATGCAGCCGCAGGGCTTCAATGGTCACGAACTGATCCTTCCGCGAGGACGTAGGAACCTTCACTATCAAGACCAACGACGACGAAACCAGCGCCCAACGCCTCGAGGAACTGTTCGCGTACGCGAAGTCGCCACCCCGAGGCTTCTGCCGAATCGGACTTGCGCAAGGCAACGATGTCCGGCGGCGTTGCGATAACCCGAGCGTTCACGAATGCCTCGGGATCGACCGGCTCCAGCGGTGACACAGCCGCTCGAACAGCAGATTCACCGTCGAGCACCCACCACGCGAATACCCGGTCTGAGGGGTCTCCGGCGTTGATGGCGTCGTCCATATCTCCGTAGAAGTTTGGCAGGTAGTCACGGACCTCGGTGCCGAGTTTTTGCACGTTGAGTCGGGCATTGCGGCGAACCAACGGATCGAAGCTCCACACGATCGTGTCGATCCTCTGCGACAGAGCCCACGCTCGCTGATGCAACTTGATTGCCGTACCGATGCTTCGATTGCGATAGTCGTCCAGGACGCCCGCCATATGGGAGTGCAGGTGCGTGTGCCAGGACGCTGGCTCGCCGGCGGGGCCGAGTTTCCCGTCGTCGTTCAGTGTCTGATGTCGACCAACCACTGCGAGCGCCGCTGCGACGGGCCGGTCTCCATCGAACGCACCGGAGATATAGCCACCTGAGTGAATCAAAGCACGCAGCAGGTTCGACTTCACTGCCGTCGAACCGGAGTCCTGAGGCCAGACCTCATCGAAGATTCGCACCGCAACCCCTTGGTCATTAGGGTCTTCCAGGGTCCGAATCCGCACGCCGGCGGCGACTTCGGCCCGTCGGGCAGCCCGCCACGCATCATCAATCACGGTCACGGCTGCACGGTAGCGACTCAGGAAGGGGTTCCTCATGGACGGTCACGACCTCGTCGCGTCCATGGTCGAGACCACACACCGGCTCGTGAACGTGGAATCCCCGACCGAGGACCTCGATGCCTGCGCGCGTGTAGTCGAGGCCGCTGACGAACTCTCTCGCCGTTGGTTGCTCGACCCGGGTCGAATCGAGGAGCACGAGGGGCGTCCCATCTGGCGCTGGGGTGCGCCGAGTCCCCGGATCCTGCTCCTTGGCCACATCGACACCGTCTGGCCGATGGGAACGCTCGATCGCATCCCCTTCGCCGTAAACGGTGATCGCATGACTGGCCCCGGGGTCTTCGACATGAAGGCCGGAGTTGTTCAAGGCTGGGCCGCACTGGCCTTGACAGCAGCTCGCGCCGACGGCCCGGTGGGCATGTTGCTAACCACCGACGAGGAAACCGGATCTCTGGCATCCCGCGCGCTCATCGCCGAAGCAATAGAGAACTGCCAAGCCGTGTTCGTCCTCGAGCCCTCGGCCGACGGTGCGCTGAAGACCCAGCGCAAAGGCACGTCTTGGTACCACCTGACCTTCAGCGGTCGCGCCGCGCACGCCGGACTGGATCCCGAACGCGGCATCAATGCATCAGTGGAAGCCGCGCACTTCATCACCGAAGCCGTGACCTGGGCTGATCCCGAGGCGGGCACTTCGGTCACCCCCACCGTCTTGTCTTCTGGGACAACCGCCAACACGGTCCCCGCCGAGGCAACGCTCACCGTTGACGTCCGTGCGTGGACGCGCGCCGAGCAAGAACGTGTGGACGACCTCGTTCGCTCATGGCCGCTCAAGCATCCCGAAGCCACGTGGTCCATCGGTGGTGGCATCGATCGCTCCGCACTCGAGCCCGACATCTCCGCGGATCTCTTCGCACGCACCCAACAGGTTGCGCAGACCCTCGGCCTTCCTGCGCTCACCGAGTGCGCGGTGGGTGGCGCGAGCGACGGCAACATCACCGCCGCCGCCGGCATCCCGACCCTCGACGGTCTCGGCGCTGTGGGTGACGGCGCACACGCCGATCACGAGTGGGCATCGGTCTCTGGCATGGAAGAACGAGCACGATTGCTTGCTGGACTGCTGCAAACCTTGGCAGACGCGTCATGACCGACGGACCCCTGATCGTCCAAAGCGACAAGACGCTGCTGCTCGAAGTCGATCACGAAGACGCCGGCGACTGCCGTAAGGCAATCGCCCCGTTCGCCGAACTCGAGCGAGCACCCGAACACATCCACACCTACCGGTTGACTCCTTTGGGTCTGTGGAATGCGCGCGCCGCGGGCCACGACGCTGAGCAGGTGGTCGACACCCTCATCCGGTACTCGCGCTACCCCGTTCCACACGCGCTATTGATCGACGTCGCGGAGACTATGGCCCGTTACGGACGACTCCAGTTGGCGAACGATCCCGCGCATGGACTCGTACTCCAGGCGATCGACGTCGCCGTCCTTGAGGAAGTCCTCCGTAGCAAGAAGATCGCACCCCTGCTAGGCACGCGCCTGGACGAGACGACCGTGATGGTCCACCCCAGCGAGCGCGGACATCTCAAGCAGGCGCTGGTGAAACTCGGCTGGCCGGCAGAAGACGTTGCCGGTTACGTCGATGGCGAACGGCACGCCATCGCCCTGGACACCGCCAAGTGGCAGCCGCGTGATTACCAGGTCGAAGCCGCTGACGGATTCTGGTACGGCGGCTCCGGTGTGGTGGTCCTACCGTGTGGTGCAGGGAAGACGATTGTGGGTGCGCTTGCGATGTCACTCGCCCAAGCGACCACGCTCATCCTGGTAACGAACACTGTTGCGGCACGCCAGTGGCGTGATGAACTCTTGCGTCGTACCACGCTGACGCCAGATGAAATTGGCGAGTACTCAGGCTCGAAGAAGGAAATCCGGCCGGTCACGATCGCGACGTATCAAGTGCTGACCACCAAGCGCAAAGGCATCTATCCGCACCTTGAGGTCTTCGACTCACGTGACTGGGGCCTGATCCTGTACGACGAGGTGCACCTGCTCCCCGCACCCATCTTCCGCTTCACCGCAGATATCCAGAGCCGTCGTCGACTCGGATTGACGGCAACCCTCGTGCGCGAGGACGGCCGTGAGTCGGATGTCTTCTCACTCATCGGCCCCAAGCGCTACGACGCACCATGGCGCGAGATCGAAGCCCAGGGCTACATCGCTCCTGCTGACTGCGTTGAAGTTCGCGTTGACATGCCCGAGCCGGATCGCATGACCTACGCGATGGCCGAACCCGAGGATAAGTACCGTCTTGCTGCCTGTTCACCGGAGAAGAACAAGTTGATCGACGAGATCATCGCCCATCATCCGGGTGAACAAACTCTCGTCATCGGTCAATACCTCGACCAACTTGCCGAGGTCGGTGAGCACCTTGACGCACCGGTGATTACTGGTGACACGTCGGTCAAGGAGCGTGAACGGCTCTTCCAGTCCTTCCGGGACGGTGAGGTCAACGTACTGGTAGTCAGCAAGGTCGCGAACTTCTCGATTGACCTTCCCGAGGCTGCCGTGGCTATCCAAATTTCCGGCACCTTCGGGTCCCGTCAAGAAGAGGCCCAACGCCTCGGCCGCGTTCTCCGCCCGAAAGCAGACGGCCGCACCGCCCACTTCTACTCGATCGTCACCCGAGACACCGTGGATGCTGACTTCGCCCAGCATCGGCAACGATTCTTAGCCGAACAGGGCTACGGTTACCGCATCGTGGATGCCGATGATGTCCACGCGGGCCGCTGGGAGGGTGCGTGAGTCACGACGCTGCTCCGCAGGCTTCGTCAGGCTCATCATCCTCGTCTGACCAAACCTCGCCCGCCCAACGGCTTCCACTCAAAGCTTTCGTCTATGCCATCGGAATCGGTCTGGTTGCCGCGGCCGGTGGATCGGTCCTGCTGGAACTCGTTCATCTCGGCGAGAACTTTCTCTACGACTTCCTTCCCGGCGCGCTCGGGATAGAAGGCATCCCGATCTGGTGGGTGCTGCTCATGCTGATGATCGGCGCCGTGATTATCGTCATCGCCCAACGCTTACCGGGCAATACTGGCAAGGGTCCGCTCACCGGATTCCATTTCGACACTCCGCCACTCAACGCGGTCTCGATCCTGCTTGCGTCTGCCGGAACGTTGATGTTCGGCTTTGTGCTCGGACCAGAGGCACCGCTCATCATCTTGGGCACCACCATCGGCGCACTGCTGGTCCGACGCTCGGACAAAACAACGGTCCAAATGGCGATGCTGGTCGGCGGGGTCGCTTCCATCGGAGCCGTGTTCGGCAACCCGTTCGTCACTGCTTTCATGATCTTGGAATTCATTGCCCTCGGCGTGATTCCACGCGTGCTGATGCTGCCTCTGTTCGTAGCGTTGGGAGCGGGTTATCTCACGCAGGTAGGTATCGGTAGCTGGAACGGCTTCGGCCTGCATCCCCTAACCGTGCCGAACATGCCGACGTATAACTCCATCGACCTAGCCGCCATCGGGGCTGCCATCGTGGTCGGAGTGGTAGCGGCTCTCATCGCCGCACTTGCCCGTGAACTCGCCGAACGCGTTGATTCGGTCAATACCAAGCACCGAATTGCCACGCCTTTCGCGGCCGCACTGGCAATTACCGGGCTCGTCGCGACAGCAGTCCTTGCCTTTGATCTTGATCCGTCGATGATCCTTTTCTCAGGTCAAGGCGACGCGATGTCAACAATGATCGATGAATCAGCGCTCGGTGTCGTAGTCGCGATCGTGGCGCTCAAGGCCGTGGGCTACGCGATCTCTCTGGGCGGCGGGATGCGCGGCGGTCCGATCTTCCCGGCGACATTCCTGGGCGTTGGCGTTGGAGTAGTTTTTGCCCTCGTCTTCACAGGCGTGCCCGTTAGCCCCCTCGCAACGGCAGGGATCGCCGCCGCCGCAACAGCCATGATCCGGCTTCCCTTCACATCAGCAATGCTCGCGCTCTTACTCATCGGTGGCGCCGGCATGGACGTCGCACCATTCGCCATTATCGGTTCAGTCGTTGGGTTTGCCGTTCGACAGCGCTTGGACTCCTGGGATCGACGACTATGACGCTGTGTTCCTCACGTTCGCTGTGACTATGAGATTTTTGCGAGAGGAAACTGAAAGACTTCTGTAACCAAAAGCTTAGCCTTGCGCATTGTGCGTCGCGCGTTCCCCTCCGATAATCGGGCTTTAACTTCGGCACGCTTGGAGGGGGAAACGCATGTGGTCCGACTCCCCTCGGGGCTTCAAACCGGTCTTCCGCTTTAACGATGAAAGCGGTGAACTTCGCGCCAACGGCGCAACTGTCTGGCTGACCGAGCGGATCTACCAGCGACGACATCAAGGCCTCCTACCAAGACGGAATCCTCGAAGTCTGTGTCCCGATGAAGCA
>JBDQFC010000010.1:70651-77386 GCA_040266055.1 Candidatus Nanopelagicales bacterium | reverse complement strand
CACCTACTCTTCGATTTTTCCTTCGACGACATCTCGGTGGTTGTGCACCCGCAGTCGATCGTGCACTCGATGGTCGAGTACCTAGACGGATCGACCATCGCGCAGGTCTCGCCACCAGATATGCGATTGCCGATTGCGTTGGGCCTGGACTGGCCGCATCGGATAGTCGATGCGGCTCCAGCGAACCGTTGGGATTCACCCACCTCCTGGGACTTCTATCCGCTCGATAAGGAGGCTTTCCCCGCCGTGGGCCTTGCGCGAATGGCGGGTTCTGCTGGGGGAACGGCCCCAGCGGTATTGAACGGGGCGAACGAAGTCTGCGTCGAGGAGTTCTTGAACGGTCGATTGCCGTTCACGGGGATTGTTTCTACCGTCACCGCGGTTGTGGAGGAGCACCTCAAGGGGGACTGGGTGTCGGGTTCATCGGTCACCCTGGAAGACGTGCTGGCCGCTGATGCGTGGGCGCGTGCGCGGTCGGAAGCTCTTGTGCCTCGCTGATTCTTTAGTCTCGCGACGGGTAGATGCCGGTTAAAGCAATGAAGGCACCAGAGACCGAAGGCAGCGCGAAGTTTGTACGGCCGTCACCGCCAAATTGAGGTCCGATAATTGAATAGAGCGCCGTGTTTTGGCTGACGGGCAACAGCGAGCCGTCGCACACGGCCCATCCTGATGGCGGATAGGTGTCGTTTGAGTAGTCGACTTCTCCCAAGAAGTGATCTTCTACGAGGCGATAATTGGGTGTCGGAACCGGAGTGTCGCTTGGGAATGCTCCCGTGGCAGACACATAGGGAATCAGGTTGGTAGGAGCAGAGCTCATTAGGTCGGGGACGGAGAATTCTTCGCCGTCACTTTCGCTCACCCCAAGGGCGGCGGCTAGCGCGCCGTAATCGTTGAGCGAATAGCTAGAACCATCGCAGCGCAGACAATTTTGAATGCCACCCCAATAGGAGGTCCACAAGAAGGTGTCACCAATGTTGCGGTTCACGAGTTTCCTCCGGGGATGGGCTGGCGATGGACCACTGCGCTATAGCGGTTGGGGCGGATCTGGGTGAGGTGGAGAGGAATCTGGGTGCCTTCTGAATTCGTGAGGGTTGTCGCGCCATGGCCGGGATGCTTGCCGGACACCTTGGCGAACACCACTTGAAAGGAATTGCGGTCGAAGCGGGATGTGCCGTCGTGCGAGCGGATAGCGCGCTTGCGCTTGACTACCAAACTGCCTTCGGGGGTGCTCCAGGTGGAACCACGACGGAACAGCCCCCGCCGGTAGAGGGGATGATCGGATGTTTTCCCGCGCTTGACGGAGGCGACCGCGAGAGTCGGGGACGCCAGAAGCGTGACTGCTCCGGTGGATAGCCCAAGCACGGCCAGGAAGCCTCGACGATCTATGCGCCTATGGACGATTGACACCTGGGGAGTCAAGCATTGTCCGGGTGCCTGGACGTTGCTTCGTCTTGCCAGCGTGTTCGGAAAACACGCACTGATCGTGTGCGTCAGGACGCACACGCGGCTTAATCTGATTTGGGAGGCTTGGTGTTCGGTGACTGCGTGTTGATCACCTACGATGAGGCGTCCGATCGGATCGAGGTACGTCGAGGTCCGCAAAAGATGGACTGCTCCCCAGCGTGCTGAGGTCAGCATGGCCACGAATCAGTGGTGCCTGGTGAAACGGTTCTCCGCCCACGTTCAGAAAGGCGTCATTCATGTTCAAGAAGCTCCTGCCGGCGATCTTCGCGGGTTCCCTCATAGTTGCGGCACCGGCCGCGCATGCGACAGAAACAGAAAAGCTTGTAGTCTTTCAAGATGCACCGGTAATCGTGGATCACCCGGATCCGGACTTCGAAGCCAACAAGACCGGTCATGTGTTCTTCTTCGCCGGTGACTTGCGCAATGCGAAATCAAAAAAGATCGGCGAGTTGATCGGCCAGGTCACCACCTTCGATGTCACGCTCGATGGGGTGGAGGAAGAGGACCGGTTCCGTGAATTGGTCTTCAACATGGCGAAAGGCCAGATCGTCGTTTTGGGTGCGAGCCAGTACGTCGCTGCGTCTGCTCCCGATTTCGCAAACAACAATGCTGCGGTCACCGCAGTGGTTGTCGGCGGAACTGGTGACTACGTGGGTGTTCGTGGGACGGTCACTACCAAGAAGCGACCCAACGGAACATTTCGCCACACATTTCGTCTGATGCGATAGAGGTCATTGCAGCGAATTGCAGCGGGAGGGGCCTGGGGATAGTCCCGGACCCCTCCCGCCGTTCATCGCAGACTTACTGCTTGCGAAAGTGCATGTGCAGTTCGAGGGTCTCCTCGCTAGGTCCGCGACCGGAAGAGCGCAGCGAGATCTTCATCCGGTTGTCTTTCTTACCGGTGATTTCCATGCCGTAGGCGCGGGCATCGGAACCGTCGTCGGCCGCATCGTCAAAGACGATGATGTTTTTGCCGTTTGAGAACCAGGTTCCTCGGTTCGACTGGATGATCGGGATGTTGTCCCGGTATTTGCCGTTCTTGCGTAGCCGCAGGGTTGTGTTCTCCTCGCAGAACCATCGCTCGGAGAACTCTGTTGTGGGTGTGGGGCAGGGAGTGATAGCCCCGTCACCGATCTGAAGCCCCGTGAGTTTCCAGGTACCAACGGGGTTCACGTCGCCTTGATGGTCATCTGCCTGAGCGGCGGTCAAGGGCAGCGTGCTTGCCAAGAAAACTGTGGCGCCAATCGCTGCAAGGGACCGCTTTTTGATGAATGTCAATTGATTCCTCACTTTGTAGTTAGTGGGAACCTAGGCGGTATTGACCCACTTTGTATTGGGCGCGCGGGCGCACGGTGCTGATTCGTTAGGTAGTGCAGTGCTAGCACGGGGAATGGAGGACAATCACATCTCATGAGCAGTATGCGAGCAGCCACCTACTCAAGTGAGGGGCCGGCGTCGTCGGTCTTGTCGATCGATTGGCTGGCGGTACCCAAGCCCGGGCCCAATCAGGTGCGCGTGAAGTTGGCCTTCTCTGGCGTAAATCCGACGGACGTCAAGACGCGCGCGGGCTTGACGGCCCGTGACCTTGCCGATTTCCAGATCCCGCACCAGGACGGTTCGGGTGTTATCGACATCGTCGGTGCGAACGTGGATCCCTCGCGTATCGGTGAGCGGGTGTGGGTGATGTTGTCGTCGTTCGACAGCGTTTACGGAACGGCAGCTGAGTACTGCATCGTCGATGTGTCCAAAGTGCGCTCACTGCCGGACTCGGTATCGATGGAACATGGAGCAACGCTGGGTGTTCCTGCGGTGACCGCGGCGTACTGCCTGCTATCTGATGGGCCCATCGAGGGCAAGGTTGTTCTCGTTCATGGAGGCGCAGGGGGAGTTGGTCGTGCGGCCGTCCAGATCGCGAAGTGGGCGGGTGCCACGGTTGTTGCCACGGCGTCGACCGAAGACCGTCAGGAAGTCGCGCGCGCTGCCGGAGCCGACTTCGTTTTCGACTATCGCGATCCCGACATCATCTTCGACATCCGAGAGGCTGTGGGAGCAGTTGATCGAATTATAGAAGTGAACCTGCCGGCGAACCTCGAGATGGATCTTCAGGTGAGCAAGCCGGGGACCGTCGTCGTGGTTTACGCGGCCGATGGGGAGGACCCGGTGATTCCGCGTCGTCGATTGATGGTCGCGGGGATCACCTTAGAGTTCATGCTGCTCTACTCGGTGGCACCGGAGAAGTTCTCTGCAGCTGTATCGGCTGTGGAGAGCGCTCTGGCCGATGGAGCGTTGACCATGCCTCCGGCGCGGTACTTCGAACTCGACGAGATCGTGGCCGCTCATGAGGCGCAAGAGGTCGGCGCGGATGCCCGCCTCCTGATTCGCCTATAGCGGGATCCCCGCCGGGCGGTGATGCGTCCTATGTCAGGACGTAGGGAGACAATGGGGTCATGGGTCTGGAGATCTTGGGCATCACGCTGTTCGTGCTGCTTATCGGCGCGTCGATCGCGCTGCACGAGATCGGCCACTTAGTTCCGGCCAAGAAGTTCGGTGTCCGGGTAACGGACTACATGGTGGGTTTCGGGCCCACCGTGTGGTCGAAGGTGAAGGGGGAGACTCGCTACGGGATTAAGGCGTTCCCGGTTGGCGGCTACATCCGGATGATCGGGATGTTGCCGCCGGGCAAGGACGATCCCGAGGGAACCGCCCGGACCATGAACACCGGGCGTTTTGCCGCGATGATTGCCCAGGCCCGACAGCAGTCGCTGGAGGAGATCCAGCCGGGTGATCAAAATCGTGTTTTCTACAAACTCCCTGTCCGCAAGCGCGTGATCATCATGCTCGGCGGGCCGTTCATGAACTTGTTCCTGGCCTTCGTGTTGTTCGGCATCGTGCTCGTAGGCATCGGGGTTCCTGCCCCCACCACTGCGGTGAACTCAGTTGTGGCGTGCACACCGAGTGTGGCGCAGCCAACCGGAGAGGCGTTGCCTTCGGGGGCGTGCCCATCGGGGTCGGTGCCAACGCCTGCAGCGGCAGCAGGACTCGAGGCTGGCGATGTGATTGTTTCCGTTGGTCCGGTGACCTCCGCTTCGTGGGAGGACCTCACCGAATGGATCCGAGCCAACCCAGGGCGCAGCACTCAGGTGATCGTCGAGCGTGATGGTGGTCAGTTGTCCTTGCCGTTGACCGTCGCTGACATCGAGCGTCCCGTGTATGACGAATACGGCGAGATCACCGATCAGGTTGAGCAGATCGGATTTCTCGGTGTTGCACCGGTCTTCGAATACCAATCACAACCGGTTACCGCCGTGCCGTCGTATATGTGGGACCTGACCTATCGCAGTGCTGCCGCTTTGGTCTCGCTTCCTGTTCGGGTGTATGAACTGGTCGACGAAACGTTGATCGGTGGTGGCGAGCGGTCACTGGATTCCCCTGTGTCCGTTGTGGGTGCGTCGCGCCTGGGTGGTGAGATCGCGGCGATGCAGCAGCCGCTGACATCCAAAGTCGCGACTTTCCTTGGCCTTGCCGCGTCGCTGAATTTGTTCCTGTTCTTGTTCAATCTGCTGCCGATCCTGCCGCTGGATGGTGGGCACGTTGCTGGCGCGCTGTATGAATCGGTGAAGCGGTTCATCGCCCGGGTTCGCGGCAAGCCCGATCCTGGGCCGGTCGATACGGCCCGTTTGCTGCCAGTTGCTTACGTGGTGGCGGCGATCTTGCTCGGCGTTGGACTCGTTGTGATCTGGGCAGATCTGGTCAAGCCGATCACGTTGGGCTAGGCGTTACGCCTGCGGTGTTTCAATCGCCGGGGGTGCGTCGTCGTCGTTTGATTCGTTGTTCGTGTTGTCGTTCTTGCGACGCCTGCCGAGTGCATAGGCGACGATCGCGATGACGGCGAGCACGGCGATAACACCCAAGATGATCAGGTAGGTCGGGAAACTGCTCGTTCCGTCCTCGGCAACCACGACCGCTTCAAAGGTGTCGTTAAGACCGGCATCAACGCGGAAGCTGTTGTCGGAGGTTTGCTCGACGTTGGTGCCTTCGACGCTGACGATGGGGCCAGGCATCTGGACGTCGATGGTGTAGCCACCGAAATCAAAGTCCAGGTCGCCAAAGAGTGCGGTGTCCTCCTCAGTCGCCTCCTCACCCGAACTTGAGTAGAAGGTGACGGTGTTGTCGTCGCTGGCGTAGATATTCCAGATGTCGTCAGCTTGATCGAATACCTGATTGTCGAATGTGCAGGTCATGGCTACTGCGTCGTCGCGATCCGCAGGGGAGCAGTCGAGGTCCTCGATGCCTTCCGCGCCTTCGAGCATGCCCTGCTTGACCTGGTCAACGAGATCCACACCCGAGCCCAGCCCCAGCAGGCCCGAGATTTCGCTGGAGATAGCGATCGTCATCTCGCCGGTGGCCGTGGCGTCCGGGTTGACCGTGAGGTCGGCGTCTACATCGAGGCAGCCGGCAAGCAGGAGCGCCGAGGAGGCGAGGAGGGCTGATGCTGCAATCTTTTTCATGGTGGCCTTCGGGTCGGGAATGTGCCGCCTCCACCGTACGGGGTGTTCTTGCCAGTGGGGCGAGTTGGTCGGATCGCCGCCTGGTGAGGCAGCGGCAATAATGGTGTCTGTGTCCATCGGTCTAGGAATGCCCTCCGCCCCGCCTCCCGTCGTGGCCCCGCGCCGCAAGTCTCGGCAGTTGCTGCTTCGCCACGACAAGCACCCGGTGTACGTGGGCGGGGATGCGCCTGTGTCGGTGCAGTCCATGGCAACGACTCTGACCGCCGATGTGAACTCCACGCTTCAGCAGATCGCCGAACTGACAGCCGCTGGTTGTCAGGTGGTGCGAGTTGCCGTTCCGTCCCAAGACGATGCCGACGCACTGCCCGTTATTGCCAAGAAGTCCGGCATCCCGGTTATCGCCGACATCCACTTTCAGCCCAAATACGTGTTCGCAGCCCTCGATGCCGGGTGCGCGGGAGTTCGGGTGAACCCCGGCAACATCAAGCAATTCGATGATCGCGTCGGCGAGATCGCCAAAGCGGCGGCCGACTGCGGAACACCGATTCGCATCGGCGTCAACGCTGGATCCTTGGACAAGCGCCTGATGGAGAAGTACGGCAAGGCAACGCCCGAGGCATTGGTGGAATCCGCGCTGTGGGAGTGCTCGCTATTCGAAGAGCACGATTTCCGTGACATCAAGATCTCGGTCAAGCACCACGATCCCGTGGTGATGATGCAGGCCTACATGCAGCTCGCCGAGCAGTGCGACTACCCGCTACAC
>JBDQFC010000010.1:0-70554 GCA_040266055.1 Candidatus Nanopelagicales bacterium | reverse complement strand
TCTCGCTGTCTGCGCCCCCGATCGAGGAGGTTCGTGTGGGCCTGCAGATCCTGGAGTCGCTCAACCTGCGCGAGCGTGGACTGGAGATCGTGTCGTGTCCCTCCTGCGGGCGCGCCCAGGTTGACGTCTACACCCTCGCCGAGCAGGTGACCGCCGGCCTGGAGGGCATGGAGGTGCCACTACGTGTTGCGGTCATGGGCTGCGTCGTCAATGGTCCCGGCGAAGCCCGAGACGCCGATCTAGGTGTGGCATCGGGCAACGGCAAGGGTCAGATCTTCGTTAAGGGTGAGGTCATCAAGACTGTGCCCGAGTCGCAAATCGTGGAGACCCTCATCGAGGAAGCCATGCGCTTGGCCGAGCAAATGGAGGGCGAAAGCGGCCAACCGGTGGTCGAAACCGTCTAGATTTTTCTATGTGACCACCTTCGCCGACGGGGAAAAGTCCCTTGTCGGCTATGTCCGCCAACTTACGTCGGCTGATCTTGGAGATCTCGAAGTTCTTCTGCGCTCTGACCCGGTGACTAACTGTTTCCTGGATGCGCGGGTGCGGGGGGCCGGAGTTGATCCGTGGCGTTTGGGCGGAGATATCTGGGGTTACTTCGATGACAATCGCCTGCAGTCGGTCGTCTACACCGGAGCAAACCTCGTACCGATCGCAACAACTCCCGCCTCCCGGGCGGCCTTCGCCGACCGCTTGCGGATGAGCCCGAGGCGTTGCTCGTCGTTCGTGGGAGATCGCGAGGAGGTCTTGGACCTGTGGCGGCTGCTCGAGCCCGCGTGGGGTCCAGCACGCGAAGTGCGCGAAGACCAACGGCTCCTGATGATGGATACCGACTCGATGGTTACGGGCGATCCACTGGTGCGACAGGCCACCATCGCGGACATGGATGTATTGGTGCCAGCGTGCATCGACATGTTCACCGAGGAGGTCGGCGTCTCGCCCGTACGGGGAGGAGCCGGGACGGCGTACCGGGCACGGATCGAGGAGATCGTGCGGTCGGGTCGATCCTTTGTGCGGATCGTCGATGGGCGCATCGAGTTCAAGGCCGAGATCGGAGCGAGCACTCCCGATGCGTGCCAAGTGCAGGGAGTGTGGGTGGCGCCGGAATTAAGGGGTAAGGGCCTGTCCGTCCCGGCCATGGCATCGGTGGTGCACTTGACTCGACTGTCTATCGCCCCTCTGGTGTCTTTGTATGTGAACTCCTACAACACCGTGGCACTGCGCAGCTACGCATCTGTGGGCTTTCGGCCCTATAGGCACTTCGCCACCGTGCTGTTCTGACAACTATCCTCAGGGCGAACTCCGGGAAGGACCCCCTTGTGATCTTGCGTATGTCCACGCTGCTGCTGCGCACCCTGCGCGACGACCCCGCCGATGCCGAGGTGCCCAGCCACAAGTTGCTCGTGCGCGCGGGCTACGTGCGTCGGATCGCGCCAGGAGTGTTCTCCTGGCTGCCGTTGGGTTACCAAACCTTTCGCAACGTCGAGCGGATCGTGCGTGAGGAGATGGACGGTGCCGGTTTCCAGGAAGTGCACTTTCCCGCGCTGATTCCCAAGGAGCCCTACGAGGTCACCGGACGGTGGACCGAATACGGCGACAACCTGTTCCGGTTGCAGGACCGTCGGGGATCTGACTACCTGCTCGGGCCCACGCACGAAGAGCTGTTCACCCTCATGGTTAAGGGCGAGTACTCCTCGTACAAAGACCTTCCGCTAGTGATCTATCAAATCCAGACCAAGTACCGCGACGAAGCGCGCCCACGAGCAGGCATCCTGCGTGGACGTGAATTTGTGATGAAGGACTCATACTCCTTCGATGTCGACGACGCGGGTCTCGAGCACTCCTACCAGCGTCACCGCGATGCCTACATCTCAACGTTTGATCGGCTAGAGCTTTCGTACGTCATCGTTTCGGCGATGTCGGGGGCGATGGGTGGATCGGCGAGTGAGGAGTTCTTGGCGCCAACACCGGTGGGCGAGGACACCTTCGTGCGCTGCCCGGAGTGCGGATTTGCGGCGAACGTGGAGGCGATTTCCGTCCCGCTGGCGGCGCAGGAGCCTGTCTCGGTGGGTGCTGCGCACGTGGAGAACACCCCGGACACTCCGACGATCGACACCTTGGTCGAGGTGTCGAACTCTCGACCTGAACTCGCACGAACCGACGGTGACATTTGGACTGCGTCGGACACGTTGAAAAACGTGATCGTCATGCGGGTGTATGCCGACGGCAGTGAGAAGCCATTGGCCATCGGAGTCCCTGGTGATCGCGAGGTGGATGAGCGGCGGCTCGAAGCGGCTGTGTATCCGGCGGAGATCCGCGCCTTCGAGGAGAAGGACTTCGCTGCCAACCCGGCGCTAGTCAAGGGCTACATCGGACCAGGGCGCTAGGTCTGTCCGGGACGGCGGGAATCGAGTACCTGCTTGATCCGCGGATAGCCCACGGCTCTGCATGGATCACCGGATCCAACGAACCCGGGCGGCACGTCTACGACCTCGTCTACGGCCGCGACTTCGAGGCCGACGGCGTCATCGACGTCGCGGAGGTCCGTGCGGGCGATGCATGTCCGTCCTGCGGTGCAGCAGTGGAGATCGCACGCGGTATCGAGATTGGCCACATATTCCAGCTCGGACGAAAGTACGCCGACGCCCTTGGGCTGCAGGTGCAAGACGACAACGGTGACTTGGTCACCGTTGCGATGGGCTCTTACGGCATTGGCGTCTCCCGTGCGGTTGCAGCAATTGCCGAGCAGCACCACGACGACAAGGGACTGATCTGGCCGCGCGAGGTAGCGCCGGCGGACATCCATCTCATCGCCACCGGCAAGGATGATTCGGTGTTCGAGTTCGCAGAGACGCTTGCGTCGTCATTGTCCGATGCCAACGTGCGCGTCCTCTTCGATGACCGGCGCGGGGTTTCGCCCGGAGTGAAGTTCAACGATTCGGAGTTGATCGGCGTTCCCACCATCGTCGTCGTTGGCCGCGGGCTAGGTGATGGCAAGGTCGAGGTCAAGGACCGGGCCACGGGGGAGCGCGAGGACATCGGTGTCGACTCCATCGTCGAACACCTGGTCTCGCTCGTCCGGCAGTAATTCGTGGTCGACCTTGATGTCCTGATCTGGCTGGCGCTTGCCGCGCTGCTGGCCGGCTGGGTCGATGCCATCGCCGGTGGCGGCGGTTTGCTTCAGGTTCCGGCGTTGCTCCTTGGACTGCCGGGTCCTGGTGTTCAGGCATTGGGAACAAACAAGGTCGCCAGTGTTTTCGGGACGGCGGCAGCCGCTGGTACGTACCTTCGCAAAGTTCGCCCGGATCTTCGCGCTGCATTGCCGATGGCTGCGTTGGCTTTCGTCGGCTCGCTGGCCGGAGCGGCAACAGCATCGCAGCTCCCTGAAGATGTCTTTCGGCCGGTGATCATCGCGCTGTTGATCGGCGCGTGGGTGTGGGTCGCCATCAGCCCGGCGATGGGGTCGCAGGATCGACTGCGATTCGCGGGCCGCCGACACGTGGTGATCGCGGGTGCTGCCGGGGCGGTGATCGGTTTCTACGACGGTCTGCTGGGGCCGGGAACCGGATCGTTCCTGCTAATTGTTCTCGTCGGGTTGCTCGGTTACTCGTTCTTATCTGCGTCAGTGACCGCCAAGATCGTGAATCTGGGGACCAATATCGCGGCGATCATCATCTTCGGCTTCGGCGGCTACATCTGGTGGCAGGTCGGTCTGGTGATGGCCGCGTTCAACGTGGTCGGTGCGGTCATCGGAGCCCGAATGGCATTGCGGCGCGGAAGCGGGTTCGTGCGCATCGTGTTCTTGGTGATCGTGGCGGTATTGATCGTCCGCCTGATTGTCGGCTGGTGATTACGTCGGGAAGGCCTGGCTTGCCGCGCCCCACGTAACGGCATCGCGAGCCGATGCCTGGGCGCGGGCGATGGCGTCAGCGCGGTCGGTTCCCTCGGTGACCGAAGCAACCTCGGCATAAAAGCCCACCAGGGCGTTGTTCAGTGCTGCAAGGGATGTGCGCGCGGACTTGGCATCGGTGATGGGTTCTGGGGGAGAGAAGCCAGGGGGCGTGTCCGGGATTGCTGAGGCGTCGATTAGTGCGGAATTTGCCTGGACGCGGGCTCGGTGCTCGGCGATTTGGTTGGTGGCTCGTCGTCGACCCGCACCCTTCAAGAACGCTCCCGCAAGGCCGGCGGCGAAGACATAGTTCTGTTCGGCTTCGATGGTGCGCGCGATCGCAACTACTGCCGCCGGGTCGGTGTACGTCATGCGTTGGTGACCCCCGATCGAACGTCCTTGAGTTCTGGGACGTGCGAACTCTCCGATGCGGCGATGAACGTGAGCGCCCGAATCCGATCGGGCTCGCTGGCTTGTTCGGCAGCCTGCGCGCGCTGCTGAGCAGCGTTGCGCTCGCGCTTGATCAGGTTCGCGACGGCCTCCTTGGCGTTCGCGGCTTGCGGTGGAATTGGCTCGATGGCCGCGAGGTCCTCCGCGGTGGCTCCGAGTGCGCGTGCATGCGCACGGTGCTGTTCGGCGATGGTTGTGAGCGTGCCTCGAAGCTCACTGTGCACTGCGATCGTTCCTTCATACGCACCTATGAGGGCGAGTTCGTCAAGCAGCGTTGGGTCCTGCTCAGGAGGTTTGCTGGGCTCGATCTCGATGGCCTGTGGGGTGGGGTCATCACCGCCGCACGCAGCTAGGGCAGTCGCGGCGGCCCCCATGGCGGGCACAGCGATCACGCCTTGCACCAGCCTTCGACGCGATACCCAAGGCGCGCGGTCGAGCCTTTTGCCTGGGGTACTCACCCGCCAAGGATCCCATGGGAGCCCCGCGGAGGGTTACACTCGCGGTCACAATCGCATCAACAACAGGATCACGCCCGAAGGACGGAGGGGCCATGGCTATGTCCGTCGACGCTGTGCGTGCCGTTGCTGCGCCGATCGTCTCGGATGCGAATCTCGATCTTGAAGACGTCACTATCGAAAAGGTTGGTCGTCGGGCCAAGGTGACTGTGATCGTCGACGCCGACGGTGGTGTTGACCTCGATGTGATCGCTGACGTCTCGAACGCGGTCTCCGCCGCCCTCGATGATCTGCCGGACGTGGGGGATTCCCCGTTCGTGTTGGAGATCACGAGCCCGGGTGTTGACCGACCCCTGACCGAGGCCCGGCATTGGCGCCGGGCGGCTGACCGGTTGGTAGCCATTGATCTTGCAGACGGAACTTCCCTCACGGGCCGGATCACCTCTAGCAACGACGACTCCGTCACCGTGGACGTCTCGGGTCAGTCGCGGGAGGTCGCCTACAGCGACATCATCAAGGCCGTTGTCCAAGTCGAGTTCGATCGGAAGAAGGACGCCTGATGGATATCGACGTTGCTGCACTGAAGGGCTTGGTCCGCGAGAAAGACCTCTCGCTCGACCTTGTCGTCGAAACGATCGAAGCCGCGTTACTCGTGGCCTACCAGCGTACGGAGGGGTCGGCGGAGAACGCGCGCGTCCAACTCGACCGTAAGACTGGTCACGTCACGGTGTGGGCGGCCGAGGTTAATGACGAGGGTGAAGTTCTCGGTGAATTCGACGACACCCCCGACGGTTTCGGGCGGATCGCGGCCACGACAGCACGTCAGGTGCTGTTGGCGCGACTACGCGAGGCCGAGGGTGACGCCACCATGAACGAGTTCAGCGGCAAAGAGGGCGATCTCGTCTCCGGCGTGATCCAGCAGTCCCACAACCCGCGCATGGTGCGCGTAGACCTGGGCAAGGTCGAGGCCAACCTGCCGCCCGAAGAGCAATCGCCTGGTGAGGTCTACGAGCATGGAGAGCGCATCAAGGCCCTGGTGACCGGTGTTCGCCGCGGTTTCAAGGGCCCGATCGTGACGTTGTCGCGTACCCACCCAAACCTAGTCAAGGCGTTGTTCGCACTGGAAGTTCCCGAGATCAGCGATGGAACCGTGGACATAACCGCCATTGCGCGTGAAGCCGGCCACCGAACCAAGATCGCGGTGCGTTCGAACTCACCCGATGTGAACGGCAAGGGCTCGTGCATCGGCCCGCAGGGTCAGCGTGTCCGTCACGTGATGAGCGAGCTCGGCGGGGAAAAGATCGACATCGTCGACCACAGCGATGATCCGGCGGAGATGATCGCCCACGCTTTGTCTCCGGCCCGGGTTACTTCGGTGGAGATCGTCGACGCCGCGGCCAAGGCAGCCCGAGTACTCGTACCGGACTATCAGTTATCCCTGGCGATCGGTCGGGAGGGACAAAACGCGCGACTGGCCGCCAGGCTGACCGGTTGGCGCATCGACATCCGACCCGACGGCGGGCTGGGATCGTCGGATTCGGGCGATCTTGGAGTTGCACCGACACCTGCCTCGAGCGAGTAAACTCTGTGGCTGGTTCATCGGGTGAGCCCATCCGAACATGTATCGGGTGTCGAGCCCGCGAGCCGATGTCGCTGCTGGTTCGCCTCGTAGCCGACCCCGAAGCCCTGCTTGGGTGCAAGGTCGACGTTGAGCGGACCGGGCCCGGACGGGGGGCGCATATCCACCCTCGGTCCGAGTGCATCGAGCAGGCCGCGAGGCGTCGAGCGCTAGCTCGGGCGTTGCGGATATCTGCCGGGGCCAATATCGACATCACGCAGGTCCATGACGAGATCCTCCATGCGGGGGAGTACCGTCGGCACGTACAGCAGTAGAAGTTCAGCCGGAAACGACGTCCACGAAGGAGTGGCTCGGAGATGAACACCTAATGAGCACGCGAGCATGAACATGCAGCGTTCGATCTAGCCGTCCGGGCCAGGCCCGGACCGAGACAGGAGAATTGTGTCCAAGGTTCGGGTCTACGAGCTCGCCAGAGAGCTCGGAGTCGAAAGCAAGGTAGTCCTTGCGAAATTGCAGGAGATGGGCGAATTTGTTCGCTCTGCTTCATCCACCATCGAACCGCCGGTAGCCCGGCGGCTCCTCGATGCCATGCCCGCGGCCCCCGAGGGTGGCACGCCGGCCAAGAAGACCGCCAAGAAGGCGGCCAAGAAGACGACCAAGAAGGCTGCTGAAGCGCCAGAAAGCCCGGTAGAGGCCGAAACGTCGACCGAAGCGCCGAAGCCGGCATCCGCGGCACCCGTTCAGATGAAGCCGGCCCCGGCTCCTGAGGCCCCGTCTGCCCCTGAGGCTCCGGCCGCTCCCGCTGCCGGTCCAGCACCTGGCGCGGCGCCAGGCACAGCGCCAGGGACAGAGCCAGGGACAGAGCCAGGCACAACTCCTAAGCCGGCGCCGCGTGTGGGCAACAATCCCTTTGGAACCAGCGGTGGTGGTCCCCGTCCCGGCGGACCCCGTCCGGGCAACAACCCCTTCAGTAGCGGCTCAGGCATGGCTCGCGGCGGCGGAGTTCCTGGAGCTCCTCGCCCCAACCCCGGCACGATGCCCGCGCGAGCACCTCGTCCCGGTGGCCCCGGCGGACCCGGCCGTCCCGGCGGAGCGCCGGGAGGCCCCGGGGGACCTCGGGGCCGTGGCGGTCCCGGTGGCCCGGGTGGACCCGGTGGAGGCCGCGGTCCGGGCGGACCCGGCGGTGCGCCCGGTGGTCGCGGTGATTTCGGTGGTCGCGGTCGTGGTCCGGGTGGACCCGGCGGTGGCCCCGGTGGACCCGGCGGTGGCCCCGGTGGGGCACCGGGTGGTCCCGGTGGCGGCCGCGGTGGCTTCGGTCGCACCGGTGGTCGTGGCAACACCGCTGGTGCGTTCGGCAAGCCCGGCGGTCGTCCCTCGCGTGGACGCAAGTCCAAGCGGGCCAAGCGTCAAGAGTTCGACAACATGGAGGCCCCGACCCTCGGCGGAGTTCGACTTCCCCGCGGCGGTGGCGAGGCAGTGCGCCTTCCCCGTGGTGCGTCGTTGACCGACTTCGCGGAGAAGATTGACGCATCGCCAGCCGATTTGGTGAAGGTGCTCATTGGCCTGGGCGAGATGGTCACGGCCACGCAATCGATCGACGACGACACCTTGATGCTGCTGGGTAATGAGCTGAACTTCGATGTTCAGGTCGTCTCCCCAGAAGACGAGGACCGCGAACTGCTGGAGTCCTTCGATCTGGAGTTCGGGGAAAACGAAGGCGAAGCCGGCGATCTTGAGCCACGTTCACCCGTGGTCACGGTCATGGGTCACGTCGATCACGGCAAAACCAAGTTGCTGGATGCAATCCGCAAGACCAACGTCGTCAGTGGCGAGGCCGGTGGCATCACCCAGCACATCGGTGCCTACCAGGCAGTCGCCCATACGCCCGATGGTGATCGCACCTTGACAATCATCGACACCCCCGGTCACGAGGCGTTTACGGCCATGCGTGCTCGTGGCGCTGAGGTCACGGACATCGCCATCTTGGTGGTGGCAGCAGATGACGGTGTCAAGCCACAGACCATCGAGGCGCTGAACCATGCGCAGGCCGCGCAGGTGCCGATCGTTGTGGCAGTGAACAAGGTCGATAAGGAAGGCGCGGACCCGATGAAGGTTCGCAGTCAGTTGACCGAGTACGGGCTTGTCGCCGAAGACTTCGGCGGCGACACGATGTTCGTGGACGTCTCGGCGTTGCAGTCAATGGGTATCGAGCAACTGCTTGAGGCCGTGCTGCTGACTGCGGATGCTGCACTCGAACTGACCGCCAACCCTCACCAAAACGCTCAGGGTGTGGCGATCGAAGCCCACTTGGACCGTGGTCGCGGCCCGGTGGCGACCGTCCTCGTCCAACGCGGAACGTTGCGTCAGGGCGATTCGATCGTCGCAGGTGATGCCTTCGGCCGCGTTCGAGCGATGCTCGACGACGCCGGCAACCCTGTTGAGGAAGCAGGCCCGTCCACTCCGGTGCAGGTGCTTGGTCTCACCTCGGTTCCCGGTGCTGGCGATTCCTTCCTCGTGGTGGAGGAGGACCGCACCGCCAGGCACATTGCGCAAACCCGGCAAGCTCGTGAACGCAACGCGCAACTGGCAAAGAGCCGTGTGAAGCGTTCTCTTGAGGACTTCTTGGAGTCCTTGGAGAAGGGTGAGGTGCAAGAACTCACTCTCATCATCAAGGGTGACGTTTCCGGTTCGGTCGAGGCTCTGGAGGATGCGCTAATGAAGATCGACGTCGGTGACGACGTCAACCTTCGCGTCATCCACCGCGGCGTCGGTGCGATCACGAAGAACGACGTCACCTTGGCCAGTGCGTCGAAGGCGATCATCATCGGCTTCAACGTCCGACCCGAAGGCAAGGTTGCAGAGTTCGCGACCGCCGAAGGTGTGGATGTGCGCTACTACAGCGTCATCTACCAGGCGATCGATGAAATCGAGTCGGCTCTTAAGGGCATGCTCAAGCCGGAATACGAGGAAGCTCAGCTCGGCACCGCAGAGGTACGCGAGGTGTTCAAGTCTTCCAAGTTCGGCACGATCGCTGGGTGTCTTGTGCAATCCGGTGAGGTCAAGCGCAACGCCAAGGCTCGCCTCATCCGCGACGGCGCAGTGGTGGCGGACAACTTGTCGATCGCCGGCTTGCGCCGCTTCAAGGACGACGTCACCGAGGTTCGTGAGGGTTACGAGTGCGGTATCAACCTCGGCTCGTACCAGGACGTGAAGGTCGACGACGTCATCGAGACGTTTGAGATGCGCGAGAAGCCGCGCGCGTCCTAGAACGATTTCACGCGTTCTAGATTGACGAAAGCTGGGAGGAATGATGGCGAACGTCGCTCGTCAGCGCCGATTAGCTGACCGGATTCGGCATATCGTCGCGGAGATGCTGGAGTTGCGGATCAAGGATCCGCGGCTCGGTTTCGTGACGATCACTGATGTCCGGGTAACTCCAGACCTGCGTGAGGCATCGATCTTCTACACGGTCTACGGAGACGTCGAGGAGCAGGAAGCGAGCGCTGCGGCGCTCGCCTCTGCCACCGGCGTCATCCGTAGTGAGGTTGGCAAGCAGACCGGGATCAAGTTCACGCCAGCGTTGGAGTTCATCCCGGACGCAGTGCCCGAGAACGCGCGCCACGTGGAAGAACTTCTCGCCCAGGCAGCACAGGCCGACGCCCAGGTACACGAACAGGCTGTCGGCGCCACGTACGCCGGAGATGCCGATCCGTACCGGCATCCTCGGGAAGAGGACGAGTAGTAGGTCCTCGGTGGGCGGCCGCAAACGTCGGTCCAATGACGACCCCACCGTGGTCGGCGGGCTGTTCCTCGACAAGCCCGCGGGGATGACCAGCCACGATGTTGTCGCCCGGGTGCGTCGCGCGCTAGGTATTCGACGCGTCGGGCATGCCGGGACCTTGGATCCGATGGCAACGGGTGTTTTGGTCTTGGGCGTTGGGCCAACCACGCGACTGTTGGGAATCGTCGGAGGCCACGGCAAGGAGTACACGGCAACGATCCGGCTCGGTGCATCCACCGTCACAGACGATCGCGAGGGCGATGTTTTGTCGCAGGCCTCAACCGAGCAGATCGGTGGCGTGACCGAATCTGCGATTCGAGACCACGTGGCGTCGTTCATTGGGGCTATCGAGCAGCGACCTAGCTCGGTCAGCGCCGTAAAGATTGACGGCAAGCGTGCCTATCAACGGGTTCGCGACGGCGAGGAAGTCGAACTTCCCTCGCGAACGGTGACCATCAATGCATTCGACGTCCTCGGGATCGAACGCGGAGACGACTGGATTGACGTTGCTGTGCGCGTGCAGTGTTCAGCCGGGACCTACATCCGTTCTCTGGCGCGCGACCTGGGCGAGGCGCTGGCCGTCGGCGGGCATCTCACCGAACTTCGCCGAACCCGATCCGGTGGCGTCCGAGTCGAGGACTGCCTCGACGTGGATTCGGTCAGTGTCGAATCGCTGGTACCCCCCGCGGCTTTCGCTAGGCGTCAGTTGCCGTCGGTCGATATCAACGATTCAGATGTGCTCAAAGTGCGCAACGGAAGTCGCATCTCGCTGGAGTTGCCGCCGGAGTCGGCTGTGGCACTCATCGGGCCCGATGAGGACCTCGTGGCGATCGTGGACACCAGTGGCGCTACCGGCGCCTACTCCTTCTCGGCTGTATTTCCACCGACTCCTTGCTAAGAAGTGATGGTCTCGCGTGGCAGTCCCCGTGTCAGCGGCAACCCGACGAGTCCGATGATGAGAACGATGCCCAGGCCGGCGCGCAGCGCCTGCAACTTGCTGGCCGCGTATTCCTCGACTACCACATCGGCTTGGTCCTGAGGGACACCTTGCTCTTGGAGAAGTTCTTGCGCTTGCTCGACCGTGATCACCTGCACTCCAGTGGCGGTGGCTTCGACCACTCCGTCCTGCAGCGCGGTTGTGATGTCGTCGTTATTCGAAACCGAAGTGGTGAAGGTGGCAGCCAAACCGATGAAGACGGCCGTACCGGCAAGCGCGACGCCCAGGGACATTCCTAGGTTCTGAGCTGTGCCCTGCAAGCCGCCCACCTCGTTGCTTCGGGACTCATCGGCCGAGGAGAGATTGACGTTGCCGATCTGCGAGATCGCCAAGCCCACACCGATGCCGATCACCGCCATGGCAAGTGCGAACAGTCCGCCGGTGGCTTCAGGGGTGATCGCGCCGATCAGCAGTAGTAAGCCAAAGCAGGCGGTGATGATGCCGCTGCGGATCATGGCGCGAGGGGAGAAGCGGGTTGCCAGGCGTGATCCGGCGATCGCCATCAAGAACAGTGCCACCGACATCGGGAGCATTCGGATACCTGAGTCAAGAGCGTCGAGGTTCAACACCGTCTGCAAGTACAGCGGCAGGACGAAGAACGAGCCGGAGATGATGAAGTACAGGACTAATTGCGATGCCAGGCCCGCGCGCAGGGTGGGAATGCTGAACAAGTCGGTGCCCACAAGCGGTTCGCGGCCCGAGGCCGAGACCTTGCGTTCCCATGCGATGAAGGCCCAGCCGATCAGCAAGCCGACCATCACCATCGGGATCGTGGGGGAGAACCCGAAGACCTCGAATGGTGGGTTCATGGGCTCAATGAATCCCCAACTGCTGGCCGATACGAGTGCAAGAACCACAACGCCCATAGACACTGCCGATAACACGATGCCGCTGAAATCGAAGCGACCAGCCTTGGCGGTCACGGGAAGATCTTTGATCTTGCCGGCCAGGGGCAGGATCGCGACAAGGATCATGATCGTCTCGGCTGCAAAGACCCAGCGCCAACTGAACGAGCTGGTTACCCAACCGCCGATCAATGGTCCGGCGGCTGCCGCGGCGCCGGCGATACCTCCGAGAAGCGCATACGCGACCGCCCGATCGCGTCCGGTGTAGTTGATCGCAGCCAGGGCGGCGATAGCCGGTATCACGAGCGCTGCACCGATGCCTTCAACGATCGACCAACCGATGTAGAGCATGCCGAAGCCACTTGCCAGGGCAGTTGTGAGTGAACCGACGGCGTAGATGATCGTGCCGATCACAAAGGCGCGCCGGCGTCCAATGCGGGCGCCGATTCCCGCGCCGGCCAGCATTAATGCCGCCATAGTGAGCGTGAAGGTCGCGATCGCCAGTTGCATCGAACTCACGGTGGTGTCGAGATCGTTAACGACCGCGGTGATCGACACGTTCATGACGGTGCCGTCGATCACCATCACGAATTGGGCGAGCCCGAGAACCATGATCGGTAGCCACTTACGCACGAGAGCACCGTAGTGCCCGCGAGCGGTGAACAGGCGATCTGCGGATCGCGGACCGTGCTGCCACGGGATCACCTACGGGTCCCTCGAAATCAGGCTCCGGCAATAGGCTGCGACTCGTGGAAACGCGGGTTGCGATCGTCGGCGTGTTTGACGGTGTGCATCGCGGACATCAAGCCTTGATCGCCCAGGCTCGAGCGCTGGCAGGGGGTGGCCGCGTTGTGGCTTTAACTTTCGACCCTCATCCACTGCGGCTGCTGAGGCCCGATAAAGCTCCGGCCATGCTCTCGTCCATCGACGACCGTGTGGACGCACTGCACGATGCGGGGGTAGACGACGTAGTGGTCATCGACTTCACGCGCGAACTGGGGGAACAGTCTCCCCGGGAGTTCGTCAATGAGTTCGTGATCGGACGCACCCACGCCGACTTGGTGGTGGTTGGCGAGAACTTCCGATTCGGTCACCGGGCCACAGGCGACGTGGACACGTTGCGCGAACTCGGTGCGGAACTGGGCTTCGCGGTCCAGAGTGCGGTCTTGCGGGGCGACGGCGAGCGGTACTCCTCGACACGGGTCCGTGAGGCGCTGGCCGCCGGCGATCTCGCTCAGGTGGTGGAAGTGCTGGGACGGCCGTTTACCTACCGCGGTGAGGTTGTTCACGGAGACCACCGGGGGCGCACACTTGGTGTGCCCACCGCCAACATTGCGGTAACCGCTGACCGCGCCGCGCCCGCCGATGGCGTGTATGCGGGTTGGGTGCGAGTCCTCCAAGGCGCTTGTCCCCGGATGACGGCAGCGATCTCAGTTGGCGACAACCCGCAGTACGCCGGAACCCAAAGACGCATCGAGGCCCATGTGATCGATCGCGATGACCTCGACTTGTACGGGGCGCACATCGAGGTCGGATTTACTGCCCGATTGCGTGGTCAGGAAGTGTTCGAAAGCGAGCAGGCTTTCATCGAACAGATGCAGGCCGACATCGCTGCCGCAAGGGCGCACGGAGAGCGGGAGCCGGCGCCCTGATAGCCTCGACTACGACGGTTGCTGAGCGGGCGCTCGGCGATACGTGACTAGGCCGCACGGTGCGGTCATCGCCGGGAGACCGGCGCGCCCGAGAGGAACGCAAATGTCACTCGACGCCAAGACCAAGGCCGACATCATCGCCGAGTACGCGACGAGTCCCGGCGACACTGGTAGCCCCGAGGTTCAGATCGCGCTATTGACCAAGCGCATCACCCAGCTCACTGAGCACCTGAAGACCCATCCCCACGACCACCACAGCCGCCGCGGCCTGCTGATCCTCGTTGGACAGCGTCGCCGGCTGCTGAAGTACCTGACCAAGACGGACATCAACCGCTACCGCTCGATCATTGAGCGTGTCGGCATCCGTCGCTAGGTACTAACCGACAGACTCTGCTGGGGTGCCGACTCGGGCACCCCGGTTCTACAACCGAATATGTAACGAACACACCAGTAAGGATCCGGGGCGCTGCGGAAGCGTCGTCGTCGGTCCTCGGTAGTGGCTCTCGCGGAGGAAGTTCCCGGGAGCCTCGATCGAAGACCGCCACCGGACGTCTGCCGTGGTTGCCCCTGTCCGCTTATGAACAGGAGGCACCCGTGACGGGTTCCCAGATCGCGACGGCCGAGGCCGTCATCGACAACGGCGCGTATGGAACACGCACCGTTACCTTCGAGACAGGTCGTCTCGCACGTCAGGCCGCGGGCTCCGTGGCCATTTACCTCGACGGCGGCACCATGCTGTTGAGCGCAACTACCGCTTCGAAGAATCCCAAGGATCAATTCGACTTCTTCCCGCTTACGGTTGATGTCGAAGAGCGGATGTACTCCGTTGGACGCATCCCGGGATCGTTCTTCCGTCGTGAAGGTCGTCCAACCGAGGACGCCATCCTCACCTGCCGGTTGATCGACCGCCCGCTGCGCCCGACCTTCAAGAAGGGTCTGCGCAACGAGGTCCAGGTCGTGGTGACCGTTCTCTCGTTGAACCCCAACGATCTCTACGACGTTGTGGCAATCAACGGTGCTTCGGCGTCAACGCAACTCTCGGGCTTGCCGTTCAGCGGTCCAATCGGTGGGGTGCGCATCGCACTTATCAACGGTCAGTGGGTTGCATTCCCTACCCACGAGCAGCTCGAGGACGCGGTCTTCGACATGGTCGTCGCTGGACGCATCGCAGGTGACGATGTCGCCATCATGATGGTCGAGGCTGAGGCCACCGACAAGACGATCGATCTCGTTGCTGGTGGAGCCCAGGCACCTACTGAGGAGATCGTCGGTGCTGGACTCGAAGCGGCCAAGCCCTTCATTCGCGCATTGTGTGATGCCCAGCAGGAACTGGCCGACGCCGCCGCCAAGCCGGTGGCCGACTACCCGGTCTTCCTGGAGTTCGAGGACGACGCCTACGACGCCGTGGAGCGGTTGGCCCTGGTCGACGTCCGCGACGCCCTTGCAATTGTGGAGAAGGCTCCGCGCGAGGCACGCCTCGATGACATCAAGACAACGGTCGTCGCCGAACTCGCCGCTAACTTCGAAGGTCGGGAGAAGGAACTCTCCGCAGCCTTCCGTGCGGTGACCAAGAAGGCCGTTCGTGACCGCGTCCTTCGCGACAAGGTCCGTATCGATGGTCGTGGCTTGACCGACATCCGCGCCCTGAGTGCTGAGGTCGACATCTTGCCCCGCACGCACGGTTCGGCCCTGTTCGAGCGCGGTGAGACCCAGATCCTGGGTGTCACCACCTTGAACATGTTGCGTATGGAGCAGTTGCTGGACACCTTGAATCCGGATAACCGCAAGCGTTACATGCACAACTACAACTTCCCCCCGTACAGCACCGGTGAAACCGGCCGCGTCGGTTCACCCAAACGGCGCGAGATCGGCCACGGAGCGCTCGCCGAGCGTGCGTTGCTGCCGGTGCTGCCGACCCGCGAGGAGTTCCCCTACGCGATCCGTCAGGTGTCCGAGGCTCTTGGCTCCAACGGATCAACCTCGATGGGCTCGGTGTGCGCATCGACGATGTCGCTCATGAACGCAGGCGTTCCGCTGAGGGCACCGGTTGCGGGTATCGCGATGGGTCTGATCTCTGGCGATGTCGACGGTGCGACTGAGTACGTCACGCTGACCGACATCCTCGGTGCTGAGGATGCCTACGGCGATATGGACTTCAAGGTCGCCGGCACCCGGGACTTCGTTACCGCGTTGCAGCTGGACACCAAGCTCGACGGCATTCCAGCTGACGTCCTCGCTGGCGCATTGACCCAGGCCCGCGATGCACGCATGACGATCCTGGATGTCATGAACGAGGCCATTGATGCTCCCGATGAGATGGCAGAGACCGCACCGCGCGTGATCTCGGTGAAGGTCCCGGTTGACAAGATCGGCGAGGTGATCGGGCCGAAGGGCAAGATCATCAACCAGATCCAAGAGGACACCGGTGCGGACATCACCATCGAAGACGACGGGACTATTTACATTGGTGCCACCGATGGTCCTTCAGCGGAGGCTGCGCGGACAGCGATCAACAACATCGCCAACCCGACGATGCCCGAGGTCGGGGAGCGCTACCTGGGAACCGTGGTCAAGACCACGAACTTCGGAGCGTTCGTGTCGCTGATGCCGGGCAAGGACGGCCTGCTGCACATCTCCGAGGTCAAGAAGCTGACGGACAAGAAGCGCATCGACACAGTCGAGGAAGTCCTCAACGTCGGTGACAAGGTTCAGGTCGAGATCAAGGAAATCGACCAGCGCGGCAAGCTCTCGCTCACCCCGGTCCTTGAAGGATCCGACGGTGGCGACAAGGGCGAAGAGTCCGCTTAATCGTGCCTACCCGCACCCAGACCGCCACGTTGATCCGTGGTGCCGATGGGGGAGTGGTGCGCCGCACCACTTTGCCCGGCGGCCTCCGGGTAATTACCGAGTACGTACCCAGTGTGCGCTCGGTTGCCTTGGGGGTCTGGGTCGCGGCTGGTTCGCGCGATGAACCACCGTCCCAGATGGGGTCAGCGCACTTCCTAGAACACCTGCTGTTCAAGGGAACGCACGCCCGAGATGCGATGGCGATTTCGGCGGAGATCGAATCAGTAGGTGGGGATCTGAATGCCTTCACCACCAAAGAGCACACGTGCTTCCATGCGAGGGTCCTTGATGAGCACCTGCCGCTAGCCCTTGATGTGGTGTGCGACGTCGTTCTCAACGCAACGTTGCACGATCTCGACATCGAATCCGAGCGCGCTGTGATCTGTGAAGAGATCGCGATGTATGAAGACGATCCCGGTGATCTTGTGCACGACGAATTCGCCCTCGCGATGTTCGGTGATTCACCGCTCGGGCGGCCCATCCTCGGAACCGTCGACACCATCACCGCGTTGCCGCGCCCGTCCATCCGGCGCTTCTATCGCAAGGCGTACACACCGGACACGATGGTTATCTCGGTGGCGGGCAACGTCGATCACAACGCCGTCGTGCGCGATGTGCGTCGGATCTTCGCCGAGCATCTCGACCCAGCGGCTGAGCCGGTCGCCCCTCGTGCATCAGCCAAGCGGCGCTGGAAGGGAACCCCGGTGCGTATTTCCTCGCGCCCCACCGAGCAAGCGCACCTGATGCTCGGCACCCAGGGGTTCGTGCGTGGAGACGACCGTCGCTACGCCACCGCGGTCCTGAGCACAGCACTCGGCGGTGGGATGAGCAGTCGGTTGTTCCAGGAGGTGCGCGAGAAGCGCGGCCTGGCGTACTCGGTGTTCGCCTACGCGCAAGCCTTCGCCGATGCTGGCGTCTTTGGTCTTTATGCCGGATGTCTACCGAGCAAGGCCGACACCGTCTTGGACGTGTGCTTGAGCGAACTCGAATCGGTCGCACAACACGGGCTCTCCGCCGAGGAACTCCAGCGCGCCAAGGGTCAGGTCAAGGGTGGCATGGTCCTCGGGCAAGAAGACCCTGCTTCTCGAATGTCGCGAATCGCGAAGGCTGAGTTGCACGGTGAGCCGGTGGAGAGCATCGATACCCTGCTCGAGCGGATCGAGTCCGTCCAGGCCGCCGACGTTCACGACGTCGCGCGAGAACTGCTCACCGGACCCTTCACGCTCGCAGCCATCGGACCCTTCGACGAAACGCACACGTTCAACGCTTTGGGTTAGTCCGCCTGAGTTAATTCGTGCTCGAGCTAGGCGAGTACAAAGCGCCAACTGACATCCACCACAACCGTTGCACCCGATTGGGATCGGACCTCGAGTTGGGTGTCGTCTAGCGGTGTCACCGATTCGACGATGTCGAAGTCCTCGGGAATCTCGAAGACAACGTGCACCGTGGAGAAGTCGAGTTGGTGGTGCTCATCGAAGGACTTGTAGGTGGTGAAGCCCTCGTCGGCAAGGAAGTTATCCAGCGCCGCTGCGCGGCTCGTCGCGAAGAACGAGCACACGTCTTCGACACCTAGACGGCCGACATGCTGCCCGTTCCAGGGCGCCTGAGACCGCCCGCCGTTGGACTGCCACAGCAACGTCATGGGAAGAGATCGGATGTCCTTTAGGGCCAGCCATGTGTACCCGTCGAAGACGACCGCCGACCACCCCAGCGGTCCAGACATCGGATCGTTGACGAGCATCACCAGGTCCTCGTGGGCCTCGGGAGTCGGGTAACGGCTCAAGTCCAGCGTGGTTCCGTCGATCCGCGGGATGCTCGAGAGGTCATCGAACTGCGCTCCGATCTGCAGGATCTGGTGTTCGCCGCGTACGGGATCAGAGAACAGGG
This sequence comes from Candidatus Nanopelagicales bacterium, assembly GCA_040266055.1. GTDB lineage: Bacteria > Actinomycetota > Actinomycetes > S36-B12 > S36-B12 > S36-B12. The sequence goes on along the minus strand of JBDQFC010000010.1, from coordinate 52,172 downwards.
TTGGGTTCACTGAGCGGTGCGCCATGGCGCTCGTGCTGATCCGACCTTGCTGGTAATTGAGGCCGGACAGGTCGAGGGTTGGATGGGTTCCGTAGTTCCAGTCGCCGTCGAGCCCGGTCGATGTAAAGCGTTGGTACAACGCCCGGTGCCCCGGCTCTAAATGCACGCGCTTGGTGAAGTGTGCGTGGGAGTCCGCAGTGTCGATTGACATCACCGCTGCGGTGGAGTCCGCCACATCGATGCTCCAGGTGCTGTTGCTGACCTCACCGTGGAGCGGCCCTTCACCTTGTTCGCCAAACGGAAGGCAGAAAAAGTCGCCACGAAGGTGCGCCAGGATCGGATCATGGTCCGCAGCCTGCGCCGGTTTCCAGGGAGCAAGTGAGTAGGGGGAGACCCAACGCTCGCCTAAGAGAAATCGCACTGGGGCTATGTGTGCTCCCGTGAGCGTGATGTCCGCCTCTGCGACGTCGTTCCCTAGGCGAATGGATGGCGCCCCGTGGACGTCGTGAACATTCATGGAAGTGGGTTCAGCCTCTCTGATTCACCGATCGGGGCGACGGGTGATCTCCGTAGCCTAGGGTTTGGGGCGTGAGTGGTGAGCAACTTCGAGTCGGTGTCCTGGGTGCGCGCGGTCGCATGGGTCGTGCGGTTGTCGAGGCGGTGAAGGAAGCTGCAGGCCTTCATCTCGTCGCCGAACTCGATCTCGGAGATTCCCTGCAGGTTCTTGAGGACAACCGGTGCGACGCGGTGGTCGACTTCACTACCCCAGACTCCGTGATGGCCAATGTGGAGTACTGCATCGCGCACGGCATCCACTGCGTGGTGGGAACAACAGGTTTCGACGACAACCGGTTGGAGCAGTTGCGTGCTTGGTGCGCTCAGCAGCCCGAGGTGGGTGTCTTGATCGCCCCGAATTTCAGCATCGGCGCTGTGCTGATGATGCATCTATCGTCTCTGGCCGCGCCGTACTTCGAATCCGTCGAGGTCATCGAGCTGCATCACCCGGACAAAGTCGATGCTCCGTCGGGAACCGCTGGGCACACGGCGCGTGGCATCGCGCAGGCTCGAGCGCAGGCGGGAGTGGGGACCAGTCCCGATGCGACCACGTCGGCGTTGGCGGGTGCACGCGGAGCATCTATCGAAGGCGTGACGGTTCATTCGGTTCGGCTGCGCGGTCTTGTCGCGCACCAGGAGGTTCTCTTTGGCGGTATGGGGGAGACGTTGACCATCCGGCACGACTCCTTGGACCGATCTAGTTTCATGCCGGGTGTGGTGCTGGCCGTCCGTGCTGTTCCCGACCACCCGGGAGTGAGCGTCGGGCTCGCGGAGTATTTGGACCTGTAGATGAACCGCCCCGTCGTGTGGACGGTGACGGCCTTGATGGTCGTTGCGTCCGTGAGTTATGCAGTGCTCGCGCTCACCCGCGCCTGGGTGCTGTTGGTGTCAGGGGACATCGTCCAAGTCGCTTTTGCACTAGCCATCGTCGTAGTTCCCCTTCTCGGTGTAGGGCTCATCTGGCGAGAACTGTGGTTCGGTTGGCGTACGCAGCAGATGGGTCGGATTTTGGCGGCCGATGGCGACCTTCCGGAGTATCAGGGGGAGCTGTCGGCATCCGGGCGACCGACGAAGGCGGATGCCGATGCAGCCTTCGCCGGTTTCGCCGAGCAGGTCGAGGAGCATCCGGACAATTGGCGTGCTTGGTTTCGACTTGCGATCGCCTACGACGACGCCCGCGATCGTAAGCGGGCGCGGGCGGCAATGCGTCAGGCCGCAGCGCTATTTGCGCAGAACTAGCTCGACAAACCTGTTGCTCGAAGCACGGCAGCGGTAATCGCGGCCACGAGAACCACTACGAGAAACGGCGCGCGCAGCATGAGGGCGACGATTGCTGCGGCGAGACCGGCGATCCGCGCATCGATCTGCAGGTCGGTTCCTACCGAGAAGGTCTGAACGGCAACCAACGCTGCCAGTAGTGCTACCGGTAGCAACCCAGTGAGTCTGCGGAGGCGGTCGTTATCCAAAACTCGCTCGGGGATCACGTATCCGGCGAGCTTGAGCAAATAGGCGCCGAGTGAGCCGATGATGACGGCGGGCCAGATCACTGCGCCCTCCGAGCCATGATCCGCTCTGCAATCGCTGCGACGAGGGCAGCCGAGAGCACGGGGAGTCCGGGTGCAAGGAAGGGCACGAGTGCGACCGCAACGGCTGCACTCACTAACGCCAAGGCAATCGTGCTTCGATCGCGAAGGCGCGGCCACAGCAGTGCGATGAAGCCCGCCGGCACCGCGGCGTCCAGACCGAGTGTGCGCGGATCATCGAGCGCCGCCGCACCGAGAGCACCGACCAAGGTGCCGATGTTCCACAAGACGTAGATCGCAATGCCCGTCGCCCAGAACGCGTGGCGTGCTTGGCGGGAGCCTTCGGGGTAGCGGACGGCCATTGCGGTGGATTCATCGATGGTTAGTTGGGCTCGGCCTAGGAAGAGTAAGCGCGAGGGGCGTTCAGGTGTCCTTAGGAAGGGACGCAAGCTCAGCGCGTACAGAGAGTTGCGAGCTCCGAGGAGTAAGGCCGTGGCCACCGCGGCGATCAGCCCACCACCCGCGCCTAGCACTCCAACCAAGGCGAACTGCGAGGCACCAGTGAACATGCCCAGGCTCAGTAATTGTGTTTGCCAGAGATCCAGACCGCTGGCTACGGAGATAGCTCCAAAGGACAAGCCGTATGCGCCCGTAGCCAGGCCAATGCCGATGGCATTGACGGTAATCGGACGAAGGGATCCCTCAGCGCTCAGGAGGCACTCGCATGCGCAAGGCCGCTGCGGTCAAGGGCGTCGAAGACTTCCTCGATCGCGGTTCGGGCAGGCTGGACGTCGGCATCTACCGAATCCAACCGCAGTCGTCGCGACAGCACGTCATCGGCATCCAGGGCACCTTCGTGAAGGATCGAGTGGACGACGTCTACGCGAGAAGCACTCGTGTGTTCGGCCACAGGAGTCAGTGCCGATGCGGGATCGGGCAGGAGTGCGGCGAGGGATCGCACCCGCTCGGCTTCGGCTCCATAGCGCATCACCAGCGGATCGTCGTCGAAGAATCCGGGGGAACGCTTGGGTAGATCCTCACTCGCACCGATGAGTGCGAGTGACGTCGTGAGACAGGGACGATCGCTAATTAGGTCGACGGCATCTTGCGCAATGCGACGGTACGTTGTGAGCTTTCCTCCAGTGATCGTGATGGAGCCGTTGGGCGATCGCGAGACCAGGTGCTTTCGAGAGATGTCCGATGTTGCCCCGGGATCGCTTGAGTCGCCTGGTGTGTCTAACGTGACGAGTGGTCGAAGCCCCGCGAAGGTACCGAGGACGTCGTCAGTCGTGAGGGGCTGCGCCAGGACTCGGTTTACCTGGGACAGGATCCACGAGATGTCCTCGTTGGGGGCGTGAGGTTCGTCTTCGATGTGATCGACACCGACGTCGGTTATTCCAGCGATCACCGTGTTGTCCGGTCGAGGCAGCAAGAAGCAGTAACGGCTTGACATTCCAGGCACAGGGATGGTCAGTGCCGCTCGTGGGGATCCCAATCGGCCGGCATCGAGCATCACGTGGGAACCGCGGGAGGGATGCACTCGAACTCGCGGGTCCAGTTCCTCGGCCCACACACCCGTCGCGGTGATGACGTTGGCTGCCGGGAGATGGATTTCATCTCCGGAAATCCGATCACGTAGCCGAACGCCGTCGCCGCTGACGCTCAGCGCCTCGACCCTGGTCAAGATGGTCGCGCCGAACGAGGCGGCCGTGCGGGCCGCAGCGATGACCAGGCGGGCATCGTCTACGAGTTGGCCGTCCCACGCCATGATGCCCCCGCGCAGATCGGGTGCGTCGATGGCGGGAGCCAACGCCCGCACTTTGTCTTTGGAGATCCAATGGGCAGGTGGCAATGTCGAGCCCGGTGTGCGAGCTCCAGCACGTAGGACATCGCCAGCCAGGAATCCGGCGCGCGTGAGCGCGGCCGATCCAAGTGGGGTGTCGGTCATCACCGGCACCACCTGGGGAAGGGCACGGATCAGATGCGGGGCGATGGTGGTCATCAAGTGTCCGCGCTCCACCGCGCTCTCCCATGCGACATCGGCGTGTCCGGTTGCGAGATAGCGGAGTCCTCCGTGAACGAGCTTGCTGGACCAACGCGAAGTGCCGAACGCCAGGTCTTCGCGTTCGACGAGCACCGTGCGTAGGCCTCGGCTGGCTGCATCTACGGCGACTCCGACTCCGGTGATCCCACCGCCGACGACAACGACATCAATCCGAGGACGCTGGGGGTCAGCGAGTTCTTCCCAGTCGCGCTGACGACGCTGCGCACTGAGATCCGATGACGGCATTCCTAGAGGAACGTAGGTGACGTCCACTGATTCCATCACTCCCAGTTGAGCGTTCGCAGTAAGTGCCAGATTATCCCGGGGTCATAGCCCATGCATGGCAGGCTGACGCACATGGATTGGGGTGTAGCGCCGGGACGATGGGGAGAGCCGAGAACGTCCTCGCACACCGTGGGTGATGCCCTTGATCCGCGCACGCTGGCCTTCGCGCACGCACACCTAGGTCCTGCGGGCTCAGCCCCTGCGCCGAAAGAACCGAGGGTCGATCCATCGCGACTGAGCGATGACCGCGTGGGGGAGTTGTTCGCAGGAATCCAGGCGCGGACCGACGATGACGCTCGAGCGCGCTTGTCGCGGGGGATGTCTTACGTCAACCTGTTGAGTTGGCGATCGGATGAGCCAGTTCGGGTACCCGATGCAGTGCTGTTTCCACGAAGCCATGAGCAGGTGCTCGCCATCCTTTCGGTCTGCTCCACCGAGCGCATCGCCGTGGTTCCGGTGGGTGGTGGCACGTCGGTGACCGGAGGCATCGACACCCCCGAGAGCGATGCGGTCGTGGCCGTGTCGATGGACCGGATGAGGTCGGTGCTGGACTTCGCCGAAGAGTCGGCGCTGGTCACAGTGGAGGCCGGCATTACCGGACCGGAGCTCGAATCGTTCCTGAATCCACGCGGGTGGACACTCGGGCATTTCCCGCAGTCCTTCGAGCGAGCAAGCATTGGTGGCTACATCGCGGCCCGTTCCTCGGGACAGTCCTCGAGTGGCTACGGCCGCATCGAAGATCTATTGATCGGCGCGCACGTGGCCACGCCTGTGGGTACTTGGGACGTTGGTGGGTATCCGGCTCAATCCAGTGGCCCGGACCTGCGTCATCTCGTTTTGGGCAGTGAAGGCGCTTTAGGCATCGTGACGTCTGCCCAGTTGCGCGTGCGGGCCCGGCCCACGTTGCGTGAGTACACCGCCTCGATTCTCCCCGGTGACTTTGCCGCTGCCGCTAGTGCCGTTCGTGCTTTGACCAGATCGCCGTTACGTCCCACGGTCATGCGGGCATCCGACCCGGCTGAGACCGAAGCATTGCTGACGATGTCCGCGCCGCGGGGTGTAACGGGTTGGGCCTTTGCGACCTACGTGCGCCTTAGGCGTGCGAGACCCGGATCGTTGATCATCCTTGGCTTCGAATCGACGTCGGAGTCCACGGTTGGAGCGATGCGGGCCTTCGCCAGAGAGACGTTGGGGGAGCGGGGAGCCGTTTCCATCGGAAACGGCCCAGGGCGTGCGTGGGAGCGCGGACGATTCCGTGGGCCGTATCAGCGCGATGCATTGATTGATGCCGGGTACCTGGTCGAGACTTTCGAAACAATCGTGCCCTGGTCGCAGCTCAAAGCCACGCACGAGCGCTTGAGTAACGCGGCTCGTAACGCCCTTGGGTCACGTGCCTACGTCATGGCGCACATCAGCCACAGTTACGACGTTGGTGCATCGTTGTACTTCACTGTCCTGGCGGGTGGTCGATCAGATCCGTCGGAATCCGCACAACAGTGGCGGCGGGCAAAGGCCACCATCATGGATGCGCTCGTTGATTCCGGTGCCGCCATCAGTCATCATCACGGCGTGGGTCGGGACCACCTCACGTGGTTTGGTCTATCTATCGACGGCGTCAGTACCGACGTTCTTCGTCGTGTGAAGGCTTCTGTTGACCCACGCGGGATCATGAACCCCGGCGCTCTCGTGCCCGGTCAAGGTGGCGGTCCGTGAACCTGCGAATGGTGGCCACGGTCCGTGGCTTGGTGGTCTTCGGTGTCGTGTGGCAAGTGCTGTGGTTGCTCGGTGACCCCACACTCCGATCATCTTTCGCCGGGGATCTCTCCGATCCGGGAATTCTTCTGATCTTGGTGTCGGTGGCCGTGTGGCTTGGTGTCCTGATCGCCTTGTTCGGACCGCGGAGGAATCTCGATGTTGCGCGGGGTCTTCAGGTGGCCGCGATGGTCATTCTCGCTGCGGCTGGTTTGTATCAACTCGCTGAAACTGTTGCGGGAGCCGACGGCTGGTACGTCGGAGCGTCCGTGCTCAACCTGGCCGCGGGACTTGCCGGTGTTTCCATGTCTCGGCGCTGGGGTTTGGTCACGGTAGGCCTCATTGTCATTGTGGAGATCGCGATCGTGATCTTCGTCCACTCCTCTAGCGGAAACGACCAGGATCTCCTCGTCGCGCTCATCTATCCCTTCTATGCCCTAGCCCTTGGTCTGGCCTGCGTGGGCGCGCGCCATGGTCTGATCAGATCGGCTCGAGCCCAAGACGCATCGGCCTCGGAGCTCGAGCGGCAGCAGCAGGCCAGAGCAACGAGCGAATTCATGGATGCTTCCATCGGTGCGGCCGAGACACGACTGCACGAGACGGTGCTGAACACCTTGACCGCGATCGAACGAGGCGGCTTCGGCGAGGATGAGGCTACCTCTGCTCGACTCCGAGAACGGGCCGCGGAGTCCGCCGAGGTTCTTAGAATGATCGCCGACGGTGCCGTCGGAACCGATACGTGGACCGGGGACCTGCGCGTGGACCTTGCAGGGGCCATCGTTGATCTCGAGAACGCCGGAATCGCGGTGCACCTGGATGGAGTTCTGGATGTAGAAACCTTCGGCGAAAATGTCCGATCGGAGGTTCTTGCTGGATTGGGAAGTGCCGTACGCGAAGCCTTGATCAACGTGCTTCGACACTCGCAAGCCAAGTCAGTGACCGTTCGCGGCGAGGTGCTGTCGGCGGCCGAATCGGACGCATGGAAAGTAGAGGTGTCAGACAACGGTCGTGGAATAGGAAACTCACCGCCGGGCTTTGGGTTGCGATCAATCATCGGTGAGCGAATCGGTGCCGTCGGTGGTCGATCGGCGATTCGCACGAATAGACGCAACGGAACACGCGTGACGCTCGTTGCTCCTTTGGCAGGAGCCGCCTCGAAACACGTCAAGGAAGCTAGCCCGCCGCTAGAGTCTGTCGGGCGCCCCATGGTGACGGCGTTCACCTTGTTCACCTTGTACTCCGTCATCGCCACAGCACGTTTCGTTGTCGAGCCACTACCGAATGTCGTCGCGTTGATGATTTTCATGGGTGTGGCATCCATGTTGGTTTTTGTCACCTGGTCGGGTCGTTTTAGCCAGATGCCACCGTGGGCAAGTGCCGTGACGTTGATCGCAGTCCCGCTGATGACGCAAATAGAGGCCCAAGCTCAGGCGATTCCAAATCCAACGGGTGATTGGTCCTCTGAACTAGGAGCAGCATTTCTTTTCGTAGTCGTCGCGACGGGTTCGGCGTGGGTAGGGCCTCTGGCTGTGATCAGTTGGTTTATCGCCCAGGATTCCCAGATCATCGAACTACTGCAGCCGGGAACTGTCGTGATCATCGTGGCGATGTTCATGGGCTGGCAGTTGCGACGCGGCCAGGCGAATATCCGGTCAGCGCGCAGCGAGGCCGGACTTGAGCGAGTGGCGTTGGCCGCTGCCCGAGAGCGAGTAGCAAATGCGCGGCGCCGCTACGCCGACGTAGACACATCCGGCGTAATCAGCGTGCTTGATGCGATTGCGCAAGGAACGGTGGACCCTCGAGACCGAGCAGTTCAGGAGGTGTGTCGGCGGGAGGAACGGATGATTCGCTCGGTGATGCGTTTACACCCTGAGCGCCTGCCCACTCACCTAGACCTTGTTCGGCTCGCTGTGTGTGCTCGCGATCGTGGAGTGGAGCTGAACATTGTTGCGACCGATGAGGTGAGCGTCGATCGGGATCTGGAGGCATCGCACAGAGCCCAGAGGCTGATTGGCATGGCGAGGCCGGGATCTAGCGCGCGGGCCACGCTCACGCGCCATGGCTCCGATGTCAGCTTTACATTCGTGGTTCAGGTGCCCCTAGATCGACTCGTCGAGGTTGCGTCGATCGGCGAGATCGTCGACGACGTTCAAGGAATCGTCTCTATTGAGGAGCAGTGGACGGATTCGTCTCGCGTATCACGGCGCCATAGGACACCATCAGGGCATGGATCACACGTCACCTGAACCGGCATCGATTCCGAAGGCGTGGGTGACCGTTGCTGTGGTCGACGATCACGAGCTGGTTCGCCAGGGTCTGGCTTCTTTGTTGGAAAATGCGACCATCGGGGACCGTGCTGCGCGCGTCGTGTACTGCGGCGCGGAGGTTGAGGCATGTCGAGAGACGAACCCGGCGGTGGCTCTGTTGGATGTGGACCTCGGGCCGACGTCGGCGGCGGTCGACGTGAATGTTCGTCAACTCTGCGATGCTGGAATTTCGGTACTGATGGTCAGCGCCTTCGACGATGCTCGAAGCATCAAAGCCGGTTTAGAGGCCGGGGCCTTAGGCTTCGTGACCAAGCGCGTGTCGCTAGAGACCTTGGTCGAAGCGCTAGAGACGGTTGCCGAAGATGAGCTGTACCTCTCGGTTGAACTTGCCGCGATTTTGGCGGGCGCTGTCGAGGCACCCGATCTCAGTCCACGGGAGTCCGAGGCACTCCGGCTATACGCATCCGGACTGTCTATGACGGCCGTGGCACGAAAGTTGGATATTTCTCCGCACACGGCCAAGGAGTACTTGGACCGCGTACGTGCGAAATACGCAGCGGTTGGCCGGTCGGCTCGAACGCGGACCGAGTTGTACGCCGCTGCTCGTTCCGACGGCATCCTCGACGAACTGCCGAGTCCCTAGCCACATACCGGTCCAGACTCAGGAGCAGTAGTGCCGGCGGCAGGACGCTGGCTTGTACTGGTTATGTCCTGTTTTTCGCCCCCATGTCCCCCTAATTGGGGACGCGTTCTCGTGGAAATGTTTGCTGCATTCGGTGAATATTGAACCGGCGGCGGCTGCGGGGGAGTCGCCGGCAAATTTTTTGTCCGAGCCGGTCGTTGGCTCGATCGCTACAGGGTCGCCTGCAGCCGAACCTGGGTCACGGGGACCGTTTCATCGTCCGGGGCAACCTCACGGTGTGCACCGTCGGGGCCAAATCCCGAGGTTCGCAATACATGCTGGCGGTGGTCATCGCTCGGTTCGATCCAGATTGACAGTGCATGGGCTCCAACGGAGCGTGCGTGGTCAGCGAGCGCGGTGAGCAAGCGGCTCCCATGACCACGGTCGCGCGCGTCTGGTCGGACCTCCCACGCGATGATCTCCGCGTCGGTGCCCAGTGCATCGGCATCGGCCGATGGGGCGAGTGCGGCAAACCCCATTACCTCGGCGTCACTTGGAATGCCCTCCGTGGCTACGAGTAGTCGGTAGCCGGGCCCAGGTGGCGCGATGACCGCTCTGGCCCACTGGAGTTCGGGATCGCTAGCGGCGAGGGCATCGAACACCGACTCCGGCCACTTGTGATCGTGGCGCCAGCACGTGCGTTGGATGGCGGCGATCGAACCAGCATCGGCGGCGGTCGCGTCGCGCACGAATCCGGGCTCGCCAGTCGGTGTGTGATCATTCATCGGACCAGTCTCTCGCGGGTAGGGTTCCAGTCGTGGTGAGCCTCCCTGAGTCTGTTGAGCCTGTCGCGGTTGCCGATGACGCCGCCGACGAAATCCAGTTCCGCAGCGACGTGACGGTCGAACTCGTGCGATCTAGTGCGCAGGATGCTGACGTTGTCTTTGCCGCGCGCGTGTCGACCGTTGGGGAATCCAGCGTTGAAGACGTGAACGCGGACGCTGAAAGATCCACCGGGCTCATCCGGTATCTGATGCGTGAGCGGCACGGGAGCCCCTTCGAGCACAACTCAATGACGTTCTTCGTGCAAGCACCGATCTTTGTGTGGCGTGAGCACATGCGTCACCGCATCGCGAGCTACAACGAGGAATCGGGTCGATATCGGGAACTGCGTCCGGTCTTCTACGTCCCCGATGAGTCCCGGGCCGTGGTTCAGGCAGGTAAGCCTGGTGCCTACGAGTTCCATCCTGGAAGCCCCGAGCAGTACGCGTTGATCGACTCGGCAGTGCGCAACTCGTGCGCAGTGGCATACGCGGAGTACAAGCGGATGCTGGACGCCGGTGTCGCCCGCGAGGTTGCGCGCATGGTGCTGCCCGTGACGATCTATTCCTCTGCTTACGTCACCATGAACGCCCGCGCCCTCATGAACTTCCTGTCCTTGCGGACCAAGAGTGAGGACTCGGCGTATCCGAGCTATCCGCAGCGGGAGATCGAGATGGTTGCTGAGGCCTACGAGCAGCACTTTGCCCAGTTGATGCCGATCACCTACGAGGCGTTCGTGTCATCGGGACGCGTCGCCCCGTAAGGGGTGCCTGCCGATAGCCTGTAGGGCATGTCCGAGCACGCAACAACACGTCCCACGCCGTTCGGCGTGATGCTCACGGCGATGATCACGCCGTTCGCTAAGGACGGCAGCCAAGATCTTGACGGTGCGCAGGTTCTCGCCACGCACCTCGTCGATCAACTCGGGCACGATGGCCTGGTCGTGAACGGCACCACCGGGGAGTCGGCCACCAAGACAGACGCCGAGGATCGTGACCTGGTCGCGGCCGTAGTTGAAGCCGTAGGTGATCGTGCGTGCATCGTGGCGGGCGTGGGCACCAATGACACCGCACACTCGATCCTTAGCGCCCAGGCGGCGCAGGCCGCTGGCGCGCACGGTGTCATGGCGGTTGCGCCGTACTACAACCGTCCTCCGCAAGAAGGTCTGATCGCGCACTTCCACGCCATCGCCGACGCCACAGATCTGCCACTGCTGACGTACGACATCCCTAAGCGAACCGGAGTCGCCATCGAGACCGAAACGCTCGTTCGAATCGCCGAGCACCCGCGGGTAGTTGCGAACAAGGACGCGAAGGGTGATCTTGAGGCCACCCAGTGGGCGATGGCCCGCACCGACATCGGGTGGTATTGCGGCGACGACATCTTGAATCTGCCGATGCTCATGCTCGGAGCTTCGGGAATGATCTCGGTGGTCGGGCACGTGGTCGGGGATCGGCTCAAGGAGATGGCGCTGGCGTTGGCCGACGGCAACGTCACCCGTGCCCGTGAGATCAACGCGGAGCTACTGCCCGTGTACACCGGTATGTTCCGCACCCAAGGCGTGATCTTGACCAAGGCAGCTTTGCGCATGCAGGGCCTGCCGGCCGGTGGGCTTCGCTTGCCATTGATTGACGCGACCGCAGACCAAGAAGAGCAGTTGCGCATCGACCTCGCCGGTGTGCGAGGTATCGGCGCGTAGCTGTGCACCACGAGAACATCCCCGAACCGGCAGCACTCGAGCCGGGTGCCCTGAGGATTCTGCCCATCGGTGGACTGGGTGAAATTGGTCGCAACATGGCCGTCTTTGAGTACGAAGGCTCGCTGGTCATTGTGGACTGCGGTGTGTTGTTCCCGGAGGAATCCCAGCCGGGTGTGGATTTGATCCTGCCGGATTTCGCTCCGATTGCCGACCGTATGGACGATATCGCCGCCATCGTCTTGACCCACGGCCATGAGGATCACATTGGTGCGGTTCCGTACTTGCTTCGCATGCGTCCGGACATCCCTGTTTACGGCAGCACCTTGACGCTTGCGTTCTTACGAGCAAAGGCCACCGAACACCGGCTTTCTCCCGACCTTCGTGGGGTCAGCGATGGTGAGAAAGTCCAGATCGGGCCGTTTGGTGTGGAGTTCCTGGCCGTCAATCACTCCATTCCCGATGCCATGGCGGTCGCTATCACCACGCCGGCCGGCCGAGTCCTACACACCGGTGACTTCAAAGTGGATCAATTGCCGCTCGATGGACGGGTGACCGACCTCAATAGCTTTGCGCGCCTCGGTGATGACGGCGTCGACATCTTGATGATCGACTCGACCAACGCGGAGGTTCCCGGATTCATCCCAAGCGAGCGCGACATCATGCCCGTGCTGGACAACGTCTTTGCCAAGGCCCAGGGTCGGGTCATCGTTGCCTCGTTCGCCTCTCACGTGCATCGAATTCAACAGATCATTGACATGGCGACTTCCCATGGCCGCAAGATCGCCTTCGTCGGGCGTTCGATGGTGCGTAACATGCACATCGCACGCGACCTTGGATTTTTGACAATTCCCGAGGGCACACTCGTATCGGCGGATGACCTCGCCAAACTTCCGGACGACAAGGCCGTGTTGATATGTACCGGATCCCAAGGCGAACCGATGGCGGTGCTCTCACGCATTGCCAATCGCGATCACGCCATCTCCGTCGGACCGTCCGACACTGTGGTGCTGGCGTCGTCGTTGATTCCTGGAAACGAGACAGCGGTTAACCGAGTGATCAACGGACTAACCCGCCTTGGCGCCGCTGTGGTCCACAAAGGCAATGCGCTGGTGCACGTGTCTGGTCACGCGTCGGCCGGCGAATTGCGCTTCGTCTACAACCTGGTCAAGCCGCGCTACGTGTTGCCGGTGCATGGTGAGTGGCGCCATCTTGTGGCCAACGCGAAGGTCGCTGAGAGCGTAGGAATCGACCCGCGGCGGATCCTGCTCGTAGACGACGGCGTCTCGGTCGACCTCGATGAGCACCGCGCTGTGATCAGTGGCTACACCCCGGTCGGGTTCGTCTACGTCGACGGCTCGAGCATCGGAGACCTCACCGAGGCGTCGCTGAAGGATCGTCGGGTGCTGGGCGAGGAAGGCTTCATCTCGATCGTTGCCGTGGTGGACATCGTGGCCGGCACTGTGGTGGCCGGTCCGGAAATCCACGAGCGCGGATTCGGTGAGGAGGTGCTGGCCGGAGGTGGCGGTGTCGAGGACGTCACAGCGAAGGTGCGCGAGGCGCTCGAGCAGGCGCTGGCAGATGGGATCGAAGACCCGCACGACCTCCAGCAGCGGATGCGTCGGGTGGTGGGCCGCTGGGTGAACGCCACCCATCGCCGCCGGCCGATGATCGTTCCCGTCATCGTCGAAGCCTGACCCGCAGCCTGACTCGCAGCCTGGCTCGAAGGCTCTTCTCCTTGTTGTGGCGTCAGCCTTGGGCGCCGCTCTCAGCTTGTTTATGCCCGTAAGTGAGGCCACAACAGGGAGCAGGGCGGCATCGGATGGGGCGCGTGTTGCGCGTGTGACTACCGAGATTAAGGGGTTTTCCCCGCTAGCCTCACCGCTATGGCGTCTCGTACGTCCGCTTCCCCACGTACGTCCCGTGCGCGCTCGGCAAGCGGCTCTTCCCGTTCCCGTACCCCTGCACGCAGTTCGAGTCGGTCCTCGAGTCGGCCGGCGAGCCGATCATCTGGCACGAATTCGTCTCGTCGATCAGCGTCGGGGGGTCAATCCGCACCGTCTCGCAAGACGAGCAAGCCTCGAAAGTCGGCAGGCCGGCGACCTGCCAAGGCCCCGTCGCATGGAATTTTCGTCCGGGCGATCATGGCGATCGGTCGGGGTATTCGATCGATTTGGGTCGCGATGGCACACCTGGCCGGGACCATCGCCCGAGGAATTGGTCGTGGCGCGCGAGATCTGGATCCTGAGCATCGACGTGACGGACTAGGGCTCGGCCTGATCGCCGGCGCAGTCGTCGTTGCGGCTGCTACCTGGTTCAGCGTCGAAGGTTGGTTCATCGCGTGGGCTGGTGCGATTGCAACGGCTATCTTCGGCGCGCTCGCCTGGATTGCCCCGCTGTGTCTTTTGGCTTTGTCATGGCGTTTTCTGCGCCACCCCGATCAAAACGCAACGACTGGCCGTTTGGTGATCGGCACTGCGGCCGTGATCGTCGGGATAGTCGGCATCTGGCATCTGACCCGGACCGCACCCACGCCTTCCGATGGCGCCGAGGCGATGAATTCCGCCGGGGGAGTAGTCGGTTGGATCGCGACCGCTCCGATTGTTGCCGCCGTGGGTCCGATCGTCAGTGGGATCGTGCTGGGCATCCTTTTGTGCTTTGGCTTGCTGGTCGTCACGGGCACGTCCGTCCAGGCGCTGCGCGGCTATGTGGTGTCTTGGTGGCGCTCAATGCGCGGTGCGGCCTCGCTTCTCGTTCCACCGGATCCGCGCGAGTTGGATTCCGCGGATGACGCATCACGTAACGCTGAGTCCATTGAGGACGACGACGTCACCGAACTCGAACTACCCGGTCATGGCCAGGATCTGATGGATGAGCCGGTGTCGGCTGCCGTGCGCGATCTCAGCGATGCCGAAGTCCTGCGTGACACCCCGCTTGCGGGCGACGAACCCTTTGCTACACCCCTGCCCGGGGACATCGTTAGTGAAGAACGGCCAGCGGCTGGGTTGTTCGTCCCGGTGTCATCCAGTGACGCAGATGACCTGCCCGGAGCCACTCGCGTTGCAGAGGCCGATACCGACGTGATCGCGCTCATTGCCGGTCCAGATGACGACACGCAGGCGATCGCTCCTGTGGTCGAGGTCGATTTCTCCGGTGCGGGTGACGACACCGTCACCATTCCTGCGGTGGCCTCTGGGAGCCCCGAGACCGTGGATCCGGTGGCCTCTGAGCCGTCCATCAATACTGCCCCGGAGGGCTCACCGACGCAGATGCCGGTTATGGAGTCGGGTCGATACCGACTGCCTAAGGCCGAACTGTTGAAGGCAGGTGCCGGTCACAAGAAGTCGACGCCGGCGAACGACCAAGTGGTCAAAGCGCTGCGCGAAGTTCTTGAGCAGTTTGGAATCGACGCTGAGGTATCGGGCTTCCTGCGTGGGCCGACGGTCACGCGTTATGAGATTGAGCTCGGTCCGAGTGTCAAGGTCGAGCGGGTCACCGCCTTGAGCAAGAACATCGCTTACGCCGTGGCCAGCGCCGACGTTCGCATCCTGAGCCCGATTCCGGGCAAGAAGGCGATCGGTATCGAGATCCCCAACACCGACCGCGAACTCGTCGCCGTGGGTGATGTGTTGCGCAGCTCATCGGCAGCAGCTGATCAGCATCCGATGGTCGTGGCGCTGGGCAAGGACGTCGAAGGCGAATTCGTGGTGGCAAATCTGGCGAAGATGCCCCACATCCTCGTGGCCGGTGCGACAGGAGCCGGTAAGTCAAGTTGTATTAATTCGTTGATCACATCGATCTTGATGCGATCGACGCCGGATGAGGTTCGCATGATCCTTGTCGACCCCAAACGCGTGGAGCTGAGCATCTATGAGGGTGTTCCCCACTTGATCACCCCGATCATCACAAACCCGAAGAAGGCCGCCGACGCCCTGCAGTGGGTAGTGGCAGAAATGGACAAGAGGTACGACGACCTCGCCCACTTTGGCTTCCGGCACGTGGATGACTTCAACGCAGCGGTCCGAGCCGGCAAAGTCAAGCCACCGGCTGGCAGCCAGCGGGTCTTGCGTCCGTACCCCTATCTGTTGGTGATCGTGGACGAACTTGCAGACCTGATGATGGTGGCTCCGCGCGACGTGGAGGATGCAATCGTGCGGATCACGCAGTTGGCTCGCGCGGCAGGCATCCACCTGGTTTTGGCAACGCAGCGGCCGAGTGTGGATGTGGTCACTGGCCTGATCAAGGCAAATGTGCCCTCGCGGTTGGCTTTTGCAACGTCGAGCCTGGCCGATTCGCGGGTCATTTTGGATCAACCGGGTGCCGAGAAGCTGGTGGGTCAAGGCGACGGCCTGTTCTTGCCCATGGGTGCGAGTAAGGCGGTTCGAATTCAAGGAGCGTTCGTTGCCGAGAAGGAGATCCGAGGCATCGTTTCGCACTGCAAGGACCAGACCGAGGCTCGCTACCTGGCAGAAGTGACGTCACCCGCGGCCGCGAAGAAGGAAATTGACGAGGACATCGGAGATGATCTCGACGTGTTGCTTCAGGCGGTGGAGCTCGTGGTGGGTACCCAGTTCGGTTCAACTTCCATGCTGCAGCGCAAGCTCCGGGTGGGCTTCGCCAAGGCGGGTCGACTCATGGACCTGATGGAATCGCGTGGGGTCGTGGGTCCGAGTGAGGGATCGAAGGCACGTGAGGTTTTGGTAAAGGCCGATGACCTGCCTGGTGTCGTGGCATCCATTCGCGGAAACTGACCTCATTGGACCAGCGGTTTACTCCGCTGGCCAAAATTGCTTGAAAGTGCGGAGGTTATTGCGCATGGGGCCTCTGACTGGAACGCTTCGAGTAGGTCAAGGAAGCGGAGTCAACGGTGGTCGGTGACCGAATCGCCAAAGCCCGAGCCGAACGGGGTTTGACAGTCGAGGATGTGGCGGCAGCAACTCGGCTGCGCTCATTGATGATCGAAGCGATCGAGAGCGGCGATTTTTCATTGTCCGGCGGCGATGCCTATGTCATCGGTCACCTTCGGATGATTGCCGAGGCCGTGGGTCTCGATGGAGACGACCTCGTCGACGAATACCGAGGTAGGTAAGGGCACGCCTCGTACGTTCCGTAGGCTCGACCTCGTGCCTGATGCGCCCCCTATTGCCGACCAACCCGTCAGGAAGGTCGCCATCGTGACCCTGGGGTGTGCGCGCAATGAGGTTGATTCCGAGGAACTAGCGGGACGTCTAGCCGCCGACGGTTGGGAACTCGTCGAGGAAGCCGAATCAGCGGACGCGGTCCTGGTGAACACTTGCGGATTCATTGAGGCTGCTAAGCGGGAGTCCATCGACACGGTTCTTGCTCTTGCCGGCGACGACGCACCTCCGGTTATCGCCACCGGCTGTCTGGCGGAGCGGTACGGAAATGAACTCGCCTCAAGTCTCCCGGAAGCTCGCGCGGTTTTGGGCTTCGATGACTACCCCGAGATCGGCGCGAGGCTGGACGCCGTGATCCGCGGTGAGCAGGTCGCAGCACGTGAGCCGGTAGATCGTCGAACCTTGCTTCCAATCAGCCCGGTGGAGCGGTCCCGGGACCGACATGGGTACACGCCTCCGGTGCCCAGGATCCGTCTGGGCAGTGGTCCTATCGCTTCGGTCAAATTGGCAACGGGTTGTGATCGCCGTTGTTCTTTCTGCGCCATCCCACGCTTTAGAGGTTCGTTCGTCTCGCGAACTCCCCCCGAGATCGTCTCGGAAATCGGAGAGATGGTCGCCGCCGGCGTTCGCGAAGTCATCTTGGTGTCGGAAAACACGACGTCCTATGGCAAGGATCTTGGCGACATGCGGCTTCTGGAGTCGGTGCTGCCGGACTTGGCAGCTGGCACGGGTGTGGATCGGATTCGGTTGTCCTATCTGCAGCCGGCTGAGATGAGACCAGGTTTAGTCGCTGCGATCGCAGGCACCCCGGCGGTTGCTGACTATTTCGACCTCAGTTTTCAGCACTCCAGCTCCCGGGTCCTGCGGTTGATGAGACGGTTCGGAGGGACCGAAAACTTCCTCGAACTCATCGAAGCAATTCGAACTCTGACGCCCACCGCTGGCATTCGCAGTAACGTCATCGTCGGATTCCCAGGGGAGACCGACGATGATGTCGACGAATTAGCGACCTTTTTGGAGGCCGCGCGGTTGGACGCTGTTGGAGTCTTCTCCTATTCAGACGAAGACGGCACAGAAGCCGCTGGGCTTGCCGACAAAGTCCCCGACGACGTCATCGAAGCCCGGCGATCCCGCATCGTCGATCTGGTTGAGGAACTCATGGAACAGCGCGCTGCCGAGCGCATCGGCGAGCGAGTTCGAATTCTGGTGGAGTCCATCGAGGATGGGGTGCCAATGGGTCGTGCGGCACATCAGGGCCCGGACGACGGAGCTTGCTTCTTGGTGAACAGCACAGCTGCGGTCGGTGACTGGGTCGAAGGCGAGGTTGTCGAGAACGAGGGCGTTGACCTGTGGGTGCGCCCATGACGTGGAACCTGCCAAACGCGCTGACGGGGGCGCGACTGGTGTGCGTTCCAATCCTCGCGGTGCTCCTGGTCATGGATGATCCGCTCGCGCGTGATGCGGCAGCGGTCATCTTCGTCGCCGCCGCCGTGACCGACTTTTTGGATGGCTCCATCGCGAGGCGACGGGGAATAACTTCACATTTCGGTGCAGTGGCGGATCCGATCGCGGACAAGGCTCTGATCACTGTGGCCCTTGTCGGACTGTCCTTGCTTGGCGAACTGCCATGGTGGATCACGGTGGTGATCTTGGTCCGAGAGTTCGCGATCACCGTCTTGCGCCTTGCGGTGCTCCGGCACGGGGTTATTCCCGCTTCTCGCGGCGGCAAGGTGAAGACGGTTACCCAGATCGTTGCCATTTCGATGTACCTAGCCGTCCCGCCATCAGCGGTCGCTGGCCTGTGGTCCGACCTCGCCTTCGGCGTGATGGTCATCGCTGTACTTCTAACGGTGGCAACCGGTATCGACTACGTCCGTCAGGCCTATGTCATGACTCGCGCGGGGCAGCGGCAGTGAATCACGAGGGTGATCAGGCAAGGCTCCCTGAGTTGACGGAACTGGCTAGCCGTGTTGTTGATGCCCTCTCGGAGCGCGGCTGGACTATCGCTACCGGAGAGTCGCTCACGGCGGGAATGGTGTCGGCCACCGTCGCGACGGTCCCTGGCGCGTCGGCGGTGCTGCGCGGTGGCGTCGTTGCCTATGCACCGGATGTGAAGACCTCGCTGTTGGGTGTGAGTAAGGAGGTTCTAGCGCGGGGCATCGTCTCCGAGGAGGTGGCAATGGCCCTGGCCGAAGGGGCTCGGATCAACCTCCAGGCGCAGGTGGGAGTGGGTACGACCGGAGCGGCAGGGCCAGACCCCCACGATGGCCAGCCCGCTGGCACGGCGTGTCTGGCGGTCAGTACGCCCCAGGGTTCTCGAGCGCTCACGATCCAGGTAGCGGGAAGTCGGGCCCAGGTCCGTTACGGGGTCACCGAGGCGGCCATGAGGGAGATTCTTCTGGCCTTGGGGGAGAGGTCCTGATGATGGGAATATCTGCGGCGGGCAGAGTGTTAATCACCTTGACGGCTCAAAACAGCGATGCAGCAGGTGCGGTTGGGCTGTCGCGGGTTATGGTGAGCAGGCGAGAGGAGGTTGGCCCATGATCGTCATGAGAGAAGTCATCGGCGAGGAATTGCGACGTCGCCGTCAGGATCAAGGTCGCACGCTGCGCGAGGTATCTGGAGCCGCCGCGGTGTCGCTGGGGTACCTCTCAGAGGTGGAGCGAGGCCACAAGGAAGCATCCTCGGAACTCCTCGCAGCTATCTGCGATGCCCTCGACGTCTCCTTGTCGGAGTTGCTGGCGTCGGTCAGCACCCATGTCGCACACGCGGAGTTGCAGCACACGGCGCCAACGACCCGTCTGCCCGAGATGGTTCTGCCGTCCGCTGACTCCCTGGTGGGAGCGCGTCGACCGCTGTCGTAGGTCTTGTCGCGTCGTCGGCTACTCCTGGCAGCCGGGACACCAAAAGATCGTCTGCTCGTTGGGACGAGTGCCCTCGCCGGTTCCTGTTCGCGCTCGTACCGACTCGTGGCAGCGCCGGCACCGTTGGCGGGCCCGCCCGTAGACAAAATGCGCACGGCGTTCATCGCCTGTGGTGGCTTGTGATGAGCGATCCCGATTGCGCATCATCAGTTCTCGCGCAATGTCGACCACTGACTCCAACTTTTCATCGGACAGATCACCCACGCGCGCGGTCGGGGCGATGCGTGCCAAGAAAAGTGATTCGCATCGATAGATATTGCCGATGCCCGCCAATACCCGCTGATCGACTAGAACATCTGCGATGGGCCGCGCGGCCTCATCTCGAACGTTGCCGCGTACCTGTTCTCGATCCCAGGTGTCGTCGAGGATGTCGGGCCCCAGGTGACCGATGATGTCCGACTCCCGGGAGGTGGGCACGAGTCGGACGTCATGGAGTCGGTAGCCGACGGCCACGTGAATCCCCGAGTGGAGCACAATTCGGACCGAGTGCATCGGGCCGCCCGTCCAGCGTTGGCCCTCTCGGTAGATATGCCAGGAGCCGTCCATCCGAAAATGCGTGTGCAGCGTTCTGTTGTCGGAGAGCCGAAACATCAGGTGCTTGCCGTAGGGACGAACTTCGCGAACCTGTAGGCCGGTGAGATCGACGGTCGCCAATGTGGGGAGCCGAATATCACTGGCGTCGATGTCTCGTCCCGCAAGCACGTTGTCCAGGCGCTTGGCGGCGAGATAGACGGTGTCGCCCTCAGGCACGGTTGCTCCAGCGCCAGCCTCGTGGGACTGGTGAAAGGCCCGCAGCTCGGGCTGCCTCATTCCACATTCCATGCGTGGGCGCATCCAATAGCGATTCACCATCTATCGAGGTGAGGATCGACCGTGGGTTTGCGCCATGGCGCTGACGAGCGCGGTCCACCGTTCGTAGCAGCTGTGTTGCGGATTGGACGTCTGCGATTCCCCAGGTTTCCAATTTCGAGCCACTGGGGTCTAGCCACGCGGCCAGGTCACTTCCCATCATGACCACGAGCGCTCCGGTCCGTCGGGAGGCGCGGCTCGTGCCGGTGGCCGCCGTCGGCCACGCCAGCACGGTTCCGAAGGGGTTCGCCGGATCGACAGCGGTCAGCGCCATCGGTTCGGGGTCGGTGGGAATTCGGGTGTCGCGTATAGCGTCGACGGTTCCCGGGAGGGCGAACTGCGCGCCTCCGGCACCTTCGATCGCGTAAATGCGTTGGCACAGGCCTGCGTCGGCGAGTGTTGAGAGCACCGGGTACTGCCCAGCGAAGCCGCCACGCGGATCCTCGGCTGACACCGACATTCGGGTCACGATGCCCCAGCGCTCCAGTAATAGACCCGCGTATTCGGCGGCTATCTGTTCCCGGGAGGTAGTAGCCCGAGGTTGATGCACTCCGGGAGCAAGTGACCAACGCGGCCCTGCAGATCGACCCGGCATCTGCGTGCTGAGACGAGTGCGGCGGGGTATTGACCTGGCGTGCGCGCGTGCTGGGCCGCCGCGTCCAGGGCGACTAGGTGACGAACGACGTCCATGAACGCGGGCATGGACAAACGACCACGAGTCGCATGTGATCCACCCACTGCGGACCAGATCCCACAGGTGCCGGTCAAGGGTGTCGACGGAAACCACCGTCCGGTTTGCTACGAGCGCGGCGTGTAGTGCGTCGCTGAGGAACGCACCACCTCCGGACAACACATCCAAGATCGCCCGGCTCGTGTCGTCGAGTTGGGCGAGGGCATCGACGTCGTCCATCGTGTGCTGGGAGCCTCGCAGGACGGCACGCAGGCTCGATGCGATGCTGGTCGGCCCCCAAGCGATCTTGGCATCCTTGGTTCCGAGTTCGCCCATCGACCACCACGTCAAATCCCCAGCAGATAGGAGGGAGTCGAGATCAGATAACTCCACATCAGGCCGTCGGGTGCGAAGGATCGCTAGCACTGACGAGGCGGGAAGCACCAGACCACTGAGCCGATCAAGAATGTCGACGAGATCGCTGTGCCCTGACTCAGCCTCACTCATGCTCTGGATGCCATGCCAAGCAGGTAGGAAAGCGGCGTAGTGAGCCAGATCGACCGGTTCGATTTCCTGGCGGAGTTTGGCCACTGATCGGCGACGAATGCGACGCAGGACGTCCGGATCACACAGTTCCGTTCCGCGAGCGCCGGGGCGGAACTCGCCTCGCAGCAAGCGCCGCGCCGAGACCATGCGTTCCACAGCCGAGTGCACACCGGCAACCGGAATACCCCAGTGGTCGGCGACTTCCCCCGCATGGAACGGCCCGTGGGTGCGTGCATAGCGAGCGACGAGGTCGAAGAGCGGATCATCGACGGTTGCCAGATGCGCATCGGGAATTCCCGGTGGAAGTACAACGCCCACGGCATCGCGAAGGCGGCCGGCGTCTTCGATGGCGGCGATGCGCCGACTTCCGGCGATGGTCACGGCGATCGCGCGACCTGTGGAGACAAGGTTGGTTAGCCAGGCAGGGTCCACACCCATGTCAGTGCAGACCGATGGGTCGAGTGGGCCCACCAGTCGCAAGAGATCGGCAGCATCCTCCATGGAGCGCGCTCTCGTATTGGCGCTGCGGAAGGAGATCTCTGCTTCGACCTCTTCGAGTGCCTGCGGATCTAGCAGGCTGCGCAGTTCTGACGTTCCCAACAGATCAGCGAGCAGTTCGGTATCAACGGACAAGGCCTGGGCCCGGCGTTCGGCGAGCGGTGCGTCGCCTTCATATAGGAAGGTCGCGACGTAGCCGAACAGCAGTGAGCGCGCGAATGGGCTGGGGTGGTCCGTGGCTACAGTTGCTACTCGCACGCTGCCGGATCGAATGCGTTCCAGTAGCGAAGTGAGTGCAGGAACGTCGTAGACATCATTCAGGCACTCGCGCATGGTCTCCAGCACGATGGGGAAATCCGGGTAGTCGCTGGCTACCTGCAGAAGGTGGCTCGCGCGCTGGCGTTGTTGCCACAGCGGTGTGCGACGGTCGGGTCGTCTGCGGGGTAGCAAAAGTGAGCGCCCGGCACATTCACGAAACCGTGAAGCGAAGAGAGCTGACCCGGTGAGTTCGGCGTGGACGATCTGTTCGATGTCCTCGGGTTCGATGGCCAACGCATCCGCCATCTCGCCCAGCACGTGATCGCTGTCGCCGCGCGAGTCGTCGCCGGTCACCTCTCCAGTCGGCACATAGTCGGGGAGTCGGACCACGATGCCGTCGTCGGCGTGCATCACCTGAGCATCGATTCCCAGGCGATCGTTGAGGGTTCGTGCCATCGCCAGGGCCCATGGGGCGTGAACTCGTGCGCCGTACGGAGAGTGCAGGACCACCCGCCAATCGCCGATTTCGTCGCGGAAAGCCTCGATGAGCAAGGTGCTGTCGTCGGGGAGCATCCCGGTGCTTTCCCGTTGCTCGGTGAGGTAGGACTCTAGGGCCGGGGTGTCCTGGTGTGCACCGCGGATGCGCTCTCCGATCGCAGGCGCCAGTTGTGCCGGGCGGCCGGCAGCATCACCGTGCCAAAACGGCATCCGGCCGATAGCGCCCGGCGCGGGGGAGACCAGGACTCGATCGTGGGTGATCTCCTCGACGCGCCAGGTGCTCGCACCGAGCGTGATGACCTCGCCTACGCGTGACTCGTAGACCATCTCCTCATCGAGCTCACCGACACGTGGGAAGCCCTCGGTGGCCACGTGTACCCCGAATAGCCCGCGGTCGGGGATGGTGCCGGCGTTGGTCACCGCGAGTCGTGCTGCTCCTGGTCGGCCCGTGAGGATGTTGGTGTTTCGGTCCCACACGATGCGCGGGCGCAGTTCGGCAAATCGATCAGACGGGTACGTGCCCGCCAGCATGTTCAGAACGCTTGTCAGCAGTGCATCGCTCAACGTTGAGAAGGAAGCCGAGCGCCGGACCACTGCAGCGAGGTCACTGACGGTCCATTCGTCCATGGCACACATGGCGACGATCTGTTGGGCGAGAACATCTAGAGGCAGGCTCGGTACCCGCATTGGCTCAAGGGCGCGCTCGCCCATGCGCTCGGCGAGGGTGGTGGAGATTAAGAGGTCATGGGCGTGCGTACTGATCATGTGACCGCGGCTGACCTGGCCGACTCCATGGCCGGCGCGTCCGACCCGCTGCAGTCCGCTGGCCACTGACGTGGGGGATTGAATCTGCACCACCACATCGACGGAACCCATGTCGATACCGAGTTCCATGGAACTGGTGGCCACCACCGCGCGCAACCGACCCTGTTTGAGGTCATCTTCGATGCTGCGACGGACATCCTTAGACACAGAACCGTGGTGCGTTCGGGCGATCAACTCACCGGAGGCTTCAGGGGTGTCTGAGCCAGAACTCTCGCGTTCTGCGGCGACATCGTTGATGCGCGCGGTTAAGCGTTCGGCGAGTCGGCGGGAATTGACGAACACGATGGTGGAGCGGTGCGCGTTGATGATGTCCAGGACACGCTCGGCGACGGCTGGCCAGACCGACAAGCGGTCAGCGTCACCAGCCGCACTCCCGGTGACGATCTCGTTTCCGGCGTCGTCAGTGCTTGGTGCCCCGATGTTGCGAAAGTCATCGACGGGGGCCTCGACTACAACCTCGATCTGCTTATCGATGGCGGGAGAGACGACGACGACGCTGGACGGATCGCTGGATCGCACGTAGCGGGCCACCTCGCTAACGGGGGTGACGGTTGCCGAGAGTGCAATGCGCTGTGCGGGAGTCTCCAGAAGTTCATCGAGGCGTTCGAGGGACAGTGCCAAATGAGCGCCGCGTTTGGTGTCCGCGAGGGCGTGAATCTCGTCGATGATGACCGTGGTCACGCCGGCCAGGGCTGAACGGGCGCGCGAGGTGAGAAGCAAGAACAACGATTCCGGCGTTGTGATCCAGATGTCTGGCGGGTTCTTGGCCTGCCGGGAACGTTCGGCCTGCGGGGTATCGCCGGTGCGGATGCCCACGGTGATGGGTGCGAGTGCAACTCCGTCGCGTGCGGCCACTTGCTCTAGTCCGATGAGGGGACTTCGGAGATTTCGTTCGATATCGGAGGCCAAGGCCTTCAGTGGCGAGATGTACAGCACCCGACCACGGTCCGCTGGATCTGTGTGCGCCAAAGCATCGATGGCGGCGAGGAATGCGGCCAGGGTTTTGCCCGAGCCCGTGGGAGCGACAAGGACTGCGTCCTTTCCGGAGGACAGGATGGGCCAGGCTTCACGCTGGATCGCAGTCGGTTCGCCGAGTGCTTGCTCGACCCACGTTCGGGCCCACGGGCTAAGCCCTTCGGGTTGCGGTGATCGAGATGCTGGCGTTCGAGGTTGTGGCATCGCACACGCTCCTCGAATTGCTGGCCTCCAGTGGGGTGGTGCGGCAGTGCAGGCCGCATTCGCGGAGGATATCTGCCGTGCGGCGCAGCGACTTCTGGGAACGGCTGAATGCGGTGCTCGGTGAGGCTTATGCCGCAAGCTGGGCCAGCGACGTTGTCCTTCCTGCCCTCGGAGACACAGTGCAGGACTGCTTCGCACGCGGTGAGGACACGGTGGTGGTTTGGCGGGCGGTGTGCGACGTCATCGATGTTCCCTCTTTTTTGCGGTAGAACGGCGAGCTTCCTGCGCCAGAACAGCGAGCAACGTCGCCTGAGCCGTAGGGTGCTCTGGTGCAGTCCGTGTCGTCCTTAGATTCTTCGAAAGCGCTGGAGTTCGTCACGATCGTGACTTTCGGTCGGTCGGGGTCGACGGCATTGCAGGCAGCGCTTAACGCACACCCACACACGCTTATCCGGGGCGAGAATTACGGGGCTCTGCGCGGCATTCAGGCCTACGTCGACTCGATTGCCGCGGCGGCCGATCGTCACCACGCCGGCAAGCCGCACCACCCATGGTTCGGCACGGCGCGGCTCGATGCCAGCGCGGTCCTCGCTGACCAACGACGCCACGTAATCGAGTACATCCTGCGACCAAAAGCGGACACGCGATGGTCGGGATTCAAGGAAGTCCGATACGAGATCGGTCACTTCGCCGACGCGGATCTGCTGACCGACCATCTCCTCTTTTTGAACACACTGCTGCCGGGGATTCGCTACATCGTCAACGTCCGTGATCCTCATGCGGCTGCTGGCAGCGGGTGGTGGAAGGACCATCCGGACGCTATTGACGCACTCGAGCGATCCACGGAGAACCTGCGTACAGCCACCGCCACGGTGACCGAGATCTTGGGTCCGGGTCGTGCGGTGCTCATTGATCACGACGTGTGGTCGGTGGATTCCACTGTTGTCGTGTCGGCACTGGAGGCGATCGGCTATCCGGTGGATCAGGCGGTGGTGGCGTCGTCGTTGGAAGAACAATTGAGTCATGGAAAGTCCAGTGACGGCACGGTGAGCCCAGCCCAGTGAGCGCAACCGGGGAGATCCCTAATGTCGTAGAGCCAGCAGCAGATCCGTTGGATTCACCCGCGGTCCATGCGCTCCAACGCCGAAGCGTCGGGACGCTGGCGGGTAGTCAGGTTCTTGGTGGCGTCGCGGTTGCCGGATCCCTTCCTGCGGGTGCGTTGATCGCTGCATCGATCAGTGGCAGCGAGGCGGCCGCCGGTCTGGCTCAAACGTTCGGAGTCGTCGGTGCAGCACTTCTCGCATTGCCGCTCGCTCGCGTCGCACTCACACGTGGCCGACGAGCCGCGCTGTCCCTGGGTTATCTGCTTGGTTCCATCGGTGCGGTTGTGGTGATCATCAGCACCGTGCAGCGCTCGCTGTTCGGTGTCTACGCGGGCTGCCTGCTCGTGGGCGTCGCATCAGCCGCAGGGCTGCAGGCGCGGTACGCAGCCACGGACTTGGCGACCCCGCGGCACCGCGCGCGGAGTCTGTCCATTGTCGTGTGGGGGGCGACGATCGGCGCCGTCGCGGGCCCGAACTTGCTCGACGTCAGCGGTCGCTGGGCGCTGTCGTTGGGATTGCCGCAACTCACCGGCCCGTACCTGGTGGCGGCTGCGGTCACTCTCCTCACAGTTGTTGTTCTTTTCGCTGGGCTCCGCCCCGATCCGTACCGGGAATCACTGCGGATTCGCGGCGCCGATGGTCCCGGGGTCGCCCACCCTCGTCTGCGTGACGGAATCGAGCACCTGAAGTCTCGTCCCCGAGCCGTCCTGGGGATCGGTGCGGTAGCCGTAGGGCACGTGGCCATGGTCATGGTCATGGTCATGACTCCGGTGCACATGGCTCATGTGGATGTCCGACTTCAACTCATCGGTCTGGTAATCAGCGTGCACGTCGCAGGGATGTATGCCTTCTCACCGCTCGTGGGTATGGCGGTTGACCGGTTCGGTCGGAT
The DNA here is from genome assembly GCA_040266055.1 of Candidatus Nanopelagicales bacterium. GTDB lineage: Bacteria > Actinomycetota > Actinomycetes > S36-B12 > S36-B12 > S36-B12. The sequence goes on along the minus strand of JBDQFC010000010.1, from coordinate 25,226 downwards.
CCAGGTGATCTTCGCCGGTGTCGCAATCTTGCTTGCGGCGTGCGTCATCAGCGGACTGTCTGCAGCGGACGACGTCGTGACCTTGGGTATCGGTCTTTTCCTGCTCGGCCTTGGTTGGTCATGCACCCTGATCGCCGGTTCGACCTTGGTGACCGATGAGGTGGAGCCTCGCGAGCGTCCCTCGGTTCAGGGCCTGTCGGACTTGACTATGAACGTGGCCGGCGCGCTTGGGGGTGTGGTGGCTGGGCTGATCGTGTGGCTTTCGAGTTACGCCGTGCTCACCGCGGTCGCGGCTATCCCCGTCATCGGACTAGCGGTCTGGACGAGCCTGCCGGCGTGTCGGCGTCGTTCGAACACCCGTTCGATGTAGTTTCCCGGTTGTTGGCAAGGATCTAGACGAATCGGGGCCTCCACAGGCGTCGAGGAAAGTGGAAATCCATCCCCAGGGCGAGGTTGGGGCTGGATCAGCCACGGGTCGTTGTCACAGGGTGGGCCTAGCGTCCACACGAGTTCGGCCACGAGGCCGGATTCCATGATCAGCACAACCGCGAGGAGACCTAGATGGCCGCCAAGAACAGCGCCAAGTCCAGCACCCCGTTGACTTCCATCAGCGCCGCCGACGATCGCGAGAAAGCGCTCGAGACCGCGCTATCGCAGATCGAGCGGCAGTTTGGCAAGGGTTCGGTCATGCGCCTCGGCCAGGAAGGCCGGGCACCTATCGAGGTGATTCCGACCGGCTCCATCGCGCTGGATGTCGCGCTGGGAATCGGGGGTTTGCCCCGCGGGCGCATTATTGAGGTCTACGGCCCAGAGAGTTCAGGCAAGACCACGGTCGCTTTGCACGCGATCGCCAGCGTCCAAGCAAGCGGCGGCCTTGCGGCATTCGTTGATGCCGAGCACGCGCTTGATCCGGAGTACGCGCAGGCCCTGGGTGTCGATCTCGACAATCTGTACGTTTCCCAACCCGATACCGGCGAGCAAGCACTCGAGATTGCGGACACGCTCGTTCGCTCGGGTGCGATCGATCTAATCGTCATCGACTCGGTAGCCGCCCTTGTGCCCCGAGCGGAGATCGAGGGCGAAATGGGTGATTCCCACGTTGGTCTGCAGGCTCGACTGATGAGCCAAGCACTTCGCAAGATGGCCGGTGCGTTGAGTAGCACCCACACCTCCGCGATCTTCATTAACCAGTTGCGCGAGAAGATCGGTGTGATGTTCGGTTCGCCTGAAACAACCACTGGCGGCAAGGCGTTGAAGTTCTACTCCTCGGTGCGACTCGATGTTCGCCGTATTGAGACCCTCAAGGGCGGTACGGAGGCTGTCGGCAACCGTACGCGCGTGAAGGTCGTGAAGAACAAAGTCGCCCCACCGTTCAAGCTGGCAGAGTTCGACATTCTCTACGGCGAGGGCATCTCCCGCGAGGGTTCGCTGATCGACCTTGGTGTCGAGGCGGGCATCGTCAACAAGTCGGGTGCCTGGTACACCTACGAAGGCGACCAGCTCGGACAAGGAAAAGAGAACGCGCGGCTGTTCTTGAAGGACAATCCTGACTTGGCCAATGAACTCGAAAAGCGCATCAAGGAGTCCATGGGAATCGGCGCGCAGGCGGATCAACCGGCTGTGGACGAAGACTCAGTCGCGGACTCAGCCGAGGACTTCGCGGATGTCGCCCCGCCGGCCTGAGCCCCCGACGGATCGCCCTGTCGAGGAGACGGCTGACACCGAATCTGCGGTCCGGACCATTCTCCTTCGGCGTTTGTCCAGTGCTCCACGGACACGTTCGGAGCTGGAGAAAGACTTGGCTCGTCGGGGAGCTGACCCCGCTGCATCACAAGCGGTACTGGATCGATTCGAAGAAGTCGGTCTCATCGATGATGCCGAGTTTGCTCAGATGTGGGTCGAGTCACGCCACCGAGCCAGGGGACTTGCTCGATCGGTGTTGCGTCAAGAGCTCAGAGAGCGTGGAGTCGAGGATCAACTGATCGGCCAAGCACTTGATCAAATCGATGCCGAGCGCGAAGAGGCGCGCGCTCGGGAGTTCGCTGGACGTAAGGCCCGCCTTAGGGCCGGGGAGAATCCCGCAAAGGCGATCAATCGGCTGGCCGGACAACTAGCGCGCAAGGGCTACCCACCATCCGTGTGCTTTCAGGTGGCGAAAGATTCAGTGGCCGCGTTGTTGGAGCAGCGGAAGCAGGACGTTATCGACGAGATGGACGCAGGTCTGATCGTCGACGACTTCACCGAGCATCAAGAATCGGTGTAGGACCAGTGCACTGGGAAGTTCGAAGATCAGCGGATCGATCTGCTTGGTGGGAATTTCACCGCGGGCCATGGCGCGTTGCAGGACTGTCACCAGCTCAGCATCCATGGGCTGTCCCATGCGTTGGCGAAACTCGGCGACGAGGCTTGGATCGTGGGCGGACTCGCTGATGAGCTCGCGCAACACGACCCGCAGTGGACCACGCAGAACGTCGATGAACGACTTCATCGATCCGATCAGATCGCTTCGCAAAGATCCCGTATCCGGATAGGAGTGTGGGACCGCTTCAGCGAGGGTTGAGACGAACACGTCCAGTCCCAGGGCTCGAACGTTGTCCCAGCGTCGATAGAGCGCGGCCTTGCCGGTCCCAGCCCGCTTGGCGATGCGGTCCATAGATGCACCGCGTAGACCGTGTTCTGCGATCTCCTCGAGCGCGGCCGTGTGTACGGCGAGGACGAGCTCCTCACCGGTTCGGCGCGAGGTCGATGCGTCTGCGGTCACAGACAAACAGTACGTCACAGTGAACGGTCATGTTCCTTGAATTCTGGATTTGTGAACACGATCGTTCACTGTTAGGTTCTTTGCGTCATCTTTGAAGGAGTCTCATGCCTGGTTTGTCCGCGTGGGCGGTTCGCCGTCCGGTTGTTGCCCTGATCGCTTGGTTCGTGGCCCTCGCGGCTATTGCGGGCCTTGGAATCGGCTTCGCCGGCCAATACAACGACTCCTTTGACCTGCCGGACACTGAGTCCAAGGTGGCTACCGATCTGCTGAGCTCTAGCGGCACAGACACCAGCGGTGTCGACGGCGGCGCCACCATCGTCTGGTCTCCGAGCACTGGCTCTGCAGTGGATCAAGCAACTGCGGCCGAGGTGCTGCCGGTGTTGCAAGAGATCGCTGCCAAGGACACGGTCACCTGCGTTTCCAATCCCTTCGATCCCACAGGCCAAGGCGTCGGCCGTGAGTGCGGCTCCGGCAGTGCAATCGATCCGGCCGTCGCTGGTCAGGTCCTGAGCCCGGAGGAGTTGCAGACCCTCGCGGCGTCGTTCTCGCCCGTGAGCCCCGATGGAACCGTCGCCTACGCCACGATCTCCTTCACCGTCAATGCCGATGGCGCGGCCACTGTGGATGCGGCTGAAGCCGTGGCGATCCTGGAGACCGTCAAGGGCGCGCAGAGCGACACACTTGCCATTGGAGTCCAAGGCCAGTTACTCGAGTTTGCCGGCCAAGAGCCACCGAGCAGTGAGGCAATCGGTCTCCTTGTGGCAATCATCATCCTGCTTATTGCTTTCGGGTCCATCGTGGCGGCAGGCCTTCCAATCATCACGGCAATCGTCGGCCTCGGTGGCGGCTTGCTCTTCATCACGTTCGTGGCGAACTTCCTTGACGTCGCCACGTTCGCCCCAACCCTCGCAGCCATGATCGGCCTCGGCGTCGGCATCGACTACGCGCTGTTCGTCATCAACCGCTATCGACAGGCCCTGCTCCTAGGTCACGAGCCCAAGAGGGCGGCGATGGAAGCCGTGGAGACGGCTGGACGCGCAGTCGTCTTTGCTGGTTCCGCCGTCATCATCGGTCTGCTCGGCCTCTTGGTGCTGGGTATCAACTTCTTTACCGGTCTGTCCATTGGTGCGGCGATGACCGTGATCATGGTGATGCTCTCGGCCGTGTGGTTCCTGCCCGCCCTGCTGAGTTTGATGGGAACCAAGGCGCTTGCGCTTCGGCTGCCGTGGGGCAAGAAGCCCGGTACGGGTCAGGCCGAGGGCCGCGCGTGGGCGCACTACGGCCGCGGTTTGCAAAAGTTCCCGTGGCTTACCGGCCTGGTGTCGTTGGCTTTCGTGCTGATCCTGGCGATTCCCGCGCTGAGCTTGCGTCAAGGCTTCGCCGATGATTCCGGCAAGGCTGAAGGTGCAACTGCTCGCATTGCCTATGACCTTCGTGCCGAAGGCTTTGGCCCCGGATCCAACGGTCCGTTCCTGGTCGTAGCAGACCTCGAGGGAGTTTCCGACCCGCAGGCCTACGGAACGATCGTGGCTGGTTTGGCGAACGCACCGGGGGTTGCCGGTACCTCGCCTTCGGTGGAGACGCTGCCGATCCTCGGCAAGCTTGCTGCCGCTCAAGCGCAAGCCGGCGCCGCTGAGCAAGGGTCCACGGTTCAGGCCATTGCCGTCTACCCGGACAGCGCGCCGCAGGACCAAGCGACCGGCGAGTTGCTCTCCACGCTGCGCGATCAGGTGAATCCGGCACTGGAGGAGGCCACAGGCGCTCAGCTGTACGTGGGTGGTACGCAAGCCATTACGCAGGACTTCACCACGGTTCTCACCGATGCTTTGCCCATCTTCTTGGCGGTTGTTGTCGGCCTGGGCTTTATTGCTCTGGTGATCTTGTTTCACTCGATCGTCGTTCCACTGACCGGCGCTTTGACGTCGCTCCTGAGCTTGGCCGCAGCGATGGGCATCGCGGTTGCTGTGTTCCAGTGGGGGTGGTTCGCCGACCTAATCGGTGTCGCCTCGACAGGTCCAATCTTCCCATTCGTGCCGATCATGGTCTTCGCGATCTTGTTCGGCCTGTCTATGGACTACCAAGTCTTTCTCGTCTCGCGCATGCAAGAGGAATGGAACCGTACGGGCGACAACCTCACGAGTATTCGCCGCGGACTGGCAGGCTCGGGACGCGTCGTGGTCATCGCGGCTTTGATCATGTCGAGTGTGTTCTTGGCCTTTGTCCCGAGTACAGACGCCATCATCAAACTCTTCGGCGTCGCGTTGGCCTCGGCCGTACTCATCGATGCGTTCGTCGTTCGCTTGGTGCTGGTACCGAGCCTGATGACGATCTTCGGCAAGGCGAACTGGTGGCTTCCGGGCTGGCTTGAGAAGATCCTGCCGACCGTCACCATCGAGCCTGGTGAGGACGAAGTCGCCGACGACGTCGATCCGAATGCGGAGAAGCAGCCCGTAGGCGTGTGATCGTCAGATAATCAATGATTACCATTATCAGCATGGCGGGTATAGGCTGAGTGGTCTTGAACATGATCGACGTGAGGGGTCCCGGTGAAGCCGTACCGCACTGTGTTGTTCATCCCAGCGCATAAGACGTCGTGGTTCGACCGTGCTGTGGAGGCGGGGCCCGATGCGGTGGTGTTCGACCTGGAGGACTCGGTTCCCGCGGACATCAAGACCCAGGCACGCAACAACGTCGCCCAGGCCGTTGCCCAATTCAGCGCTAGCCATCCGAATCTGGGGCTCTTCGTCCGGGTGAATCCTCTGTCAACACGTCTAACAGGCAAGGATCTCGACGCCGTGATCCGGCCGGGACTCACCGGCATCTTCGCGCCCAAGATCGACGCCGCACGCGATGTCATTCAGTACGACGCCCTCGTGGACTTCTTCGAAGCCGAACATGGTGTCGAGGGCCTTGAATACATCGTCCCGGTGGAGACCATCCACGGAATTCAAAACTGCGAAGCAGTGGCCGGTTCGTCACCTCGAGTAGGCGCGGTGATCGGTCCTACAGCCGAGCATGCGGATATCGCGCGGGCTGTTGGCTTTGAGTGGTCGCCCGAAGGGCTGGAATCCCTCGTCCATAGGACCAAGATCCTGCTTGCCACGCGTGCCGCCGGCCGCCACCCGCTGACGGCACTGTGGGAGCGGATTCATGACCTCGACGGGTTAAGGGAGTTTGCCACCCAGGGTCGCAAGATGGGCTTTCGCGGGCAGATTGTCTTGCACCCCTCGCACGTCCCGGTGGTCAATGCCGTCTACACACCGCCGGCCAAGACCATCGACTTCTACCGTGGATTGGTCCAGACCTACAAGGACGCCGAAGCGCGTGGCGATGGCGCGGTGATGTACGGCGATATCCACGTCGATAAGGCACACGCTGACAAGGCCACAGAGTGGCTCGCACGAGTTGACGAGCTGGAGCAGCTCAACGGCGGCATTTGATTTCCAACAACAAAGGCACAACAACAGGAGAGAGTGACACGTGGCTGGTCTGTATTTCGAGGAGTTCGTCGTCGGTACCGAGTACAAGCATGAGTGGTCGCGAACGGTGACCGAGACCGACACGATCATGTACTGCTCGATCACGATGAACCCGGCTCCGATTCACCTCGATGCGCATTACATGGAAACGACAATTCACGGCCAACGGTTGGTTCCGAGTCTGTACACCGCAGGCTTGATCGGTGGCATGATCGTCCACGACCTCACGTTGGGGACCACGCTGGGTAACCTCGGGTACACAAAGTTCGATTTCCCCAAGCCCGTCTTTCATGGCGACACTTTGCGCGCAGAGACAACGATCATGGACAAGCGCGAATCCAAGAGCCGAGACGATTCAGGAATTGTGTTCTTCGAGCATCGAGGCATCAACCAGCGCGACGAACTTGTGCACATTGCCCATCGCGCCGGCCTAATGCTCAAGCGTCCCGTCGAATAGGCATTTTCCCAAAAGTCGCACACAAATCCCTGGGCATGATTACTATCAATTAACAGTGGTGCCCAAGGAGGCTTGCGTGTCCGTATCAATCGAAGAAGTACCCGCCCATATTCCCGAATCTTTGGTGTTTGACTTCGACTTCTACGCCACGCCGGCGGAATTTTCGGATCCTCAATGGGGTGTATCGCAGCGCCTACACGGCGAAGCACCTCCAATCTTCTACACGCCGCGCAATGGAGGCCATTGGGTGGTGACCCGGCGCGCGGACTGCCTGGAAATGCTGCGCGACTACGAGCACTTCCCGTCTGATCCTCAGTTCAACAAGGATCGACGGAACAATCCCATGCGCTTCTTGGTCAAGGATTACGACCCGCCCGAGCACACACAGATGCGTGCCCTGATCAATCCGGTGTTCTCGGTCGAGGCCGTCCGGGAGCGCGAGGCATTGATCCGCGAAGTCGCCAGCGCCCTCGTGGCCGACCTCGCTCCTGCTGGCCATGCCGACTTCGTGAGCGCTATTGCCGAGCGTTACCCGGTGGAAATCTTCCTACGCATGGTGCGCGCACCTTTGGAATTGCGTGAGGAGATGCTCGAACTCGCTCATACATTCTTCCGCAGTCAAGATCCCGAAGAAGCCCGCGCAGCGATGTCGGGATTAGGTGAGATCCTCACAGGACTAATTGAGGCGGCTCGTGCCAATCCGGATGATGACCTGCTGAGCAGGATGGTCCTTGGCGAAGTGGATGGCCGACCCCTTACCGACTCAGAGATCCTCGGTGGAGCGGTCTTCGTTTTTCTCGCGGGCCTGGACACCGTGACGGCGATGCTGTCCTTCGTGATCAAGCACCTCGCGATGAACCCTGAGATGTACCAGCGGCTACGACAAGAGCCAGGAATCATTCCAGGGGCCACGGAGGAATTGATCCGCGTAAGCGGCGTTGCTCAGCCCGAACGAGGTGTCAAGGGCGACTTCGACTACCACGGTGTCCCGTTCCGCGAAGGCGACAGGATCATCTTCTTGATCCAAATAGGTGGCATGGATCCCGAGGTTGTCGACGATCCGCACACCGTCGACTTTGACCGGTCCCGCAAGGCGCATCTCGCGTTCAGTTCGGGTCAGCACATGTGTTCCGGTGCGGGGCTAACGCGAAGTGAGATCCAGGTCTTCTTAGAAGAGTGGACCTCGCGCGTGGCGAGCATGGAAATCACGCCGGGTTCTGAGATCAAGGTCCGCGGTGGGCGAGTGTGGATGCCGGAGGAATTGCCGCTGACGTGGAGCGCCGCGCAACAGTGAGTTGGCCTCTACGAGTAGGGGGCGATTCTCGTGAGCGGCCCCGCACGGGGGCGCGTCCTACACTCCTCAGGTGACACAACCACGCACGTACCAGGTCCGCACCTACGGGTGCCAAATGAACGTGCACGATTCCGAGCGGCTTACTGGGTTGCTGGAGGAGTCTGGACTTGTTGCGGCAGGAGAGGGCGAACAGGCCGATGTTGTGGTCTTCAACACCTGCGCTGTTCGCGAGAACGCGGACAACCGTCTGTACGGGAACCTGTCGCACCTGGCGCCGATAAAGCGCGAAAACCCGGATATGCAGATAGCTGTTGGTGGTTGCCTCGCTCAGAAGGACAAGGGCGTCATCGTGGAGAAGGCACCCTGGGTGGACGTGGTCTTCGGCACCCACAACATCGGCTCGCTCCCGCTTCTCCTCGAGCGGGCACGCGTGCAGCGCGAAGCCCAGGTCGAGATCGAGGAAGCACTCGAGACCTTTCCGTCGGACCTGCCCGCCAAGAGGCAATCGGCCCACTCGGCATGGGTGTCCATCAGTGTCGGATGCAATAACACCTGCACCTTTTGCATCGTGCCGTCACTTCGCGGCACGGAGAAGGACCGCAGGCCCGGTGAGATCTTGGCGGAGATCGAGGCGCTTGTTGCAGACGGTGTCGTGGAGGTGACGCTGCTCGGTCAAAACGTGAACGCCTACGGAGTGGAATTCGGTGATCGAGGCGCCTTCGCCGATCTACTGCGTGCGTGTGGAGAAATCGACGGCCTCGAACGAGTGCGGTTCACCAGCCCACATCCCCGCGACTTCACAGACGATGTCATCGATGCGATGGCAAAAACGCACAACGTCATGCCCCAACTGCATATGCCGCTGCAATCGGGCTCTGATCGCATCTTGCAAGCTATGCGTCGCAGCTACCGAAGTGAGCGGTACCTCGGCATCATCGATCGTGTCCGTGAGCAGATCCCGCACGCGGCGATCACCACGGACATCATCGTCGGCTTTCCCGGCGAGACCGAGGAGGACTTCCTCGCGACCATGGACGTCGTACGCAAGGCCCGATTCGCGAGCGCTTTCACCTTCCAGTACTCCAAGCGACCGGGAACTCCAGCGGCGGAACTACCGAACCAGATCGACCCTGAGGTCGTACAAGAGCGGTATACGCGCCTGGTTGAGCTGGTGAACGAAATCGCCTGGGAGGAGAACAAGGCCTTCGAGGGGCGCGAGGTGGAGGTGTTGATCGCCGGCGGCGAAGGTCGCAAGGACGGCCGCACCGAGCGAGTCAGCGGACGCGCGCAGGACAACCGGCTGGTGCACGTCGCCGTCGACGGTTACGACCCCGTGTCCGAAGGAGACATCGTCATTGCCCAGGTCACCTATGCGGCCCCCCATCACCTGGTAGCCGACGAGGTGATCGACATTTACCGACGCGAAGGCTCGCCCGGGGCCTGGTCGGGCGTTGTCCTCGGCATGCCGGGAATCGGCGTTCCTGCGACCTGACCGCTGTCTACATGACCGTGATCCCGACTCCATTGATCGCCGTCGTCGGCCCCACGGCGTCAGGCAAGAGCTCGCTGGCGCTCGAGGTAGCCCAGACGCTCGGCACCCACGGGCGATCAGCGGAGATCGTCGGTACGGACTCGATGCAGGCCTACCGCGGGATGGATATCGGAACCGCCACGCCCAGCCAGCAGGACCAAAATGGAATCCCGCACCACATGGTCAATATCTGGCAGCCAAGTGAGGCTGTCAGTGTCGTGGAATTTCGCGACCGGGCCCGGGTAGCCATCGACGACATTCGGCAGCGTGGCGCGACCGCGCTGGTTGTCGGGGGAAGCGGCCTCTACGTGCGAGCGGTGCTCGAGCAACTTGACTTCCCCGGCACCGATCCGAAGGTTCGGATCAAGTGGGAGCACGAGTTAGAGCAGGTGGGAGCGCCGGCTTTACACGCCAAACTCGCACAAGTCGATCCGAAGGCAGCAGCTTCCATTGAGGTCAACAACGGTCGGCGAATCGTGCGCGCACTCGAAGTGATTGAGCTGACCGGCGGGCCTTTCATCGCCACACTGCCCGAACCTGTGGATGAGTATCCAACGACCCGATTCGGGCTTCGGATCGACAGAGACGTTCTCGATGCGCGAATCGAGCACCGAGTCGAGGAGATGTGGCACCAAGGATTCGTGGATGAAGTACGGCAATTAGAAAAGCAGGGCTTACGTGCGGCCCCTACGGCATCGGCGGCCCTTGGATATGGCCCGATTCTTGACCTCCTCGCTGGTGAGATCACCGAAATCGAGGCCATGCAGCAGACCATCGACGACACTCGCAAATTCGCACGACGTCAGCAGCGCTGGTTCGCTCGGGATGACCGAATCCACTGGTGGGACTACGACTCCCCAGACCTGGCGCCAGCGATCGTGGAGTCGGTGACGTCCACGTAGTACTCGGTTCCCAAAAGCAGGTGCGCGAGCGGGCTCGGCAGGGTGCCAAGAATCTGCAGAGTTCGAACTCCGTCATCGGCTCCAGTTTGTGAAGCGTGGGCGGCTTGCGATGCACGTTTGGCTGCCAGATGTCCTCGGACATTCACGCGGTGGGTAATCGCAGCGCGCGGAGTCCAAGCTGTGTCGAATTCACTGGGATCAAATTCAGCCGGCGTGGCGCGAATGCGGGCAGCCAGGTGCACCGCCCGCGCGATGGGCTCTCGTGGAAGTGTTGCCTCGAACAGCCGAACGTGGTGAACGTTCGACCAGGCTTGCGCCGCCGCCCGTGTCACGCGATGCACATGCAAATGATCAGGATGCCCGTAGCCGCCACTGGGGTCATACCCCACCACGATGTCCGCAGCCTCCTGCTCCAAGATTTCGACGATCCGTGACGCGACATCGGCTTCGGGTGCGCCGACGAATCCTTTCGGAGCATCGCCCTTAAGCCCAGAATCTGCGTATCCGAGATTTACTGTGCGGTGCACACCCAGGATGCGAGCCGACGCTTCAAGTTCCTTGCTTCTTAGCGAAGCAAGGTCGTCAATGTCCGAGCGTGCCAGTCCCGCAGCACCATCGGTGGCCATGATCAGGACGACCCGGTGACCGTGAGCCGATGCTTTGGCCATCGTCCCGGCCGTCAGTAGGGCCTCGTCGTCGGGATGCGCGTGGACGAAGACCAGGGTACTCACACCGGCATTGTGTCGCAGCGTTGATTCGTGGGAAGCGAGGTGTCGTAACGTCACCCTGTGCGAATCGCCCACATCACCGATTGCTATGCGCCTCGCACAGGTGGAATCGAAACCCAGGTACAAGGCCTTGCCGAACGCCAGCGTGCCGCTGGGCACCACGTCCGTGTCGTTACCGCAACGCCTGGCCGGGACGAGCATCGGACCGGAGTCGACGAGGTGGCTGGCATTCCGGTGTTCCGCGTCGCGGCCCGGTTGCCGTTTGATCTCCCCGTTCACCCCAAGACCCGTGAACACGTGTTGGAGTTCTTGCGTCGGGAACGCATCGACGTAGCTCACGTCCACGCGGGTGCAGCGTCACCGTTTGCCTGGGGTGGCATTCGGGCAGCGCGTCAAGCACGCGTGCCCACCGTGGTGACAGTGCACAGCATGTGGGACGCGGTGACCCGTGGGGGTAACCGAATCTTGGACCGCACAGCGTGGGGGATGGGCTCTGGTGTGGTGCTCAGTGCCGTCGGGTCGGCGGCTGCTGCGAAAGTTGAAGAGGCGCTGAATCAGCCGGTCTTGGTGTTGCCGAATGGGATCGATCCCTCCGAATGGCAGGTGTCACGAATTCCGGATCCCCATGGAGTGGTGCGGGTGGTCAGCGTCTTGCGGCTCGCTCCGCGAAAACGGGTGCTTCCCCTCATCACTGCCATGCATCGAGCTATCGCGGCTTCTGGTGGTCGCATGCGCGCCAGCATCATTGGTGATGGTCCCGAGTCCAGTCGGGTCGACAGGTACATCGAACGACACGACCTCGGTGATGTGATCACTGTTTTGGGGCGCCTTAGTCGGCCGCGTATCCGGGCGCACTACGCAACTTCGGATGTCTTTGTCCAAGCGTCGGTGCGCGAGTCATTTGGTATCGCCGCACTCGAGGCCCGGACGGCGGGGCTAGCCGTGGTTGCTCGCTCACAATCGGGCACAGCAGACTTCGTCACTAGCGAAGTAGCAGGCCTGTTGGCTGACGACGATGCCGGACTGGTGACATCGCTACTGAGGCTGGCCACAGATCAAGAATTGCTCGCATCCATCCTTGAACACAACCGAACGGTCCCACCGGCGCAGGCCTGGCCCAACGTCCTTGACCTCGTCGACGGTGCATACGACGAAGCCCGGGGCCTGCGGCGTCGCACATTAGGCTGACGTGGTGACGCGCATCTCAGACGTGGCTTTCATCAAGGGCCACGCAACGCAAAACGACTTCGTGATCCTTCCGGACTTCGAGGGTCGATTGGATGTGACGGCTGAGCGCGTGCAGTGGCTGTGCGACAGGCGCCGCGGTATCGGTGCCGACGGTGTCTTGCGGGTAGTGCGATGTGCGAACGATCTGGAATTTGCCTCCTATTCCGACGTAGCTGAGTTCTTCATGGACTACCGGAACGCGGACGGCTCGATCGCGGAAATGTGCGGTAACGGCGCCCGGCTGTTTGTGCGATACCTGCACGCCACCGGTGCGCTCTCATCTCGGACGACAGTCGTGGCAACCCGGGGTGGTTTGATCGAAGCCGAGGTGCGAGGGCACGAGGCTGAGGAGATCGCGATCGGCATGGGCGCGGTCACTGCTGAGGGATCTCCGATTCCCATCACCGCCCGACTTGGCGAGCGATCGTGGGATGCAATGTCGATCCATGTACCCAATCCGCACGCGGTGGCGTTTGTCGAGTCTTTGGACACCGATGTCGTGAGCCTCAATGTGCCTTTGTTGGTTACCCCTGCAGAAGCATTCCCCGACGGTGTCAACGTCGAATTCGTCGAACGGGTCGGTGCGGGCCACGTCCGGATGCGTGTCTATGAACGAGGTGTGGGCGAAACCCGGTCTTGTGGAACCGGGGCGTGTGCAGCGGCATGGGCGGCGGCTATTACCGATCCGCTAGATACCTGCGACTCCTACCGCGTCGACATTCCCGGCGGAACCGTCTGGGTCGATATCGAAAGCGATGGCCGGCTAACCCTGCGCGGACCCGCCGAACTCGTCGCCCGCGGCACCCTCCAATGGCCCCGGGGTCTGTAAGTGGAGTTCCACCTGTGACTGAACCAACCCTGGGCGAGGAGCAACTCCTTGATCGGCAAGCTCTGCGCCGCGTCAGCGGACTATCGACCGAGCTCGAGGACATCACCGAGGTCGAGTACCGGCAGGTCCGCTTGGAGCGGGTGTTGCTCGTAGGTGTGTGGACCTCCGGGACGCTCACCCAGGCGGAGCGATCCCTCCGCGAACTTGCGCAACTCGCGGAAACAGCGGGTTCGGCGGTTGTCGGTGGTGTGGTTCAGCGCAGAGACGCACCGGATCCCGCGACCTATGTGGGCTCGGGTAAGGCGCGTGAACTTCGCGACCTGGTGGTGACGTCGGGAGCAGACACAGTCATTTGCGACGGGGAACTGAGTCCCGGCCAACTGCGCACCCTCGAGGGCATCGTCAAGGTGAAGGTGGTCGATCGCACCTGGCTGATCTTGGACATCTTCGCTCAGCATGCACGCAGCCGAGAGGGCAAGGCGCAGGTCAGCTTGGCGCAGATGCAGTACCTGTTGCCGCGGCTGCGTGGTTGGGGTGAGTCGTTGTCCCGACAGGCCGGTGGGCGCGCCGGCGGAGCCACCGGCGGCGTGGGGACCCGTGGTCCTGGTGAAACCAAGATCGAGACGGATAGACGCCGCATCCGTTCGCAGATGGCCAAGATCAGGTCTCAGTTGCGCAAGATGGAGGCAACACGCGAAACCCAACGCCAAGCGCGCCGCAAATCAGGCGTCCCGACGGTTGCCCTTGCTGGGTACACCAACGCGGGTAAGTCGAGCCTGCTCAACCGCCTCACTGGCTCGGGCGTTCTGGTCGACGACTCGTTGTTCGCCACCTTGGATCCCACTGTGAGAAAGGCCCGCACGCCGCAAGGACGCGAGATCACGTTGTCCGACACCGTCGGATTCGTTCGGCACCTTCCGCACCAGTTGGTGGAGGCCTTTCGATCCACGCTGGAAGAGGTTCGCGATGCCGATCTCATCGTGCACGTGGTGGACGGATCCGATGAAGCACCACGTGAACAGATCGCCGCAGTGCGCGAAGTGCTGGGCGAGATCGAAGCCCGACAAGTGCCGGAGATCATCGCCATCAATAAGGCCGATGTGGCCGACCCCGAGGCAATCGCCGACGTCCTTCGGGCTGAGCCGCATGCGGTGGTGGTGTCAGCCAAGAGCGGGACCGGGATCGAAGAGTTGCTCGCGGCGATCGAAGCCGACCTGCCACAGAGCCTGATCGATATCGATGTGGTGGTGCCGTACGGCCGCGGGGATCTGCTCTCGCGTGCCTATAGGGAAGGTGATGTGGTCTCGGTCGATCACGATGACGCCGGATCACACCTGAAGGCACGCGTACCCGATGGACTCGCCGAAGAACTCCGCACAGCGGCCACCACCCACTGACGTGACTGATTCTGGCGCCGACGCCACCGTTGACCAGGCGATGACAAGTCTCGACGCGATCGTTGAGTCCATGGGTGGACGTTCACGTCCCGGTCAGCACGAGATGACCAGGGCCGTGATGGATGCGTTCTCCTCCGGCACCCACGTGGTCGTTCAGGCAGGGACGGGAACCGGAAAGTCGCTGGCCTACCTCGTTCCTGCGGCGCAGATTGCACGCGATAAGGGCCCGGTGGTCGTAGCAACTGCCACTCTTGCCCTGCAGCGGCAATTGATCGAGCGTGAACTACCCCGGCTGGCGGACTCGGGTATCGACGTGTCGTGGGCAGTGCTCAAGGGGCGGCAGAACTATCTGTGCCGTCAGCGCATCGGTGAGGCTGCGGGACAGGAATCACTCCTGATGTACGACGACGCAGGCCCCAAGGCCCGTGGCACCTTGGAAGAGCAAGCCGCGATGGTCCATGACTGGGCAAGTCACACCGACTCCGGTGATCGTGATGATCTCGATGCTGAAGTCGATTCGCGTGTCTGGCGGTCGGTGTCGGTGTCTTCAGTTGAGTGCGTGGGGGAGAGCCGCTGCCCCTATGGCGAGGAGTGCTTCTCTGCCCTTGCGCGTGCCAAAGCAATGGAAGCAGACATCGTGGTCACCAACCACGCAATGCTTGCGATCGATGCCATCGAAGGCATCCCGGTTCTTCCTGAGCGTTCCGCGCTGATCGTGGATGAAGCCCACGAGTTGGTTGATCGAATTACCAGTGCGGTCACCGGAGAGTTGTCGGTTGGTGTACTGGAGCGACTGGTGAACGACGCTGCCCGTGTCTCCGACGACCAAGGCTCACTTGCCGACGCTGTTGACGAGTTCGCGATTGCCTTGGCCGAAATCGTCGACTCTTCACCTCAGTCGATGAGTCGAGTCACCGAGTGGTCACCGGCGATGGTCCTGGCTTTGACGCGGTTACGCGATGCCACGCGCGCCATCATCTCGGCACTGTCGAGCGATCTCGCTGCATCAAAGGACGACGAAACCATCGACGCTGCGGCACTTCAGCGAGTGCGTGCCAGCGTAGAGGAAGTGTTTGCTGTCTGCGGTCGGCTCATCGCCTTGTCTGGTGCTGACGTTGCCTGGTGGTCGTCCGAAGGCCCGCGTGGATCCGTGGTGCGCATCGCGCCGCTCAGTGTCGGAGATGCGTTGGCTGAATCACTCTTCCCGCAACAACCGGTGGCTCTCACCAGTGCAACCATCAAGGCTGGTGGGTTCTTCGAACCCGTCCTGGCATCACTGGGCTTGCCTCCGGATACTCGTTGTCTGGACGTGGGTGCCGGCTTCGACTACGCGCGACAGGGAATCTTGTACGTGGCTCGTCACGTGCCACCCCCAGATCGCGACGGTGCATCGATGGAGGCCTTGGACGAACTCGCCTCCCTAGTTGAGGCAGCCGGCGGACGAACGCTGGCGTTGTTTTCGAGCTGGAACGGCGTCGAGCGCGCTGCGGACTACCTGCGCGTTCGCCTCGGACCGGTTCTCGATAGCGGTGAAGTCGGCCCGGTCTTGTTGCAACGTCGCGGGGAGTCGGTGGCCCCGCTGGTGCAACGCTTCGCCCAGGAACCGGCGAGTGTCCTGGTCGGCACTGTCGCGTTGTGGCAGGGCATCGACATTCCCGGGGACTCGTTGGTGCTGGTTACCATCGACCGCATCCCCTTCCCGCGTCCGGATGATCCGGTTCTCAGCGCGAGGCAGGCCGCAGTCGATGCCGCCGGGCGATCGGGCTTTCGCGAGGTCGCGTTGGCCAAGGCGGCGCTGCTCTTGGCGCAAGGAGCCGGGCGACTCATCCGTTCGGAGTCAGACCGCGGCGTCGTGGCAGTACTCGATTCCCGGATGGCTACTTCGGGCTACGGGCAAGCGCTGCGCGCGTCAGTTCCGCCGCTGTGGTTCACCACTGATGGGACGGTAGTTAAGCAAGCCCTGACTCGCCTGAACGAGGACTCGACTGTTACCTGATACGGCGTAGAACGCTGACAACCTTGCCCAGTATCTGCGCGTTGTCACCCAATATGGGTTCGAAGGCCGGGTTGTGCGGCATTAGCCACACATGCCCATCGCGCCGCTTGAACGTCTTGACGGTGGCCTCACCATCGATCATTGCAGCGACGATCTCACCGTTTTCGCAGGTTGGCTGGCTACGAATGACAACGAAGTCTCCATCGCAAATTGCGGCATCGACCATGGAGTCCCCGACGACGGTCAGCATGAACAGTTCCCCGTCGCCGACGAGATCGCGGGGGAGCGGCATGACGTCCTCGGTGTGCTGCTCGGCCAGGATCGGGCCACCGGCGGCGATTCGACCAACGAGCGGGACCCCCACGGCCGATGATCGGAGTTCTTCTTCGATGGCTGTGACGGGTGCCGGCGGCTTCACAGGCTGCGGGGAAGCGCTCGGACGGGCGACCACCAGGGCCCGGGGGCGGTTGGGGTCGCGGCGTAGGTAGCCGAGTTCCTCCAGCGTCTTGAGTTGGTGGGCCACCGAGCTAGGGGAAGTCAAGCCGACGCCATGGCCGATCTCGCGCACACTCGGCGGGTAACCACGGTCGGCCATGGTTTCCTCGATCATCCGCAAGATCGCCCGCTGGCGTGGTGTGAGGCCGGAGTCGTCTGGCTGACCGTCTGGAAGTTCGGCGATGTTGCTGGCCATGTCTGTCTCCTGCGTCCGGTGGTTGGTTGCCCGCTGCGCGCCGGGGTCGATGTCAGACCCCCACGCGATGCTGCACGTGTGTTCGAAAAATATGCCTTGCGCGACACGAAATCAAACACCTGTTCGATAAATGACGGGTGTGTCGGGCAAACCATGGTAAAAAACGAACATGTGTTCGATCGTACACACGTTCGAACACCCGATCCGGGTCCAGGCCACGGCAATAACCGGGGCAACACCCAAGGCATGAAAGGCAGCGCGATGACTTCCCCAACTTCCTCCACTTTTCGTAGTTCCCCCACACACACGTCCCTGAAGACCCGTGAACCCCGAATCTCGTCCGGAGCCCGTGTGGCGGAACGGGCTCCGGACGTACGTCCTTCGCCGCGGCGCGTCGTGAACGCCGGTAATCACGGAGCAGTTCGCCTGACCCGACGCGGACGTTTCGTTGCGTTTTCGGCCTCGTTGGCAGCGCTGGGCACCATCATCGTTGGAGCCGGCCAGGTGGCCGGCGCTTCAGCCCAGACGGAGGGGGTCCAGCACAGCACCGTCGTAGTCCAGGCCGGGGAAACTTTGTGGGGAATCGCGCAGGATGTGGCACCCGGTAGTGACCCGCGAGGAGTGGTTCAGCAGATACGTGACCTGAATGAGTTGGGGACCGAACCCATCGTTGTGGGGCAGTCGATCATCGTGCCCACAGCCCGGTGATACTGATCTGGTGCTCGTTCGTCGTATCACTACCACTGTCATCGCTGGCATTCTCGCGGCATCCTTAGCGCCGATCAGTGCTAGCGCCTTGGAAAGCGGACCGCGTAAGGATCCGAAGTGGACCACCGAGGGTGATGCCCGTGCATGTTCGGGCCCGATTTGGCCCAAGTCTCTCAACACCACACCCGGTCCCGGTCAGGGTCGTCGGGTGTTGATAATTGGGGATTCGCTCACCCGCAACGGACGCCAACCGCTGAAGAAGGCACTGCGACTGGACGGATGGACGCCCACTGTTCGCTGTTTCGGCGGTAAGCGACTGGACTGGGCCATCGCGCAGGCCAAGCGCGCCAAGCAGCTCGATCAGTTGCCAGATACGGTCGTCATCGCAATCGGCACCAACGACATGCGCTGGATAGATCGTGGGACTACGGCCTCGCGGATGAAAGAACTGATGAAAGTGCTGGGTAAGAAGCGCACGGTGCTGTGGGTGGATACCTATGCCAGTGGCGGAGATCGGTTCACGCGGGCGAAGGAAAAGTGGTTCAACCGCCAGGTGAAGGAACTTGCTGCCGATCGCAAGAACCTCCACCACGTCGTATGGGGGAACTGGGCTCGTCGCAACGACGTCCCCTTCGCCGACGCGCTGCACTACACGAGTTCGGGGACCCGGACCTGGGCCCAGCGTGTGGCCAGCCAAGTGACCCGTTTCGCCAGCTAATTTGCCCCCTAGGGACGCAACACGCCGAAATTGACTCGGCCGAGGCACTTGCACTCCCGTGGTGGTGGCCCTACAGTCCTACCCCTAGATGTAGTAGTCACACGGATGTTATTCATCCACAGGTTGTGGTCCTGCTACACAGGTCGTCCACAGGGTTTCCCCAAGAATCCCCACAGATGGCCGAACTGCCGAAACAGATGTGACGAGAGTGACAGGAGGGGACCATGAGGTGTCCGTTCTGCCGTGAAGAAGATTCACGCGTCGTCGACTCACGCACGTCCGATGAGGGAAGCGCGATCCGGCGACGCCGCGAGTGCGCTTCCTGCGGTCGACGCTTCACTACCTCCGAGACCGCTCAGTTGAACGTAGTCAAGCACTCGGGAGCCAGCGAACCTTTCGTTCGCGCCAAGGTCGTTACCGGGGTGCGAAAGGCATGCCAGGGTCGACCGGTAAACGAGGATCAGATTGCGGTCCTGGCCCAAAGGGTTGAGGACGCATTGCGCGCCACGGGCAACGCCGAGATTCCAGCCGAGGAAGTCGGCCTGGCGATTCTCGGGCCGCTTCGTGAACTCGACGAGGTCGCGTACTTGAGATTCGCGTCGGTGTATCGCAGCTTCGACTCCCTGGAGGACTTCGAGGCGGAGATCACGCTGCTTCGAGCCGAAGGCGAGGCAACGGCAACCGAGCCCACCGTCACACCCCAGAGCCAAACTGCCCCGACGTAGACGTAGGAACCTGACCTCACAACTGAATTTCCACAACTGCACCAGCACAACTGCACCAGCACAACGAGACAACACCAGACTTCCCAGCTATCTATCCGCTCGAGAAAGAAAGGCACCACCGATGTCCCAAACCATCAGCACACCCGCGGGGTTCGTGCACAACACCCTGCACGGCCCCGGCTTGGCTATCGAGCGGCTTTACACCACCGCCGGTGTTCACCCGTACGACGACGTCACGTGGGAGCGCCGGGACGTGGTGCAAAACAACTGGAAGACTGGCGAGGTCGTCTTCGAGCAGCGCGGGGTTGAGTTTCCCGACTTCTGGAGCGTCAACGCTTCCACCATCGTCACCACGAAGTATTTCCGCGGCGCAGTGGGTACCGAGGCACGCGAGTGGAGCCTGAAGCAGCTCATCGATCGCGTGGTGCTCACCTACACCAAGGCGGGTAAGGAGAACGGGTACTTCCGCAGCGATGAGGATGCCGAGATCTTCGAGCACGAGCTCACCTACATGCTCTTGCACCAGGTCTTCAGCTTCAACTCACCTGTGTGGTTCAACGTCGGCACCACTGCACCGCAGCAGGTCAGCGCCTGCTTCATCCTCAGCGTCGATGACACCATGGATTCGATCCTTAACTGGTACAAGGAAGAGGGCTTCATCTTCAAGGGTGGCTCCGGTGCCGGCTTGAACCTCTCGCGTATCCGTTCCAGCAAGGAACTGTTGCGTTCGTCCGGTGGCACGGCGTCCGGTCCGGTGTCGTTCATGCGTGGCGCTGACGCATCCGCCGGCACCATCAAGTCCGGTGGCGCCACCCGCCGCGCCGCCAAAATGGTCGTGCTCGATGTCGATCACCCGGACATCGAGGAGTTCATCGAGACCAAGGTCCGCGAAGAGGACAAGATCCGCGTGCTGCGCGATGCCGGCTACGACATGGATCTCGGCGGCCAAGACATCACCTCGGTTCAGTACCAAAACGCCAACAACTCCGTTCGCGTGAGCGATGAGTTCATGCGCGCGGTGGAGGGCGACGAGGACTTCGGCCTCAAGGCTCGTACCGATGGCGAGGTCATCGAGACCGTCAACGCCAAGCGGCTATTTCGCACCATGGCCGAGGCGGCCTGGGCGTGCGCTGATCCGGGTATCCAGTACGACGACACCATCAACGACTGGCACACCAACCCCGAGACCGGTCGCATCAATGCATCTAACCCATGCTCGGAGTACATGAGCCTGGACAACTCCTCATGCAACCTCGCGAGCCTCAACTTGATGGAGTTCCTCAAGGACGACGACACCTTCGACGCTGATCGGTTCGCCAAGAGCGTGGAGTTCGTCATCACTGCGATGGACATCTCGATCTCCTTCGCGGACTTCCCGACTGAGGCAATCGGCGACACCACGCGTCGCTACCGCCAGCTCGGTATCGGCTACGCGAACCTCGGTGCGCTGCTCATGGCAACTGGTCTTCCGTACGACTCCGATGCTGGTCGTTCCTTCGCGGCCGCGATCACCTCGCTAATGACCGGTACTGCCTACAAGCGCAGTGCCGAGCTCGCCGGAGTGGTCGGTCCGTACGACGGCTACGCCCGCAACGAGTCTGCCCACAAGCGCGTCATGCGCAAGCACGCCGCTGCGAATGACAACGTCCGCAGTGTCTCCAGTCTTGACGGTGATGTGCTGCGGCTTGCAGTGAAGAACTGGGAAGAGTGCCTGGCCACCGGTGAGAAGAACGGCTGGCGCAACGCCCAGGCCTCGGTGCTCGCCCCGACCGGCACCATCGGATTCATGATGGACTGCGACACCACGGGTATCGAGCCGGACTTCTCGCTGGTGAAGTTCAAGAAGCTCGTCGGCGGCGGTTCGATGCAGATCGTCAACCAGACGATCCCGCGGGCTCTGCGCAAGCTCAGCTACACAGAGGAAACCATCGAGGCGATCGTGGAGTACATCTCCGAGAATGGTCACGTCATCGACGCTCCCGGCCTGAAGACCGAGCACTACGCCATCTTCGACACCGCAATGGGCGCACGCTCGATCTCTCCGATGGGTCACGTTCGGATGATGGCTGCCTGTCAGCCATTCTTGTCCGGCGCGATCTCCAAGACGGTGAACATGCCCGAGACGGCCACCGTCGAGGAGGTCGAGCAGATCTACTACGAGGGCTGGAAGCAGGGCCTGAAGGCGCTCGCCATCTACCGCGACAACTGCAAGGTAGGTCAGCCGCTGTCCGACGGTAAGGCCGCCAAGGTCGACGCCGAGGTAGAGGCGGCGATCGAGGGCATCGGTCAGCCGATTCGTCGGCGCTTGCCGAAGTCTCGTCCGAGCCGCACCACCAGCTTCTCCGTTGCTGGCGCGGAGGGTTACCTCACCGCCGGCAGCTACGAAGACGGCGAGCTCGGTGAGGTCTTCCTCAAGCTGGGCAAGCAGGG
Source organism: Candidatus Nanopelagicales bacterium (assembly GCA_040266055.1). Taxonomy (GTDB): domain Bacteria; phylum Actinomycetota; class Actinomycetes; order S36-B12; family S36-B12; genus S36-B12. Next base: position 3,353 of record JBDQFC010000010.1, on the reverse strand, counting down.
TTCGACCCTCGCCGGTGTCATGGACGCCTTCTCCATCGCGATCTCGATCGCGTTGCAGTACGGCGTTCCGCTGGAGGCGTTCGTCTCGAAGTTCGTCAACATGCGCTTCGAGCCGGCGGGTCTGACCGATGATCCGGACATCCGGATGAGCCAATCGATCATGGATTACATCTTCCGCCGGTTGGCGCTGGACTACCTGCCGCTGGAAAAGCGTGAAGCACTTGGCATCTTCACCGCCGACGAGCGTGCGGCAACGGTGGCTGCCAACTACGAGGCACCGCAGATCGCTGCTGCTCCGGCGGCCGACCTCGATGTCGACGTTGATGAAGCGGTGACCGAGGAAGCTCCCGCGGAGAAGCCTCAGGCCAGTAACGCGCACTCCAGCGCGGAACTGTTGGAGGAGATAACCGGAACGGCATCGGATGCGCCGCTGTGCATGACCTGCGGCATCAAGATGCGCCCGGCGGGTAGCTGCTATGTATGCGAGGGATGCGGAAGCACCTCCGGCTGCAGCTAACCAAAACTAAGTGAATGGGTCCCGCTCCGTGAGGTGCGGGACCCATTTGCGTTTATCGGTCTGGGGGTGTGCGCAAGGGTGTGGCTCGACCACGCCCGAATAGTCCTAATGTCCTGCTGATTGGGGGCAGGCGCGTTACGCTTTCGTGACCAGAAGATGTTGGGTCATGGGAGGTACACGATGCGCGGAACACGCAAGTGGGCGGTAATCGCGGCAAGCGGTGCGTTGGCCTTGAGCCTCGCTGCTTGTGGCGGCGGCGATGAGGACCCGGCGGCCGTTGACGTTGCTCCGAGTGAGGCCCCTGCGGATGCGCTCGACGTCGAGGTTGACGAAGCCATTCAGGTTATCCCTGCGTGTTCCAGCTACTTCGCATTCGACCTCAAGATGAGTGAGGTTGCCGGGTCGCCGGATGCCAAGAAGAAGGCCAAGCGGGACATGCTCGCTGAACTCAAAGGGCTTTCGGACCAGATGGTCCTCGACGCTGAAGAGGCCTACATTTCCGGCGATCTGCCCGAGAGTGTCCTAGTTAATGCCAACCGCATTCAAAAGAACCTCGGTCGCGTGAAGCCCAAGCAGGGGACCGACGGCATCAAGACGAAGCAGATGAATCGGATCGAGAAATCAGCGGCTCGTATTGAGCGCAGTTGCGAAGCAGCCGGTGACATGTTGCCCCAGGCAAATCTCGACGCGCGAACCTCCGCCTAGCCGCGTAGGTCCGCGCGCCGTAGAGCGCTTGGTCGCTATGCCTCGTTGAAGGTGTCGGGGTTTGGGCCGGTGCGCTTAGAGGTGTCTTCCAAGGCTTCGATGGCGATGAGATCGTCGGAGTCGAGTTCGAAATCGAAGACCTCAATATTGCTCCTGATCCGCTCGGGAGTCACCGATTTGGGGAGAACCACGTTCCCGATCTGCAGGTGCCAACGGATCATCACCTGAGCGGCGCTCTTGCCGTACTTCGCCCCGATGCCAGCCAACACCTCATCGTCGAGCAGCCCACCGGAGGCTAGGGGAGACCACGCCTCGGTCACGATGCCTAGTTCGGCGTCAACAGCGCGGACTTCACGCTGCGGCAGCCACGGGTGGAGTTCCACCTGGTTGATGGTCGGCGTGACGCCGGTAGCGTCGATGACGGTGCGCAGGTGATCAGGGTGGAAGTTCGATACACCCGCAGACAAGGTCTTTCCTTGATCTTGCAGGTCCAGCACTGTTTCCCACGTCTCGAGGTAGAGACCGCGTTCGGGGGTGGGCCAGTGGATCAGGTACAGATCGACGTAGTCCAAGCCGAGGCGCTCGAGGGAGGCGTTCATGGCGGCGGTGGTCTTCTCGCGGCCCTGGTCGGTGTTCCAGACCTTGGTGGTGATGAACAATGAGTCCCGGGAAAGGCCTGAAGCGCGGATCGCCCGGCCAACACCTTCCTCGTTTCCGTATAGGGCGGCGGTATCGATGTGGCGATACCCGGCTTCGAAGGCTGCCAGGCACGCATCGGTCGCAACATCGTCGGGAACCTGCCACACACCGAGGCCGATCTGGGGAATGGATCGGTCGTCGTTCATCGTCACGCTCGGAATATTCGACACAAGTTCTCCTTCAGTAGAAGTTGCTGCCAGAATCCTGCCATGGACATCGCCGAACACTACTTGCCCGACCCTGGTCGATACGACGGTCGGATGCCCTACCGACGATGCGGTCGTAGCGGGATCGATCTGCCCGCTATCTCGCTGGGTTTTTGGCACAACTTCGGTGACGACAAGCCTCTTGCAGGTCAGCGCGAAATCATGCACACCGCGTTTGATCTCGGTATCACGCACTTCGACCTTGCCAATAACTATGGTCCGCCCTTCGGCAGTGCGGAGATCAACGCCGGTCGGATTCTCAAGGAAGACTTCGCCCGTTACCGCGACGAGTTGATCATCTCGTCTAAGGCCGGTTGGGACATGTGGCCTGGTCCGTACGGAGATTTGGGGTCTCGCAAGTACATCCTGGCGAGCCTGGATCAAAGCCTGCAACGTTTGGGCCTGGATTACGTCGACATCTTCTACCACCACCGCCCCGATCCTCAGACGCCGCTGGAAGAGTCCATGGGGGCACTCGCGACGGCGGTGAACCAGGGAAAGGCGCTATACGTCGGAATCTCGTCCTACGGCCCGGCTCGAACCATCCGCGCTGCGCAGATTCTCAAAGACCTGGGCGTTCCGCTGCTGATTCACCAGCCGTCCTACTCGATGCTGAATCGGTGGATCGAGGACGATCGACTTCTCGATGCGCTCCAGGAGGTCGGTGCAGGCGCGATCACCTTCAGCCCGTTGGCCCAAGGCATGCTCACCGACCGGTACGTCGATGGCATTCCCGAGGGCTCCCGAGCGACCGAGGGCAAGTCCTTGGATCCGAACTGGGTGAACCCGGAGAACGCCGAGCGCCTGCGCGGCCTGGCTGCAATAGCCAAGGAGCGGGGTCAGAGCCTGGCTCAGATGGCAGTCGCCTGGACGCTGCGCGATCCGCGAGTCACCACCACCTTGGTCGGGGCCAGCTCAGCCCAGCAGTTGCGCGAGACAGCAGGGGCTGTCCAAAACTTGGAATTCAGTGATGCCGAGTTGGCCGCAATCGACGGTTTCGCGCTCGAAGGTGGCATCGACCTATGGCGCCAGCAGTCCCGCTTCGAGTAGGGCGTGCCGTGTCTCGGGTTCAGCTAGCGCTCAACGTGTCTGACCTAGATGCAGCCGTGGAGTTCTATTCGCGGCTTTTCGGGGTGGAAGTTCATAAAAGGCGTGATGGGTATGCCAACTTCATCGTCAACGATCCGCCGTTGAAACTCGCGCTATTTGAAGTCGAAGATCGAGAG